>CAYRDN010000009.1:0-92406 GCA_964423065.1 uncultured Oleiharenicola sp. | reverse complement strand
CGGCTTCGAGTGACTTTTCAGGCCGCTTGCGGCCGGCGTCGCCGGGTCGCGAGGCTCAGCCCGCCCAACCCGAGACCCAGCAGCAGGAGTGAGGAAGCAGAGTCCGGCACCGATTCGGTGGCGGAAGGAATCGTGTAGTCCGTGCCGCTGCCGGAGGTGACGGTACCACCCGGAGTCAGGATTTCCAACCCGAGATGGGCGGCGGACCCATTTACCCGGACCTCCGTGGCGAACGTCGGATCCGAGGGAATACTGTAGTCGACTCCGAAGTGCGCCACGGCTGACGCGGAAAGCGTGATCCCAAAATTAATGCTGAACCCGTCCGGGATGTAATAGAGCCCGCTGGCGTCCAGCGTGGCGGGCCCGAAGCCGTCACCGATTGAATCGTAGTCGGACAAACCCGTGTTGAAGTAGAAGGTGTTGCCCGCCGGGAAAAAACTCGCATTAACCTGCGCCTTGGCGTCGCCCGGACTTGAGGTCCAAAGGTTGTCGTCCAGCAAAAGGCTGAAGCGCACAGCGACCGGATCGCCGGTGCCGCTGTGAAACGTCAGGGAGTCGTAGAGTGTGCCGCCGAAGTTGAACAGGCCCAGACCAGAGGTCCCTTGCCCGTCGCCCACCACCTCGGTCGCGCTGGCCCCGCCTGAAAACGAGATACCGCTGCCCGACGCCGAGCCCGTGTACGCCGCCGAGCCCCAACCCGGGTTGGTAATGCTATCGGAGATCGAGACCGGTACCGCGGAGGGCCCGTCGCTCTGGGTCGAGTTGACGTTGCCGTTCCCGGCCACGACCAGACCGGACACGCTGTAGCTGGGGTTGGCCCTCAAAACTGGGGCCAGCAAGAGCGCGGTGACAAGAACACGGACCACAGTGGAGTTTTTCATTTTATCTTGGGAGAATTATTTTCGCGGAAATCCCAGGGTTGAACCGCCGCCAACCTCAACCGCCGGCGGCCGACGCCCGGCGCGCCCAGCCCCAGGGCCAGCAGCGCGACCGAGGAAGATGATTCGGGCACGCCGGGTGCCGCGCCTCCGGGCAGCGTCCAACTGAACTCGCCATGGACCGACGCATCCAAGCTTCGGATCGTGTTACCGTTAAGATTGCCGAGATTGACGAACTGAAAATCGTAGTAATTGCCCTCGGTTACCGCGAAGATGTACTGGCCCGACACCGAGGGATGGGCGTCATCTACCAAGGCGTAGCCGAGGTCGAAATACCCGTATTCACCCAGGCGAAACCCCTGCAGGCCAAACAACCCCAAATCACCGATGCTGGAACCGGTAACGTTGTAATTCAGCACGAAGTCCCCGGTCGCGTCGGCGAAGAAGCTGTATTCCCAGTTTGGACCATCGTTGCCCGCGGCCACAGCTGAACCGGTGCCGAAGGGGGTCCTGATGGACCAACCGTAGTCTGCCACGACGGTACCTGAGTTACCGTCCGGCGCCCAAGTCGCGGTCGCGCTCCCGAATGAAATGACGCCTCCAGCCGTCGCCGTGGCGCTCACGCTCAGCGGGCTGCCAACCACGCCCCAAGCGGCATTATCGTTCCCGTAAACGATGGGGAGGCCGTCTAATTGTGTCGCTGCGACCCCAAATCCAAGGCCGCCATAAATGGGAGTGGCTCTGAGGGAGGGCGCGGCCAGGGCCAGCAGTCCAACCGCAGCAGCCAAGGCCGGTGAAAGGAGGCGGGCGGCACCCAGCCGGCCATCAGAGAGAAAGAGATCGGTCTTCATGGGTGGATTTCAGCTGGATGGAATTGGAGCGGGCAATGGCTGAAGATGATGCAGGCAAGTTTCAGCCAGGTCACCCAACCAGGCCGGTCCGCCGCTTGGCGAAACCGAGCAGGCCCAGCCCGAGGCCCAGCAGGGCGAACATCGAGGAGGAGTCCGGCATGGTGGACGCTGTCCCGACGCTGCCGTAAACATAACCCATCACCGAAGTGAAGGTCGTGCCAATGAAACCCGAGGTCGGCGTGAAATCGAGGGCTGCGTTGCTAAAGGCGGACGCGGCCACGTCGGGGAAGCCGCGGGGTTCGACATGTTTCTCGAAGACGCCTCCGAGGGAAATCTCGGAAAAAACGCCCAGGGAAGCATACCAAGTGAACGAGCCGCCATTCGCCACCAGGAAGTCGATCGATTGCGGCGCATCCATCCACAGCCCGATGTCGGTCCGCTCGCCATTTATCGCGGTTCTGCTGGCGACTCCATCCACCGAGAGGGTGGCGCTGGCTTGGGATTCGGCGAAACTCGTCCCCGTCAGGCCCACATCATAATTGTGGTCCCAATTCATAAACAATGAGAGTTCGACCGGGATGAGGGTGCCGAGAGCGTAATCGGGATTGAAAACCACGGTGGTATCGTCGAAACGAGCCTGGTATCCATAGATGGCGTCCACGGCCGCCGCGCCGTGCGCGTAATACACCGCGGAATCCCCGTCATAATGGGCCGTGGCCGACACGTGGCTCGTCGCCTGCAGATGACCTATCGTTGCGCTCGATGAAGCCTCGAGCGTGGTCGTCCCGGCCGTGCCGATGTCGGTGCCGCTGCGGGTCTCGGAAAGGTGCGCGCTCGCGCCGGCGTTGCCGGGGACGAAGCCGCTATTGTCCAAGAACTGCACCTGCGTCTCGCTGCCGATCGAACCGGGCCCGTGATTGGGATACCAGAGGGTGCCCTTGAGGTCCGCGCTCGTGCCGATCGGATCGGCCCGGGCTACCAACGCGATCATCAGCGCGGCCAGAACCACTGGCATGAAACGGGAATGGCGGTGATGCGGGGTGAATTTCATGGGTGAAAGAGCGGGGAAAGCGTGTGCGGTCTTTTTTTGGCCGGAGTTAAGGTTTCTCCCCACCTTCTCTGCAAAGAACCGGAGAATAGTTTCAGGAAATCTTCGTGCCGCTGCTTTAATTCAGACAGGTGCCACCCCATACTGATGAACAACCCGCTGGGCCACCGGCCCAGATTCCTCTGGCCAAGTGGGTTATGGCGTCGGATTCGGTCCAGCCAATTGCCGTCGCAATGATTCGGCCTCGGCCGATTTTCCCCAGTCCTGGTAGAGTCCGATCAGGCATTCCCCGGTGTGACGGTAGCTGACGCCGGCAGAGGCGGGTATTCGGACACTCTGCGCCTTAAGCCCGCTAAACCCAGCCAGCAGGAGCGGTTCCGCCTCGGCATAGCGCTTTTCACCCGCGAGGGCTTCGCCCAGCAGGCTCTGGACCTGGGCGGTTCTCCATTCGCCGGGGAACAAGCGTTGGCGCCTTTCGAGCGACGGACGCAGCAGCGCTTCGGCCTCGGAATATCGCGAGGCCTTGAGGAAGACCAGGCCGAGGAGATCGCTGTTGAGCAGGGCAAGGGCGCTGTCGGGCCCCTGCATTCGTTCACATAGGGCCAAGTCCTGGCGCAGCATGGCCTCCGCCTCGCGCGGTTTGCCCTCCTGCTGGTAAAGAAAGCCGAGGCGATTCATGACTTCCAGCGTCTCGTGATTTTCCGGCCCAAAGCTTTGGCGGCAGATGCCCAGCGCTTCGACCAGCAAGGTTTCGGCTTCGGCATATTTTCCCTGAAATGCCTGGGCCTGGGCCAGCGCTTTCATCATATAGATGGTCACCGGATGATCGGATCCCTGAATCCGGCGGTAGACGGGAAGGATGATCCGTTCGAGGTTTTCGGCCCGGACAAAGTCCCCTTCGAACAAATAGCAGCAGGCCAGATCATGTTTCTCGTTCAAGGTGTCGGGGTGCTCCGGTCCGAGCGTGCGGGTTTGGATCTCGATGGCCTGTTCACTGACGGCCTCGGAGGCGGTGAACTTTCCCTCGCGGCAGTAAAGAACACCCAGATGGTTCAAGGAAGACAGGGTGTCGGGATGCTCCGGCCCGAGCACCCGCCGGCGGATGGCCAAGGCCTGGCGCTGCAATGACTCGGATTTCTCCAGGCGCTGTTCATTTGAAAATACCTCGGCCAGACCGACCATTGCACCCAAGGTGCGGGGGTGTTCGGGACCGAGGACCCGGCTTTCGATCGCCAGGGTCTCGGTGTAAATCTCCTCCGCTTCCGGCATTTTGCCTGCCCAGATCAACACGTCCCCCAAGGTTTCCATCGACTCGAGCGTGTCGGGATGATCGGGGCCGAGCACCCGGCGCTGTTCCTCCAGGGTGTGGCGGGCGAGCAATTCGGCCTCCGCCACCTTGCCCTGCAGCAACAGTGCGCCAGCCAGATGGTCCAGCGCCTCGAGGGTTCCGGGATTCTCCGCGCCCAGCAGACGGCGACGGATTTCCACGGTTCGCTCCAGGTTGTGCTGCATGAGCGGGTAATCGCCGAGCGAGCGATAGGTCTCGGCGAGCGTGACGCGCAGCGCTGCCTCCACCAGGGGTTGGTCGACGAACCGGCCGTCGATCTTCCTGGCCGCCCGGTCCAGCACCGTGCGCAAGGTCAGGTTGCGGTCCGGCTGCTGGTCAGGCGAGGCCTGGGCCAGCAGGTCGTTTTGCAGGAAGTCCGCGATGGCTTTGCTGACGGCCGCCTCGGTCGCCGCCCGGGCGCGTTCCGCCTCGGCGGTGCGCCGGGCCCGGTCCAGCCGGAGCGCGACCAGCGGGCCGCCCACCGCCAGGAGGAGCACGATCAGGGTGGCGAGCCCGGCGGACATCGCCCGACCGGGATGGCGCCAGCACCAGCGGACGGCCGTTTCCACCCAGCCGGCCGGGCGTGCGGTAATCGGCCGGCCCGCGAGCCACGCCCGCAAATCCACCGCGAGGGCTTCCGCCGTGGCGTAGCGCGCGGAGGGCTCGGGCTGAAGGCACTTCGCCGTGATCACCGCGAGGTCCCGGGGCACCCCGGGCCGGGCCGCGTCCGCCGCCGCGCTCGCTGGCGGGGGCGAGCCAGTGAGCAACTCGTGCAGGATCGCCCCGAGGGCAAAGACATCGGCGGCCGTCGTCGCATGGCTGGCTCCACCCTGGAGGACCTCGGGGGCGACGTAGCCCGGCGTACCCATGACCAGCAGCGGGCGGGTCGCCGGGGCGCTGGTCCCGGGGTCGCCGATGAGTTTGGCGAGGCCGAAATCACTGATGAAGGGGCGGTCCGCTTCGTCGAACAGCACGTTGCCCGGTTTGAGATCGCGGTGCAGCACGCCGCGCGCATGGGCGTGTTGCACGGCGTCCGCCAGCAGGGCCACGAGCGTGGCCGTGTCGCGCCATTGTCCGCGGTAGCGTGCCAGGCGCTCCGCGAGCGTCCCGCCAACGCAAAGCTTCATCGTGAAATAGGGGAGCCCGTCGTATTCGCCCACCGCGAGCACCGGCAGGATCACCGGATGATCAAGGGCCGCCACGGTCGCTGCCTCGAGCCGGAAGCGGGCCAGCGATTCCGCCGAGCCGAGCTCGTGCGGCCGCAATATCTTCAGCGCCACCTCGCGGGCCGGCTGCTCCTGCCGCGCCCGGTACACAATCCCCGCCGCGCCGCGTCCCAGCTCCGCCAGCACCACATGACCCGATACGGTGAACAACCCTCCGCCCGTCTGACCCGGCCCTGATTCCGCCACCGGCGCAAAGGCCGCCGCCAGGGCGCACTGCGGACACCACTCCCCTCCCGCCTCCTGGATCAGAAGCGATCGGCAGGTCCGGCAGCGGTTGATCTCAGTTCGGTCGGACATGGCTGCATCAAGTCTCCGGGTCCGACAGTACGAGATGCAGATGCGCCATCTCCGCGTCGATTTCGTGCGGGGCATCGACGGTCAGCGCCACCTCGGCGCGTATCCGCTCGCGGAACTGCGCCCGCAGCCGGAATACCTCAGTCTTCAAGCGGGCCAGGGTCCAGCCCAGACCGGTTGCCGCCGACTCATACGCCGGTGTCTCGGCCGACCCGGGCAAAAAGCAGAGCAACATGGCCAACTCTGCCGCCTCCCCTTTCCATTCCGCCATCAGGTCCCGCCGCACCCGGACCAGGAGTTCACGCGCCCACTCGCGATCAAAGGCCCGCGCCACGTCCGCCGGCACGGCCGGTTCGCCCGTGCCCGGGGTCAACGCATCGAACGACAGGTTCGCCTCGCCACTGCCCCGCTTGGCCGCCGCGCCGCGCGTCCGGTACCGGGCGAGAAACCGCGCCAGCGACCCGAGCAAAAAGGACCGAAAGCGCCCGCGCAGGCGATCCGCCCGCTGCAACGTCGCCTGCTCCGCCAGGTGGAGAAAAAATTCCTGCGCGAGGTCCTCTGCGTGCGTGTGGTCCGTGGTCTGTTGCCGGATGAAACCCACCACGGGCTCGCGGTAACGCCGGTAGAATTCCGCCCAAGCCTGCTTTTGCGTCGCATCGCCATGAAGGGTGGCCTGGGCCAGCAGGGTCCAGCGGGTGGTGGGAAACGCCATGGCGGTATCATGCAAAAACTCCGCGCCGTGCAACCATGCACTGCACCTCAAGCCGTTTTTGCTCACGCGGAAAGTGTCCCCAGATTCGGTTGCGCATCGGCAGCCGGCGGGAACCGCCCCTTCTGGGCCGGCCGACCGCGACGGCGTCGTTCCGCATCCGGCCGCCGCCCGCGAGGCGGGTGCTTCGCCCCCGGCCTTCATTTGCCGGTTGAAAAGCCGATAGGGATGGTATGCTGACTCCGCTCACCGCCCCGGAGACCCTCGACCGTGCGCGCAAGGCGCTGCACTCGGGCCGGGGCGTCGGCCTGCCCGAATTGCTCCGGCTGATCGAGTCGCTCTCCACCAATCTCGGCGAGTCCACCATCAGCGAGATCGCCGAGCTCATCGAGCGGGAGCCCGCGGTGCTGTCCCGCGTCCTCACCGTCGCCAACACCCTCATGCACAACCCGGGGGTGGCGCCGGTGGCCTCGATCCCCCAGGCCATCCACCACCTGGGCTTCAACCGCGTGCGCACGCTCGCCGTGTCCCTCATGCTGCTGGAAAACACCGGCGGCGCCAACCCGCCCGAGCAGCGCGAGGCCGCCGCCCTCGCCCTCTGCGCCGGCCTCCTCGCCCAGGGTTGCGCCCAGGGCCTGGGCAACATCGACCCCGAGCTGGCCTTCGCCTGCGCAGCCCTGCGGCAGTTCGGCGCGATCATCCTGCCCGTCGTCTGGCTGAAACTCTGCCGGGAGATGCTGCAGCGGAGAAAAACCATGCCCGAGGAGCAGGCCGCCCGGGAGTGCTTCGGCCCCACGCCGCTGGAGCTGAGCCGCCGCCGCCAGCTACCGGTCCCGCCCGTCGCCGTCGCGGCCTTCAGCGGCCTGTCTGCCGGCTTGGTTTCGCGATCATCCGGCCGCAACCGGGGCCTTCATCCTGCTGCCGCTGCTCACCGCCCGGCGCGCCACGGGCCTCGTGCTCATCGGTTGGGACCAGCCCCGGCCGATCACGGTCACGCCCGCCCAGACCGAGATCGCCCGCCAGCTCTTCGCCAGCCGGTGCGCGGCCTGAGCGGCGGCTCCGGCCGCTGTTGCCGTTGACGCACCTCAACTCCTGCCCTGAGCTCCCGGGGCCGATGATCACCCCTGTGTTACTTCCCCGTCCGTCGACCGTCGCGTCCTGCCGTTGAACTCATCGCCGGAATCTCCCCGCTTCCGCCGGACTCTGCTCCGTGTCGGAGTGGAGCTTGGTTTCATCTCTTTCATCGTCCTTTTCCAGGAACTGACGCTGATCCGCTGGTTTCCCGCCACCGTCCGGGTCCTCGCCTTTTTCCCAAATCTGATCCTGCTCAGCACCTTTTTGGGCCTGGGTCTGGGTTGCCTGCGCTCGGCCGGGAAATCGCTGCTCTGGCTCTGGCCCGTCAGCCTGCTGGTGCTGGTGGTAATCGCCCGGCTGATGAGCCGCGTGGCCTTCACCGAGAACGCGGCGACCGAGCACCTCTGGCTGCTCTATTATGACCTCGGCCCCCAGGCCCCGGTCGTCAAAAGCGTCCTGCTGCCCATCCTGCTGGGCTTTCTCCTCAGCGCCGCCGCCTTCGTGTCCCTGGGTCAATTGCTGGCGGTCCGCCTGCAGGAATTCCGGGCCCGCGCCCGGCCGCTCCAGGGTTACGCGTGCGACATTCTCGGCTCGCTGGGCGGGATCATCGCCTTCGGCGGCTGCGGCTTCGTGGGCGTGGCCCCGGTCTGGTGGTTTGCCGTTGTGCTGGCCGCGGGCCTTTGGTTCTTCCTGACGGACTGGCGCGCCCTGCTGGCCTACGGGATCCTCGCCTGCGCGCTGCTGGGCCTCGTGCGCACCCTGGCGCCCCATGCGGTCTACAGCCCGTATTACGCCCTGACGGTGGGCCCGTTGTTCGATGGCAGCGGCCTCGGCATCCAGGCCAACGGCTCGATCCATCAGTACGCGTTCAAGCTGCGGGGCCGGGAACCGGCGCAGCGGACCCTGGTGCAGACCGGCTACCACCTGCCGTATGAGCTCCTCGGCCATCCGCCCGGCCGCGTGCTGGTGCTCGGCGCCGGCTCGGGCAACGACGTGGCGGTCGCGCTCGACCATGGGGCGGAGTCCGTGACCGCCGTCGAGATCGATCCGGTGATCCTGGCCATGGGCGACCTGCATCCGGACCGGCCCTACGCGTCGCCCAGGGTCCGGAAGGTCAACACCGATGCGCGCTCCTTCCTGAACGAATCCCGCGAGCAATACGACCTGATCGTCTTTGGCACGCTCGACTCGATGACGCGGTTGTCCGCCCTCGCGAACGTGCGGCTCGACAATTTTGTCTACACCCGGGAATGCATCGCGGCCGCCCGGGGGCATCTTTCGGACCGGGGTGGCATCGTCATGTATTTCATGTCCGCGGAGTCCTACATCGACGAGCGGCTCTGCGGCCTCCTGACGGCGGAATTCCAGCAGCTGCCCCACGTCGAGAAAAAGCGCTACCTGGCCTTCAACCGGATCTACCTCGCGGGCCCGGCCTTCGAGCACCTCGCGGGCCCGCAGCGGCGCGCCCTGCTCCCGTGGGTCCGGCCCCTGCTCGGGCGCATCGAACTGCCCGGGGACGACTGGCCGTACCTGTATCTGCAGAGCCGGGGCATCAGCCCGTTCTACCTGCGGCTGATCGGCGCCATCGCCCTGATCACGGTGGCCGCCGTCGCCCTCGTCTCGCGGGACCTGCGGGCCAGCCTGGCCCGGGGCCGGATCGACGGTGAAATGTTTCTCTTCGGCCTCGCGTTCCTGCTGCTCGAGACGAAATCGGTCACCACCATGTCGCTCCTGTGGGGCGCGACCTGGCTGACCTGCGCGGTGGTCTTCGGCGCCATCCTGGCGATGGTGCTCGCCGCCACCCTGGTCGTCCAGTGGCGGCCGCCGCCGTGGGCCTGGTGCATGGGTGGCCTCCTGGTCTCGCTGGCGGCCGCCTATGCCGTGCCGGTCCACCTCCTGCTGCGCACAGACCTGCTCGCCCGGTTCGCCCTGTCCTTGGCTTTTGTGGGCACGCCGGTCTTTTTCGCCGCCGCCGCCTTCGCCCTGCGGTTCCGCGACCGGCCGGAGGCCGACCTCGCGCTCGGCTGGAACCTGCTCGGGGCGGTCGCCGGCGGGCTGGTGGAGTTCGTTTCCATGCTGACCGGCATCCGGGCGCTCTATCTGGCCGTCATGATCGCCTACCTCGGCATCATGCTGCTCCGGCGGCGGGCCGGCGGCCGGGCGCCACCCAGGCCGCGGCCTACCGCGTCAGTTTCCGGTACTTGATCCGGTGCGGCTGGTCCGCGTCCTTTGCCTCGGTTTCGCGCCAGCGAGAACCGGGGACAAACACCGGGTGGCCGGCCCCTCGACAAGCTCTGGGCCTTGAGCCTGTCGAAATGGCAGACCACAACGGTGTCCTCACCCGACAGGGATCAGATTTTCACCGGGTCAGTTTGCGGTATTTAATCCTGTGGGGCTGCTCGGCATCCTTCCCCTTCCGCTTCTTGAAGTCCTCCACGTAGCCCGCGTAGTTGCCGGCGAACCAGTGCACCTGGCTGTCGCCCTCGAACGCCAGGATGTGCGTCGCCACGCGGTCGAGGAACCAGCGGTCGTGCGAGATGATGACGGCGCAGCCGGCGAAGCCCTCGAGCGCCTCCTCCAGCGCGCGGATGGAATTCACGTCGAGGTCGTTGGTCGGCTCGTCGAGCAGCAGCAGGTTCGCGCCGCTCTTGAGCACGCGCGCCAGCAGCACGCGGTTGCGCTCGCCGCCGGAAAGCACGCCCACCTTCTTCTGCTGGTCCGCCCCGGTGAAGCCGAACTGCGCGCAATACGCCCGGCTGTTCACCGCGCGGCTGCCGAGCTGGAGGATCTCCTGGCCGTCGCTGATGACCTCCCAGATCGTCTTGGCGCCCTCGAGCGATTCGCGCGACTGTTCGACGTAGGCGAACTTCACCGTGTCGCCGACCTTGAACGCGCCGGCGTCGGCCCGATCCAGCCCGGTGACGAGCCTGAACAGCGTGGTCTTGCCCGCGCCGTTGGGGCCGATGACGCCCACGATGCCGCCGGGCGGCAGCGAGAACCCGAGGTTCTCGAACAGGAGCTTGTCGCCGAAGGCCTTGCCCACCCCCGTCGCCTGCACCACGAGCGTGCCAAGCCGCGGCCCGGGCGGGATGATGATCTCGAGTTTTTTCTCCTGCTCGGCGACGTCCTGCTTGAGCATGGCCTCGTAGGCGTTGAGCCGCGCCTGGCCCTTCGACTGCCGGGCCTTGGCCGAGGATCGGATCCACTCGAGCTCGCGCGCCATCGCCTTCTGGCGCTTGCCCTCGGTGCGCTCGGCGACGGCGGACATCGCCTGCTTCTGCTCGAGCCACGACGAGTAGTTGCCCTTGAACGGCAGGCCGTGCCCGTGGTCGAGCTCCAGGATCCAGCCGGCGACGTTGTCGAGGAAGTAACGGTCGTGCGTGACGGCGATGACCGTGCCCTCATAACGGCTGAGGTGCTGCTCCAGCCAGTTGACCGAGTCGGCGTCGAGGTGGTTCGTCGGCTCGTCGAGGAGCAGGATCGACGGTTTTTGCAGCAGCAGGCGCGCCAGCGCGACCCGGCGGCGCTCGCCGCCGGACAGCGTGTCGACGCTGGCCTCGCCCGGCGGGCAGCGCAGCGCGTCCATCGCCTGCTCGACCAGCGGGGCGACGTCCCACGCGCCGAGATGGTCGATCTGCTCCTGGAGCTTAACCTGTTTCTCGCCGATGGCGTCGCGGGCCTGGTCGTCCGGCGCCGCGGAGAGTTCGTCCCAGCTCGCGTCATAGGCCGCCGTCAGGTCGGTGAGGTGCTTCACGCCCTCCTCGACGCAGGCGCGCACGGTCGCGCCCGCGGTGAGCGCCGGCTCCTGCGGCAGGAACCCGACGGTGTAACCCGGCTCGAAGTGCACCCGGCCGTCGATCTCGGGGTCGATCCCCGCGAGGATGCGCATGAGCGACGACTTGCCCGAGCCGTTGAGCCCGAGCACACCGATCTTGGCGCCGTAGTAGAACGACAGGGAGATGTCGCGGAGGATCTCCTTGCGCTCGATCTTCTTCGAGACGCCGAGCATCGAGAAGATGATCTTGGGGGCTTCGGGCGTGGCCATGGCCGGAAAGCTGGGAGTCCGGGGCCAGGAGTCGAGCGCAAGAATCAGGAGGGCCCGGCACGATTTCCCCCTCAACTCCGGAGTTGGCGTGCCGTTTAACCGGGTGGTCCCGCGAGACCGACCACGCCATCGCTCCATCCAGCCGACCGCACGGGCGGAGCGGCGGGAAAACATTCCCATTGATGAAGCCAGCCAACCCTCCCGAGCCCACCTGGGCTCCGTTCCGCCGCGCCCCCCGCTGGGGGCAGGCGGCGCTGGGCCTGAACCTGGGCTTCATCGGCTGGCTGCTGACCGCGCCGGAGCGCACGCGGGCAATGCGGCTGTTCAGCATCGGTTTCCTGGCGGCCGTCAATTTCGCCGTGGCCTGGGCCTTCCGGCTCGCGGCGCGGCGGGAAAGCCTGCCCCGCGCGGTGCAGCAATCCCTCCGGCTGGTCGCGGCCGGCAACGCCATGGTCGGACTGGGCGCGGCCTATCTGTTCTTTGAGGTGGTCAGGGCGAAGAACTACACGAGCACCTTCAGCGTCGCGGACGCGTTATTCCTGCTCAGCTATCCCCTGATCATGCTCGGGATGGCGCGGCTGCCGCGCGGCGACCGGCCCGCGGCCGGCCGCGGGCGGATCGCCCTGGACGGCGCGGCCTGCGTGGTCGGCGTCGGCGTGCCTTTGTGGCTGGGGGCGGTGGGCCCGGCGTTCCGGGACGCCACGGGCCCGGACGCCTTGCTGGTCGTGCTGTGGCCGGGGGTCGCCTTCGTGGGGCTGGTCGCGGTGAACACCGCCTTGCTCACGCGCGCCCCGGTGCCCACGCGCGGGGCGCTGTGGCTGTTGCTGGCGAGCCTCGGGGCTTCGTGGCTGGCCGACCTGATCTTTGCCCTCGATGCGTCGGCCCTGGTCGTCCGGCACAGCGCCATCCACTGGAGCAACCTGGTCAACGCCGTCTCATCCTGTCTGAGCCTGCTCGCGGCCTGGCGCTTCTCATCCGACCCGCTGCCCGCGCAGCCGCGGTTGCGGCCCGCGGCCTTCAGCCCGGTGCCCATGGCCACCATGATCATCGTGGCGGCGTGGCTCATCATCCTTTCCCTCGTGACCCCGGCCGATCCGCAGATGCTGCGGCGGATCCTGCCCGGATTGATCCTGCTCTTCTTCGTCCTGCTCATCCGCGAGGTGCTCGTGCTCATCGACACGGGCCGCTGGATGGCGGCGGAACAGGCCCGCGAGAGCCACGCGCGCGTCGAGGCGATGGTCCGCCACTCGTCGGACGTCCTGATGGTCGTGGATGCCCCGGGCACGATCCAGTTTGCCAGCCCCTCGCTCACCGCCGTGCTCGGCCTGCCGGTCGACCGGCTCGTCGGCGAACCCCTGGTGCGGCTCGTGCACCCCGATGACGAAGCCCCGGGCCGGCTTTTTCTCGACGGCCTGACGCAGGCGCCCGCCGCGGTGGCCGGCGTGCACTGGCGGTTGCGCCACGCCGACGGGACTTATCGCGAATTTGAGACCGCGGGCAGCAACGCCCTGGGCGAACCGGCCGTCGCCGGGCTCGTGTTGAACTCCCGCGACGTCACGGAACGCCGGTTGCTCGAGGCGGAGCTGCGGCAGTCGCACAAGCTGGAAGCCATCGGCCGGCTCGTCGGCGGCATCGCCCATAATTTCAACAATCTCCTGGCCTCGACCTTTCTGCGCCTGGACTTTATCCGCCGGGACCGGCAGCTGCCGCCGGAGCTGGAGCAGGAGATCGTCGCCCTGGAAGCGGGGGCGAAGCGGACCGCCGCCCTGATCCTGCAGCTCCAGTCCATCGGCCAGGTGCGCATGCTCCGCCGCAAGCAGGTCGAGCTGGGCGCGATGCTCGCCGAATTGCGGCCCGAGCTGGAGCGCCTCGTGGGCGGGCCCATCGAGCTGGTCCTCGTCGATGCGGCCCGGCCGGAATGGATCGAGGCCGACAGCACCCTGATCAACCAGGTCATCCTCAACCTCTGCGCCAACGCGCGCGATGCCATGCCGCACGGCGGAAGGCTGACGATCACCATCACCCGGGGCGAGCCCCCGGCCGACGCCGCTGGACCGGGCCTGCCCGGCGACTATGTCTGCCTGAGTTTCCAGGACACGGGCCGCGGCATCGACGAACCGACCCGCCAGCGCCTCTTCGAGCCGTTTTTCACCACGAAGGATGTCGGCCTGGGGCTCGGCCTGGGCCTGGCCGCAGCCCAGGGCATTGTGCAGCAGCACCACGGCCGGCTCGTCGTCGACAGCGCCGTCGGTCGCGGTACCACCTTCCGCATCCTCCTGCCCGTGGCACCGGACACGAACGCGGCCCCGGCCCCTGAGGCCGCCCCGGCCGCCGTCCGGCCGCCGCCCGGCCGCAAGCTCCACCACCGCCTCACACCTCGTACAGCCGCAACGGAATCGGGTCGATGATCCGGGCCTTCGGCAGCTGCTCGGCGAGCTGGGCCTTGAACCAATCGCGCGCATCCGGGTCGCCGTGGGTCAGCACGATGCTGCGGGCCTTCGTCTGCACGGCGAATTCCAGCAGCTCCCCGCGCTCCGCGTGGCCGCTGAGCTCGAAGCGGTCGATCCGCGCCCGGACCTTGGCCCGCACGTCGAGGGCCTCGAACAGGAAGGTCGCGCCGGGTTTCGCCGCCAGCAGCTTGCCGCCGGGGGTGTCGGGGTCACAGTAGCCGACGAACCCGATCGTGTTCCGCGCGTGGCCGAGCAGGCCCGAGGCCAGGGCGTAGCTGGGCGTGCGCTCCACCAGCATGCCGGAGCTGACAATGTAGAGGCCCTTCTGCGCCGGCTCCTGGCCGGGAGTGAGCTTCTTCGGCAGCTTGCGCAGGTTCAGGTCCTTGAGGATGCGGAGGTCGAACTGCACGTCCTTCGTCTTGCGCGCGACCTCGTCGAACAGCTCGGACAGCCCGATGCCGAGCCCGCCCGCATAGATCGGGCACTCGATCAGCCGGCCGAACCGCCGCGCGTCGTGGAACACCGCGAGCAGCTCCTGCATGCGGCCGAGGGCGAAGACCGGCAGCAGGAACGAGCCGCCCTTGGCGATCGTGTCGTTGATCGAGTCGATCAGCCGGGCGATCTCGTGCACCCGCTCCTTGCCGTAGGCTCGCTCCGTCATGCCGCGCGTCGTCTCGATGATCAGCGTGTCGAAATGGCCGATGGGGAAATGCGCGCCGCGCAGCGTGCGCAGGTTCTCGAACAGCACGTCGCCGGTGAGGAAGATCTTGCGCAGCCCGTGGTGGATCTCCACCGCCGTGGCGCCCGCGACGTGGCCCGACGGGTGGAACATCAGCTCGATCTCGCCCCGCCGGCCCTTGATCTTCTTGACCTTCTTGAAGGGCAGGCTGACGAACCGCCGGGTCAGGCCCTCGATCTCCTTGTGGGTGAAGAGCGGGTAGCCGGGGATGTTGTCCTCCTCCTTCTGCTTCTGCATCACGTTGGCCGAATTGTGCAGCATCTTCTCGATCAGCATCCGGCTCGACTGGGTGAGCAGCACCGGGGTCTTGGGGTGCTGGCGCATGACCACGGGCAGCCCGCCGATGTGGTCGAGGTGACAGTGCGTGACGATGATGAGGTCGAGCTCGACGTCGCGCAGCAGCGAGAGGTCCGGCAGGGCGCCCACGCCGGGCGTCTTGGGGTTCAGGCCGCAGTCGACCAGGATGTTCAGGTCGCCGATCAGCAGGTAGAGGGAATTCGCGCCGATGCCGCCCTGGCGGTTGAGGTCGATGAGTTTCATAAGTTGAAACGGCCCATAGAGAGGCCGCCCGCCGGCCCAGGCAAGCCCCCAGTTTGGCCCCGGCCGGCCGCCTACGCGGGCGGCGGCCAGCGCCGGCGCCACCGGAGGGCCACCGTCACCAGCGCGATCAGCGCCGGCACCTCCACCAGCGGACCCACGACCGCGGCCAACGCCGCGCCCGAACGGAGGCCGAACACGCCCACCGCCACCGCGATCGCCAGCTCGAAGTTGTTGCCCGACGCCGTGAAGGCCAGCGTGGCCGCCCGGGCGTAGTCCGTCCCCGCCCGCCGGCTCATCCAGAAGGTCGCGCCGAACATCAGGCCGAAATACACCAGCAGCGGCAGCGCGATCCGCAGCACGTCGAGCGGGAGCTGCAGCACCGTGCCGCCCTTCAGGCTGAACATCACGAAAATCGTGAACAGCAGCGCCAGCAGCGTCAGCGGGCTGATGACCGGCACGAATTTCCCGTCATACCAGGCCGTGCGCGCGCCCCGCCGCAGCAGGGTGCGCGTCGCCCACCCCGCGAAAAACGGCACGCCGAGATAGATGAACACGCTCCGGGCCACGCTCGCGATCGTGATGCTCGACAGGTCGAGCGCCCCGAGGTCGAGCCCGACCAGCGGCGGCAGCACGCGCAGGAACAGCCACGTCATCGGGGCGTAGAACACGACCTGGAAGAGCGCGTTGAACGCGACCAGCCCCGCGCAGTATTCGCGGCTGCCGCCGGCCAGGTCGTTCCACACGATCACCATCGCGATGCAGCGGGCCAGCCCGATCAGCACCAGCCCGGCGAAGTACTCCGGCCGGTCGCGCAGGAAGATCGCCGCGAGGGCGAACATCAGCACCGGGCCCACGAGCCAGTTCTGCACCAGCGACAGCCCGAGCACCTTCCGGTCCCGGAAGACGTCGCGCAGCTCCTCGTAGCGCACCTTGGCCAGCGGTGGATACATCATCACGATCAGGCCGATCGCGATGGGCACCGACGTCGTGCCCACACTCCACGCCGTCAGGGCCGCCGGCAGCCCCGGCAGGAACCGGCCGGCGAGCACCCCCGCGGCCATCGCGAGAAAAATCCAGGCCGTCAGGTAGCGGTCCAGGAAGGAGAGCTGCCGCAGAAGGGGATCTGGTGCGGCCGGCCCGCCGCCGGCGCCGGCCCGTGCGCTCATCGTTGCATCGCCTCCTCGCCGGCCAGCTTGCACTGGTCGCCCACCCCGCGCACCGCGACGGCGTCGCGCAGCTGCGCATCGGAGAAGGCGCAGAACAGGTCGACCCGCCGCGCGATCTGCGAGGCCACGCGGACGAACTCGCGGTATTTTTTCTCCTCCGTGCCCTCCGCCGCCGCGGGGTCGGGCGAGCCCCAGTGGGCGATCATCGGCTGCCCCGGCCAGAGCGGGCAGGCCTCCCTGGCGTGGTCACAGACCGTGATGACCAGGTCCATCGGGGTGCCCTTGAACTCGTCCCACGACTTGGAGCGGCCGGCGCTGGCGTCGAGCCCGTAATGCTCGGCCAGCACCCGGATCGCGAGAGGGTTGACGCGCCCGGCGGGCCGGGAGCCGGCGCTGAACACCTCGAAGCGCCCGCGGCCCTTGGCCCGGAGCAGGTATTCACCGATGATCGACCGGGCGGAGTTGCCGGTGCAGAGGATCAGGACTTTGCAGGCAGGTGTCTGGTTCATGGGTAAAATGGAATCAACGCGCGGCGGCGGCGGCTTTGCGGCCGCGCCGGGCCGGGGCGCAGCCGCAGCCGGCGGTGTCCGCGGCCGGGTCGGGCGCCAGCTTTCGCAGCCGGGTCAGGTCGCGCCGGAAGTGCGGATCCTCCCGCGCGCAGTCCTGCAGGCAGGCGAGGTTGGCGCGCAATCCGGACGAGGGATTGGCGGGCAGGGCGTAGACCACCCAGTTGCCCCGCCGCTCGCACTCCACCAGCCCCCGCGCGCGCAGGTACGCGAGGTGCTTGGAAATCTTCACCTGCGGCTCGCCCAGCACCGCCTGGAAGTGGCAGACGCAGAGCGGCCCCCGGGCGAGCACCTGCAGCAGCCGCCGCCGCGTCTCGTCGCACAGGCACTCGTAGATCTTCCCCAGGGTCATGCCAAACCATATACTCGCCAAGGAATATGTTGCAAGCGCCGAACCGGCCCGTGACCGGATTGTCACGGACGGTGCCCGGGCCCCCGCCCGCTTCCGGCTCGACTCGCGGGGCGCGGCGAATTGAATCCGGGCGCACCCACCCGCCCCCATGAAAAAATACCTCGTCGAGTTCATCGGCACCTTCTTCCTCGTGTTCACCGTCGGCATGGCCGTGCGCGGCGGCGCGCCGCTCGCGCCGCTCGCCATCGGCGCCGCGCTCATGGTCATGATCTTCGCCGGCGGCCATGTGTCGGGCGGACATTTCAACCCCGCCGTCACCCTTGCCGTCTACCTGCGCGGCAGGTGCCCGGCCCGGGACGTCGCGCCCTACTGGGCCGCGCAGTTCGCGGCGGGGCTCGTCGCGGCGCTGCTCGTCACGTATCTTTTCGCGGGCCGGCCCGCCGGCGGCCCGGCCCTGCGCGGCACCGTGCCGTCGGCCGTCGTCGAGTTCCTCTTCACCTTCGCGCTCGCCTGGGTCGTGCTCAATGTCGCGACCGCCAAGGGCACCGCGGGCAACTCGTTTTACGGGCTCGCCATCGGCATGACGGTGATGACCGGCGCCGTGGCGGTCGGCGGCGTCTCCGGCGGGGCCTTCAACCCGGCCGTCGGCCTGGGCGTCTTCACCATGGGGCTCGAATCCGCCCGGCAGTTTGCCGTTTACCTGCTCTCCGACCTCGCCGGCGGCGCGGTGGCGGCGCTGGCCTACCGGGTGGTCAACGGCGCCGAGTAGGCCCGCCGCCCAGTCGGCTCTTGCAAACCGCCGCAGGGTTTGGAGCATTCCGCCCATTCGCACGGCATGAAGAACGAAATCCTCTGGCTCATCCGGCTCGGCCTCGAGCAGAAATTGTTCACCCGTGAGCAGGCCCTGGCGGTCCTGCGCCTCGTCGGCCGGAACGCGGAGCTGATGGACTTCGCCCAGAAGCTGATCGACGAGAGCATCGTCCACGACGTGGCGGCGCTTGAGGCGGTCGCCGGCCACGCTATCACCCGCGCCGAGGCCGGGCCGCCCCCGGGCAACCCCCTCCTCGACGAAACCCCGGCCGCGCTGCCGGACAGCCCCGCCGGGGCCCGGGCCCGGGCCGCCGGCGCCGCCCCCAAGTTTCCGTTCGGCCGGATCGCGGACATGGACGATGCGACCCTCGCCCAGGCCCTCCGCCAGCTCCTGATTGATGCGGGCAAATTCGGGGCCAGCGACCTCCACCTCTCCGCCGGCTCCAAGCCCTTCGTCCGCAAGCATCGCGCGCTCACCGCCATCACCGAGCACGTCCTCACCGACCAGGAAGCCCTCCGGCTGAACACGGCCCTGCTCGCCGACCACCAGAAGAAACTCTACCTGGAGCGGCGCGACTACGACCTCGCCCTCGCCCTGGACGCCGACAACCGTTACCGGGTCAACCTGATGTTCCACAAGTGGGGCGCGTCCGGCTCCTACCGCATGGTCCCCGCCACCATGCCCAAGCTCGACGAGCTCGGCCTGCGCAACCTCGACGCCATCCGCAAGCTGCTCTCCTATCACAACGGCCTCATTCTTATCACCGGCCCGGTCGGCGCCGGCAAGACCACCACCCTCGCCGCAATGGTCGCCGAACTCAACGAGCAGCGCCAGGACCACATCATCACCGTCGAGGACCCCATCGAGGTCGTCCAGCTGCCCAAGGGCTGCAACGTCACCCAGCGCGAGGTCGGCCCGCACACCAAGTCCTTTTTCACCGCCCTCAAGGGCGCCCTCCGTGAGGACCCCGACGTCATCGTCATCGGCGAGCTCCGCGACCTGGAGACCATCGAGATGGCCATCAGCGCCTCCGAGACCGGCCACCTCGTCATCGGCACGATGCACACCAGCGACGCCTCGACGACCCTGAACCGGCTCCTCGATGTCTTCCCGCCCGCCCAGCAGACCCAGATCCGCGCCAGCGTGGCCGAGAGCCTCCGCGGCGTCGTCTGCCAGCGCCTGCTGCCCGCCCTCGACGGCGGCCTCGTCGTCGCCTGCGAGATCATGATTTCCAACACCGCCATCCAGGCCCTCATCCGCGACGGCAAGACCTCCGGCCTCCGCAACGTCATGGAGACCGGCGTCAAGGAGGGCATGTGCGTCATGGAAAACGTGGTCGCCGAGCTCTACGCGCAGAAGAAGATCTCCAAGGAGACGGCCCTGATCAACGTCTCCACCAAGAACGTCCGGCAGCGGATCGACCCGCCGCCGGCCCCGCCGCCGGTCGTGCCCGCAAGGAAGTAACCCATGGCCGCCATCGACTCCCTCCTCCGCACCATGCTCGAAAAGGGCGGCTCCGACCTGCACCTCACGGTCGGCCTGCCCGCCAAGTCCCGCATTTCCGGCTCGCTCGTGGCCATCGGCGACACCCCGCTCGACGCCCGGCAGATGGAGGCCTACCTCAAGGAAATCTGCCCGCCCAAGCGCTGGACGGAATTCCTCGAGCGCAAGGATCTCGACCTGGCGCACGAGGTCGAGGGCCTCGCCCGTTTTCGCGCCAATTTCCTCTACAACCACTGGGGGCAGGCCGCCGTCCTCCGCCAGATCCCGGCGAAGATCCTGTCGTTCAGCCAGCTCAATCTCCCCGAGGCGCTCAAGAAGCTCTGCCACCTCGACCAGGGCCTCGTCGTCGTCACCGGCCCGACCGGCTCCGGCAAGTCCACCACGCTCGCCGCGATGATCGACTACATCAACGACAACCTCGCGCGCCACATCATCACGATCGAGGATCCCATCGAGTTCGTCCACTCCTGCAAGCAAAGCACCATCGTCCACCGCGAGGTCGGCGACCACACCGAGACCTTCGGCGCCGCGCTGAAGGGCGCCATGCGCCATGACCCCGACATCCTCCTCCTCGGCGAGATGCGCGAGATGGAGACCATCAAGCTGGCCCTCTCCTGCGCCTCGATGGGCATGCTCGTCTTCGGCACCCTCCACACCAACAACGCGCCCAAGACCGTCGACCGCATCATCAACACCTTCCCGGCCGAGGAGCAGAACCAGGTGCGCGTCATGCTCGCCAGCTGCCTCGCCGGCGTTGTCGCCCAGCTGCTGTGCAAAAAGGTCCCCAAGGGCCGGGTCGCCGTCCATGAGATCCTGCTCCAGCATGAGGCGCTGCCGAACACCATCCGCTCCGGCCAGATCGCCAATATCCGCGGCATCATCGAGAGCGGCCAGGCCGAGGGCATGATCACCATGGACAACAGCCTCATGGCCCGGGTCAAGGACGGCACCATCGAGGCCAAGGAGGCCTACATGAAGGGCTCCAACAAGGCGCTGTTCGCCCCGCTGCTCAAGCCCGGCGACCTCGACCCCGGCGCCGGCCATTGAGCCGGGCCGGGCCGGCTATTATCCACCGCGCCGGCGCCCCCGCCAAATCCTACTAGTTCGCCGGCGGGCCGGAATTCCATTTGGCGGGAGCCCGCGGTTGAATATGTTGAAGTGTTGCCGCGGCAACCGGTGTTATGCCGTCTGCCTCCTCAACCGTCCCTCATGCCCACCCGCTCCCTCTTCCCCCTCCTGCTCACACTGACCGGTCTCTGCCTGGCCGGCTGCACCAGCACGCCCGCCACCGCGGACGCCCCGCATGCCCTCCCGGCGGCGAAAATCACCGCGATCAAGGGCCAGTTCCCGGTCCTGAACCGGGGCATGAGCGGAGCCGTCATCCGGCAGAAGCTGGGCGCGCCGGCCGAGATCGACCCCATGGACGCCCCCACGGGCAAGGCCGAGGTCTGGGTCTACCATTTTGAAAAAACCGTCGGCATGACCGAGGTGGCCACCAGCACCCACGACGTCCCCGCCTTCGGGGCCCCCCTCACCCTCGCCGGCATCTCGATGGTGCCCGAGCCCGTCTATACCATGAAAGAGGAAAAGGCCATGATCACCCTCAGCCTGCTGCTGTTCAACGACCAGCTGGTCGCCCAGAAGGCCCGGGTCGAGGACGGCGCCGACTACAAGTAGGGCGGCCCGCGGCGAATTTGATTTGGCTCGCAGCGGCGGGCCCCTCTAGCGTGCGGTCGAACTCTCGACCCCGCCCGCCCGCATGTCCCACCCCCTGCGTCCCTTCCTTACCATGACCCTGATCCTCTCCGGCGGCCTCGCCGCGCTTGGCGAACCTTCCTTCAAGACACCCGTCAGCTATGAGGACGCCGACCGCCGCGCCGGCGGGATCCTCGCCCAGCTTTCCACGGCGGAAAAGCTCCAGCTCGTGAGCGGGTACAATGGTTTTTTCATCAAGGGCTTCCCGGAACACGGCATGCCCGAGTTATACATGTCGGACGCCACCGGCGGCGTGAACATCCGCCGCAACGTCAGCAACGCCCTCGAGAAATCCACCGCCTTCCCCAATCCCCTCGCGCTCGCCGCGACCTGGAACCCCGGCCTCGCCTACCAATACGCCCGCAGCGTCGGCGAGGAATGCCGCGCCGGCGGCATCGCGATCCTGCTCGGCCCGGGCATGAACCTGTACCGCCAGTCCCAGTACGGCCGCAACTTTGAGTTCTGGGGCGAGGACCCCCTCCTCGCCGCGACCATGGTCGAGCGCTATGTCGCGGGCGTGCTCGACACGGGCACCATCCCGACGATCAAGCACTTCATCGGCAACGAGACCGACTTCCACCGCCGCACCTCCGATTCCCGCATCGACGAGCGCACGCTCCACGAGATCTACCTCCCGCCGTTCAAGGCGAGCATCGACGCCGGCGCGATGGCGGTGATGACCTCCTACAACCAGCTCAACGGCGAGTGGTGCGGGCAGAACCATGCCGTCATCACCGACCTGCTTCGCGGCGAGCTCGGCTTCAAGTGGCTCGTCATGTCCGACTGGTGGTCGGTCTGGGACGCGGAGAAGATCATGAAAAGCGGCCTCGACCTCGAGATGCCCGGCGAAAAATTCATCAAGGCCGACGGCGAACGCCTCCTCCTCGCCGGCAAGGTCGCCCCGGCCGACCTCGACCGCATGGCAAAGAGCATCCTCCGCACCTGCATCGCCATGGGCCTGTACGACCGCCCCGTCCAGGATGCCTATTTCCTCAAGAAATTTCCCGAGCACGAGCTGGTCGCGCTGCAGACGGCCCGCGAGTCCATGGTCCTCCTGAAAAACGACGGCACCCTCCCGCTGCGTCCGGACGGCACCGGCAAGATCCTGCTCACCGGCCGCTACGTCGACAGCCTCGCCCGGGGCGGCGGCTCCGCCGAGGTGCTGGGCTATGACAATGTCACCCTGCTGCAGGCCTTGAAGGACACCTACGGCGACCGCCTCGAATTTGTGCAGGATCCCACCGACGAGCAGTTGAAGGCCGCCGGCACCGTGCTGCTCAGCACCGGCACCAGCGACAGCGAGGGCTGGGACCGGCCGTTCGCCCTGCCCGCCGGCGAGGAGCAGCGCGTCACCCGCGCAGTGGCGCTCAATCCCCGCACCGTCGTCATCATGAACACCGGCGGGGGGGTCCGGATGACGGACTGGAACGACCGTGCCGCCGCCATCCTCTACGCCTGGTATCCCGGCCAGAACGGCAACCGTGCCCTCGCCGAGATCCTCACCGGCGCGACCAACCCCGGCGGCCGGTTGCCGATCACGATCGAGAAAAACTTCGCGGACTCGCCCGGCGCCGGCTACCTCCCCGCCGGCGAAAAGCTCTACACCGGCTGGGACGAGGACAACAACATGTCCCACCCCCTCTACCACGTGGACTACAAGGAGGGCGTGCTGGTCGGCTACCGCTGGTACGAGGCGAATAAAATCGCGCCGCTCTACGCCTTCGGCCACGGCCTGTCCTACACCACCTTCGAGTACTCGCACCTCACGGTCACCCCCGGCCTCCTCCCGGCCGACGGCCGCGTCAGCATCGAGTTCAGCGTGACCAACACCGGCAAGGTCGCCGGCACCGAGACCGCCCAGATCTACGTCCGCGACCCCCGGTCGGCCGTCGTCCGCCCCGCGAAGGAATTGAAGGGCTTCAGCAAGCTCACCCTGCAGCCCGGCGAGACCAAGAACGTCCGTGTCCGCCTGACCCCCCGCGCCTTCGCCTACTGGGACGTGGCCACCCACGCCTGGAAGGCCGAGCCGCACGAATATGCCATCCTCGTCGGCGCCGCCGCCGACGCCATCAAGCTCGAGGGCCAGGTCACGCTGCAATGATCCGCGGCCGGACCGGGCCGGACCTACGCCGGCCGGGTCGCCTGCTCGAGGCCAGCCAGGTGGGCCAGCGCCTCCGGCCGGCTGGTCCGGCACATCTCCAACGTCGGCCGCAGGTTCACACACACCGCCGGCCGTTCCGGCTTGCCGAAAAGGGCGCACCGCAGGCCCGGCAGCCGCTGGACGCAACGTATCCCCGCCGGTTTGCTAGGTGTCGTCTATATATTTCCTTCCAAGCTAGACCCAAACGCCTCAAGCAATGCACCTCTATGAAGAGCGGCAATCAGTCGATCTCAACGGCATGCTCGAGCCCGGCGACCTCGACGGCGGGCACGGATATCCGGTCACGCGGTTCATCTTTCTTCGCCGTTCAACGTTAAAGTTGAGCCACGCCGCTAGCGTCTGCTTCGGCTGCGTCACTTCTTTCGCACAACGACCGCGGTGCCGTAGCATAGAACCTCGACCGCCGCGCCTCGCGGCTCAACGGAAGATGCGTCGTAGCGGATGCCAACAATCGCATTCGCCCCAAGCTCCGCTGCGTGCTTTTCCAACGCCTCGAATGCTTGGCCGCGTGTCTGCTCACACATGGTGGTGTAAGCGCCAATCTTGCCGCCGATGAAGTTCTTCAAGCCGCCCATGATTCCCTGAGCAATCGTGGGTGAACGCACAATAATGCCGCGAGCCAAACCTTTGTGCTCGGCGATTTCGTAGCCGGGGATGTCAAACGTGGTTGATGCTAGCATAAATTTTTGCCTGCGCTACCAGCAGCTGGTCCTGACGCTGCGGTGCATGTCCTTCTTAGGATGAGCCTCGCCACCATTGAGGCAATCTCATTGTCGAACCTGGTGAAATCCCGCAACGAAGTGGCGGCAAGGATCCGCGCCAGGATCCGCCCCAAGCAGCTCGCCTTGAGCGCCGAAGACTCCCACGGGTCGTGGATCGGCCGAGATTGCGACCATGGCCCGCAGCTGCCGCCGGTCATGGCAGTTCTCGTTCCCCGAATAGGGCGCACGTGTTATCCAGCTGAAGCTGGTCCCATCCCCGGGATCGGCGATGAGATCGACGGCGCGATGCAACCCACCCCGCAATGGGAACGACAGTCCATGAGTTAGCCTTGGCCACAGAAAGCTCAGCCGGCACAGAACAATCCTGTTGCCGGGCCCACGAAACACACGAACTGCACGAAAAGAAACGCCGTTTCCATCCGATTGGAATAGGGTTCGGATACCTTCCCTTTTCGTGTCCATTCGTGTGTTTCGTGGGCAAAAACCCTTCTGTGCTTCCTGTGCCTTCCATGGTAAATATTCCCGCCATGAAAACCCACCGGCAGGAACTCTGGTTCGAGACCCCCACCCGCCGCGCTTTTCTCAACATCACGCCGCAGGTCGAGGCCGCCCTCCGCGCCAGCGGCATCCGGGAAGGCCTCTGCCTGGTCAACGCCATGCACATCTCGGCGTCCGTCTTCATCAACGACGACGAATCCGGCCTGCACGCCGACTACGAGCGCTGGCTGGAGATACTCGCGCCCGAAAAGCCGCACAGCGCTTACGACCACAACCGCACGGGCGAGGACAACGCCGACGCGCACCTGAAACGCCAGCTCATGGGCCGCGAGGTCGTGGTCGCAGTCACGGGCGGCCAGCTCGACTTCGGCCCGTGGGAGCAGATCTTCTACGGCGAGTTCGACGGCCGGCGCAAAAAGCGCGTGCTCGTGAAGATCATCGGGGAGTGACCGCGAGCCCGAAGCCGCGGGGAAGATAATTTCCACGAACAACGCCGAGAGACGCGGATTGGATTCAGGAAACGCCTTCAAATAAGATTGTCATCCTGCGTGCAGCGAAGGCTCCAGCATGGGTTTCGTCGTCGGGCATGTTGATCGATTCTTCGCGACGCTCAATTTGACAGGCGCCAGCAAGTTTGAGATCCCTCCCGTGTCAGCCGTGATCATCCGCGAAATCCACGGAGAAAGGATATTGCCCAACCGCACGCTTGCCCCGGCCAGACGGTGAATCCATCTTCCCCGCCACTTATCGCATGAGCCAGCACACGCCCGCCAGCATGTCTCCCCGCGACCTCGGGGTTTTTTTGCACGAGAAAATCCCCCTCAGCGGCGCCATGGGGGTGCGCGTCATCGAGGGCGGCGCCCGGTTCGTGCTCGAGGCGCCGCTCGAGCCCAACGTGAACCATCTCGGCACCGCCTTCGGCGGCTCGCTGCACGCGCTCCCCACCCTCGCCTGCTACGCCGTGGTCTGGACCCTCCTCGTCGAGGCCGGTCTCGACGGCCACGTGGTGGTCAAGCACAGCTCGGCCCGGTATCGCGAGCCGGTCAGCGGCCTGTTGCGCGCCGTGTGTGCGCGCCCGGCCGCCGGCCCGGTCGCGATCTTTCTCGCCGACCTCCGCCGGCACCGGAAGGCGCGGATGGAACTCCACGCCACCGTCGAAGGCGCCAACGGCCGGCCCGCGGTCGAATTCTCCGGGACCTTCGTGGCCTTGGTCTGAGGGCCCGGCCGGCCCGTCTTACTCATCCAATTCCATCCGCCTTGCTCCAAGCCGGAGGGGGCGCATGCTCGCGGCTGGTCCGTCCCCTACCCCTCATGCCCTCTCCCACGTTTCGTCCCCTCCGGGCCGCCGCTTGCGTCCTTGGCCTGTCCGCCGCGCTGTGCCAGGCGGCCCCGGATCAAGCCGTCCCCGTCAAATGGCTCGACGGCACCCCCGCCCCGCTCGCCGCCGGCGTCAGCTTCGGCGTGCCCTGGCCGCGCGGCGCCCTGCCGAAGACCCAGGCCTTCGCGCTCGCCGCCGCCGACGGCAAGGCCCTGCCCGTCCAGACCTGGCCGCTGGCGTACTGGCCGGATGGTTCGTTGAAATGGGTCGGCGTCGCCACCGTCGCGGGTCCGGCCCTGCCCGGCGAGTTCACCCTCACGCCCGTCGCGGCGGCACCGGCGCCGGCCGGACCGGCGCTCAAGGTGCGGCGCAGCGACACGACCTTCACGATCGACACGGGCCGCGCGCAGTTCCGCATCCCGCTGCACGGCTCCAACCTCATCGATGCGATCACGGTTGACGGCCGCGAGGTGGCCCGCGACGGCCGGCTGGTCTGCATCCTGCAGGACGGGCCGGATGGTGACGCGGCCGACAGCGCGCCGCGCGAGAGCTATGTCACCCGCGTGGACCAGGTGACCCTCGAGCAATCCGGCCCGGTGCGCGCGGTCGTGAAGATTCAGGGCATGCATCTCGGCACCCGGAGCGCCCGGGCCTGGCTGCCGTTCACCGTACGGCTCTATTTCTACGCCGGCCTGGATTCCGTGCGGCTGATCCACTCCTTCGTGTTCGACGGCGACGAATCCCGCGACTTCATCCGCGGCCTCGGCGTCACGTTTGCCGTGCCGCTGCGCGAGGAGGTGCAGAACCGCCATGTGCGCTTCTCCGGCGAGAACGGCGGCCTCTGGGCCGAACCGGTGCAGCCGATGGTCGGCCGCGGCGGCCGCTTCGTCGCCGACCCGGCCGGCGGGGCCGACGTCTACCCGCGGCAGCTCGCCGGCCAGCGTGTGCCCAACCACGGCCAGGTCAGCGCGCACAGCCAGGGTTTGCTGGACGACTGGGCGGTGTGGGATGACTACAAGCTCGTCCAGCCGAACGCGGACGGTTTCACCGTCCTGAAGCGCACCAACCCGCAGAGCACCTGGCTCGCGGCCGGCGCCGGCCGGCGCGCCTCGGGCCTCGTGTTCGCCGGCGACGTGCGCGGCGGCCTCGCGGTCAGCCTGAAGAATTTCTGGCAGTCCTACCCCGCGTCCCTCGAGGTGCGGCACGCGAGCACGGGCGAGGCCACGCTGACGGTGTGGCTCTGGTCGCCCGACGCCCCCGCCATGGACATGCGGCATTACGATACCAAGGCCCACGGCCTGGATGCGGTCTATGAGGACGTGCAGCCGGGCTTCAGCACGGCGCACGGCGTTGGCCGCACCAGCGAGCTGACGCTGTTCCCCACCGCCGCCGTGCCCTCCCGCGAAGACACCGTGAAGATGGCCGCGGTCGGCGCCGAACAGCCCGTACTCGTCTGCACCCCACCGTACCTGCACCAGGCGCAGGCCTTCGGCACTTGGGGCCTGGAGGACCACTCGACCCCCGTGAAGGCCGCGATCGAGCAGCGCCTGGCGACCACGCTGGACTTTTATCTGACCCAGCCGGGCCAGCAGCACTGGTACGGCTTCTGGGATTTCGGCGACGTCATGCATTCCTACGACGAGGACCGCCACACCTGGCGGTACGACCTCGGCGGCATGGCGTGGGACAACTCCGAACTCGGGACGGACATGTGGCTCTGGTACAGTTTCCTCCGGACCGGCCGGGCCGACGTCTTCCGCATGGCCGAGGCCATGACCCGCCACACCGGCGAAGTCGACTGCTACCACCTCGGCCGGTTCGCCGGCCTCGGCTCGCGCCACAACGTGCGCCACTGGGGCTGCGGCGCCAAGGAGGCCCGCATCAGCCAGGCCGCCTACCGCCGCTTCTATTATTACCTGACCACCGACGAGCGCGTCGGCGACGTCATGCGCGAGATGCTCAACGCCGACTACAAGACGGTGGACTATGACCCGATGCGCCTCGCCCAGCCCATCACCGCGGCGGAAAAGAAAATCGCGCCGACCCGCGTCCGGCTCGGGCCCGACTGGTTCGCGTTCCTCGGCAACTGGATGACCGAG
Source organism: uncultured Oleiharenicola sp. (assembly GCA_964423065.1). Classification (GTDB taxonomy): domain Bacteria; phylum Verrucomicrobiota; class Verrucomicrobiia; order Opitutales; family Opitutaceae; genus Lacunisphaera. The sequence goes on along the minus strand of CAYRDN010000009.1, from coordinate 64,274 downwards.
TGGGAACGGACCGGCGACACCCGCTGGCGCGACAAGATCCTCGCCGGCGTCGAGAGCCTCAACGCCATGCCGCTCGGCCTGCGTTCGGGGAAGAACCTCGTGTTCGGCTACGATCCCGCGACCGGCAAACTCTACCAGCTGAGCGACGAGGCCGGTGTCTACAACCTCGCGACCATCATGGGCGGCGCCGAGGTCGTCTTTGAGCTGAACCAGATGCTCGATGATCCGCGCTGGCACAAGCTCTGGCTGCAATACTGCCGGCTCTACAGCGCGCCGAAGGAGGTCATCGAACGCGACATGACGACGGGCACGGAGGGCCTCGACGCCCAATATGTCCGCGACGGACGGCTGGCCGCCTACGTTTTCCAGCAGACCAGGAACGAGGCCTTCCTCCGGGCCGGCCTCGAGGCCCTGGAGCGCACCGGCCGCGGCGAGCGCGCGCGGCCCGTGCATCATGTTGACGGCCCCGAGGTGCTTAACCCGCTCGACGAGGGCCCGGGCAACACCAACGGCGCGGCCCAGACCGGCCTCGAAACCATCGCCATGCTCGGGCTGGTGGGCGACCACCTGCCCAAGGAGTTCCCGCCGGTCGTCCCCGGCGACGAGACCGCCGCCCCGCGCCGGCGCCCGCCCGCGCCCGCGCCCGCGCCCACCACCAAGCCCTGACGCGCGACAACCGGCCATGCTGACCCGTCGGCAATTCATCGGCGGCCTCGCCGCACTTCCTCTCGCGGCCCCCCTCGCCCGGGCGCAGGGCGCGCCGGAGTACCCGGCGGACAAGCTTTCGGATTTTTCCAAGCGGCTGCGGCCCGTCGGCCGGATTCTCGAGCTGGAGGGCTGGTACGTCTGGTGCAACGCGCCGATCGAGGGGCCGGACGGACGGATCCACGTCTTTTTCTCCCGCTGGCCGGCGGCCCGGCAGATGAGCGGCTGGATCAACGGCTCGGAGATCGCCCACGCCGTCGCGGACCGGCCGGAGGGCCCGTACACCGTCCTCGGCACCGTCCTGGCGCCGCGCGGCCCGGGCTTCTGGGACGCCACCACCTGCCACAACCCGCACATCCGGAAGGTCGGCGACCGCTACGCGCTGTTCTACATGGGCAATGCCAACGGCCAGACGGACACCAAGCGCATCGGGCTCGCGCTGGCCGATTCGCTGGACGGGCCGTGGGTGCGCCCGGCCGCGCCGCTACTCGAACCGGGTCCGGCCGGCGCCTGGGACGATCATTGCACGACCAACCCGTCGCTGGTCCTGCCCCCCGGTGGCGAATTCTGGCTCTATTACAAATCCTGGAACACCGCCGAATACGAGCACGGCCAGCCGCCCGTCCGCGGCAACCGCAAGTACGGGCTCGCCACCGCCGCGCGCCTGGAGGGGCCGTACCGCAAACATCCCCGCAACCCGCTGGTCGATTTCTCCGGCCGCGGCCGGAACCGCCAGTGCGAGGACGCGTTCGTCTGGCGCGAGGACGGGAAATTCCGGATCATCGTGCGCGACATGGGCGTCTTCAGTCACGAGGTCGGGCTCATCATGGAATCGGACGACGGCCTCGCCTGGTCCGAGCCGCTGATCGCCTTCCTGCCCGTGCGCGCCTATGCGGACCAGCCGCCCGCGCCCCCGCACCTGACGAAATACGGCCGGCTGGAGCGCCCGCAGCTGCTCCTGCGGCACGGCCGGCCCGCGTACCTTTTCACCACCACCCAGGGCGGCCGGTACGAGACGGCGTCGCCCTTTCTCTTCCGGATCGTCTAACCCCCAGCCTTATGCCCCGTCCCGCCGCCCTCAGTCCCGCCCGTGCCGCCCGGCCCGGGCGTTTCCTCCTGCTGCTTGCGCTCGCCCTGTCCGCCGCCGGCGCCGCGCCGGCGGCGGAAACCCTCCGGGCCGTCTTCAACCAGGCCGTCTCCACCACCCTCTGGCCGCTGCAGGAGATCAACCCCGCCCTGCCGGCCGACTGGACCGGCTACGAATTCCTCGTGCTGGAATTCCGCGCCTCGTCGAGCCAGCGCTTCGAGCTCGGCCTGAAGACCGCGACCCAGCTCATCTCCAAGCGCATCCATCCCTTCGCCGGCGTCTGGGTGCGCGCCGCGATCCCGCTGCGCTTCTACCGGCAGGGCCTCGGCAACGGCTCCGACCTCGCCGCTACGGTGAACCAGCCACGCAACTCATATTGGATCAACATCGAGTCCGGCGGCCACGGCCCGCTCACCGCGGTGCAGGAACTGGAAGTCACCATGCGCTATCCGGTCGGCACGCCGCCACCCACCCTCGAGATCCGCTCGGTCAGCCTGAGCCCGACCGATCCAGGCGACGCGATCCTCGACGGCGGCAACCCGCTGGTCGACGCGTTCGGCCAGTACACCCACGCCGACTGGCCCGGCAAGGCCCGTACCGCGGACGACCTGCAGCACGCCTGGGCGGCGGAGGCCGCGGCGCTCGCGACGGCCGGCGCCTTCCCCGGCCGCGACCAGTACGGCGGCTTCGCCGCGACCGCGGCGAAGGCCACGGGCTTTTTCCGCGTCGAGCAGATCGACGGCCGCTGGTGGTTCATCACGCCCGACGGCCACTATTTCTATTCCACCGGCGTCAACGGCATCGGCACCGGCTCCGGCACGCGCGCCACGGGGCGCGAGGAGATGTTCACGACCCTGCCGCCGCCGCTGCCGCCCCCGCCGGGTGCGCCGCCGCGCGGGGCCAACGCCGCCGCCCAGACCAATTTCTACGGCGCCAACCTCCCGCGCCGCTACGGTCCCGACTGGCAGCCGGCCTGGGCCCGGCTGACCGCGCAGCGACTCGAGGCCTGGGGCCTCAACACCTCGTACGGCCCCAACCTGAACGACCTCCTCGGCGCCTCGCCGCACGACAAGCCCTACGTCCTCTATCTCCGCGGCTTCCAGACGGGCAACCTCATCATGGGCCTGCCGGACGTCTACGCGGAGAACTTCCCGGCCCTGGTCGACGCCACGGCGGCGCAGCAGCTGGCCCCGCGCCGGAATGATCCGTACATGCTGGGATACTTCATCGGCAACGAGCCGCCGTGGCCGGGCCGCGAGAGCGATTTCGTCGACACGCTCCTCGCCGCCGGGCCCTCGGCCATGCAGGCGTACTTCAAGGCCGAACTGGCCAAGGGCGACACGCCGCTGATCCGCCGCAACCTCGTGCTCGCGGCCTTCGCGCGCTACCTCGCGGTCATCAACGCCGCCGTCAAGCGGCACGACCCGAACCACCTCAACCTCGGCATCCGCTTCGGCGGGACGCCGCCGGACTACGTCATCGCCCTGGCCAAGGACTTCGATGTCTACAGCCTGAACAAATACCGCTGGGAGCCGTCGCCGGAATACCTCCAGATGATCTATAAGCTCGTCGGCCGGCCGATGCTCCTCGGCGAGTTCCACATCGGCGTGCCGGGCCGCGGGATGGCCCCGGGCCTGGTCACGGCCATGAACCAGGCGGAACGCGGCCAGGCCTACCGCTATTATGTCGAGCACGCCGCCGCCCACCCCGAGGTCATCGGCACCCACTGGTTCCAGTGGGTCGACCAGCCCGCCACCGGCCGCGGCGACGGGGAGAATTACAACATCGGCTGGCTCGACGTGACCGACCGGCCCTACGAGGACTTCATCGCCGCCGCCAAGCTCACCCACGCGCGGCTGCTCGACATCCACCTGGGCAGGATCCCGCCCACCGACCGCCGGGCCCGGGCCTCCGAGGCCGGCACGCCGGAAGACACCTCGAAATTCGGCCAGCCCGGCGTCCAGTGATCCCGCCGCGGCCGGCCCCGCCTGTTCTTCCCATGCACTCCCGCTTCGCCCCTTTTCGCACGCCGCTGCTGATGGCGGCCGGTTGCCTGCTCGTCGCCGCGCTCCCCGCCGCGGCCCCCGTCACCCTCACCGAGGTTGACGAGGTCATCCCGACCTACCTGTCCGGGCCGCCCGATCCCAACCCGATGTTCTACTTCGGCCGCCAGTCGCAGGGCGCCGAGGGCCGCATCTACCCGTACCCGCTCTACAGCAACCTGACCAACCGCAAGGCCGACCAGACCTACCACCTGGTCTACCTTGAGAACGAATACGTTAAGGTCGGCATCGCGCCGGAGCTCGGCGGCCGGCTGTTCTCCGCCCTGGACAAGACGAACCAGTACGACTTCGTCTACCACCAGCACGTCATCAAGCCCGCGCTCATCGGCCTGATCGGCGCGTGGATCTCCGGCGGCATCGAGTGGAACATCCCGCACCACCACCGCGCCAGCACCTTCCTGCCGGTGCAGTACCGCACCGAGGAAAATCCCGACGGGAGCAAGACGGTCTGGGTCGGCGAGCTCGAGATCCGCCAGCGCATGCGCTGGGCCGTGGGCTACACCCTCCGCCCGGGCAGCGCGGTGCTCGAGTGCTCCGTCCGCATCGTCAATCGCATGCCGCTGGTCAACACCATGCTCTGCTTCGCCAATGTCGCGGTCAACGCCAACGAGCACTACCAGATCATCTTCCCGCCGGACACCCAGTGGGTCACGCACCACTTCAAGCGCGAGTTCACGCAGTGGCCAATCGCGCGCCTGCCCTATGGCGGTGTGAACTGGGACCGCGTGGACGTCAGCTGGTACAAGAACCACCAGAACGCCAACTCGATGTTCGCGTGGAACTACGCCGACGACTTCTACGCGGGCTACGACCACGGCAAGGAGGCCGGCACCATGAGCATCGCCGACCACCACCTCGTGCCCGGCAAGAAATTCTGGACCTGGGGCAACGGCCCGCGCGGCCGGCTGTGGGACGAGATCCTGACCGACACCGACGGCCCCTACATCGAGCTCATGGTCGGCGCCTACTCCGACAACCAGCCCGACTACTCGTGGCTCCAGCCCTACGAGACCCGCTCGTTCGCGATGAACTGGTATCCCTTCCGCGACATCGGCGGCGTGAAGAACGCCAACCTCGACGCCGCCGTGAACCTGGAGGTCAGGGACGGCACGGTGCACTACGGCTTCTACGCCACCGCCGCCCACCCGGCGGCCACCGCCCGGCTCACCCTCGCCGGCCGGACCCTCGCCGAGGAGGCCATCGCCATCGATCCGGCCAAACCGTACACCAAGGCCCTTGCCCTGCCCGCCGGCGCCGACGAACACGACCTGCGCGCGACCCTGCTCGCGGACGGGCGCGAACTCGTCGCCTACTCGCCCGTCCGGCTCGAGCCCGTCCCCATGCCCGAGCCCGTGAAACCGCCGCTGGCGCCGGCCGAGATCAGGACCGACGAGGAACTGGACCTCGCCGGCCAGCGCATCGACCAGTTCCACGATCCCGACCGCGGGCCCGAGCCGTGGTGGGACGAGGCGCTGAAGCGCGATCCCGGCGACATCGCCGCCCACCTGGGCCTGGGCCTGCGCGCGCTGCGCCGCGCGCGCTACGCCGAGGCCGAGCAGCACTACCGCACCGCGCTCACCCGGCTGACCGCGAAGCACACGACCCCGAAAAACGCCGAGCCGTTCTACTACCTCGGGCTCGCCCTGCGCGGGCTCGAGCGCGCGAACGAGGCCTATGACGCGTTCTACCAGGCGACATGGAGCCAGGAGTGGAAGAGCCCCGCCTATCTCCAGCTCGCCGAGCTGGCCGCCCTGCGCGGCGATTTCACCACGGCACTCGATCACGCCGGCCGCTCGCTCGACGCCAACGCCCTGAACCTCCGCGCCTACAGCCTGCAGGCCGCCCTGCTCCGCCACCTCCACCGGCCAGACGAGGCGCGCGCCGCGCTCGCGCTCGCGGCCCGCCGGACCGACCCGCTCGACGTCCGCCTCATGGCCGAGCAATGGCTGCTCACGCGCGACGAGTCCGCGGCGCGGACCCTCTTCGCGACCCTCAACGCCCATCCGGCCAACGCGCAGGAGATCGCCGCGGAATTCGCCACCGCCGGTCTGTGGCAGGATGGCGCCGACGTGCTGGGCGCGGCCGCCAGCCGGCCGGGTGCCGTGCAGGACTCGCCCCTCTGCCAGTATTACCTCGCGGATTTCGCCGACCGCCTCGGCCACGCGGACCAGGCGGCGGCCTTCCGCGCCGCGGCCACCGCAAAGTCGCCCGCGTACGCGTTTCCGTTCCAGACCAAGGAAATCAACGTGCTCCGTCACGCCATCACCGCCAATCCCGCCGACGCGCGCGCCCCCTACTATCTCGGCGAGCTGCTGTTCGACTGGCAGCCGGAGGCGGCGATCGCGCTCTGGGAAAAATCCGCCGCGCTCGACCCGGCCTTCGCGCTCACCTGGCGCAACCTCGCCCAGGCCTACGCCCACTCCCCGGCCGCCGACGGCCAGGCGAAGGCCATCGCCGCGCTCGAAAAGGCCGTCGCCCTGCCCGACCCCCATCCGACCTTCCTGGCCGAACTCGATGCGCTCTACGCGGCCAACAAGGTCCCGCCGGCGCGCCGCCTCGCACTGCTCGAGGCGCACCAGCCGGCCTTGCTCGCCCACGACGAGGCCCTCGCGCGCCTGATCGGCCTCAAGACCTTCGCGGGCCAGGCGGACGAGGCCATCGCATTGCTGTCCAACCACACCTTCAACATCTGGGAAGGTGGCACCCGCTTCAACACGGCCGAGTCGTGGATCGACGCACACCTCGTCCGCGGCCGGCAGCGCCTGGCCGCCAATCAGGCCCGCGAGGCCCTCGCTGACTTCGAGGCCGCCACCCGTTTCCCCGTCAACCTGCGCGCCTACGACAGCGGTTCCCGCACCGCCGAGATCTCCTACTGGGTCGGTTGCGCCCGGGCGGCCGTGGGCGACGCCACGGCGGCGGCCGCCGCCTGGCAGCGCGCGGCGGTGGCGGCCTTCGTGCCGGCCCGGAGGAACGGCGATTCCGAGCCCGCCGGCGAGGGGTACCGGCGCAGCGCGCAGCGCTATTTCCAGGCGCTCGCCCTGCGCCAACTCGGCCACGCTGACCAGGCCGGCACGCTCCTGCGCGATCTGGCCGCCCCGGGTGCGGCCGCGGACCATTACGCCGCCGGCCTCGGCGCCGCCGGCCTCGGCCAAAAGGACCAGGCCCGCGCGGAGCTCACCGCCGCGCTCGCCGCCGTCCCCGACCAACTCGGCGCCCGGCTGGAGCTGGACCAGCTGTGACCTGATTTTCCATGGACTGAAACCTAGCCTGACTGCTTGCGTCCTCCCCTTGGCGGAAACACGGCATTCTTTACACCCGATGAAACAAAAACTCCCCTTCCTGCTCCTCCTGCTTGCGGCCGTGCCCGCCGTTTTTGCCGTCGATGCGCCCCCGGCTGCGACCGCGCCCCCGGTCGCCATGGCGCCGGCCGCCGCCGGGCTGCCGCCCTACCCCGCCGTCGTGCGCCAGGAGACACCCGCCCAGCACGACGCGCGGATGAAATGGTTTCGCGAGGCGCGTTTCGGCCTGTTCATCCACTGGGGCGTGTACGCCGTGCCCGCCGGTTTCTGGCAGGGCCAGCCGGTCAGCGCCGAGTGGATCATGAACCGCGGCAAGATCCCCGTCGCCACCTACCGGGCGCTGGCGAAGGATTTCACCGCGGCGAAATACGACCCGGAGGCCTGGGCCCAGCTCGCCGCCGACGCGGGCATCAAGTACGTCGTCATCACCGCCAAGCACCATGACGGTTTCACGCTGTACGGCTCCGCCTATTCGGACTGGAACGCGGTGCAGGCGTCCGGCGCCAGGCGCGACCTGCTGCAGCCGCTCGCCGACGCCGTCCGCGCCCACGGCCTGAAGTTCGGCACCTATTACTCGCAGTCGCAGGACTGGGTGAACCTCGGCGGTGGCAAGGGCAACACCCCGCCGTGGGACGAGGCGCAGAAGCAGGGTTCCTTCGACGAGTATCTCCGGACCATCGCCCTGCCCCAGGTGCGCGAGCTGGTCGAGAAATACCATCCGGACATCCTGTGGTGGGACACCGAGTACTCGATGACCCCCGAGCGGGCGAAGCCGTTCTTCGACCTGGTCACCGCCCACCCGGGGCTGATCCACAACAGCCGGCTCGGCGGCGGCGTGCTCGGCGATTTCCGGACCTCGGAGCAGAAGATCCCCGCCAACGCCATGCTCGGCCGCGCCCTCGAGGTCAACATGACCATCAACAATTCCTGGGGCTACCGCTCCGACGACCTGAACTGGAAGTCCGCGCAGACGCTGATCCGGAATCTTTCCGACATCACCAGCAAGGACGGCAACTACCTCCTCAATGTCGGCCCGACCGCCGAGGGGGTGATCCCGCAGCCCGAGGTCGAACGCCTGCTGGCCATCGGCCTTTGGCTGAAGATCAACGGGTCCGCGATCTACGCGACGCGCGGCGGGCTTTATCAGCAACCCCTCCCTTGGGGTCGCACCACCTATCGCGCGTGGCCCGGCGACGGCACGACGCTTTTCCTGCACGTGTGGACCTGGCCGGCCGACGGCAAGATCCTCCTGCCCGGCCTCCAGCAGGCCCCGCGTTCCGGCCGGATGCTGTCCAGCGGCGCGGAAGTCACCGCCACCGTCACCGCCGCCGGACTCGTCGTGACGCTGCCCGGCGCCGCCCCCGACCCGGATGTGTCGGTGGCTGCGCTCGAGTTCGCGGGCCCGCTCGAAATCGCCCATGAAACCCCGATGGCCCGCGACAACGGCGCCTCGGGCACGCTCGCCGACCCGAGCAAGACGCCGCATTGACCCGCCCCCGTCCGCGACCCGCCCAAGCCCACTCCTTCGCAAGCCTAACCCTCCGCCCGCCCCCATGCCTGCCTCCCTCCGTTCGCTCCTGACCCTGCCCAGCCTGTGGTTCCTCGGCACCGCCGCCCTGACCGCCCAGCCGCGGCCGGAGGACAAGCCGCTCCCGCCGCCGCCGCCGGTCCACGTCGATTTCAAGTTTGATTTCGGTCCGGGCCGGGCCGCGGCCGGCTACACCGCGGTGCAGGCGGACGAGGTGTACTCCATCGGGAAGGGTTACGGCTTTGATCTCGGCCCGATGCCCGCCGGCATCGGGCCGGGTGGCGGCGATCCGCGCACGGACGGCGGCGTCTCCACGGCGGCGCCCCCGTTTTTCTTTTCCGTCAAGGTGCCGGAGGGCAACTACCGGATCACGGCCACGCTCGGCGATCCGGCGGGGGGTGCCTCCAACACCACCATCCGCACGGAGGCGGGCCATATCATGGCCGTCGGCATCACCACCGCACCGGGACAGTTCGTGACGCGCACCTTCTACGCCAACGTGCGCCGGCCGCAGCTCCCGCCCCCGCCGCCGAACGCCCCCGGCGGGTCGATCGTCCACATGTTCCTGGCCGGCGAAGCCGAGGCGCGCTGCTGGGACGAGAAGCTCACCATCGAGTTCAACGGCCCGCGCCCCTGCCTGACCGCGCTGGAGATCCTGAAGGACGACACCGTGCCGACGCTGTTCGTCGCCGGCGACTCCACCGTCGGCGATCCGCGCCACGGCCCGGCCGGCAACTGGCCGACGCAGATGTGCCAGTTCTTCAAGCCGGAGATCGCGGTCTGCAACAGCGCCGAGGGCGGCGAGACCAGCAAGAGCTTCATCACCGGCCAGCGCCTGGACAAGGTGCTCAGCCAGATGAAGGCCGGGGATTTTTTCCTGGTCCAGTTCGGCCACAACGACTCGAAGCCGCAGTGGCCGCAGACCTACACCGAGCCCGCCACGTCGTTCAAGGCCTACCTGCAGGTGTACATCGCCGAGACGCGCCGCCGCGGGGCGACGCTCGTGCTGGTGACGCCGATGGAGCGCCGGAACAACGGCGACACAGTCGGCCCGTGGGCGCGGGCGATGCGGGAGGTCGCCGCGGAGCAGCACGTGCCGCTGATCGACCAGTGGGCGATGAGCAAGCAGCTGTGGACCGCGCTCGGACCGAAGGTCGGCACGGCCTTCGGCGACCAGACCCACCTCAGCGGCTACGGCGGCTACCTGCTGTCCAAGCTGATCATCCGCGGCATCCAGGCGAACGTCCCGGAGCTGGCGAAGTTCGTCGTCGATGACTTCAAAGCCATGGACCCCACGCAGCCCGAGCCCCCGCCGGCATACCTGCAGCAATCGGGCGGTCCGGGCAGCCGCCCGCCCCGCCCGCCCGCCGCCGTTCCCGCTGTCACCCCCGCACCAGCTGCCCCCGCTGCTGCCGCCGCCACTGACCCCAGGCCCTAGGCGGTCCCGGCCCGGGGACCCGGGCCCGGCGCGTGCCGCGACCTATTTGTCAACTAATAGTATACTAAGGTTCGCGGGCTTCTGCGTCGTGCCGGCAACCTGGTTGCCCGCCTGGGTGGCGGGAAAGATCCCTCTCCCTGGCACCGCCGCCGCGATGATCGGAAATCCCCCTGGATTTCGCCCCCGCCGGCGGGCTGGAGCATTTAAATATTAGCGTAGCCATTCGCTCTTCCTGGGTAGGGCTGGACCTTGTTGTGTCCAGCCGCGAACGGGCAAAACAGTGCGCTGATCCGGCTGCATCATGGTGCAGCCCTGCGGCAATCGGCTACGGCCAATCGGCTACGCGATGATTTAGATGCTCCAGACCACGCCGCGCCCAGTCTGAAAGGTTTTACAGCTGCTTGAAAACACCACTAGTATACTATTAGTTGACATATTAATATTTCGCCGGCGGGTGCTGACGGGCGTGCCTTGGGTGTCGCGCGCGTGGTGCGGATGGCGCGCGGCGCGATCATGATCGGAGCCGGATCAACGGCGCACCACCGGGTCGCCGGCCACCCCGGTGAGCTGCAGGCCGTCGAGGCTGACGTCAACCGTGTGGACCAGCACCAGCGGCTTCTCCGCCATGAGCACGCAGCCCTCGAAGGTGACGTCCCGGATGGGACTGCCGGGCAGGCCCTCAATGATCCCGGCGCTGCCGACGGTGCCGGTGAGGTTGATCAGCCTGATCCGCCGGACAACCGGCAGGACCGGCGCGGGCGGGGCGACGGGCGGTACCATCCGCCACGCGAGGTTGAATTCCACGGCCTGGCGGGTGTGGTTCAGCCGGAGATCGCGGTAGGTGATGTCCTCGACCACCCCGCCCCGGCTCGGCTGGGACTTGAAGCGCACCGGCGCCCAGTTGTCCGCCTCGAACACGCAGTCCCGCACCTCCACGCGGCGGATGCCGCCGGAGGTCTCGCTGCCCATGGCGACGCCGCCGTGGCCGTAGCCGAAGCGGGTCCGCTCGACCAGGATGTCCTCGCTCGGCCGGTTGATCCGGCGGCCTTCCTCATCCTTGCCCGACTTGATGGAGATGCAGTCGTCGTTGACGTCGATGTCACAGCCCGTGACCACCACGTGGCGGCTCGAGTCGATGTCGACGCCGTCGGAACTGGGGATGTGATGCTCGGCGCGGATGTTGAGCCCTTCCGCGCGGACGCCGTCGCAGTAGATGAAAACGAGGCCCCAGGACGACTGGTTGAGCAGATGGAGGCCACTCAACCGAACCTCCTGGCAGTCCTGAAAGACGATGAGCCGCGGCCGGCCGCGCCGCGGGGGCTGGGGCACGGCCCCGGAGGGCCCGGGGTTCGTCGCGCCGCCTTCGCGGCGGTTGGGATCAACCGGCAAAGGACCGGCCCCGGCAACTGCGGGCTCGCCTGGGTCGCCGGCACCCGGCCGGCGGTCGCGTGCCATCCTGGGCCACTCCGTGCCCGAGCCATCGATCGTGCCCGGGCCGGTGATGGCGACGTGGCTCGCGCCGACCGCATTGACGAGGGCGGCGGTCCAATCCCGTTCGATCCCTTCCCAACGGGTGGGGATCTGCGGGTAATCCCCGGGGTTGATGGTGCCCTTGAGCACCGCGCCGGTTTCCAACTGCAGGGTGACATTGCTTTTAAGAAAGATGGAGCCCGAGAGAAAGGTGCCGGCGGGCACCACGACGACCCCGCCCGGTCCGGCGGCACAGGCATCGATCGTCGCCTGGATCGCGGCGGTGTTGACCGTGACCCCGTCGGCCTTCGCTCCGTGATCGGTGATGAGGGAGCGCGCCGGCTCGCCCGCTTGCAGCCCGATGGTTGCCAGCGCGCAGCCGAGAAACAGGGGGAGGATTGAAGGGCGCATCAAAGTTAGCTTGAAGCAGAGAGCGGCCCGGCGGAGTTGCTCCGGGCCCGACCCAAAAGTGAGCGGGAAATGATCGGACCTTAAATCGCGAATGGAGGCTGGCGCCGCGAGGGACTCAAATGTGCTTCGAGTCGGCCTCGTCCTTCTTCGCGTAGCCGCTTTCCTGCCGCTGATGGTTGACGGCATTCTTCTTGAGGTAGGCCTGGTAGACATCGTCCGGCGTCATGCCGAGCGTCTGCGCGAGCGACACGAGAAAATGAAAAAGGTCCACGATCTCGACCTTGGCGTTCTGCTCGTCGAACTTCTGATACTTGGCCCACCATTTCCACGGCACGCTGTCGATCAGCTCGGCGGTTTCCTGCTGCATCGCCCGGGTATAATTGAGGATCCACTTCGCCTTCTCCTCGTCCGTAGCCGGGGGCAGATTCACTCCAATGCGCTTATTCAGCGCATCTTGCATACGAAAAATCTCGTCGAGTTTGTCCATGCGCCCGAGCGTGGGAGCCGTCCCGGCAGCTGGCAAGCCCGCCGCCGTGGAAAATTTAAGTTGCCCTGTCTGCGGGGTTGGACGACCTTGGCGCCCTATTGCCGCTGTTTGCCCCGCGCTTGTCGCGGGGTCGAGCGAGATTACCGAGCTCCGGCTGGCATGAACAACCCGCGCCGCCATCCCCTGGCAGGCGTTTCCAACCAACAACATAGACATGTCATCCACAGAATCGTCCGGTGCTCCTGCCGAAGCCACCGCGACCACGCCGGCGTCATCCGCCGCACCCTCGTTCGGCAGCACCCGCGGCTCAGGCCTGGCCCGCGGCAAGCGCCCCACCGTCAGTCCGGCCAGTTCCCCCACCGCCGCCAACACCGGCTACACGCCCACAGCCATCGAAGTCGTCACCGCCCCGCGTGAATACCAGAACCCGTTCGCTCCGGTTGAAACACCGGCAGCCGCCAGCGTTGAGCCGGCCATCGTTGCAACTCCGGTCGTCACCATCGCCCCCGCGACGGTCCAGCCCGGGCCCGCTGCCCAGGTGGCGGCTCCCGTCAGCCCCGAGCCGGTCGAAAACACTGAGCCCGCCGAGTTGAACATCCTCGAGCCCGAGCAGCAGAAGGTCACGCCCGCCCAGACTTGGGAGAGCGAGGGCTTCCGTCCCGCCCGCGAGCCCCGGGGCGATCGTCCGCGCCGCGAGGAACCGCGCCGAGAGGAACCCCGGCACGAGACCAGCGCCGAGACGGCGCCCTTCGACCCGGCCTCCATCCCGGAGAAATTCCTCTACGTGCGTCCCGGCTACAATTACGTGCCGACCCCGTCGAACTACGGCGGCGCACCCCGCGAGCGCGGGGAACGCAGCCCGGCCGCCGCCTACTCCCCGTCGGCTTCCGTCGCCGAGGCCCCGGCCAAGTCGGGCGGTTTCATCGGCTGGCTCAAGTCGCTCTTCGGCGGCGCGCCCGCCGCCGCCGCTCCGGCCCCGGCCGAGGCCCGCGCCGGCGAACACCGTCATGGTGACCGCGGTCGCGGTGGCCGTGGTCGCAGCCAGGCCGGTGGCGAAGGCCAGCGCCGCCGCAGCCGCGGCGGCCGCGGCCGCTCCCGCGGCGGTGATTACCGCAGCGGCGGCGCCCAGGGCGGCGACTCGACCGGCTGAGTCCCCGGACCCTCGTCCGCTCCCAGGCACCTGCTTCACCGCAGGTGCCTTTTTATTGCGTAGCCCCGGCCTCGCCGTAGCTTCGGACCGAAGAGGGATGAGCCGCCCGCGGCCCTCAACCCTCAACTCCCAGCTCTCAACCTCTTCATGTCCGATCTCATCATCCACGGCGGCAAGCCCCTGAGCGGCACCATCACGCCCTCGGGCAACAAGAATTCCGTGCTGCCCATTCTCTGCGCGACCCTGCTGACCGACGCGAAGGTCACCCTCCGCAACGTCCCGAACATCACCGACGTCGAGAAGCTCGTGAACTTCTTCACCGGCCAGGGCTCGCACATCGCCTGGGACCGCGCCGCCGGCACGATGCGCATCGACCACACGGCCTTTGACGCCCGCTCGCTCAACGGCGAGCTCCCCGCCGGCATGCGCTCCTCCGTGCTGCTCTTCGCCCCGCTCCTCCAGCGGATGAAGAAGATCTCCCTGCCCACCAACGCCAAGGGCTGCTCCCTTGGCATCCGCGAACTCGACCCGCACCTCGAGATCCTCGAGAAACTCGGCGCCAGGATCTCGCACAACGGCGACCTCACCCTCTCGCTCAAGGGCCGCTTCCGGGGCGCCCGCCACTGGCCCGACTACATGTCCGTCACCGCCACGGAGAATTTCGTCATGGCCGCCGTGCTCGCCGACGGCCAGTCCGTGCTGCTCAACGCCGCGAGCGAGCCCCATGTGCAGGACCTCTGCGCCGTCCTCGCCGCCATGGGCGCGAGGATCGCCGGCCTCGGCACCAGCCAGCTGACCGTCACCGGCGTCAAGACGCTCAAGGGCGGCACGTTCACCATCAACTCCGACCACCACGAGGTCGTCACCTTCCTCGCCCTCGGCGCCATCACCGGCGGCGAGGTGCGTGTGAAAAATTCCCTGCCGGGGCATTTCGACCTCATCAACCGCTCCTTCGCCAAGCTCGGCGTGCGGATCGAATACGAGGGCGACACCGCCATCGTCCGCCGGAATCAGAAGCTGGTCGTCGCCGAGCCGTTCACCGCCAACCTGCTGCCGAAGATCGAGGCGGCGCCCTGGCCCTACTTCCCCGTCGACCTGCTGCCATGCATGATCGCCCTGGCCGTGCGCGCCCGCGGCACCGTCATGTTCTGGAACAAGGTCTACGAGGGCGGCTTCACCTGGATGTCCGAGCTGTCGAAGTTCGGCGCCCACGTCGTCGTCAGCGACCCGCACCGCATCACCGTCTTCGGCGCCAAGCCGCTGCGCCCGACCGTGGTTGAGGCGCCCTACATCATCCGCGCCGCCGTCGCGCTCTACATGGTCGCGGCCAGCATCCCGGGGAAATCGGTCGTGAAGAACGCCGATACCATCATGCGCGCCCATCCGCGCTTCGTCGAAAACCTCCGCAGCCTCGGCGCGGATGTGGAGTGGAAATGAGCCGGACTTTTTGGCCACGGATTACACCGATGAACCCGGATGAATTTTCCTCAGTCGCTCATTCTGAGCGCAGTGAAGAATCCAGCATGATGTGCGCAAGCGCCCGTGCCACTGGATCCTTCACTTCGTTCAGGATGACAGGTTGCGTTTTGCTTGTCGGTCCATCCGTGTCCATCCGTGAAATCCATGGTTAAACCTTCTGTCGTCTGATGCCTTCTCCTGACCCATCCCCCAAGGGCACCGGCTTCATCACCAGCGCGCTCGCCTCGCCGGTCTCGCCGGTGGAGGCCGCCCTGCGGCCGCTGGCCTTCGCCGACTTCTCCGGCCAGCCCAAGACCGTCGAGCGGCTCCGGGTCATGGTCGGCGCCGCCAAGCGCCGCGGCGAGGCGCTCAACCACATCCTGCTCTCCGGCCCCCCGGGCCTGGGCAAGACCACCCTCGCCTTCATCCTTGGTCACGAACTCGGCCGCACCGTGCGCGTGACATCCGGCCCCGTCATCGAGAAGGCGGGCGACCTCGCCGGGCTGCTGACCAACCTGGAGGAAGGCGACATCCTTTTCATCGACGAGATCCACCGCATCCCGAAGACCGTCGAGGAATACCTCTACAGCGCGATGGAGGATTTCCGGCTCGACATCATGATCGACCAGGGGCCCAACGCGCGCAGCGTCCGGCTCTCCATCCCGCGGTTCACGCTCATCGGCGCCACCACCCGCTCCGGCCTGCTCACCGCGCCGCTCCGCTCGCGCTTCACGCTCAACACCCGGCTCGACTACTACGACCGGGTCACGCTCGAGGGCATCGTGCTCCGCAGCTGCGGCCTGCTCCAGGTCGAGATCGACGCCGGCGGCGCGCAGGAGATCGCCCGCCGCGCCCGCGGCACGCCGCGCATCGCCAACAACCTGGTCAACTTCTGCCGCGACTACGCCTCGGAAAAGGCCGGGGGCCGGATCACCCAGCCCGCCGCCGCCGCCGCGCTCGAGCTCCTCGAGATCGACGCCGCCGGCCTCGACGAGATGGACAAGCGCGTCCTCCGCCTCATGGCCGAGAACTATGCCGGCGGCCCCGTCGGCCTCGGCACCATCGCCATCGCCGTCGGCGAGGAGGCCGAGACCCTCGAGGAGGTCCACGAGCCCTTCCTCATCCAGGAGGGCTATCTGGCGCGCACCGCACAGGGCCGCGTCCTCACCGCCAGGGGCTACCACGCCATCGGCCTCAAGGCTGCCACGGGCGACCAGCAGTCGCTGCTCTGATTTTCCCCGTGCTCCGCCGCTATCTCGCCCTGGGCCTGCTGCTCCCGCTCGCCGCCGCGGCCCAGCCGCTGGTCCGGATCGACACGGCGCTGGGCCCGATCGAGGTCCGGCTCGATGCGCAACACGCCCCGGCCACCGTCGCCAACTTCCTGAAATATATCGAAGCCGGCCGCTACACCGGCGGGCAGTTCCACCGCGCCGTCACGCTCCACCCGGACAACCAGCCCAACAACGCCGTGAAGATCGAGGTCATCCAGGGCGGCGTGAACCCCGAGTTTGCCGGGAAGGACTGGCCGCCGCTCGCCCTCGAGCGCACCCGCGACACCGGCCTCAAGCATCTCGACGGCACGATCTCGATGGCCCGGGCCGGGCCCGACACTGCCACGTCGGATTTCTTCCTTTGCGTCGGCGACCAGCCGGAGCTGGACTACGGCGGCAAGCGCAACCCCGACGGCCAGGGTTTCGCCGCCTTCGGCCGGGTGACCAAGGGCCTCGACCTCGTACGCAAGATCCAGGCCGCCCCGGCCGACGGCCAGAAGCTCACCCCGCCCGTCCGCATCGACCGGATCGAGCGCCTGCCGTGAATCACAGGTCGCCCGCCAGCGGGCGGAGGATGATCTCCTCGACGACCGTCCGGCGGCCCAGGCGGTGGATGGCGAGGATGGCCCGGGCGATGTCCTCGGCGGGCATGATCCGCTCCGGCTTCACCCCGCTGGCCGACCACGAGGGGGTCCAGGTCGCGCCGGGATGGACGCAGCAGACGCGCACGCCGTGATCCTTCAGCTCGGCGCGCATGACCTTGGTCAGGCCCGTGACGCCGAACTTCGCGGCGCAATACGCCGCACCGTTCGGATAAGCCTGCAGCCCCGCGATCGAGCTCAGGTTGAAGATGTCGCCGCGGCCGCGCTTCACCATCGCCGGCGCGAAGGCCTGTGACACGAGGAACACGCTGCGCAGGTTGGTCGCGATCTGCGCGTCGAAGTCGGCCGCCTTGGTCTTGAGGAAGGGCGCGCCGAGGAACTTACCGGCGTTGTTGACGAGCACGTCCACCGGGCCGAAATGCTTCGTCACGGCCCGCGCCAGGGCGGTGACGGCCGCCTCCCGGGTCACGTCGCAGGGGAAGATCTCGACGGTGGCGCCCAGCTGCAGGCAGGCCCGGGCGACCGCGCGGAGGTTCTGCTCACTGCGGGCGACCAGCGCCAACCGGGCGCCGGGCAGCTCCGCGGCGAAGACCTTCGCGATGGCCGCGCCGATGCCCTGGGAGGCGCCGGTGATGAGGAAGACGGGGTTATTCATACGCATAAACTCAAAGCTCCAACATCCAAGCTCCAGAGAAATCCCAATCACTAAACCTCAATGATTGAAGATTCATTGGAGCTTGGATGTTGGAGCTTCGGGATCCAGCCTGCGCTCAGCAAAGCAAGGACCCGAAGTCCATGAAGTCGGCCGTGAAGCCGCCCTTCACGCCCTTGCAGATCACGCTGACGGCGTCGTGCGAGTGCAGTGACTCGAGGTGCGAGCAGGCGATGCGGAAGTCCACGATGCGCCGGTCGGCGTCGAATTCCCGGTAGAGCAACCGGGCGGCGTCCTCGACGAACTTCAGGTAGGCACCGTTGAGCTCGGCGAAGGCCTGCTCGTCCTCGCGCTTCACCATCACCTGCGTCTCCGTCTGGAGCGCGCGCAGGCAGAGGGCGTGGACGTCCTCGATCCAGATCTTCTTCCCCTCGGACTCCTCCAGGGTTATCCGCGCCTTGCTGCGCTGGGAGTGCGGCACGCCGTAGGCGTGGCGCACGTCGCGGGCGTGCTCGGTCAGCTCGGCCGAGCAGGGGCAGGCCGAGGAATAGACGAAGTCGAAGTGGATGAACCGTCGGTAACGGCCGTCGCGGGTCATCACGCCCTCGAAGGCGACCGAGTAGAACTGGTAGCCGCTCAGCCCGCTGCGCAGGCTCTCGCGCACCATCGGGTAGGAGAAGGCGAGCTTCAGCCGCGCGTCCTTGGTGTCGACGTTGCGCAGGTAGCTCCTGAGGATCCGCCCCATCCACTCGCCGGTGGTGACACCGCCCTTGTGCTCGTAGAACGAGCGCATGATGCGGCTCATGTTGATGCCCTTCAGCTCGGCCTCGAGCGACACGGTGCCGGTGACGCTGGTCTCGAGCGTCAGGGTCCGGCCGGACTTGGTGCGGTACCTGAGCGGCAGCTTGAAATTGTGGATGCCGACCTGCTGGATCGGGACGTGGGCGCCGTGGATGGCCTCGTGGGCCACCTCCATCATGTCGGGCATCGTGGCGCGGTACGCGGCGCCGGCCTTGAACTTCCGGTCGTAGGCGCGCTTGATCTTCGCCGGCTGGCCGAGGTTGGAGCGGTGGAGATACATTTGCTTCATGGCGGGGGCGGATCAGGCGGGGTCGGGACCGTGGTATTCGGCGAAGTTGCGCGGGGTTTCGTAGAGCCGGACGCAGTGCAGCCGGCCGGCCGGGATGTGCGGCTCGATCTGCTGCCAGAAGGCGATCACCAGGTTCTCGGTCGACGGGATGATGTGGCGGAGGAACGGCACGTCGTCGTTCAGGTTGCGGTGGTCGCACGGGTCGACCACGGCCCGGTGCAGGATGCGTTTCAGCTCGCCCAGGTCCATCAGGTAGCCGGTCACCGGGTCGGGTGAGCCGCGCACGGTGACCTCGAGCACGTAGTTGTGGCCGTGCCAGTGGGGGTTGGTGCAGAGGCCGTACTGCCGCCGGTTCCAGGCGAGGCTCTTCGCCGGGTTGTAGAGCCGGTGGGCGGAGTTGAAATGCACCTGCCGCGTGATCGAGACCGTGCCGGTCAGCGGGCGGACGCGGGGTGCCCGTTTTTTTCGACTGGAGGCCTGGGGCGGCATGGAGGGTCCAGCGAAGCCAGAATCGCGGCGGCGTCAATCCCCGCGCGCCCGGGGCCGGGCCAAAATAACCGTTGCCCGCGCCGCCCGGGCGGCCGTTCAATGGGACCATGGCCCTCCGCTTCAGCATCCTCGGCAGCGGCAGTGCGGGCAACTCCGCGCTGCTCCGGACGGACAACACCCGCGTGCTGATCGACGCCGGCTTTTCCGCCAAGCGGCTGGCCGGGCTGCTTGCGGCGCATGGCGAGAGGCTCGAGGCCATCGACGCCGTCTTCCTCACTCACGAGCACGGCGACCACGCCGCCGCCCTCGCCGGCCTCGCCCGCCTCCCCGGGCTCAAGGTGTTCGCCAACCGCGCCACGGCCGAGAAGGTGCAGGCCGGCCTCAGGCACCGCGTGGCGTGGCAGCTCTTCGAGACGGGCGCGACCTTCCGCTTCCGCGACCTCGAGGTCAGCAGCTTCGCCGTGCCGCACGACGCCCAGGAGCCCGTCGGCTTCCTCATCGCGCACGGCGACGACGACCTCCTCGCCCCGCGCCGCAGCCTGGCGTGGCTGACCGACCTCGGCCACGCGCCCGCGCACGTGCGCGAGCGCATCCGCGAGGCCGACGTGCTCGTGATCGAGGCCAACCACTGTCCGCAGATGCTCGAGGCCGACACCCGGCGCCCGTGGGCCACGAAGCAGCGCATCAGCGGCCGCCACGGCCACCTGTCCAACACGGCGGCCCGCGAGCTGCTCGAGTCCGTCGCCGGCGCCCGCTGGCGCCATGTGTTCCTCACCCACCTCAGCCGCGACTGCAACTCCATCGCGGCCGTCGAGGCCGCGTGCCGCGCCGTGCTGGCGGCGCGGTCGTGCGGCTGCTCCGTCGTCGCCGCCGGCGCGGGCACGCCGTTCTACGAGCTGCCCTGAGCAGGCACCGGCGCGGGCTTGGTCTCGTGCTCGGCGATGTATTTGCGCGTGGCGGCGGGCAGCTCGTTCCAGATGCGCCACGCGATGATGCCGCCGCCCAGCGCGAACGGCATGAGGAAGACCGGCCACCACTGCCAGCTGTGATACTGGAAGGACGGATCGGTGAGAAAGCCCACCGCGAACGACTGGATCGTGCTGCCGAGATAGACGCAGCCGTCGACGATGCCCGAGCAGGTCGCGGTGGCCTTGCGGCCGCCGAAGTCCGCCGCCGCCGTGCCGGACATCAGGGAATGGACGCCGGTCACCGCGGCGACGATCAGGAGCGAGGCGAGGGCCACGAGCACCGGCAGCGAGAAGAGGTTCATCGCCATCACGGCCGCCATCAGGAGCATGAAGGCGCAGAAGATCGCCGCGGGCGGACCGCGCCGCGACTGGAAGAACTTGTCCGAGATCAGCCCGCCGGCGAACCCGCCGACGATGCCGAACATGCAGAGCAGCAGGCCCCAGTTGACCGCGAACCACTCGGCGCCGGCCTGCGGCACCTGATTGGCAAAGATCGTGTACCATTGCATGATGCCGTTGCGCAGCACCCCGGCGGTGAGCTCGACCCCGGCGAGCAGCAGCATGATCGGGCTGAGGAAGACTTTCTTCAGCAGATCCAGGGTCGAATATTCCTCCTGCATGTGGCCGGAGGAGGCGTCGTAGGTGTCGAGGTAGGGAAATCCCGCCAGTTCGGGTGTCTCCTTGATCAGCCAGGCATCCAGCGCCGCCCAGCCGAGCAGGATGACGGCGGGGATGAAGAACACCGCCCAGGTGGCGTCCACGGTCGCGCCGGCCGGCACGAACCAGTCACGCAGGAGGCGGGACAGGCCGTTCGGGAGCACCTGCGCCTTCACTTTCGTCATGTCGACGATCGCCTGGCCCCAGTCGAAGGCGAAATACACGCCGAAGGAGATCAGCGTCCCGAAGATCGCGCCGAACACGCCGCGCTCGCGGACATGGAACCAGTTCGCCTTGACCTTGATGATCGAAACCGCGCCGTAGCTCTGGAAATACATGTTGAGCGCATAGAGCGACGAGAGCGGCCAGAAGAGCGGGATGGCGGTGCGGCCCGTCAGCACCAGCCAGACAATGACGCCCATGATTGCGTTGGCCAGCGCCGCGCCGACAGTCGCGATCAGGATGCCCCGCTTGCCGCCGATCTTGTCCACGAGCGGGCCGTTCACCAGGAAAGAAAATCCATACACGCAGGTCCCGATGCCGAAGATCATGCCGAAATCCCGGTTCGACATGAGGGGGCCAAGCGCGTTTTTCGCCACCTGGAGGTTGTAACGCCCCATGTAGAGGAAGGAATAGCTCATCCCCAGCGGGAACCAGTTGATGAAGCGCCGGCTCAGGAACCACGGCCCGTGCTTCATCGGGTTGTTGTAGAAATATATGCCGATGACCGTGAGCAGGACGACGAAGACGAGGGCCAGGTCCATGTGAAATTAAGGCAAAGAGTTGGGCGCGCGGAACAAGAAGCCCGCACCATAGGTTGTCGCCCCGGCAAGGCACGCCGAAAACGGCCCGTTCGTGTTAAATCAGCCCGACGCGCCGCCCAATATCCCCCGGCTTTTGCTTTGCCGCTGCGCCCGGTTGCTGCTTGCGTCTCCCGCCCATGCCCTCGACGAGCTCCATCCGCCGCACCAAGATCATCGCCACCCTCGGACCCGCCACCGAGAGCGAGGTGATGCTCGTCCAGCTCATCGCCGGAGGCGTCGACGTCGTCCGCCTCAACATGGCGCACGCCAGGCACGACTGGACGCGGATGATCATCCGCCGCATCCGCGCCGCCGCCACCACCGCCGGCCGCGAGGTCGCGATCATGATGGACATCAAGGGCCCGGAAATCCGCACCGGCGACCTCGAGGTGCCCATCGAGCTCCAGGCCGGCGAGATCTTCGACTTCACGGTCAAGCCCGGCGCCGACCGCGAGAACGCCGTCGAGATCCGCTCGGTCGACGTCAACTACCAGGACCTCGTCAACGACATCAAGGTCGGCGACACCGTGCTGGTCGACAGCGGCCTCATCCGCCTCGAGGTGCTGGAAAAGCACAACGCCCACATCCGCTGCCGCGTCCTCACCCCCGGCTCCCTCACCTCGCGCCGCCACATCAACCTGCCGGGCGTGCACGTCAACCTCCCCTCCTTCACCCAGAAGGACCGGGCCGACACCACCGTCGGCATCGAGGAGGGCGTCGACTTCATCGCCCTCTCCTTCGTCCGCGAGGCGGCGGACATCGAGCTGCTCCGCGTCTTCCTGAAGGAACGGGGCTCGTCCGCCCGCATCGTGGCCAAGATCGAGGACCAGTCCGCCATCGACAACCTTGACGACATCATCCACGCCACCGACGCCCTGATGGTGGCGCGCGGCGACCTCGGCATCGAGGTGCCGCTGCAGGAGCTGCCCGTCATCCAGCGCCGCGCCGTCCGCACCTGCCTCGCCATCGGCCGGCCCGTCATCATCGCCACCCACATGCTGGAGTCGATGATCAGCCAGCGGGTGCCCAACCGCGCCGAGATCACCGACGTGGCCAACGCCGTCTACGAGCAGGCCGACTGCGTCATGCTCTCGGGCGAGACCACCGTCGGCAGGTATCCGCTCGAATGCGTGCGCATCCTCGACACCATCGCGCGCCGGATCGAGGAGGAGCAGGCCGGCGACTTCCCCGAGCCGGCCGTGTTCACCAGCGAGCGGATGAAGGTCTTCCGCGCCGCCGTCGTGCTGGCCAACGAGCTGCCGCGCTCGCTCATCCTCGTCTTCACCCGCCACGGCACGAACGCCGCCGGCATCGCCGCCCACCGCCCGCCGCACGCACCCATCCTCGCCATCACCGACTCCCTCGCGACCATGCGCCACCTGCGGATGGTGCGCGCGGTCGAGCCCTTCCTGCTCACGCCCTTCAGCGACCCCGAGTCCACCATCGAGCGCGCAACCACGGCACTGCTCCGGCTCGGCCGCATCCGCGAGGGCGACAAGCTGATCATCGTCTCCGACATCCAGGCCAAGGACCGCCGCATCGACAGCATCCAGCTCCGCGAGGTGCACGGCTGAAGCGCCGCCGCGGGAGGCGGGACTACCCGTCCCGCGGGACATCGCTGATACTACCCGCGACCCGCGGGACCGGTGGTCCCGCCTCCCGGCGCGGCCGAGCCGCCCGGCACAGGCGTCACCCCGGAAAAGCGCGGGCGTGCGGCGGTTTCCTGTAACTGCGGCGGCCGGTCGCGGTATTCAGGCGGGGCATCGCTTTTTGCTGGATTTTCTTTCCGGCGGGATGTGCCCTCCCCCCTTCCTCCATGCGTCTCCTATCCCGCTGCCTGACCCGCGCCGGCCTCATCGCAGCGGCGGCCCTGGCCATGTTGTCCGCCCCGGCGGCGACAAAGGAGGAGGCCCGCACACTCGCCGTGCGGCCGACGGCCGTGCCGCCGGTCATCGACGGCGTGCTGGATGACGCCGCGTGGCGCGACGCCGCGCACAGCGACGCCTTCCGCCAGGTTTATCCCGGGGAAGGCACCGCTCCGTCCGAACGGACCGAGTTCTGGGTCACCTACGACGCCGACCACCTCTACGTGGCCGTCCGCTGCCACGATTCCGCCGGCCTGGCGGGCATCCGCGCGTACTCCATGCAGCACGACCAGGACAACGGCTCGTCCGACCTCGTGCGCATCGTGTTCGACTCGTTCCACCGCCAGAGCGACGGCTATTACTTCGGCCTCACCGCCGCCGGCGGCAAGCACGACGGCCTGGTCCAGAACAAGGAGGAGGCCAACGACCAGTGGGACGGCATCTGGACCGGCAAGGTCACCCGCGACGCCGGCGGCTGGAGCGCGGAATTCGCCATCCCGACGAAGACCCTCGCGTTCGACCCGGCCAATCCCGTCTGGGGCTTCAACGTCTCCCGCTCCATCCGGCGGAAGCAGGAGGTCCTGCGCTGGTCGGGCTTCGTCCGCGCCAAGTCCGAGTTCGCCCTGGCCGACGCCGGCCGGCTCGCGGGCTTCACCGGGCTGCGCCAGGGCCGCGGCCTGGAGTTCAAGCCCTTCGCCAGCCTGACCGCCCGTGCCCAGCCGCAGCCCGGCGAGAAGGAGTTCGAGTTCAAGCCCGGCCTCGACTTCGTCTGGCAGATCACACCCTCGCTGGCGGCCACCACCACGGTCAACACCGACTTCGCCGACGCCGAGGTGGACCAGCGCCAGATCAACCTCGGCCGGTTCCCGCTGTTTTTCCCGGAGAAGCGCTCGTTCTTCACCCAGGACGCCTCGCTCTTCACCTTCGGCGGCATCCAGCAGGATCCGCTGCCGTTCTTCTCCCGCCGCATCGGGCTGGCCGACGACGGCAGCAAGGTGGACATCCTCGGCGGGGCCAAGCTCACCGGCCGGGCCGGCCCGTGGACCATCGGCGTCCTCGACGTGCAGACCGGCGAGCACCTGGGCGTGCCGTCCCAGAACCTCTTCGCCGGCCGCCTCGCCCGCCAGGTGCTCGACGAATCCAGCATGGGCCTCGTCGCCACCCGCGGCGACCCCAGCGGCACGGGGAACAATTCCCTCGTCGGCGCGGATTTTGACTACGCCAACAGCCGCCTCCCGGGCGGCAAGGCCGTGACCGTGCGCACCGGCGTGCAGGTCACCGACTCCGACCGCGCCGGCGGCACCGGCTCGGCCGCCACCGTGTCGGTCAACTACCCCAACGAGCCGTTCGGCTTCAACTGGTGGTTCAGCCGCGTCGACGACAAGTATGACCCCGCCCTGGGTTTCGTCTCCCGCACCGGGATCGGCGACATGCACCTGCTGCACACCTACAATGTCTATTCCCAGTCCAGGCTGCTGCGGCTGACCCAGCTCTTCGTCGAGACGGACAATGTCACCGACCTGCACCTCCATCTGCTCGACGACGGCCGGTGGACGGGCTTCTATCTGGAGAATCCGACCGGCGACTGGGCCAACGTCTGGCTCGGGCACTCCCGCGAGACCTACCTGCAGCCCTTCGAGATCCAGCCTGGCATCATCATCCCCACCGGCCGGCACCTCTATGATTATTTCCAGGCCCAGTTCGGCACCACCCGGTCGCGCCCGGTCGACCTGAACGTGCGCTGGCGGCACGGCGGCTTCATCACCGGCCGGACCGACGACCTCTATGTCAACCTCGGCGCCCGCCCCTCCAACCGGGTCGAGCTCGCGGTCAGCGCGGGCCTGCGCGACATCCGGCTCCCGCAGGGGAATTTCCAGGTCCGCACCGCCTCGGGCCGCATCGTCTACACCTTCAGCCCCGACCTCCAGGTCAGCCTGCTCGGGCAGTACGACAACATCTCCGACTCGCTCGGCGTGAACTTCCGCATCCAGTGGACCGTCCAGCCCGGCAACGAGGTCTTCCTCGTGTGCAACGAGGGCTACGACACCTCCCTCGACCGCTTCCGCCCCGTGCAAAGCGACGTGTCGCTCAAGGGCGCGTGGACCTACCGGTTTTGACGCGACCGGTCCGCCGGCCGGGTCGCTCTCAGCGCGCCGTAGCTCGAAGAGCGGAGGCGGCTACTCCCCGATCCGCGCAAACCGCGGCACGCGCTGCCCATCCACCGCGACCGTCCCGGTGAACATCGCCGCGGGCCGGACCCAGCGCCCGCGTTCGCCGTAGAGCGCCTCGTACACGACGAGCGGTTCCAGCGTCTCCGAATGCCGCGCCAGCCCGACCACGCGGTATTCGTTGCCCTTGTAATGGCGGTAAAGCCCGGGCTTCGGCTCGGTAGGCAGCGGCGGCATAGCGTTCATGGCTGCAGAACAGCAGGTTGATCGCCGGGTTGCAAACTTGCACCGACAGACTTTGCTGTCTGTTCTCTGACTTCTGACCTCCGTCCCCTGATGTCCCTTCCCCCCATCCCCATCCCCGTCACCGTCCTCACCGGCTTCCTCGGCGCCGGCAAGACCACCCTCCTCAACCGCATCCTCACCGGGCAGCACGGCAAGAAGATCGCCGTCATCGAGAACGAGTTCGGCGAGGTCGGCGTCGACAACCAGCTCGTCATCCAGAGCGACGAGGAGATCTTCGAGATGAACAACGGCTGCATCTGCTGCACCGTCCGCGGCGACCTCCTCCGCATCCTCGGCCGGCTCATGAAGCGCAAGGACCGCCTCGACGCCATCCTCATCGAGACCACCGGCCTCGCCAACCCCGCGCCCGTCGCCCAGACCTTCTTTTCGGACCCGGAGATGAAGGCCCAGTTCGCCCTCGACGCCATCGTCACCCTCGTCGACGCCAAGCACATCCTGCTTCACCTCGACGACTCCCCCGAGGCGGTCAAGCAGATCGG
Organism: uncultured Oleiharenicola sp.; assembly: GCA_964423065.1. Taxonomy (GTDB): domain Bacteria; phylum Verrucomicrobiota; class Verrucomicrobiia; order Opitutales; family Opitutaceae; genus Lacunisphaera. The sequence continues at coordinate 37,828 of CAYRDN010000009.1, read as the reverse complement.
CTTCGCCGATGTCATCATCCTCAACAAGACCGATCTCGTCGCCCCCGCCGAGCTCGACGCGCTCGAGAAACGCCTGCACGCGATCAACGCCGTCGCCAAGATCCACCGCACGAAGAACGCCGAGATTCCCCTCGACCAGGTGCTCAACCTCGGCGGCTTCAACCTCGACCGCGCCGTCACCGTCGACCCGCAGTTCCTCGAGACCGAATATCCCTTCGAGTGGGCCGGCGCCTACGCGCTGGCGCCCGGCACCTACGCGCTCGCCATCGGGCATGAGGATCACGACCATGACGGCCACGATCATGAACATGACCACGAGTGCGGCGAGGCCTGCGGCCACAACCACAACGAGCTGGATGTGGTGGTCGTCCCCGTAGGCAGCCAGCTTGCTGGCGCTCCGGAAGGCGCGAGCAAGCTCGCTGGCCTACCGTCAGAACCGGCGCTCGACGCCGTCATCCAGGCCACCGTCCTCGCCTTCTCCGACTGGGAGAAGATCACGCTGCCCGGCGAGACCATCGCCGCCGACGGCAAGCTCCACCGCCTGAAGCTCAAGGACGAGCACGGCCGCTTCCCCGTCAAAATCGAAAAGGCCGGCCGCTACCTCCTCTTCACCGGCCACGACGTGCCGACGCACCTGTATTCTGTAGCCGGGGTCGCCGACCCCGGTTCGCCGGCCAAGGCACCAGCCTCCGCAGGGCCTACGGCTGGCAGGCCGGGGCCGCCGACCCCGGCTACATCCGAACCCGAGCTCCTCCGCTACGATTGGGACCGGACCTTCCGCCACGAGCACGCGCACGACGCCGACGTCTCGTCCGTCGGCATCAGCATCGCCGGCGAGCTCGACGGCAAGAAGCTCAACGACTGGATCTCAAGGCTGCTCCAGACGAAGGGTGGCGACATCTTCCGCATGAAGGGCGTCCTGGTCGTCAAGGGCACGAAGAAGCGCCTCGTCTTCCAGGGCGTGCACATGCTCTTCGACGCCAAGTTCGACCGCGAGTGGAAGGACGGCGAGAACCGGACGAACACCCTCGTCTTCATCGGGAAAAACCTCGACCGCGCCGCGCTGACCGAGGGCTTCCGCGCCTGCCTGACGGTAGGATGAAGTAGCGGGCATCGAGTAGGGAGTAGCGAGCACACCCCAGGAACGATTATTCTACTACTCGCTACCCGCTCCTCACTACCCGCTACTGGCCGCACATGAATTTCGCCAAGCACTGGGCCGCGGCCCTCGACGACTACGTGATCGACCTCGCCTGGTCGCCCGACGGCGCGCTGCTCGCCGCCGCCTCCGCCGCCGGCGGCATCACGCTTTACGCGGCTGCCACCGGTTCAGTGAAGCATGCCCTGCCCGGCCACGAGAACGGGGCCAACTGCCTGGCGTGGCAACCCGTGGGCAGCGAGCTGGCTCGCGCTCCGGAAGGCGCGAGCCAGCTCACTGGCCCGCTCGCCACCGGCGGCCAGGACGGCTGCGTCCGCTTCTGGGACGCCGCGACCGGGAAGCAGACGGCCGAGACGAAACTTGGCGCCGCCTGGGTCGAGCACCTGGCCTGGCGCCCGGTTCAGAGGACAGATGACAGAGATCAGATTACAGACCCGGCGGACAAAAATCCGTCCTCCGCCCTCCGTTCTCCGTCCTCCGTCCTCTTCGCCGCCGCCGGCCGGAAACTCTTCGCCCTCCGCCCCGACGGCACCGTCGCCCACCCGTTCCCCGACGCCCCCAAGACCATCTCGGCGCTGGCCATCAGCCCTGTAGCCGGGGTCGCCGACCCCGGTCCGGGCTCAACGAGCCCGGCTCCACCTCTCCTCGCCGCCGCCCATTTCGGCGGCGTGGCGCTCTGGCACAGCGACACCTTCGCCGCCGCGCGGCCGGAACTCCCCTACGGCAACGCCATCCTCGCCCTCGCCTGGTCGCCCGACGGCCGCTGGCTCGTCGCCGGCTGCCACGACAACGCCGTGCACCTCTGGGTGCCGGCCGAGGACCTCGAGCTGCAGATGAGCGGCTACGAAACCAAGCTCAAGGAACTCTCCTTCAGCCGCGACTCGAAATGGCTCGCCACCGGCGGCGGGCGCGATGCCTGCATCTGGGACTGCGCCGGCGCCGGCCCCGAGGGCCGCGAGCCGCTGCTGTTGCCGCACCAGGCGCGCGTCTGCGCGGTCGCCTTCCAGCGCGAGCATGGCCTGCTCGCCACCGCGGCGGCCGACGGTGAGTTCTGCCTCTGGTCGCCGACGCGCAAGAACCCGCTCGTCGCGGAGGTGAAGCTGCCCGCCGCCGCCACGAAGTTCGCCTGGCGCCAAGACGACTCCCTCCTCGCCGTCGGCACGGAGCAGGGCATGGTGTACGTTTTCCGGACCGAGGGTTGAGCCGGGCCTCGAGTCGTGGCTTGACCCGCTCCGGGTCGGGGGCGAACTTCCGGCCAACATGTCCGGTGATGCCCACGACACCACGCCGCCGCCGCTCCCGTCGGTGTTCATCAGCTACGCCTCCGCCGACCGCGCGGCGGCGCGGCTGCTGCGCGACACCCTGACGGCCGCGGGCCTCGATGTCTGGCTCGACGAGGACGAACTCGGCGGCGGCGAGGCCTGGGACGCCAAGATCCGGAACCAGATCCGCGCCTGCACCTACTTCATGCCGGTCATCTCCGCCACCACCGAGGTCCGGCGCGAGGGCTATTTCCGGCGCGAGTGGCGCCTGGCGGTCGAGCGCACGCTGGATCTGGCGGACGACGTGATGTTCCTGGTGCCGGTCGTGATCGACGGCACGCGCGACGCCGGCGCCCGCGTGCCGGAAAAATTCTTCTCCGTGCAATGGCTGCGCGTGCCCGGCGGCCAGGCCACGCCCGAGCTGCAGGCCCTCGCGCGAAAGCTCGCGGCGGGGGAGGCCGTGGCCGTGCAGCCGCCGCAGCCCGCCGCGCCCGCGCCGGCCCCGGGCCGGAGATCGCGCCCACCCCCGGCGCCCCCGCCGCCGTTCCCGCCCTTCCCGCCGTTTCCGGAGCCCGGCCACCGGCTGCGCTTCTGCTATGACCTGCTGCTGTGGGCCGGGCGGATGATCCACTCGCTCTGGCTGCATCTGCCTCGCGTCCTTCGCGTTCTCGCCGCGATGATCATCATCTTCAACCTCATCACCTGTGTCTTCCGCGACCACTCCGGCCCGCGCCGGACCAAGGCGGAGGAGACGGCGCTCGCCGCCTCGCTGGTCCGGTCCGTGACGGAGGCCGCGGGCAAGTCGCCCGACCCCGACAAGCTGTCGGCCCTGATCGGCGCCGCCACCGCCGCCCTGCAGACCGGCCGGCCGCTCGCGCTCGTCAAATTCGGCGGCACCGGCGACGGCGCCGAGGCCTACGCCGACCAGCTGTTCGGCGACCTCTTCGCCGCGCTGCAACCAAAGGCCAGCGACCAGGTGAGCGTGAGCGCGCAGCCGCTGGATGCGGATGAGGATGACGACGACATCCTCGCCCGCGGCACCCGGCTCGACAGCAAGTTCGTCCTGACCGGCACGGTCCGGCACCCGCCGGACCATCCGGCGCCGGTTTTCATCGCGAAGCTCTACGATGTGAAGCTCCGGACCGTGGTCTGGACAGAAACCTACGACGCGCCCGCCGCGGACGCCCAGGCGACGGCGCAGCGCCTCGCCGACGCCCTGCAGGCGCGCGCGCTGCCGGCCGCCAAACCCTAACTGAAGGGCTGCATCTTCGTGCAACCGCGGCTCGTCGGGACGATCCGCCCCACCCCTTGTGACCAGATGGGCGATCTCCCATAATAGGGACCATCCGGGCGCACTTTGCCATTGCCACCGGCGAAAAAGGACAAAATCTGCGCATCGTGCGACGCCACGTCTCCATCGCCGCCCTCTGCCTCGCCTGGCTCTTTGCCAACGGCGCGGTCTGGAACGCCGTGCAGGTGGTCGCGTGGGCGAAGATGTTCCACGACTATTCGCAGGTGATGCCCGCCGCGCGGGCGCTGCGGATCACCTTCGACGGCAGCGCGCCGTGCGCACTCTGCCATCTCTCCCAAACGGGGCAGGCCGCCGCGCGCGAGCAGCGGCCGCGCGACGCCGCCCTCGGCGGCGGGATGGAAAAACTTCTGCTGGTCTCGGAAAGCGCGTCACCGCTGGTGCTGACCGCGCCTGATTTTGCGTGGCCGGGTGTCGCTCACGACGCCGGCCCGGCCCGCACCGAAGCGGTGCCCGTGCCCCCGCCGCGCGTCTGACGCGCCCCCCGCCGCCCACGCCGCCGCGCCGCCTGCCGAACGCAGCCCGCGGTGTTTCCCCGACTCCACGCCCCCACCGGGCCGCGTCCGCGCGCACGCTTTCGCGCGCGCCCTGATTTGCGATTCCCACCATGAATTTCCTCCGTTGCTCCCTTCTCACGCTGGCCGCGGCGGCCGGCACCACCGTCGCCTTCGCCTGTTCCGAATGCGGCTGCTCGCTCAGCGCCGACTGGGCCGCCCTCGGCTATGCCATGACGCCCGGCCTCGATGCCGGCTTGCGCTTCGAATACTACGAACAGTCCGACCTGCGCAGCGGCACCGCCAGCGTGGATCGCTCCGCCCTGACGTTCCCCAACGACGATGAGATCCAGCAGCGCACGCTCAACCGCAACACCTGGCTCGACCTGAACTACGTCGTCGACTCCTCCTGGGCCCTGAGCGTTTCGATTCCCTACCATGACCGGTTCCATACCACGATCGCCGAGGGCGACACGGCTGTCTCCACCTCACACGCCAGCGGCGTGGGCGACGTGCGGCTGCTCGCACGCTACCAGCAGGCCGGCGGCGGGCAGAGCTTCAGCCTGCAGTTCGGCCTCAAGCTGCCCACCGGCCGCTTCGACCAGGATTTCGCCGCGGGGCCGCAGGCGGGCGAGCGGCTCGACCGCGGCCTGCAGCTTGGCACCGGCACGACCGACCTGCTCGCCGGCGCCGCCTGGTTTGCGCGGCCGGCCGACAACCTCGGCTGCTTCGTCCAGACCCAGCTCGACCAGCCCCTCGCCGCACGCGCCGGGTTTATGCCGTCAACCAGCCTCACCCTCAGCGGCGGCGTCCGCTGGCTGAATCCCAGCCGATTCACCCCGCAGCTCCAGCTCAACGTCAAGACCGAGGGCCGCGAGCACGGCAGCGAGGCGGACACGCCGAACAGCGGCGGGACCCTCGCCTATCTCAGTCCGGGGGTGACCGCCGAGATCACCCCGCAGTCGAGCGGCTTCGTCTTCGTGCAGCTCCCGGTCTACCAGCGCGTCAACGGCCTGCAACTCGAGCCGAAATGGATGCTTTCCATCGGGGTGCGCTGCAAATTCTGAATGGACCCATCTCCCGCAGCCCGGGCCCCACCGCTGGGTCAGGGTGCAGCCAGACCCATCAGTCCGGCGGCCCCTTGAGGTGAAAAACACAAGAAACGGGCAGATCGCCCACCCTTAAGCGGCTAAAATAGACCGGCCTGAAAAAACCGATCCACGCCTTGATGATCAGACAAATCACCTCCGTACATGGATTGCTGCTGCTCATCCCTCTGGCCGCCGTGCTCAGATTGCGGGCGGCCGATCCTCCTTCCCCGCCCGACGGTACGGTTAAGCTCGATGCTGTGGCGGTCTATGGCCGCGCGCTCGATCTCGTCGGCGAGGCGCCGTCGGCATCCGTCGGCCAGGTCGGCGCGGCGGAGCTGGCCGAACGACCCTTCCTCCGCCGCGGCGAGCTGCTGGAGGTCATCCCCGGGATGATCATCACGCAGCATTCGGGCGACGGGAAGGCCAACCAGTATTTCCTCCGCGGCTTCGACCTGGATCACGGCACCGATTTCGCCACCACCGTCGACGGCCTGCCCGTCAACATGCGGACCAACGCCCACGGGCAGGGTTACTCCGACCTGAACTTCGTCATCCCGGAGTTCGTCCAGAGCATCACCTACCAGAAGGGCCTCTCCTTCGCCGAAAACGGCGACTTCTCCGCGGCGGGCGCGGCCCAGTTCCATCTCGCCGGCTCGCTGCCGCAGGCCTTTGCCAAGGTCGAGCTGGGCGGGAACGACTACACCCGCTTCGTGGCCGGCGACACCGTCGCCGCCGGGCCCGGTGATGCCACCACGCTGGGTCTCGAGCTCTCTGATAACAACGGCCCGTGGACCGTGCCCGAGCACGCCCGCCGGAACAACGGGCTGCTCCGCCACACCTGGGGCAGCGGCGACGACACCTACACGCTCACCGCGCTCGGCTATCACGGCGATTGGACCGCCACCAACCAGGTCGCGCTGCGGGCGATCACGACCGGCCTGATCGGCCGGTTCGGCTCCCTGGATCCCTCCGACGGCGGCTCGAGCGACCGCGAAAGCGTTTCCTTCGACTGGACGCACCGGGAGGCCGGCGCCACGACCCGCCTGGATCTTTATGCGCTCCACTACCGGCTGAGCCTGTACAACGACTTCACCTATTTTCTCGACGACCCGGTGAACGGCGACCAGTTCAACCAGCACGAAAACCGCGGCGTCTTCGGCGGATCGCTGGAGCACACGTGGACAGGCCTGTCCGGCGGCCGCAGCTCCGCGACCACGCTCGGCACGCAGGTCCGGGACGACGCCATCCACGTCGGCCTGTTCGACACCGCGCAGCGCGCCTACCTCTCCACCGTCCGCGATGACCGCGTGAACGAGGGCAGCATCGGGGTCTATGCGAAAAACACGCTGCATCTGAACGGCTGGTTCCGCGTCGAGAGCGGACTGCGGGCCGACGCCTACCGTTTCAAGGTGGACAGCGACCTGCCCGCCAACTCCGGCACGCGCCGCGCCGGCGTCGCCAGCCCGAAGCTCAACCTGGTCTTTGGCCCGTGGGCAAAGACCGAGATCTACCTCAACGGCGGCTACGGCTTCCACAGCAACGACGCCCGCGGCGTCGTCACGAGCGTCGACCCCTCCACGGACCTGCCCGTCGACCGCGCGAAGCCCCTGGTGCGGGCGTCCAGCGTCGAGCTCGGCGCGCGCACCTCGATCCTGCCGGGCCTGCTGAGCACCGTCTCGCTCTGGGCGCTCGACCTGGACTCGGAGCTTGTCTTCTCGGGCGACTCGGGCGGCACCGAGGCGTCCGGCCCGACCCGCCGCTACGGGGTCGAGTTCGCCAACTTCTATCACCTCGCCAAATGGCTGGCCGTCGACGCCGACCTCGCCTTCACCCACGGCCGATACCGCGACACGGAGGGCGACGCGCCCCACACCGGTTCCCATCTGCCCAACTCAATCGGCTCCGTGGTCTCGGCCGGCGTGGTCGTCAATCTGCCGGCCGGGCTGGAAGGCAGCCTGCGCGTCCGGTACTTCGGCCCGCAGCCGCTGATCGAGGACGATTCCGTCACCGAGCCGTCCTCGCTGACCTGCAACGGCCGGCTCGGCTGGCGCTTCCGCTCGTGGGAGATCGCGGTGGACGGGCTGAACCTGCTCAACCGCGCCGGGTACGACATCGCCTATTATTACGAATCGCGGCTGAAGAACGAATCCGCCCCGGTGGGCGATCTCCACGTGCATCCCGCCGAGCCGCGCACCGTGCGCGTCAGCCTCAGCCGGCGGTTCTGATTGGCGAAAAATCCGCCCGTGGCTTTGCTCGGCGCATGGCCGCGGCCCGCCTCTTCGTCGCCCTCGTCCCGCCCGCCCCCGTCCGCGCGGAGCTGGCGGCGCTCGCCGCGCCGCTGGCCGGGGTGCGCTGGACGCCGGAGGAGAATTTCCACCTGACGCTGCGGTTCATCGGCGCGGCGACGCCGGAACGGCCGGCGGAGTTCGCGGGCGCGCTCCGCCGCGTGCGGGTGGAGCCGTTCATCCTGCCCGTGGGCGACACCGGGCAGTTTCCCGGCCGCGGTCCGGCCAAGGTGCTCTGGGCCGGCGTGGGCCGTGCGCACACGCGGCTTTTCCAGCTGCGCAAGCAGGTGGACGAGGCGCTGCTCGCCGTGGACCCCGGGCTGGCGATGCCGGGGTTTCATCCGCACTTCACCCTCGGGCGGCTGGACGCCACCCACGCCCCGAAGGAAATCGTGCGCTTCCTCTCGCGGCACGCGGCGTTCGAGGGACCGCCGTTCCGCGCCGACGCCTTTGCGCTGATGACGAGCGAGCTGACCCCGGGGCGGCCGCCGGTCTACCGCGTGGCGGAAATCTTCCGGCTCGACGGGCCGGCGGCCCTATTCCGCGCCACGGGCCCGGACATTAAGGAAGTTGCTATCAAGCCCCGGGCCGCGCCATGACGCAGAACGCCATGGACAGCCGGCCGGCGGCTTTGGCAACCTGCGCCCTCGTCGACGCCGACGGCAATCCCGCCGCGGCGGCGGCGTGACCCTTTTTTTATGCAAGGCATGGAACAGACCTGGCGTTGGTATGGCCCGGACGACCCGGTGACCCTGCACGACATCCGGCAGGCCGGCGCGACCGGCATCGTCACGGCGCTGCACGAGATCCCCATCGGCGAGGTCTGGCCCGTCGCGGCCATCCGGGAGCGCAAGCGGCTGATCGAGACCGACGACACCGTGACCCCGCCCAAGCGCCGCGGCCTGGTCTGGTCGGTGATCGAGAGCGTGCCCGTCCACGAGGACATCAAGATGGGCCTGCCCGGCCGGGAGCGCTTCATCGAGCACTACAAGCAGACCCTCATCAACGCCGGCCAGGTCGGCGTGCCGTGCGTCTGCTACAACTTCATGCCCGTGCTCGACTGGACGCGGACGGACCTCGCCTACGGGCTGGAGGACGGCTCGCAGGCCCTGCGGTTCGACGCCGACGAGTTCGCCGCGTTCGACCTGTTCATCCTGCGGCGGCCGGGCGCGGCGGCGGCATACGACGCCGCCCAGGTCCGGGCGGCGCAGCGGCGGTTCGACGCGATGTCGCCGGCCCGGCGCGCGCTGCTCCAGCACAACATCATCTCCGGCCTGCCCGGCGGCCAGCAGGGCTACACGCTGGCGGAGTTCCAGGCGCGGCTCGACGCCTACCGGGGCGTGACGGAGGAGAAGTTCCGGGATAACCTCGCTTATTTCCTCCGCGCCATCGTGCCGGTCGCCGAGGCCGCGGGCGTCAAGCTCGCCATCCATCCCGACGACCCGCCGAGCCCGCTCTTCGGCCTGCCGCGCATCGTCAGCACCGAGGACGACCTTCGCCGGGTGTGCAGCGTGCACGACTCGGTCTACAACGGCTTCACCCTGTGCACGGGCTCGCTCGGCGTGCGGCCCGACAACGACCTCGTCGGCATCGTCCGGCGCCTCGGCAGCAAGCTGAACTTCGCCCACCTGCGCAGCACGCAGCGGGACGAGAACGGCTCGTTCTTCGAAGCCGCGCACCTCGAGGGCGACGTCGACATGTTCCGCGTGATCCGCGAGATCCTCAAGGAGCAGCGCAAGCGCCAGTCGCTGGGCCGCAACGACACCGTCATCCCGATGCGCGCCGACCACGGGCACACGATCCTCGACGACCTGAAGAAGGAAACCAACCCGGGCTACTCGGCCATCGGGCTCCTGCGCGGCATGGCCGAGCTCCGCGGCCTTGAGCTGGGCATCATCCGCAGCGAGGCGTTCTTCAAGGAGTAATTATTGGGGGCCGGGTGCCCCCACCCGGCGGGTTTCCGTTTTCGCGGCGTCGACCTCGCGGGGTGAGGGCACCCCGCCCACATCCTGGCTCCCTCAAAAATCCACGCCGAAGAGCAGCTTCAGGCGCGAATAGTCCTGGGTCGTCCCGTCGGGGTTGTACTGGCGGGTCTCCTGCCGGATCGCGGTGCTGAGCGTCTCGGTGAACTTCTTGCTCAGCTCGATGCGGTTTTCCCAGCCATCCTTCGTCGAGGCGAACGAGTAATAATAGACCCCGCGCTCCGCCAGGCTCATGCGCCACGGCAGCTTCAGCTCGGTCTCGAGGAACGCCGACTCCACGGTGCGCGAGGTGTGCGCGCCGCCGGGCGTCGTGTTCCAGACGTCGAACAGGTTCTCCGAGACGCCCACCCGGATCTTGCGCCGCGCGGTGGGGAGGATGCTCAGGCCGGTGCCGATCTCCTGCTGCCATTGCACATAGTCGTTGGGCACACCGTTGTTGTAGGACGCCCGGTTCCACTCGAGGTTGGGATGGTAGAGGGCGAAGACGTTCCCCGGGAAATCGTGCCGCCACAGGCCGTCGGCCTTCATGAGGTCGGTGGAGGTGAGATTGTTGGCTTCGCTGAAATCGTAGCGGCCCTTGAGCTGCACCTCGTCGGCCTGCCATTTGCGCTGCAGGGTCGCCTCCACGCCGGTATTGACCTGCTCGACCGTGCTGGACATCTGCTCCACGCTGAAGGCCAGGCGCCCGTGCCACGGGCCGAAGAAATCACGCAGGCCGGCCGTGAGCGCGGCGGCGGAGAAGCGGTCCCGCAGGGTGGTCCGTTCGGCCTCGGCCCGCTCCTCGGCCGCCTGCCTTTCCTGGGCGGATGGCTGGGCGCCGGCCGCGACCGGCGCCGGGGTCTTCCCGCCGGCGGCCGGGGTCTCCGCCCGGATCACAACGGCGTTCTCGACCAGCACCCGCTGGACCCCGAAGCGGTCCGAGTCGAACACGATGATCCTGTCGGTCTTCTCGATCAGCCGGCCCTGGACCCGGTCACCATCCTTGTAGACGAGCACATCGCGGGAGTTGTACTCGGACTCCGCAGCCGGCAGCCGGGCGGCCAGGAGCCAGGCGGCGGCGAGGAAGAAGGCGAGGAGGCGTGGTGGCTTCATGCGGACGGGCAGCATGTCCCATTCGACGCACCGGTCACGCCGATGTTTCAATTAATTTCGGGTATCGGCGGCCGCCGCCAGCCTGGTCCAAAGTAAGGCGTGCGCACCCGGCCGGGGCGTGCTTGATTCGCCCCGATGCCGCCCCGTCCGTCGCTGCCCGAAATTTTTTTCGCCGCCCTGCGGCTGGGCTGCACCTCGTTCGGCGGGCCCGTGGCGCACCTCGCCTACTTCCGGAAGGAATACGTGGAAAAACGCGGCTGGCTCGACGAGGCGCATTTCGCGGAACTCGTGGCCCTGTGCCAGTTCCTGCCCGGCCCGGCGAGCAGCCAGACCGGCTTCGGCATCGGCTACCTGCGGCGCGGCGTGGCCGGCGGGCTGGCGGCGTGGCTCGGGTTCACCCTGCCGTCGGCGCTGCTGATGATTGGCTTCGCCTATGGCGTGACCGCGCTCGGCGACCTGGCGGCCGCCGGCTGGCTCCGCGGGCTGAAGGTCGCCGCCGTCGCCGTCGTGGCCCAGGCGGTGTGGACCATGGGCCGGACCCTCTGCCCCGACTGGCCGCGCCGCGCCCTGGCGCTGGCGGCCGCCGGCCTCGTGCTCGGGCTGCCTTTCGTCTGGACCCAGGTGGCGGTCATTGCCGCGGGCGCGGCGATCGGCTGGATGATGATGAAAACTTCTCCTGGCGCCGGGACGACCAGTCCCGCGGGCGGCGAGCTGCGAACATCGGATCCCGCGGGACCCGTGGTCCCGCCACCATTTTCCGGCCTGCTCTGTCTCATTCTCTTCTTCCTGCTCCTCGCCCTGCTGCCCATCCTTGCCCATGGCACGGGCAATCCCTGGCTGCAGGTTTTCGACCGGTTTTATCGCGCGGGGGCCCTGGTCTTCGGCGGCGGGCATGTGGTGCTGCCGCTCCTGGAACGCGAGGTCGTCGCGCCGGGCTGGCTGACGCACGACCAGTTTCTCGCCGGCTACGGCGCGGCCCAGGCGCTGCCCGGGCCGCTCTTCACCGTGAGCGCATATCTCGGCGCGTTCCTGGCCCGGGTGGCCGGCGGCCCGTTCGGTGGCCTCAGCGGGCCCGGGCTCGGCGCGTTAGCGGGCGGGTGGGCGCTGCTGGCGGTGTTCCTGCCCGGGCTGTTGCTCGTCGCGGGCGTCCTGCCCTGGTGGCAGCGGCTGCGGCATCTGGCAGGCGCCCAGGCGGCCTTGCGCGGGGCCAACGCCACGGTGGTCGGCGTGCTGCTCGCGGCCTTTTATAATCCGGTGTGGACCGCCGGGATCACCAGCGGCCGCGCCCTCGGGCTGGCGGTGGCGGCCTTCGCCGCCCTGCAATCGCGCCGGATCCCCGTCTGGGCCGTCGTGCTCGCGCTGGCGATGTTGGGCGGGTGGTGGCTGTGAGGCCCCCGCGTTGTGCTTGCAGCCGCGCGCGGATGCCTTTTGTTCGTCGCGGTCCTCCCTCATGCCCGCCACCCCGCCTCCGTCCGCGCCTCCGTCCCCCGGCCTGCTGATTGCCGTCACGGGCGGGCCCGGCTCGAGCAAGACCCGGCTGCTGGCCGAGCTGGCGGCGGGCCGGCTGGCCCGCGGCCAGCGGGTGGAGGGCGTGCTGGCCATCGCCGGCCGGCGCCGCGCGCCGGACGTGGGCGCGGATGAATACTGGCTGCGGATCCTCGGCACCGAGCAGGAGCTCAGCTGGGCCGTGCGGGATGAGAATTACATCCCACCGTACTATTTCGAGCCGGAGACCGAGATGAAACTGCGCGTCTGGGCCGGCCGGCTGGCAAGCGAGCCGCCGACGCCCGTGCTCGTGCTGGACGAGTTCAGCAAGTTCGAGATCGAGGGCAAGGGCCTGATGCCGCTCTGGCCGGTGCTGGCGGCGGCGGCCCCGGAGATCGTGGTCGTCGCCGTGCGCGACGGGCTGGTCGGGCGCATCGAGGCGGTCATCGGCCGGCGTTTCGACCTGTGCGTCGCGAGCAGCGCGCCCGACGCCCTGGAGCAATTGCAGCGGGCCTGCGAGGATTTCGGCGAATGGACGCGCCTCGGCCTTTTCGGCGGCGCGGCGGGCGGCCTCGAGCTGACCCTGGGGTCCGTGCTGCACGCCGCCCGGTTCCCGCTCGGCGGGCTGGCGATGTCCTCCCTGCAATCCGGCATGATGGTGTTTGCCGGCAGCGGGCTCAGCCGGCCGGGGCGCGTCGTGTGGGTGCCGTTCATCTCCGGCGGCCTGAAGGCGCTCGCCCCCGCGGGCAACCGGTTGCGGCCGATGCTCGCCATCGTGATGCAGGGGCTGCTGTTCGGCGCCTCGGTGCAGGCATTCGGCTGGAATGTTTTCGCCCTCGGGCTCGCCGGCGCGCTGGTCGGCGCCTGGGCCGCCCTGCAGGGATTCCTGCTGCAGTACCTGCTGCTGGGCGGCGGGCTGGTGCGGGCCTACGACACCGTGGTGCTCTGGCTCGCGGACCGGTGGCACATCGCCGCGCCCGGCCTGCCGTGGCTTGTCGGCGCGTGGATCGCGCTGCACGCCGTGGCGGCGGCCGGGGTCACGTTGGCGGCGTGGCGGCTCAAGCAGCCGCCCCCGGCCCTGCAGCGCATCATCGACCGGGAAAAACCCGGCGCGACGGTCCCGGCCGCACCGCCGGCCCGCGCCGGGTGGCGGCGGCTGCGCGAGTTCGCACACTGGCAATTCTGGCTGCCCCTGCTCGTGGTCGCCACCATCCTGCTGCTGGGCGGCGGCTCCTGGGAAACGGTCGCCTGGCTGGTGCTGCGGTTCGTGGCGGTCGGCTGCGTGCTTTTGGCCCTGCTGTCGCTGCTGCGCCCGGCGCGCTGGGCGGAGCAGCTACGCCGCCGCGGCTGGTGGGGCCCAGCCGTGGCATTCTCGGGCGCGCTGCGCCGGAGCGGACGCTGACCGGCGCGGTACGGCCGCCTGGCGGCGGGTCTACTGCCAGTTGAGCAGCAGGCTGGTGAAATAGGTCGTGTCGAGGCGCTCCGTGCCCGCGGGCGGCTTGCTGGTGTAGTCGTTGGCGACGCCGAGCTTCAGCCGCCAGAGCGAGGCGCCCAGCGGCAGCTCGAAGGCGGACTCCTGGTGCAGGCGGTAATTGGCAAAATCCACGAAGGCCGGGGTATAGGCGAGGGTGTTGACCAGCTTCGCGTTTGTCCACTGGTAGCTGTGCAGCAGGGCCACGTCCAGGCCGAGCGAACCGAAACTGGTGTCGTTGGTGTACGCATCGTACCGGTAGTTGAGACCCGTCCGAAACTCGAGATTCTGCCGGTCGTTCTTGATCAGCCGGCGGCCGAAGCCCAAGCCGCTCGAGGTGCGCAGGTCCAGCGCCTGGATCTTGTCCCGTTCGAGCGAGGAACGGGCGTACCAGCCGTTGTCGGGCGAGAAGAAGGCGGAATAGTCCACGCTGCCGTACTGGCGGTCGGAGGTCGTGGTGCCGTTGTCTTGGGCCTTCGCAGCCGCCAGGTTGAAGATGAGTTTGTCCTGCGCGCTGGCGAGGGTGGCCTTGAAGCCGAAGGCGGCGTCGAATTTCTGGCTCCCGCCGCTGCGGCCGGTGAGGGCGACGGAGGCCTCGTAGGCCCATTTGCGCCGGGCCTTCTCGGTCATTTCCTTGGCGGCGCGCGTCTCGGGGCTGTCCGCCCCGGCCCGCCAGACCGCGGCGACATTGCCGGTCGCGGCGCGGGCCACGGCATCGCCGGCGCCCACCACGATGCCGCCGTCGGCGGCCGACACCCGGCCCAGCACCGTGCTGCCGGCCCGGAGGGCGACGTTGACGGACTCGTCGGTGGCGAAAGCCCGGATCTTGTCCTGGGTGATTTCGATCGTGCCGGCGAAGGTTGTCTCCACCTTGAACTTCCCGCCCTCGGCGGAGAGCAATTTGCCCATGACAACCGAGCCGTCGGTCAGCTCGATGCGGTCCGCGGCGGGGGCCGCGGCGGGGAAAAGCCATAAGGCGGTCGAACACAGGAGAAACCAGCGATGAATTATTTTCATAATGGGCCCGCCCTTCAACCAGCGGGTCCGGGGGCGATCAATCCCGAAATCCGGACCGTCCGTCCCGCGGTGCGGGTCGCTTCCGGATTGCGCTTTCGGGCCATGACCGGTTGTCTGCCCGCATGCCCATCCGTGCGTGGTTCCCCACGCTCATCTACCATGAACCGCTCCGGCGCACCGGGTTGGAACGGTACAACGCGGAACTCGCGGACGAGTGCCGGAACCTCCGGGACTACGATGCCGCCGGCCGCCGCTGGTCGGCGAAGAACTATCCCGGCGGCTACACCTCCTACGCCTCGCTGAACCAGCTGCATAAGTTTTCCTCCACCTTTGCGGACCTCGAACGGCGGCTGACCGCGCACGTCCGGCGCTTCGCCGCCCGGCTCGACATGGACCTGCGCGGCCGGAACGTCGCGATGACGGATTTCTGGGTGAACATCATGCCCGAACATACCGCCCACAGCCTGCACCTGCATCCGCTGTCGTTCATCAGCGGGACCTATTACGTCGTGACGCCGCGCGGCTGCCCGGGCCTCAAGTTCGAGGACCCGCGCCTGAGCCGGTTCATGGCCGCGCCGCCGAAGACCGCCCGTGTCCGCCCGGCCAACCGGCCGCACATCACCTATCCGGCGCGCGCCGGCCGCGTCATCCTCTTCGAAAGCTGGCTCCGTCACGAGGTCGCCGCCAACCGCACCGCCGCGGAGAGAATCAGCGTGAGCTTCAACTATAACTGGAGCTGACCCGGTCCGGCGCCAAAATATGAAACAATTGGCCGGTCCCGGCGTCAGAAGCCCGATGCCCACCCCCACCCGCCGGCGTGTTTCCGTCCTGTTCTCCCTCGGTTTGCTGCTGGCGCTGGCCGCCGGCTGCAGCAGCGAGGACGAGGCACCCGCGCGGCATCACGGACCCCGGCGCAAGCCGCCGGCGCCGATGGCGGGATCGGAGATCTTTTTCGACGGCCAGATCGGCGTCGCCATCAAGGTCGGGGCCCTCGATGAGCCCGACGACCAGCCGGGCGGCGGCAAGAGCGAAGGGGGCAGCCATGCGGGCGGCGGCATGCACGCCTCCATGGGCGGCATGGGGGGCGGGATGGGCGGCGGCGGCCATCATCGTGGCGGGGGAGCCTCCCCCGACTCCGATGAAGGGGGCGAAAGCGGCCCCCGGCCCGAAGCCGTCCGCCCCATGATGGGCAGCACGGAGCCGCCGGTGATGATCCACCTCCAATTCACCAACCACGGCCCCGAGCGCGCCGTGCTTTACATCGAGGATTTTGTCTCCCCGCTCGGCAATTTCGCCGTCCAGCCGGAAAAGCTGACCTTGGAGCCCGGGCAGTCGCTGGAGACCGAGCCGATGAGCTCGCGCCTCGCCGGCGCGCTGACCGAGACGGACGCGACCCTCGTGCTGTACCTCGGCGGCCGGAAGGAGAAAAAGGTCGTCGTGATCCGCGCGCTCCCGCCCGCCATCCCGCCGCCCGGCGCCGTTCCCGCCGGTAACTGACGCCGGCTCAGGCGCCGGATCCACCGAGGTCCTGGATCTCGTCGGAGGGGAACACCAGCACCCCCTGCCCCTGCCGGCCGAACGAGCAGCGCAGCATCGCCCGGGCGACGACCCCGGCCTCGATGGCGCGGTATTGCCGCAGCCGGCCGAGCAGCAGCGGTTCGGCGATCCACAGGAGCACCGCGCTGATGCGCTCGCCCGGCCGGAAACCGGCGCGCGGCCCCAGCAGCAGGCTCGGCCGGAAGATCGCCAGGGTCCCGAAATCCAGCACTTCCAGCGCCTCCTCCGTCTCACCCTTCACCCGGTTGTAGAATATCCGCGACGACGCGTCCGCCCCGAGCGCGGAGACGACGAAGAAACGTTGCGCCCCGTTCCGCCGCGCCAGCCAGGCGAAGGCCAGCACGGCGCCGTGGTCGACCGCCCGGAATTTTTCCCGCGAGCGGGCCGCCTTGAGCGTGGTGCCGAGGCAGCAGAAGGCGTCGGCGCACGCGAGATCCGCCGTCACCTTTTCCAGCGCCGCGAAGTCCGCCACCACCGCCGTCAGCTTGGGATGCGCGAGCCCCGGCGGCCGCCGGCCGAGGGCGATCACCCGGTCGTACTCGGGCGACGCCAGCAACTCCTGCAGCAGGCGGCTTCCGACAAGTCCGGTGGCACCGGCGATGAGGGCTGTGGTCATCACGGCAGGCTGGGCGGGCGCGCGCCGGGCTGCAACGCCGCACTCTGCCCGGTCCCGGAATCGGGAAATCCGGTCCGACATTATAAAAAGACCCGCGCCCGAAAGTTGCCGGCCCGGAAAAAAACGCCAGCCTGCCCTCATGAAGCAAGTCGAGCTGGATGACGCCACCTTCGTCGCGCTGGAGCGGCTCGCGGCGGCGAAGCACCTGTCCCCCGCCGGGCTGATCACCGCCCTGCTCGGAACCGGGCGCCCGCCCCTCGCCGGGGACAGCCTGCTGTTTTTCCTGTCCGGGGCCGAATTCTCCGCCCGGCCCGACGCGACGGGGCGCTACCTCGCGCTGCTCGCGTGGGTGGCGCGGAACTACGCGTGCGACTTCGCCGACTTCATCTCCCACCAGGAAAGCGGCCGGCGCTACCTGACGCTCAACCGCGACGAATTCAACGACGTGCGCGCCCGCCACCAGGCGGTCCAGCTTGCGGGCACGCAGTACTGGGCGGTGCTGAACATCGACGATCCGACGAAGCGCCGCTTCCTGTGCCGGCTGCTGGAGTTCATCGGCTGCCACGACGAGACCGTCACGCTGGCCTGCTGTTCGCTCGGCCTGCTCGAGGCGCCCGGGTTCCACCTGCGCAGCGGGTGAGGCGCCCTTGCCACCACGACCCCGTCGAGACGGTGTGGGCGGGGTGCGCTCACCCAGGAACAATTTCTTCAGCAAGATGGATTCTGCCAACGGAGCAGGGCCAAGGCGTGGCTTCAATGTTGTTTTGTGGGCCAGCTCACTCGCTCGCGCTTCATCCGCGTCCGCCAGCGGGCTGTCGGCCGGGGCTTGACCGGCCAGATCTGATTTTTACCGCCACGCCTTAATTAGTTTGTCCACCGGCCCCGCCGGCGCTGGAATCGCCGGCGAGCCCACGCCGCCATGCCCGAATCCGAGCCCACCCAGCCCAAGCGCCGTGATTTCCGGAATTTCATCTCGTCGGTGCGCTATGCCGTCGAGGGCTTCTGGGCGGCGGTGCGGCACGAGCCGTCGTTCCGCGAGGATCTTCTCTTCGCCGCCATCCTCACCCCGTTCGCGATCTTCCTGCCGGTCAAGGCGGTGTCCACGGCCGTGATGCTGGCCTCGCTCTTCGTCATCATCATCGCCGAGCTGCTCAACTCCGCCATCGAATGGACCATCGACGACATCTCGCTCGAGAAGCGGCCCTTTGCCAAGCGCGCGAAGGACATGGGCAGCGCCGCCGTCTTTCTCGCCTACATCAACTGCGTCGTCGTCTGGGGCGTGATCCTCTTTTCCAACTGGCACCGCATCCAGACGTTCGATTTCCTCCGCTGGCCGCCCCAGTTCCTGCAGTGAGCGGCCTCACCGCATCCGGCCGAAGAAATAGGTGGCGAGCCCGACCATCGTGAGGTTCGGCATGAGGGCGGCCCACACCGGCTCGAGGTAGCCCTGGCCGCCCAGCCAGGTGGCCAGGCCGGCGAGGATGAAATAGATGAAGAACAGCCCGATGGATTTCGAGACGCCGACCGCCGGGCTGACGCGCACGCCGGTGGCGGCGAACGGGATGGCGATGGCGATGATGATGAGCGGCCCGAGGGTGTCGAAGAGCAGGCCGTAGTAGCGCACCTCGTAAGGCAGGAACTTCGGGTTGTTCTCGGCGGAGAAATACCGGGT
Organism: uncultured Oleiharenicola sp.; assembly: GCA_964423065.1. Classification (GTDB taxonomy): domain Bacteria; phylum Verrucomicrobiota; class Verrucomicrobiia; order Opitutales; family Opitutaceae; genus Lacunisphaera. The sequence goes on along the minus strand of CAYRDN010000009.1, from coordinate 19,336 downwards.
GATGCGGCCCAGCTCGTTGAAGGACAGGTCGACCGGCTTGCGGTCGATCAGCAGCATGAGCGCGGGATCCTCGGTGTAGCCGGGCATGAGCCGGTGCCGGAAGGTGGTCGTGCCCATGACCTCGCCCGACTCGGGGTCAAGCCGGAGCTCGCGCCCGTCGGTGAAGGTCCAGCCGTGGCGGATGGCGTCGTAGCGGGCCTCGCGCGCCATGAGGCGCGTCTTTTCCCGGCGCAACACATCCAGTTCCGACACCGTGACCCCGTAGGCGGTCTCGGAATAGCGGCTGTAGCGGTTGATGAACCAGATCCGGCCCGCCCGGCGGTTGTCGAACGCCACGTCGGAGACGAGCCCGAGCGTGCCGCCCGGGGCGGTCCGGGCCTCCACCCGGTACTGGAAACTCAGCAGCAGGCTGCGCGAGGTCTCGACCGACCACGGCACGACCCGGGCGTTGAGCAGCAGCGACACCCCGCAGAGGACGATCCCCGCCAGCCAGAGGGAGCGCGTGGTGGCGAAGATGTTCAGCCCGGCGGCGCGGATCGCCGTGAGCTCGTTGTTGCGGTGGAGCTTGCTCAGCACGAAGAGCAGCGAGAGCAGCATCGAGAGCGGCAGCACGACCGACAGGTTGCTCGGCATCAGGGTGGCGTAATACAGCAGGATCTCGCCCGCCCCGGCCCCGAGCTGGATCAGTTCGCGGAAATTGTCGTAGAGCGCCGACATCATCAGGACCCCCGTCGTGGCGATGAGCAGCAGCCCGAGCATTTTGAGCCACTCGCGGAGAAGGTAGCGGTCGAAGAGATTCAAGCCGCGGCCAGTCAAGCAGGCGGCGCGCGGGGCGCAAAGCCGAATCGGCGCCGTTATGGGTTTGCGCCCCGACCCCGGCCGCGTTCCATGGCAGCCGATGCCGCCGTCCGCCCGCCTGCTGCTCCTCCTCGCCGCCCTCGCCCTCCCGGCCCGGGCCGCGGATCCCATCAAGATCGGCCAGTACGGCGCGTTCACCGGCAAGGACGCCGATTTCGGCCTCGCCGCCCGCAAGGGCGTCATCCTCGCCGTCGAGGAGGCCAACGCCGCCGGCGGCGTGCTGGACCGGAAGATCGAGCTCCTGACCGAGGACAACCAGTCCCGGCCGGGCGAGTCCGCCACCATCGCCAAGAAGTTCGTCGCCCGCGACAAGGTCGTCGCCGTGCTCGGCGGCAACACCTCGAGCAACTCGCTCGAGGCCGCGCCCGTCTACCAGACCGCGCGGATCCCGATGATCGCCATCACGTCGACCAACCCGCGCGTGACCGAGACGGGCGACTACATCTTCCGCGTCTGCTTCATCGACCCGTTCCAGGGCGCCGTCCTGGCCCGGTTCGCCCGGGAGACGCTCAAGCTGCAGCGCGTCGCCGTGCTCACCTCGGTCGACAACGCCTACAGCGTGGGCCTCTCGAAGGTGTTCCGCGAGCGCTTCGCCGCCGCCGGCGGCACCATCGTGGCCGAGCAGCGGCACAGCGAGGGCGACAAGGATTTCCGCGCCCAGCTCACCGCCGCGAAGGCCGCGGGCGCCGAGGGTATCCTGCACTCCGGCAACTACACCGAGGGCGCCCTCATCTGCAAGCAGGCCCGCGCCCTCGGCTTCACCGGCGTCCTCTTCGGCGGCGACGCCTGGGAGGGCCCCGACCTCGTGGCCATCGGCGGCGCCGCGGTCGAGGGCGCCTATTATTCCACCCACGCCTCGGCCGAGACCCCCACCCCGGCGATGCAGGGCTTCGTCCGGCGCTACCGCGCCCGCTGGGACGGCGAGACGCCCAACGCCACCACCACCCTCGGCTACGAGGCGGGCCTCCTGCTCTTCGACGCCCTCCGCCGCGCCGGCACCACCGCCGGCCCCGCCCTCCGCGACGCCCTCGCCGCCACCCGGGACTTCCCCGGCGTGACCGGCGGCATCACGATCGACGGGAAGCGCAACGCTTCCAAGCCGGCCGTGATCATGGTCGTGCGGGACGGGCGCTTCAAGTTCGTCGAGGCCATCGCCCCTTGAGCCGCGCCGGCCCGGTCCCCGGTTTGCAGGTTGAAAGCGCCCGCCGGCTCACTTTAGCTCCGGCCCTGCCTTCACCATGATTTTCCGCGCCTTCCCCGCGCTGGCCTGCGCCAGCCTGATCAGCACCGTTGCCCTCCGCGCCGCCGAGCCCATCCGGATCGGCGAGTTCGCCTCCCTCACCGGCAAGGAGGCCACGTACGGCCAGACCGTGCACCGGGGCACGCAGCTCGCCATCGAGGAGCTGAACGCCGCCGGCGGCCTCCTCGGCCGCCCGCTGGAGCTGCTGAGCGAGGACGACCAGTCCAAGCCGGGCGAGTCCGCCACCATCGTCAAGAAGCTCATCGCGCGCGACAAGGTCGTCGCCGTGCTCGGCGAGCTCACCTCGGGCCGCACGCTCGAGGCCGCGCCGATCTGCCAGAACGCCCGGATCCCCCTGATCTCGCCCGGCGCCACCGCGGTCGAGGTCACCGCCAAGGGCGACTACATCTTCCGCGTCTGCTTCATCGACCCCTTCCAGGGCACGGTGATGGCGCACTTCGCCCGGGACACGCTGCACCTCCAGCGGGTCGCGATCCTCTCCTCGGTCTCCTCCGCGCAGAGCGTCGGCCTCGCGAAGTACTTCCGCGAGCGCTTCACCGCCGGCGGCGGCACGGTGGTGCTCGAGCAGAAATACGCCGAGGGCGACAAGGACTTCCGCGCGCAGCTCACCGCCATCAAGGCCGACGGCGTCGAGGGCATCTTCATCCCGGGCTACTACGCCGAGGCCGCGCTCATCGCCAAGCAGGCCCGTGGCCTCGGCCTCACCGTGCCGCTCCTCGGCGTCGACGGCTGGGAGTCGTCCGAGCTCATCGCCATCGGCGGCGCCGCGGTCGAGGGCGCCTGCTTCTCCACCCACTATTCGCCCGAAAGCCGCGCACCCGCCGTCGTCGCCTTCAACGCGCGCTACCGCCGGCGCTGGGGGGAGGACTCGAACGCCCTCTCCGCCCTCGCCTATGACGCCGCCATGGTCCTCGCCGACGCGCTCCGCCGCGCCGGCACCACCGACGGTCCCGCCCTCCGCGACGCCCTCGCCGCCACGAAGGATTTTCCCGGCGCCACCGGCGCGATCACCTTCGACGCCCAGCGCAATCCCACCAAGCCCGCGGTCGTGCTGACGGTCCGCAACGGCCGCTTCACCTTCCTGCAAGACGTCCATCCCTGAGGCCCCGCGCCCTTCCCGCCATGAAAATCCCCGCCCTGCTCCTCGCCGCCCTCGCCCTCGCCCCCGCGCTCCGCGCCGCCGATCCCATCCTGATCGGCGAGTACGCCTCGCTCACCGGCAAGGAGGCCGGCTTCGGCACGACCTCCCACCACGGCGTCGTCCTCGCCCTCGAGGAGATCAACGCCGCCGGCGGCGTGCTCGGCCGCCCGCTCGAGCTGGCCTACGAGGACAACCAGACCAAGCCCGGCGAGTCCGCCACCGTCGTCAAGAAGCTCATCTCCCGCAACAAGGTCGTGGCCCTCATCGGCGAGGTGTCCTCCGGCCGCTCCCTCGAGGCCGCGCCCATCGCCCAGGCGGCGCACATCCCCATGATCGCCCCGGCCGCGACCAACCCGAAGGTCACCCAGACCGGCAACTACATCTTCCGCGTCTGCTTCATCGACCCGTTCCAGGGCACGGTCATGGCCAAGTTCGCCCGCGACGACCTGCACGCCCGCCGCGTGGCCATCCTTTCCAGCGTCTCCAACGCGTACAGCCTCGGCCTGGCGAAGTTCTTCAAGGAGACCTTCACCGCGGCCGGCGGCACCATCGCCACCGAGAAGAGCTATTCCGAGGGCGACAAGGATTTCCGGGCCCAGCTGACCGCGGTGAAGGCGGCCGGCGTCGACGCCGTCTTCGTCCCCGGCTACTACACCGAGTCCGCGCTCATCGTCCGCCAGGCGCGCGAGCTCGGCCTCGACATCCCGTTCATCGGCGGCGACGGCTGGGAGGACGCGGAGCTGCTCAAGATCGGCGGCGACGCCCTCAACGGCTGCTACTATTCCACCCACTTCTCCGCCGAGAACACCGACCCGGTCGTCGCGGCCTTCGTCGCCAAGTACAAGGCGCGCTGGGCCGGCGAGGTGCCCGGCGCGTTCTCCGCCCTCGGCTACGACGCCGTCTACGTCCTCGCCGACGCGATCAGGCGCGCCGGCACCACCGCCGGCCCGCAGCTCCGCGACGCCCTCGCGGCCACCCGGGGCTTCCCCGGCGTGACCGGCCGGACCACGATCGACGCGGACCGCAACGCCTCCAAGGCCGCGACCATCATCGCCCTGCAGGACGGCAAGGCGAAGTTCTTCAAGACGGTGGCGCCGTGAATCCGGTTGAAAGTTGAAGGTTGAGAGTTGAAAGAAAATAAACGAACTCTCTCGGCCGATGTTTAATTTTGAGAAACTGGACGCCTGGGACAAGGCGATCAAGCTCGCCAATCTCATCTATGCAGCGACCCGGTCTTTTCCAGCCGATGAGCGCTTCGGCCTGACCAATCAGCTCCGTCGCGCCGCTGTTTCCATTTCATCAAACCTGGCCGAAGGTTGCTCCCGCTCTTCGCGGCAGGATTTCGCCCGATTCGTTGAAATCGCCACCGGCTCCGCCTTCGAGGTTGCGTCGCAAGCCGTGATCGCCCGCGATCAAGGCTATCTGAGTGAAGCCAATTACCAGCTGATCACGGGGGCCGCCTTGGAGATCACCCGGATGCTGAGCGGCCTCCGTCATTCCCTGTTGCAGGCAACAACCTGATCGGACTTTCAACTTTCAACCCTCAACTCTCAACCTTCAACCTCCCCTGACCGAATTCCTCCAGCAGCTCCTGAACGGCATCTCGCTCGGCGCCATCTTCGCGCTGATCGCGCTGGGCTACACCATGGTCTATGGCGTCCTGCGCTTCATCAACTTCGCCCACAGCGACGTGTTCATGGTCGGCGCCTATGTCGGCTACTACGTGGGCCGGCTGGTGCCCGAGCACACGCTCTGGGGCGGGTTCGCCGCCCTCGCCGCCGCCATGGTCGTGTGCGCCGTCCTGGGCGTGGTCATCGAGCGCCTGGCCTACCGCCCGCTGCGCGGGGGACCGACCCTGAACGTCCTCATCACCGCCATCGGCGTCTCGCTGCTCCTCCAGAACCTCGGCCAGTTCTTCTTCGGTGCGACCCCCCGCCCGTTCCCCGAGCTGTTTCCCGTCACGACCTTCGTCTGGGGCGGCGTCTATGTCTCGAGCAACCAGCTCATCGTCATCGGCGTCACGCTGGTGCTGCTCTTCGCGCTCCGGTTCGTCGTGATGCGCACGAAGATCGGAACGGCCATGCGCGCCGTTTCACTCAACCCCCAGGCCGCCTCGCTCGTCGGCATCAACAACGACGTGGTCATCTCGTTCACGTTCGCGCTCGGCTCGGCCCTGGCGGCCGCCGGTGGCATCCTCTACGCGCTCAACTACCCGTCGATCGACCCGCTCATGGGCGTGCTGCCGGGCCTGAAGGCCTTCGTCGCCGCCGTGCTCGGGGGCATCGGCAACATCCCGGGCGCCGCGCTCGGCGGCCTGCTGCTGGGCGTGGTCGAGACGTTCGTCAACGGCAGCGAGTGGTCCACCTACAAGGACGCCATCGCCTTCGCCGTCCTCATCCTCATCCTGCTCTTCCGCCCTGCCGGCCTGCTCGGGCGTTTCACCAAGGAGAAGGTCTGACATGCCGCGCCCCTTCCTCGCCCTGCTCGCCGCCCTCGCCGCCGCCGCCGGCCTCTCGGCGTTCTCCGGCCGGTTCGACCCCTACTACCTCGACGTCGCGATCGGCATCGGCATCAACATCATCCTCGCCGTCAGCCTGAACCTGGTGAACGGCTACACCGGCCAGTTCTCGCTCGGCCACGCGGGCTTCATGGCCGTCGGCGCCTACCTGTCCGCCGCCGTGACCATGCTGCTCGGCCCCCGGCTCCTCGGCCCGGACGGCGGGGCGGCGTGGGCGCAGAACCTCCTTTTCCTCGGCGCCCTCGGCGCCGGCGGGCTGAGCGCGGCCCTCGCCGGCCTGCTCGTGGGCCTGCCCTCGCTCCGGCTCAAGGGCGACTACCTCGCCATCGTCACACTCGGCTTCGGCGAGATCATCCGCGTCATCTTCCAGAACTGCGAGCCGCTCGGCGGCGCGCTGGGCCTGAACGGCATCCCGGCGTACACGACCGTCTTCTGGGTGCTGGCCTTCGGGGCGCTGACCGTCTTCACCGTCTACTGCCTGGTGCACTCGACCTACGGGCTGGGCTTCATGGCCACGCGGGACGACGAGATCGCCGCCGAGGCCGTCGCCCTCAACACCACCCGCTACAAGATCGTGGCCTTCGTCGTCGGCGCCTTCTTCGCCGGCATCGCGGGCGGGCTCTACGGCCACTTCAAGCAGGCCATCTCGCCCGGCGGCTTCGACTTCAACCGTTCCATCGAGATCGTGGTCATGGTCATCCTCGGCGGCATGGGCAACACCGTCGGCGTCATCTGCGCCGCCATCCTGCTCACGCTGCTGCCCGAGGTGCTGCGGCCGGTGGCGGAGTACCGCATGATCCTCTATTCGTTCCTGCTCATCGTGCTCATGCTGGTCCGCCCGCAGGGCCTGTTCAACTTCCGGAAATCCCGCGCCTGATGCCGCCCCTCCTCCAGCTCGACCAGGTCACGGTCCGCTTCGGCGGACTCACCGCCGTCAGCGCGGTCGACTTCGCCATCAACGGGGACGAGCTCCTCGGCATCATCGGCCCCAACGGCGCGGGCAAGACCACCGTCTTCAACCTCATCACCGGCGTCTACCAGCCGACCGAGGGGGCCATCCGCTTCCAGGGCCGGCCGCTCGCCGGGCTCAAGCCCTTCGAGATCGCCGCGCTCGGCATCGCCCGGACCTTCCAGAACATCCGCCTCTTCGGCAGCCTGAGCGTCTTCGACAACGTCCGCGCCGCCTGCAACCTCCACCGCGCCACCGGCCCCGCGCAGTCGCTCGTGCGGCTCGCCGCCTTCCGCGCCGACGAGGCCGCCATCGCGCGGCGCGTCGAGGAGCTGCTCGACCTTTTCAACCTCCGCCGCTTCCGCGACGCCCCGGCCCGGAGCCTCCCCTACGGCGAGCAGCGCCGGCTCGAGATCGTCCGCTGCCTCGCCACCAGGCCGAAGCTGCTCCTCCTCGACGAGCCCGCCGCCGGCATGAACCCGAGCGAGAAGGTCGAGCTGATCCGCCTCATCCAGCAGGTGAAGGCGCAGTTCGCGCTCTCCGTCCTGCTCGTCGAGCACTCGATGAAGGTCGTCATGGGCTGCTGCGAGCGCATCGCCGTGCTGGACTACGGCGTGAAGATCGCCGAGGGCGCCCCGGCCGCCATCCAGTCCGACCCGAAGGTCATCGAGGCCTACCTCGGCGAGGACCACCAGAACTCGCTCGCCCACCACTGATGCTCTCCGTCCAGGACCTCCACGTCTCCTACGGCGCCATCAGCGCGCTGACCGGCGTGTCGTTCGACATCCCCGCCGGCCGGATCGTCACCCTCATCGGGGCCAACGGCGCGGGCAAGACCACCGCCCTGCGCGCCCTCTCCGGCCTGCTGCGGGCGAAGGCCGGCCGCGTGGTGTTCCAGGGCGAGGACATCACCGCGCTGCGGCCGCACCGGATCGTCGCCCGCGGCCTCAGCCACGTGCCGGAGGGGCGCATGGTGTTCTCCAACCTGACCGTCGGCGAGAACCTCGCGATGGGCGCCTACCTGCTGCACGACAAGGCGCGCATCGCCCGGAACCGCGATTACGTCTTCGGCATCTTCCCGCGCCTGCAGGAGCGCCTCGCCCAGGACGCCGGCACGCTCTCCGGCGGCGAGCAGCAGATGCTGGCCATCGGCCGCGCGCTGATGGGCGACCCGAAGCTGCTCATGCTTGACGAGCCGTCGCTCGGCATCGCGCCCAAGCTCATCAGCACCATCTTCGAAAAGATCGTGGAGATCAACCGCGACCACGGCGTCACCATCCTCCTCGTCGAGCAGAACGCGAAGCTGGCGCTCGAGATCTCGCACCACGCCTACGTCCTCGAGACCGGGCATGTGGTCATGCAGGGCCCGTCGGCCGAGCTCCGCGCCAACCCCGAGCTCAAATCCGCCTACCTCGGCGGGTAAGGCGATCCCGCCGCCCCGTCAGCTCCCCGCGACCCCACGCCGGCATGCTTGCCCTTTGGGTCCGCGGCCTTCTATTGGAGTTCATGATCCCGCGTGCGACCCGGCCGGACCGCCTCACCCCCTGGTTGTTCGTCCTGGGCCTCGGTGCGGCGGTTGTCTTTGTCCAGTCCTATGTCTGGCGCATTCTGCCGGACCGCCACCTTACCTTGAGCCCTGCGGCCATCCAGCCCCTCGCCGGCCATGCCTATGCCTTCGCCTTCACCCGCAGCGAAGGAGACGAACGGGACAATCCGCGCAGCGGCACGACCCTCTGGGAGGACGGACACAAGCTCCGGGAGAAAGTCCGGCTGCCCGATAGCATCAGCGCCACCGGGGCCGGCCGGTGGATGCACCAGCCCGGGCGCATCCTGTTTTCCACGACGGACAACTCGGATCCACGCACCAACGGACGCACCTACACCCTGAGCTATCCGGTGCTCCAGCTTCGCACGACGGGGCTGCTGTCGGCGGTTGTCTGCCTCTTCTGCCTCCTGATCCTCCGGCGGCTGCACCCGGCCGCGGCCGCCGGCCCCTCCCCGGACCCGCGCCCGGTCGCGCACGAACGCGGCTGGCTGCTTGGCGCGGTCGGGGTCTTCAGCCTCGGCCTCTATTTCAGCACCGGCACGCTTTCGCCCTACGCAAACACGGGGATCGCCCAGGCCAGTCTGTCGACCGGCTACCTTTCCAACCTGGACCATGCGGAATTCACCAAGCTGTTTGCCTTTGTCGACGGGCAGGACCGGTCAACCTGGGCGGATGCGCAGTTCCTCCGTCGGATCCTATTCCCCGTCCTGGCCTGGCCGCTGATGAAGCTGGCCGGCTTCACTGTCGGTGGATTTCTCACCAGCCTGGTCCTCAACCTCGTTGGTTTCGTGTTCGCGGTGGGTTTCATCCGCCGGGAGATTGGCCCCGCAGGGGGCGTGCTCGCGGCCTGGCTGCTGGCCCTCTACCCCGGGGCGGCATATTGGGCCGGCCTGCCCTGCCCCTATGCGCTGATTTTTCCCTGCAGCCTTCTGCTCATGATCGCACTCCACCTGCTGCCGGGGTCCGGGCTCCCTCGGCTCGTGCTGTGCTCCCTCGGCATGGGGGTCATCTATCTCGGTTACGACCTGTATCTGTTCTTCCTGCCGGCCAGCATCCTGCTCTTGCTGTGGCGCCGGCGCTGGTGCGGGGCGGTCGCGAGCGGAGGCCTGCAGCTTGTCCCGCTGGCGTTGTGGACTGCCTGGCTCACCTACGGAGTCAAGCTGCCGCTGCAAAACGCCAACACCGCCGCTTACCGGGCAATTCTAATGTCCTATTTCCAGGCACCGGATCCCGCGGGCTGGCCGGCGAGCCTTGCCGCCGCCATCCACATCGGCCTGGATGTCTCCTTTGGCGCCAATTTCATCTTCCTGCCCCTGCTGTTTCTGACCGCGCTGGTGATGAATCCCTACACCGCGCGGATCCGGCTGTCGCGGGCCGAGATCGCCCTGCTCGTGGCCGCGCTGGCATTTTTCTTCTTCAACAACCTTGCGCCGGGTTACACCAATGCCTGGAGCCTGCGCGGCACGTGGATCGCCCGCCTTTACCAGCCTGTATTCCCGGTGTTCGTCTTTTACCTGGCCCGCTGGTGGCAGCATTTTCCCGCCACCGCCCGGCCGGCCGCCCGCCGGCTGTCGGGGGCGCTCCTGGCTGCCGGCCTGCTCGGGAACGCCCTGATAATTTTTGGCCCGGTCCTGCACAACCCGCTGGGGGTTTCCGGAATCTCCTTCTACCGGTTTTACGACCATACCGACCTGCACTGGATCTATGAACAGAATCTGGATGAATTCGGCCGCCGGCCGCTCGGCTTTCCCCGGCCGCTGGCTCCGCCATCCTAGCGCTTCGTCTTACTGTACGTGCCGGTGAGGGTTGCCCGCCACACTCGTGGCGCGCAACTTAAACGCACCCCATGAATATCCCCCGCTTCCTGGTTGCTGCCTTGACCGGCGCCGCCCTGCTCGGGCCGCTGCGCGCCGCCCCCGCGTCCGATCTGGCGTGGCCCGCGGTCACCCGGGATAACAAGCCCTGGACCCGCTGGTGGTGGCTCGGCAGCGCCGTCGACCAGCCCAACCTCACGCGCGAGCTCGAGGCGATCGCCGCCGCCGGGTTCGGCGGCGTGGAGATCACGCCCATCTACGGCGCCAAGGGCTACGAGGACCGCTTCATCCCGTTCCTGTCGCCCAAATATCTGGAGCTGCTCGCCTTCACCGGCCGCGAGGCGAAGCGGCTCGGCCTCGGTGTCGACATGGCGACCGGCACCGGCTGGCCGTTCGGCGGCCCGCAGATCACGCCGGCCGACGCGGAGCTGAAGCTCGCCTTCGGCCCCGACGGCAGGATCGCGCCGGTGCCGACCAACTTCAAGGTCAAGCGCTCCGCGCCCGGTGGCGAGGGCCTCGTGCTCAACCCCTATTCCACCGCGGCCATGACGCACTACCTCGTGCCGTTCACGGCGGCGCTGGCCACGCTGCCGCCCGGCACGATCCACAGCCAGTTCCACGACTCCTTCGAGTACCAGGCCACCTGGGCGACGGAGCTGCCGGCGAAATTCCTCGCCCTCCACGGCTACGACATCCTGGACCACGCCGCCGAGCTCAACGGCCAGGGCGATCCCGACACCGTCGCCCGCATCAAGGCCGACTACCGCACGACGCTCGGCGCGCTCCACCTCGACTACCTCAACACCTGGGTCGCCTGGGCGCATTCGCTCGGCCAGACCGCGCGCAACCAGGCGCACGGCGCGCCCGGCAACCTGCTCGACCTCTACGCCGCGGCCGACATCCCCGAGACGGAAATCTTCGGCTCGATCCCCTTCCCGATCCCCGGCTTCCGCCGCGATCCCGCCGAGGTCGGCAACCCCGGCCACCCGCCGATCATCCACCGCTTCGCCTCGTCCGCCGCGCACGTCATGGGCAAGCCGCTCGCGTCGTCGGAAACCTTCACCTGGCTGCGCGAGCATTTCCACGGGTCGCCGTCCGAGATGAAGCCCGAACTCGACGAGCTGTTCCTCGCCGGCATCAACCACGTCTATTTCCACGGCGACGCCTACTCGCCCGCGGACGCCCCGTGGCCCGGCTGGCTGTTCTACGCCTCGACCCAGTTCAACACCCGCAATCCCCTCTGGCGTGACCTCGGCGACAGCCTCAACGCCTACATCGCCCGCGCGCAGTCCCTGCTGCAGGCCGGGCGGCCCGACAACGACCTCCTTGTCTTCTGGCCCGCCGACGACCTCTGGCACAACCCCGCGGGCCAGCAGATCCAGCTCACCGTGCACGCCAAATGGCTCGGGGAGTCACGCACCGGGAAACTCATGGAGGAACTCGTCGCCAAGGGGTTCAGCTTCGATCTTATTTCGGACGCCCAGCTGGCTCTGACCCGCGTCGAGCACGGGCGGGTGCAGACTCCCGGGGGCCGCTATCGGATGATCGTGGTGCCCCAAGCCGACCACATGTCCGTCGAAACCCTGCATCACCTGGTCACGCTCGCCAACGCCGGCGCCACGGTGTTCTTCATCGACGCCCGGCCCGCCGACGTGCCCGGCTTCGGCCGGCTCGCCGGGCGCCGCGAGGAATTCAAGGCGGAACTCGCCAGCCTCCAGCTCGCAATCAACCACACGCCGAGCAGCCCAATGGACGGGCACGGTTCGGTCTTCGTCGCTCCGCTCGCGACCCTGCTCGACGCCAATAGCTCTTGGCGTGAACCGATGGCCGATTTCGGCCTCCGCTACATCCGCCGCCGGCTGGACGACGGTTATGTTTACTTTGTCGCCAACCTCACCGGCCAGTCCATCGACCGCTGGGTGCCGCTGGCCCGGCCCGCCCAAGGCGCCGTGCAGCTGAACCCGCGCCGCGGCGGCGCCGGGGTCGCCACCCTCCGCCAGCACGACGGCGCCGCGGAAGTCTACCTCCAGCTCGCCCCCGGCGAATCGTTTTTCATCAAGACATTCACCGACCGCGCCGCCACCGGCCAGCCGGCGAGCCACCTGCACCCGGCCGGCGAGCCGGTCGTGCTCGACGGCGACTGGAAGGTCACCGCGACCCGCGGCGGCCCCGTGCTGCCGCCGGCGTTCAGCCAGCACGGCTTCGGCTCGTGGACGGCCCAGGGCGGCGAGTGGGAGCGCTTCGGCGGCACGGCACGCTATGAAACCACGTTCGAACTGCCCCCGGACGCCAAGGCCGACGACTGGCTGCTCGACCTCGGCGACGTGCGGGAGACGGCGCGGGTCTTCGTCAACGGCACCGAGACCGACCTGGTGTGGTCGCTGCCGATGCGGACGAAGATCGGCCCGTTCCTCCAGCCCGGCCGGAACACCCTCGCCCTCGAGGTCACCAACCTGCCGGCCAACCGCATCCGCGACCTCGACGTGCGCAAGGTGGAGTGGAAGAAATTCCACGAGATCAATTTCGTGAACATCTTTTACCGCCGCTTCGACGCCTCCGGCTGGCCGCTGCAGCTCTCCGGCCTGCTCGGCCCGGTGAAGCTGGTGCCGCTGATGGAATTCAAACCGTAGGCGGCGATGGAGGCGGGACGACCCGTCGCGCTGGTTTTCATTCGCAGGCCGAAATCCCGCGGGACCGGTGGTCCCGCCTTCATGGCCGGGTTATACCCCATCGAAAACCGCTCGCCGCCGCTTGATTTTCTCCCGGCCGGTGGGTAGGTTTCGGACCCTTTTATGGCAACATCCACACCGCAAAAATTTGAATTCCAGGCCGAGATCAAGCAGCTGCTCGATATCGTCATCCATTCGCTCTACACGGAGAAGGAAATCTTCGTCCGCGAGCTGGTGTCCAACGCCTCCGACGCCCTCGAGAAGTTCCGCCACATCCGGCTGACCGAGAAGGAGATCTTCGACGACCAGCAGGCCCTCGAGATCAACCTCACCACCGACGACAAGGCCAGGACGCTCACCATCCAGGACTACGGCATCGGCATGACCCAGGCCGAGCTGGTCGAAAACCTCGGCACCATCGCCCATTCCGGCTCCAAGGCCTTCCTCAAGGCCCTCGGCGAGGGCGACCAGAAGAACGCCAGCCTCATCGGCCAGTTCGGCGTCGGCTTCTACTCCGCCTTCATGGTGGCCAAGACGGTCAAGGTCTACTCCCATTCCTGGCGCCCCGGCGAGCCCGGCCACGTCTGGTCGAGCGACGGCTCCGGCAGCTACGAGATCGAGGAGGTCGAGGGCCTCAGCCGCGGCTCCAAGATCGTCATCGAGCTGAAGGATGACTGCGCCGACTACGCCAACGACGGCCGGATCAAGGCCATCCTCGAGCGCTACAGCGCGTTCGTGTCATTCCCGATCAACCTGAATGGAAAACACATCAACACCGTCCAGGCGCTCTGGCTGCGCTCGAAGGCCGAGATCAAGGACGAGGAATACAACGAGTTCTACAAGTTCCAGGCCCACGCCTACGACGACCCCAGCCTGCGCCTGCACTTCAGCGCCGACGCCCCGCTCGCGATCAACGCCCTGCTCTTCGTCCCGCAGGAGAACACCGAGCGCCTCGGCTTCGCCCGCCTCGAGCCGTCGGTCGCGCTTTATTGCCGCAAGGTGCTGATCGACGCCGCGCCCAAGGACCTGCTGCCCGAGTGGCTGCGCTTCCTCAAGGGCGTCGTCGACAGCGAGGACCTCCCGCTCAACATCTCGCGCGAGACGATGCAGGACCGCTCGCTCATCGAGAAGCTGAACAAGGTCATCACGAATCGCTTCCTCAAATTCCTCGACGAGGAGGCCACGCAGCGGCCCGAGTCCTACGCAAAGTTCTACGCCAACTTCGGCATCTTCCTGAAGGAGGGCGCCGCGCTCGACTTCACCCACAAGGACCAGCTCCTGAAGCTGCTCCGGTTCGAGTCGTCCCTGACCGACAAGACCAAGTCCACCTCGCTCGCCGACTACGTCTCGCGCATGGGCGCGGAGCAGAAGGAAATCTATTACCTCGTCGGCGCCAACCGCGCGTCGATCGAGAGCGGCCCGTACCTCGAGGCCTTCAAGGCCCGCAACCTCGAGGTGCTCTTCTGCTACGAGCCCGTCGACGAGTACGTGATGAACAACGTCCGCGAGTTCGACGGCAAGAAGCTCATCGCCGCCGACCACGCCGACGTGAAGCTGACCGACATCCCCAAGGCCGAGGGCGCGCTCAGCGAGGCCGACACCAAGACGCTGACCACCTGGCTCAAGGCCTCGCTCGGCGACCGCGTCGCCGAGGTGAAGGCCAGCGACCGGCTCGTCGACTCCCCCGCCCTGGCGATCAACGCCGACAAGTTCATGTCCGCCCACATGCGCCGCATGATGAAGGCCATGAACAAGGACGGCGCCGACCTGCCGCAGAAGGTGAATCTCGAGATCAATCCGCGCTCCGCCGTAATGAAGCGCCTCTTCGAGACGCACACCGCCGCGCCGGAGAAGGCCAAGCTCGTCGCCGAGCAGATCCTCGACAACGCGCTCATCTCCGCCGGCATGCTCGAGGACGCGACCCCGATGGTCGCGCGCCTCTACAAGCTGCTCGAGTCGGTCTGAACCCGCGCCCCGCGGGCGAGTTCGCCCGCGCTCCAGCCAGCTGGAGCCACGGCGACCCCGCGGTGGATTCCCCACGTGATGCCATTATTCTGCAGCGACAAATCCGGTCGCCGCAGTCGCAATCGTTTGGCCATCGTGACAAAGATGCCGCCGCGCGCGAAGTAAAGATCCCCGGAGCAAGCTCCGGAGCCCTTGATCAAATGGAGGCGGGACTATCAGTCCCGCGAGACATGCGCCGCGCGGCCGAAAACCCGCGGGACTGATAGTCCCGCCCCAGCCAATCCGCAGCAAGCCTCGGGGTTTGTATTGGACCCTTTGGGAATCAATCCGCCCGATCCGCCGATCGCGTGCGGCCAAGGACATTTCCGCACGACACTAAATCAAAACAACTATGCCAATTACCGAGATCACCCGGTGTCGTAGTTGTTCTGATTAAAATCTGTTCCGGCCGGGGCGACGACATTTGACAGCGGGAAAAATCGCGCCGCTAAATTTTTGTGAAACGGGTGCGCCAGCGTTCGCCGTCATCGGGCGGGTCGGCACATCCAGAACAAACTGAAACGAAACTCACATCACCTCGGTACCAATGAACCATCGATTCCAGCTCCGTCACCTCCTCGCGGCCACCGCCGCTCTCCTCGGCAGCGTCACCTCAGCCTTGGCCTACGGCGGCCTCGCCGGCGGCGGCGTCGCCCTGATCAATACCATCTCGTCAGAGACTTATCCCACCTTGACCATCGTCGCCGCCAGTTCCGCCACCGATGCTATCATCGCCACCGGGACCATTGACAACAATTCCGACCATGGCTGGAAACTGACGGTTGCGTCCACCAATCATGGCATTTTGAAAAGGACGACCGGGACTGGTGATTCGGGAACCCTCGGGGTTGGGACCGAGATACTCTACACGAACATCAAGCTAGTGAAGACCAGTGGCACTCTGGGAGCTGGCCTGACCGATCCCGCCGGCGTGCCCAAGGACATCAGTGATAATGGGGGTACTCCCGGAACCATCATCTTCAATACCGGAGCGTCAGTGGGTTCGCACGGTACCGCCACCACCGCGACGTGCGCCTATGTGTACGCCCTGAAGATCAACTATGCTGCGGATACGACCTTGTTGCAGGGCACATACTCGGATACGCTCACTTTGACTTTGGATGTAGACACCTGATTTCAGGACAGTTGTTGAATGCCCGGCCCGGCGAACCTGACACGCCGGGCCTCGTGTAATAGCGCACCCCTACAGCCGCGAGTGCCACGTTCCAACCTGCAAACCATGAGGGCAGGTGTGGGGTAGGTGTGCGCTTTCGGGCGGCCTTCAGGCTGTGACACGTTTCCCTATCCGCCGGAGCAAACCCGATGAGACCCTGCACCTTCCATTGCCAAGTTCTTCTGGTGGTCGGGTTACTGCCGTTGTCGGTGTCTGCCTATACCGTAGCGCCAAATCACCTGACGCTGCGCCCGGTGGGGGGCGATTCGAGCGCCTTTCTTCAGTTGGAGAACAAGGGGGTGAAGGCAGCGGCGGTAGAACTCACCATCGACGAGCACCACAAGGATATCGACGGCCAGACCATCAACGGGAAGGAGGCAGGTGACGACTTCATCATCTATCCCGCGCAGCTTGTCATGGTCCCCGGTGATGAGGCCAGTGTGCAGGTGCGCTGGATCGGTGAGCCGGCCCTGGACCTGGAACGGGCCTACACGCTCGTGGCCCGCGAAGTTCCGATTCCCCGGAAATCCGTGGAGGAATCCGAGCACACCGCCGGTATCCACCTCGATGTCACCGTGCTGACAAATTACGAGGTGCGCATCTATGTGACCCCGCCGGGCGCGCAGCCCAAGGTCGTGGTCGAGTCGGTCACCGAGCGCCCGCCACTGGCTGGCCACGGTGCGGCGGAACCCGGGCAGCTTGAAGTCATCCTCGCGAACCGGGGCACGGCGCATCAAGTGCTTTCAAACATGACCCTGGTGCTCACACCGCTAGGCCCGGCTGGGACCCCGCTCGCTTCAAACACCGTCACCCTCACCGCCAAGGATATCCCGGCCATGAACAAGCACCTTTTGGTCGGCGACCGGCGACGACTGGTCTTCCCGCGGCCGGCCGGTCTGCCGGCGGGTCCGATTCGCGCTGCGTTGTCCGAATAGCACCGCGGCCGGAGCTGCGCGACCATGCCCCACCGGTCAATTTTCCGCCTCTGGCTGCTGTTCGGAGTTTGGCTGCCTCCGGTTGTTGCGCTCAGCGCCGAGGCGCCCGGTACCGGGTCTGCCGCTGTGAGTGCCGCTTCCTCGCCAGGCGACCAGTCGCCGCCCGACAAGACGCGCGATGAACTTTTCCTCGAGGTCTTCAAGCATCCGCCGCCGAATATCCCCGTCAACAGCTATGTTCTGGTCGTGGTCGACGGGGCCGCGCAACAGAAGATGAAGGCGGTGCTGTCGCTGGACGGCCGGCAGGATGTCCTGCTGGAAGGCAAGGCGATCGTGGCCCTGCTGACCCATCTACTGCGGCCGGACATCGTCCATGACTTGGAGCGCAAGATTGACGGCCAGGGATGGCTCCATCGGGCCGCCCTCGATGAGGCGGGCGTGTCGACCTCGTTCAGCCTCCGGAAATTTGTGTTCGCGATCGAGACCACCCCCGGAATGCGCGAAACGAAGATTCAATACCTGAACGATCCGATGACCGACCCCTTTAGCGTGGAGGCGGTCCGTCCCGCGGCCGTCTCGGGTTTCCTCAATTTCAATATCAAAGGCACCGCCCGGACCGACACGACGGCGACGGCCACGAGCAATCAGAACGATGCGGGGTTTGCCACCGACGGCGCGATCAATGTGCGCGGGCTGGTGCTCGAGGGTTCAGCCTATGGCCAGCTCGGCCATGAAAACTCGCTGCAACGCGGTGATGTCCGCTTGGTCTATGACCTGCCGCAACAGGCGCTGCGGTTCACCGCCGGCGACCTGAGCTACCCCGTCTTTGGCTATCAGACGGTGGTGAGCATGGGCGGAATCGGCCTCACCAAGGACTTCTCCCTCCAGCCTTACGTGCCCACCTACCGGACGAGTGAGTTTGATTTCTACCTCGACCGCCCGGCCGAGGTGAAGGTGTGGGTGAACAATTCGCTCGTGAACACCCTGCAGCTTCAAGCCGGCGCGCACGATATCCGCGGCCTGCTGCCGGCGGTCGGCCAGAACGACATCAATCTGGTCATCGAGGACAGCGCGGGGCGGCGTCAGGTGCTGCATTTCGCCTTCATCTACAATCCCACCCTGCTGAACAAGGGCATGCGCCTCTTCTCCTATAATGCCGGTTTCCGGCGCGAACTGGTCAATGGCCTCTATCATTACGATACCCGGCACCCGGTGCTGTCGGCCTCCTACCTGGAAGGTTTGACCGAGGAAACAACCCTCGGCGCCTACCTGCAGGCGGATGACACGCGGGCCCTCTACGGCCTCCGGGCGCTGCATAACTTTCCCATTGGCACTTTGCAGCTGGACGCGGCCACCCTCCGGTCAGCCGAAGCCCAGTGGGATGTGGGAGCCAAGCTTGCCCTGACCACCGCGCCCGCCCGGAACGGCCGGGGGGTTCAATCCCAGGTGTCGGTGGAGTACCTCGGCCGGAATTTCGGCTCGATCGAGGCGGCCGCGCCCGCCTCGGGCCGGGCCCTGAATTATGCGGTCGCCCTGATGGTCCCCGTGGGGCGGAACGTCACCGGCCAGCTCAGCGGCAACTACACCTCGGCCCGCTCCGTGGGCGCAATCGACATGTATGGCGCGGCGGCCACGCTCACCCGCCGTTGGGGCCGGTACACTTCCGGCACCGTGTCGTTGCGACGTCACCGTTTGGCCAACGAGGCACCGCGGACCGAGCTGCTGTTCGGCCTCAGCTTCAGTTTCTCCAAGGGTTCGGGCAATTTCTATGCGGCCAAGGAGCTGGAAAGCAACACGGTGACCTCCTCATGGGACTCGGGGCGGCCGACTAATTCGTCCACGCCCTATGGATTTGCGTCGGCCCGGCGCGGGCCGGACGACCGTGAGTATCTGGCGGGAGGCGGATACTCGGGCAACCTCGGGCTCTCCGAGGTCTCCTACACGCGGGACGAGTTCGACCAAGCCTCGGGTCGCTCTGCCCGGGACGAAACGACGCTGCGGTTGCAAAGCACCCTGGTGTTTGCCGACGGCACCTTCGCCCTGGCCCGCCCCGTGGCGGAAAACTTTGCGATCATCACCGGCCAGGAGGGTCTGAAGAATGTCGCGATGAAGGTGGACCCGGACGGCGTGGGCGGCAGCCGCGCCCGGTCCGACTGGCTCAGCCCCGCGGTGCTGGGCGATCTCTCAAGCTACCGGCTGCGGGATGTGCGGATTGAACCGGTCAATCCGCCGCTGGGCGCCACGCCGGAGAAAATGACCTTCCTGCTGGCGCCCAACTACAAGAGCGGCTTTCTGCTGAAGCTGGGCAAGGAGTTGAGCATCGTCGCGGTGGGCCGGCTCCTGAATGAGCGTCGGGAGCCCCTTGTCCATCTTCCGATCAAGATCCAATGCCTTGACCGACCGCAAGAGAAACCCGCGTCGACCTTCACCAGCCGGAGCGGAGGATTCCAGCTGCCGGACATCAAGC
>CAYRDN010000008.1:0-94221 GCA_964423065.1 uncultured Oleiharenicola sp. | reverse complement strand
AAGTGAAGGCGTTGCCCCGCTCCGAGCGGCTCGCCCTTTCCGCCTACCTGAAGCATCTCTCCCGGGCCGAGAGCGAATCCAACAAGCGGGCGCTGGACGCAGCGGCCGGTCGCATGGCCAAGGGGGAGAAGGTGTCTCGCGCGCAGTTGCAGCGCCTGCACAAGTCACTCCGGGCCGCCGGAGTCTGATGTCGGCCTATGGTTACGCCCTCGGTGACGAGGCCGTTCGTGCCTTCACCGCACTGACGACGAAGCAACGGGAGAAAGCACTGTGCGAACTCGACCATCTGGCCCGTTTCCCGGCTCGATAGGTGACTACCGGGAGATCGGTGCCTCCGGCCGGTTCTACGAAGTCATGCTATGTGGCGATATATTACTCACCTGGTGGGTGGATCATGCGACAAAGGAAGTCCGCATTGTCCGGCTTGAATTCGTCGACTGATCAACCGGGCAATCCCTGCAATTTCTCCACCGGTTTTAGGGCGGGCACAAGTACCAGCGGAGCCTCCCCTCCTTTCCCTTGAAGACCAGGGCTGCGGTAGGACTGCCGCATGGCTGCGGTATTACTTCATTCTTTCCAAAGTGCATCCCGCGCTCCCTACCGACGCTCAAGGGAATGTCTTGCCGGGTGCGTCCGCGCACTGTCTCAGCTCCCCTTCGGCGGTTCCCACAGCTCGAGCCGGTTGCCCTCGCCGTCCTTGATCCAGCCGAATTTGCCGTCAGGGGTGGCGTCGGTCTTCGGGTCCACCCACACGCCCTCCCTTTTCAAGGCGGCGAGCACCTTTTCCAGGTTGGCGACGCGATAGTTGATCATGAAGGGCTGCTTGCTGGAGCCAAAGTATTCGTTGTCCCGGGCGAAAATGCTCCAGACCGAATATCCCTTCTTTTTCGGATTCCCGGCGTCGCGCCAGAAAATCTGCCAGCCGCCCCACACCGGGTCGAGGGGCAGCCCGAGGTGCTTCTGATACCAGGCGCGGAGCTTCTTCTGGTTTTTCGCCTTGAAGAAAATCCCGCCGAAACCGGTGACGCGCGCTTTTTTCATGGGGTGTTTGGTGGGGCTAGGGAATTTTGCCATAAAGATACTCGATCCGCTTCACCTGCCCGTCCGGACCCGGGCCCTCGCGGGCGGCCAGGAGCGAGCCGTCCGGCCGAAGGGTGTAGCTGATCGTCTGGGGGAAATCCTGCGCGGGATTCTCGAACACCGCCTCGGTGTCGCTCAGCGACTTGATCTGGAACGCCGCCTCGGTTTGACCCGAAGGCTGGGACACAAAGAAGAGATCCCCGCCCGGCCCCACGCGGATCTGCAGGAACTCGTGGCCGATGACCCGCCCCTTCGCGAGGGTGCGGGCCATGCCCAGCATCACGCCGCCGGCCGGGGCCATCCACTGCTCGTCGATCAACCGCCCGCTCTTCTCCATCCGCCAGCTGCCGGCCAGCCAGGCCAGCCGGATGATCGCAGGCGGCGCTGGCGGCGGCGGCGGGGGACGCTTGCCCTGCGCCCAACCGGGGCCCGGCAAGAGCATGCACATCAGGCCAAGGGGCAGCAGCCAACGGGTCGTCCGCATCATGGTGAGAGCAAACCATGGATTTCGCCGGATTTCACGGCCAAACCTTCCGGGCCGCGCCGCCGCCGGCCGGAGTTTGAAATCGCGTGCCAGCGGCCTACGCCTTTCGGCGTAATTGCGCGATCCAACCCTCGCGCAGCCTCCGCCAAGCCATGCACAGTGCTCGGGGCGGCACGCCCTTAATATGGGCCATCCCCCCCGGTCCTGCCGCCCGCCCCGCGTCGACGGACCAATCCCGCCATCCCCGCCCGATGTCCACCCGCCCCAAACCATTCCTCGAGCCGGAATATTGCAAGGGCTGCCTCCGCTGCATCGAGGCCTGTCCGCGCGGCTGCATCACGCCGGGGACCACGATCAATCCTGCCACGGGGCTCGTGCCGGTCGCGCTGGACTTGGCCCATTGCACCGGCTGCGGCCTCTGCCTCGCCGCGTGCCCGGAGCCGTTCGGCCTGCGGCCCGACACCGACCGCCCGCCGGCGGACCCGGATTTTGCCCTGCAGGATCCGGCCAAGCTTTTCGGCCCGAAGCTTGTGGCCAGTCATTCCGACGGCGACCAGCCCGACGGTTTCGTTGCCCTGCCCGCCTGCGAACCGCTCGTGCTCAAGGGCACCTACGCCTCGGCGGTCGGCGCGCTGCTCGCCGGTTGCCGGCACGTGTTCGGCTACCCGATCACCCCGAGCACCGAGGGGGCCGAGCTCATGGCGAGGATCCTCCCGAAGGTCGGAGGCCATTTCATCCAGGCCGTGAGCGAGACCGCCGCGGTCAACATGATGTACGGGGCCGGCGGCGCCGGCGTGCCCTGCCTGACCTTCACCAGCGGCCCCGGCTTCAGCCTCATGCTGGAAGGCCTCAGCTACATGATCGGCGCGGAGGTGCCGGGCGTGTTCGTCAACATCATGCGCGGCGGACCCGGTCTCGGCGGCCTCGGGCCGGAGCAGGCCGACATCAAGCTCGCGTGCCGCGGCCTCGGCCATGGCAACACCCACGCCATTGTCCTCGCCCCCGGCACGCCGCAGGAGATGCTCGACCTCACGATGCTGGCCTTCGAGCTCAGCTTCCGCTACCGCAACCCCGTCGTCATCCTCGGCGACGGTTACCTCGGCCAGATGACCGGCGTCGTGCACCTGCCCCCGCAGCTGCGCAAGCCCGGCCTGCCGGCCTGGGCGGTCCATGGCGACCGGGCCCACCGCCACAATCTCATCAGCTCCATCCAGCTCGACGAGGCCGACCTCGAGCAGCACAACCGCCGGCTCAACGCCAAGTACGCCGCCATGCACGCCCGGGAACAGCGCGCCGATTGCTACCGCTGCGCGGATGCCACGGTGCTCGTTGTGGCCTGCAACACCCCCGCGCGCATGGCCAAGGGCGCCATCGAGGCCGCCCGCGCGCAGAGTCTCAAGGCCGGCCTTTTCCGCCCGGTCACCCTCTGGCCCTTCCCCCTCGACGCCCTCAAGGCCCTGCTGCCGCACACCGATCATCTTGTCCTTGTCGAGGGCAGCCCCGGCCAGCTCGAGGACGAGCTGCGCCTCGCCCTCAGCCACGCCGGCATCACCCCGCCGCCGATCACCTCCGTGCAGCACTACGGCGGCGTGCTGCCCTCGCAGGCGGAGATCCTCCACCACCTGCTCGAAACCCAGAGGGTGCCGGCATGAGCGTCTTCTATCCCAGCTTCCAGCGCCACGCCCACGGCGCGGGCCTCAAGGGCCACAGCACCCACTACTGCGCCGGCTGCGGTCACGGGGTCGTGCACCGCGACCTCGCCGCGGTCATCGGGGAACTCGGCCTG
Source organism: uncultured Oleiharenicola sp. (assembly GCA_964423065.1). GTDB lineage: Bacteria > Verrucomicrobiota > Verrucomicrobiia > Opitutales > Opitutaceae > Lacunisphaera. The sequence goes on along the minus strand of CAYRDN010000008.1, from coordinate 90,871 downwards.
CAGGACCGCGCCATTTTGGTCAGCCCGGTCGGGTGCGCGGTCTTCGCGCATTATTATTTTGACATCGGCAACACCCAGGCGGCGCACGGCCGCGCGCCGGCCGTGGCGCTCGGCCACAAGCTGGCCAATCCCGATGCCATCGTCATCAGCTACCAGGGCGACGGCGATCTCGCCTCGATCGGGCTCGCCGAGACCATCTCCCTTGCCCAGCTGGGCGTGCCCCTCACCGTCATTTTCATCAACAACGCCATCTACGGCATGACCGGCGGCCAGCTCGCGCCGACCTCGCTGCTGGGTCAGAAGACCGCCACCAGCCCCGAGGGCCGCACCGCCGCCATGGGCCGGCCGCTCAGGATGGCCGAGCTCATCGCCTCGCTTGACGGTCCCGTCTATGTCGAGCGCGTCGCGCTCTACGACGCCCGCCAGCGGCTGAAGGCCCGCCGGGCCATCCGCAAGGGCCTCACGCTCCAGCAGGAGGGCCGCGGCTATGCGTTCATCGAGATCTTGAGCGAATGCCCTACCCACCTGAAGCTCTCGCCGACCGACGCGGAGCAATGGGTGCGCGAGCAGATGGAGCCCGTCTTCCCGCTCGGCGTGAAGAAGGACGTGACCGTCGCGTCCTGGTTCAAGCCGCCCGCCCCCCGTTTCGAGCCGGAGGAGATCCTCGGCTATTGCGGCGCCGAGCCGGCCGCCGGCCCGCGCACCCCTGCGGCCTGGCCGGTCCATCTCGGCCGGCGCGACGTCAGCCTCAAGTTCGCCGGCGCCGGCGGCGACGGCGCCCAGACCGCCGCCTTGCTCCTGACCCGCGCCGCCATCGAGCTGGGTTTCGACGCGACGGACATCCCCAGTTACGGCCCCGAGAGCCGCGGCGGCACCTCCTACGCCGACGTGCATCTCGCCGCCGACGAGGTGCTCAACCCCGCCGCCCCGGAGCCGGACATCCTCGTCGCCTTCAACGCGCCGAGCCTCGCGAAGTTCGCGCCGGCCGTGCCGGCGGGCGGACTCATCCTCTACGACAGCACGGTCATCCTCGAGCCGGGCGAACTGCCGGCCGGCCGCCGCGTGCTGCCGGTGCCCTTCACTTCGCTCGCCGCCGGCCTCGGCCGGTCGGTGGTCAAGAACATCGTGGCCCTCGGCGCCCTGCAGGCCGCCACGGACCTGCTGCCGGCGCACGCCATCCTGGACACCCTGCGCCATGTGCTGAAGGACAAGGCCGCCCTGCTCCCCCTCAACGAGTCCGCCTTCGCCGCGGGCCAGCAGGCCGCCGCCCCCGTTTCGGTTTGAAAGTCCGCCGCCAGCTGCAACCCCCATGATGCCCAAATCAGCCGACGTCAGTCTCAACCCCTGCAGGTTTGTTGTGGGCACCCCACAAATCCACGCCCCATGAACCCGACTGGATTCGTCGATGAAGCCGAGGCCTACGGCCTGCTCGAACGGGCCGGACTCTGCCCGCCGCGTCACGGCCTCGCGGGCGGCAATCTGCCGTTCGAGCCGGGCGAACCCGTGGTCGTGAAGGGCCTCGGCGAAAACGTCTGGCACAAGTCCGAGCTCGGCGCCGTGCATTTCCTGCCCTACGAGAAGCAGAGCGTGCTCGACGATTTCCAGGGCATGCGCCGGCGCCTCGAATCCGGCGGCCACCGCTGGATCGAGGGTCTCGTCTGCGAACAGATCGATGTCGCGTGCTCCCCGCACCTGCCCTCCGAGGCAATGGTCTCGCTGGTGCGCAGCGAGGCGGGCTGGACCTTGCTCTTCGGCTTTGGCGGCTTGCAGGCCGAGGCCCTGGCCGGGCTGGCCCCGCCGCTGCGCTGGCCGCTCGCCTTCACCCGGCCGGACGAGGCGCTCCAGGAATTTGGCCGCCATCTGCTCGGTCGCATCTGGCTGGGCCGGCTGCGCGGCACGTCCGCGCTGACCACGCGCGCCGCCGTCGGGGAATTCCTCGGCTCGCTCTGGACCCTCGCGGACGTGGCCGAGGCCGAGGGGCTCGTGCTCCTCGAACTGAATCCCGTCGCGCTCGACCTGGCGGGCCGTCCGCGGCCGCTCGACGCCGTCGGCACCCACGGCCCGCGGCCGGCGCCGCGCCGCGCCCCGCCGGCGGGATTCCTGACGGCGCTGCGCGCCCCGCACCGGATCGCCCTCGCCGGCGTGTCCACCCGCGAGGGCGGCGTCGGCCGCACCATCCTCGCCAACCTCCAGCAGCACGTGCTGCCCGCGGGCGACCTGGTGCTGGTAAAGCCGGGCAAGGCGAAGTTCCTCGGCCTGCCCTGCGTGAAGGACGTGACCGGACTCCGCACCGCGCCCGTCGACCTTCTGATCCTTGCCCTGCCCGCTCCCGCTGCAGTCGGTGTGTTGTTGCAGCTGCTGGAGCAGGGGGGCGGAGCTGCCGTCGTGGCCCTAACCTGCGGCGGCATTGGTGACGGGGCCGACACCGCCGGATACGGCACCCAACTCGTCGAGGCTTTGTGTGTGGCCCGGGCGAGTGGGTGCTGGACCCCGGCGGTGGTCGGCCCAAATTTTCTCGGCCACTGGGTGCCCGGCCGCCGGCTCGACACTTCGTTCATCGCGCCCGAAAAGCTGCCCGCCCCGGACCCCGCCGGCGGCGAACTCACCCTCCTCAGCCAGAGCGGTGCGTTCCTGCTCAGCCGGCGCTCGCACCGCCCGGAGCTGCGCTTCGGGCTCGGCCTCGCCCTGGGCAACCAGCTCGATGTCGCCCTGGGTGACGTGCTGGCCGCCCTCGCCGCCGAGCCGGGCCGCGGCCCGATCGCCGCCTACGTCGAGGGCTTCGGCCCGGGCCAGCTGGCGGTGGCGGCCCAGGCGATCCGGCAGCTGCGGTCACTGGGCCGTCATGTCCTCCTGCATCGCGCCGGCCGCACCGCGGCCGGCCAGGCCGCGGCCGCCAGCCACACCGGCGCCCTGACCGGCAATCTCACTCTCGAGCGCACCCTGCTGGAGCGCGTGGGCGCCCGCTTCGCCGACCGCATCGCCGATTTCGACGCCGCCCTCGCGTGGCTGGGCTCCTATCCGCAGCTGTCGGCCGGCCCGGTCGCCCTGCTCACCAATGCCGGCTTCGAAAGTGTCAACGGCAGCGACCTGCTGGGAGTTCCCTTCCCGGGGGCCGAGTTGGGGGACGCCGCCCAGCTTTCCCTGCCTGAGATGCTGACCCGGCATGAGCTCGCCGGCCTGGTCGCGCCGCGGCTGCCGCTCGACCTCACGCCGATGGCGGACGAAACGGCCTTTATCGATGCCGCGGAGATCCTCATCCGCGACGCCGCCATCCTCGTGATCGGGCTCGTGCCCTTCACGGGCCGCCTCGACACCACCGCCGCCGGCGGCGCCAAGCTGGGCGCCGTGCTCGCGCACCTGGGCAAATCCCACGGCAAGCCCGTCGCGGTCGCCGTCGACTCGGGGACCGACTTTGCCGCCTACCGCCGGGCCTTCAGCGACGCCGGCCTGCCGGTCTTCGACCGCCTGGAGTCGGCCCTCCACGGCCTGCGGGTGCTGGGGTGACCCGGTTGGGGCGGGAGCGGCGATCCCGTCCTGCAGCCTTCGCCTCCTCGGCCGGAACAATGCTGTTGCCCGTGGGCCAGCGAGCTTGCTCGCGCGCTTTGGGCGCCCGCCAGCGGGCTGCCTGTCGTGGCTTCATCGGCCCTATAGGATTCTCAAGGCCCGCCCTAGAAAAACATCGCCTCGCTCAGCGCCTCCTCGGGCGCGAGCAGGTGCGCGCCGACGGTCTGCGTGCTCCGGCCGGTGCCGAGGTCGCCGGTGAAGACGGCCTCGTTTTTCGCCAGGTCCGCCGCCCAGAGAAAGGTTTTCTTCGGGTCGGCGTAGCCGAATTCCAGCGAGAAGCAGCCGGCGCAGTCCACCGGGGTGACGGTGAAGGCGATGCCCTCGCCGACGTTGGCGCCGGCGCGCACCAGACCCTTCTTGACCCAGCCGAGCAGGCAGCGCGCCTCGGCGCCCAGCTGCGCGCGGTGGCGGATGGTCACGGTTTGCAGCCCGCCGATGATGAGCGCCGGCGCATACCGGCTGAGGAACTGCCCGATGTTCTGCCGCAGCGGCAGCGTGCGCGAGTAGGCCAGGTCGCGGACGGCCGAGATGTTCGGCCAGGCGAAAGTAAGCGCGTCCGCGGAGACGATGGCGCTGTCAAACATCACGCGCTGCGAGCGCGTGAGCAGGTAGACATAGTTGCTGAGCCGCTTGCTCGACGTGAAACGGTGCGCCCAGTAGTAGAGCGGCAGGTCGGTGGACAGGCAGACGGACACCTGGTCCTGCAGGTAGTCCTTCGCGGCGGGCGGATAACTGAGTGCGACAATCTCGATGCAGCGCGTGTCGTCCTTGGATTTGCCCCTGAAGCACTCGCCGTAGATCTTGGCCCGCATCTCCACCTTTGCCGTTTCCTCCTTGACCGGGCAGAGCACCACGACGCGGCACGGGTAGCGCTGGGCGAGCCGCCGGGCGACCTGGAACTGCTCGAGCGCATCCTCGGGCCAGGTGTCGAGGCCGAGGTGCAGCACGAGGTTGAGCTGCATGGCCTTTTGCTCCTCGGCGGCCGTGTCGGCCCAGAGCCGGGCAAAGCCGGCCGTGATGCCGCCGACGGGCACCTCGAGTCCGGGCAGGGCTTCAAAATTTTCAGGCATGGGAAAGGGAAAAATAACAAACACCAGACTCCAAAGGCCAAAGAAATCCCGCGGCCCACCCCGCCATGCAATCACCGGCTAATGGAATTGTTGTCATTGGATTTTGTTTGGCCTTTGGCGTTTGGCCATTGGTCCAACTAGGGTTCCCGCCACGCATGCCCGTTCGCCGTCAGCAGCGCGGCGGACGAGGCCGGGCCCCAGGAGCCGGCCGGATAACTGTCCATGCCCGTGCGGCCCTGCGCCGCCCAGTGTTCGAGGATGGGCGTGATGAGCTGCCAGGAGCGCTCGGTCTCGTCGCCGCGGATGAAGAGCGTGCCGTCGCCGATCATCGCGTCGAGCACGAGCCGCTCGTAGGCCTCGGGCGTGTTGGAGCCGAAGGTCGTGGCGTAGCGGAAATTCATCTTCACCGGCTGGGTGCGCGTCTCGAGGCCCGGCACCTTGGCGTTGAGGACGAGGCTCAGGCCCTCGTCGGGCTGGAGCTGGAACGCGAGGGTGTTGGGCGCGAGGTTGAAGCGGTCCGACTCGGCGAAGATGTTCCCCGGGGCGCGCTTGAACCGGATGGCGATCTCGCTGACGCGGCGGGCGAGCCGCTTGCCGGAGCGCAGGTAGAACGGCACGCCCTGCCAGCGCCAGTTGTTGATGCTGAGCCGGAGCGCGGCGTAGCTCTCCGTGGCCGACGCCGGGGCGATGTCCTTCTCGGCGAGGTAACCGGGCACCGCCTGGCCGCCGAGCATGCCGGCGGCGTACTGGGCGCGGGCGACGTCGCTCGCCGCCCCGTCGAGCCGCAGCGGCTGGATGGCCTTGAGCAGCTTCACCTTCTCGTCACGGATGGACTCGGGGTCGAACGACACGGGGGGCTCCATCGCCGTGAGGGCGAGGAGCTGCATGGTGTGGTTCTGGATCATGTCGCGCAGGCAGCCGCTCTGCTCGTAGTAGCCGGCGCGGGTGCCGACGCCCACCTCCTCCGCCACGGTGATCTGCACGTGGTCGATGAAGTTGCGGTTCCAGAGCGGCTCGAAGATGGCATTGGCAAAACGCTGCACCAGGAGGTCCTGCACGGTCTCCTTGCCGAGGTAGTGGTCGATGCGGAAGACCTGCGACTCCTCGAACTCGCCGAGCAGCGACTGGTTGAGCGCCCGGGCGCTGGCCAGATCCCGGCCGAAGGGCTTTTCGATGATGACCTTTGACTGCGTGGCCTGGCGCACATGGCGGGCCGCGAGGCCGCTGGCGCCGAGGTTCTGCAGGATGGGCGCAAAGACGGAGGGCGGGGTCGAGATGTAGAACAGCGACTGGAGCGGCTGGCCGATGTCCGTTTCGAGCCCGGCGATGCGGGCGCCGAGCCGGGCATAGGCGGCCGGCTCGTCATAGCCGCCGCTGACATACAGCGTGCGCTCGGCGAGCCGCGCCCACACGGCGGGGTCCATCTCGCGCCGGGAGAATTCCTTGATCGCCGCCGCCGCGATGGCCTGGAATCCGGCGTCCGGCATCGGCTTGCGGCCGAAGCCGATGAGGTAGAAATCCGCCGGCAGCAGGCCGTCGTGCGCCAGGTTGTAGATGGCGGGGATGAGCTTGCGGGCCGTCAGGTCGCCCGAGGCGCCGAAGATGACGACGACGGTGGGCGGAGAACCGCGGTGCTTGCTCAGCCCGTGGAGGAACGGATGACGGGTTTCTTCAGCCATACGCGGGGAAGTTGTCGCGATGAAAGGCCCCCGCAAGGCAAATTCGCGGACCCGGGGCCCGGACGATCGGCAGGGGCGCGGGCTGGGCCGTGCCACAGGCCCAGGGCCCCGAGCTGGTCGACGGGCCGCGTCCCGGCAGAAAACAACTACGACGCCGCCTCTTCGCTCGATCCGCTCTGGCGCACGACCTGGTAGCCCTTGGGGAAAAGCGGGACGTTCTCAAAATGCAGCACCTGCGCGGGCAGGCGTTCACTGAGCGTGACCTCGGCCACGTCGAACCGGAAGGTGCGCGGCGGGCGGTCGAGCTGGCCGAGATAGGCCTGGACCGCGCGGCGCAGCGCGCGCTTCTTCCGCTCGTCCACCGCATAATAGCCGGGCACCTGCGCCCGCTCGTCCCGGGCCTTGACCTCGACGAACACCAGCACCTCGCCATCCCGGCAGACCAGGTCGATCTCGTTGCGCCGGTCCTGCGGGTTGTGCCAGTTGCGTGTCACCACCGAGAACCCCAGCCGGGAGCGCAGGAAATCGGCGGCGGCCTGCTCGCCCCGGGCCCCGTCGGCCGCGCGGGTGGTGGGAGCGGTCTTGCGGGAGTGGCGGAGCCAGAATTCTTTAAGCCAGCGGAGCATTGCAAGTTCACCCTCGACCACGCGAAATTTTACTCATACAAGCAAGCGCGTTTTTCAATCCACCGTGTGCGCCCCCTGCGGCGCCGGCCGGGCGGAGCGCCTCCACCTTCCCTCCCACATGGCTATCGCTAGCAATCTCACCGGCACCCTGCGCCGGTCCCTGCTCATCAAGGTCATCTCCAAGCCGGCCCCGAGCCGCGAGGATGTCAACACGGTCATCGAGCTGACCGCGAGCAAGGTCGTCGAGTCCCTCCAGGCGCAATCCATGACCCTGTACCTCGTCGAGTCCGGCGAGATCGCGTTCAAGCAGGTCTATTATTCGCCGACCCTGTGGGGCACGGACAAGGACAAGGAGATGCAGTTCAAGGAGACCACCCGGAAACTCCTCCAGCTGAAGCTGCCCGCCGGCACCGGCAACGTCGGCAAGGTGATCCAGACCGGCGAGCCCCTCTTCTTCAGCGGCAAGGGCGCCGACGCCGCCTCGCTCAAGAACATGAACGTGGGCTTCGAGGTCAACTCGATGCTCACCGTCCCGCTCAAGACCAACATCGTCATCGGCGCCATCCAGGTGCTCAACAAGGAGCCCTCCGCCGGCACCGGCGGCCAGTTCACCACCAAGGACCTCGGCGTGCTGCGCGAGGTGGCCGAGTACTCCTCCACCCTCATCCAGCGCATGCTGGACCCGAAGTTCCAGCTCACTCCCGAGGACACCGCCAAGTTCATCTCCAAGTTCACCGAGCTGCCCCTCATCACCAAGCCCGACGAGGTCGAGATCGACGAAAAACTGGTCGAGATCACCGGCGACGCCATCATCCGCCGCGAGTGCATCTTCCCGTACAAGAAGACCGGCGCCAACTCCTGCTCGGTGCTGATGACCAACCCGCTGGACTACGCCAAGCGCGAGTCGTTCTCCCAGGCGACGGAGATGAGCATCGATGACGTCAAGGTCATCCCCGCCAGCCTGCTCGACACCCTGATCAAGCAGTACTTCAAGGAATCCACCGCCAAGAAGTCCGACGCTACCGAGGTCGACATCGACGAGGTCAAGGACCTCATCGCCGGCGCCTACACCGAGGGCGGCAGCAGCGAGGTCAAGGCCGCCGACCTTGAGAGCGAGGATTCCGCCCCCATCATCCAGCTCACGAACCGCATCATCGAGGACGCCTATGTCTCGGGCGCGTCCGACATCCACGTCGAGCCGATGGAAAAGGACCTGCTCGTGCGCTACCGGATTGACGGCATGTGCATGGAAAAGATGCGCCTGCCCAAGCAGGTCGCCTTCGCCATGGTCGCCCGCCTCAAGATCATGTGCAACCTCGACATCTCCGAGCGCCGCCTGCCGCAGGACGGCCGCATCGTCTTCAAGAAATTCACCAAAAAGAACATCGACATCGACCTGCGCGTCGCCACCGGCCCGATGAACCACGGCGAGAAGGTGGTCATGCGCATCCTCGACAAGCAGAAGTCCACCCTGCCGCTCACCGCCCTCGGCTTCTCCGAGGAGAACCTCGCCAAGTACCGCGAGTGCGTCCGCCAGCCCTACGGCATGATCCTGCACTGCGGCCCCACGGGCTCCGGCAAGTCCATGACCCTCTACTCCGCCCTGGGCGAGGTGAACACCCCCGACGTCAACATCCAGACGGCCGAGGACCCGATCGAGTACACGCTCGCCGGCATCAACCAGATGCAGATGAGCAAGGCCATCGGCCTCACCTTCGAGCGCGCGCTGCGCTGCTACCTCCGCATGGACCCCGACATCATCCTCGTCGGCGAAATCCGCGACAAGGAGACCGCGCAGATCGCGTGCGAGGCGGCGCTCACCGGCCACTTGCTCGTCTCCACCCTCCACACCAACGACGCGCCCTCCACGGTCGCGCGCATGGGCGAGATGGGCATCGAGCCCTTCAACATCTCCGCCGCCCTCGTCTGCGTCTGCGCCCAGCGCCTGCTCCGCCGCGTCTGCAAGAACTGCAAGGTCAAGTATGTCCCCGAGGGCCGCGAACTGGTGCTCCTCCAGAACGCGCTCGGCGAGCCGGGACCCTTCGAGATCTTCAAGGCCGCGCCCGGCGGCTGCCACGTCTGCGGCGGCAACGGCTACAAGGGCCGCGTCGGCATCCACGAGCTCATGGTCAACTGCGAGGAGATCGTCGAGGCCATCAACAAGGAGGTCGAGGTCGCCGACCTCAAGCGCGTCTGCATGAAGAACGGCATGAAGACCCTCCACCAGGATTCGCTCCTCAAGGTCAAGATGGGCCTCACCACGATGGAGGACGCCCTCAGCAACGTGCCGCCCGACATGATCTCGCAGGAAGGCGACGGCCCGGCCGGCGGCGCCAAGAAGGGCCACGGCCACTGACCATTCCCGCCCGGATACCCCCCGGGCGGGCAAGCAAGGAGGCGCGATCCGCAAGGGTCGCGCCTTTTGTTTGCCGCAATTTTGCGGAGCCAGAATGGCGGACAACCCCGGGCGGCCAGCAGTCAGCAACGGTGCATGGTCCGGCAGCCGACCCGCATCCGCCGTTCCCAGAAAGTTCACCCACGGATTGCAGGGATGACACGGATTCGCGCCACTTCATCCTTGTCTGGCCCGTCGTCCACCCCATTTTGACTGCAGATTCTGAACCGCAATTAGGGCCATAATCGCGCGCTCAGGGATTCATCGTGAATTTCTTCCGCCCGACCACCCGCCTTGTCCTCCGTCCGGCACCCCGCAACGGGGACCGGCCCATGCCGTGCCAGCCAAGGCCATGAGCCTGCACACCCTGGTGGAAGCCGGCCTGGCCCTCCTCGCGGGTTATGGTGCGGTGCAGTATTTCCGGCTCGCCAAGCGTTACGGGATCCGTCTCCGCCACGTCAGGGTCAAGGATCTGCTGGGCAACACGGGGTGCCGGGAGAAGAACACCGGGATCAACCTGCTGCTCTTCGGCCTGGTGGCCGCCGCCGTCGCGACGGCCCTGATCCTCAAGGCCTGTGACGTCTGGTAGCCTGCGACCCTGCGGACATGGGCTGGGCGTGCCCGGCCTGCGTCGGGCGCTCCAAACAATCCAGTGCCTATTCCGCAGCCGGCCGCAGGGCTGGCCCTTGGTCCAGCCGCGAACCGCCGCGGCACGATTATTCAAAATGCGCCAATGTGGTGTCTCCCGATTGGCTTCGTGGGCCAGCGAGCTTGTCCGTTCGACAGCGCTCAGGACCCCGAGCAAGTCGAGGGGCTCGCGCTTCATCCGCGCCCGCAAGCGGGCTGCCTACCGTGGCTTGATCGGGCAAATCGGAATATTTAAGACCCGCCTTAGCTGGCGCTCGGCGCGGCGGCGCGGACGGCGTCGGCGATCGTCACGGGCAGCACCTCGGCCTCGCCCTTCGCCTGGTCGAAACGCATCGAAAGTGTCTTCGACACGCCGCGCTCCTGCATCGTCACGCCATAGATCGCATCCGCCGCGGCGATGGTGCTCTTGTTGTGCGTGATGATGATGAACTGCGACTCGCCGACGAACTGCTTGAGCAGGTTCGTGAACCGGTGGATGTTCGACTCGTCAAGCGGCGCATCCAGCTCGTCGAGCAGACAGAACGGCGAGGGCTTCACCATGTAGAGCGCAAAGAGCAGCGCCACGGCGGTCAGCGTCTTCTGGCCGCCCGAGAGCAGCGTGATGCCCTTCAGCTTGGTGCCGGGCGGCTGCGCCACGATCTCGATGCCGCTTTCAAGGGGATCCTCGGCCGTCACCAGCTCGATCTCGGCCCGGCCGCCGCCGAAGAGGATCTGGAATGTGTAGGCGAAATTCTTCCGGATCTGCTCGAAGGTGACCCGGAACTGCTCCAGCGAGGTCTGGTTGATGTCGTCGATGGCCTTCAGCAGCTGCGCCTTCGCGCCGGTCAAATCGTCGCTCTGGTTCCGAAGGAACTCGTAACGCTGTTTCAGCTCCGCGTATTCCTCGATGGCGACGAGGTTGACCGCGCCCATGCCGGCGATCCGCTGGCGGAGCGCGTCCACCTCGGCCTTGATCTCGTCCCAATGGGTCGAGTCAAGCGCGGCGAGGTCGGCCCCGGTGGGCTCGCCCTTGGGGCCTTTGTCCTTCTTGCGCCGCTTCGGCACCTTGTTGCCGGCCTCGGTGAGGCCGGTTCCGGGGTCAGCGACCCCGGCTGCAGGTTCCTCCTCCTCGTCGAGGTCCAGTTCCTTGAGCCCCTCGGGCTCATCGTCGGCGTGCCAGAGCAGATGCTTCCAGTCGAGCGTCGTGACATCGGCGGCGAACTCACGCAGCACCTCCTCGGCCAGGAACTGCACGCGGGCACCGGTCTCGGCCACCTTCACCTCGTGCTTGGTGAGCTCGGCTTGCGCGGCATCGGCCTCCGCGCGGATCGACGTCAGGCCCGCCTCCACGGAGGAAATCTCCTGCTCCACCGACAAGAGCTCGCCGCGGATCTTCTCCACGTTTTCCTGGGCGACGGCGAGGGTCGTGACGACTTCCGCGGCCCGGCGCGTCTGGGCGGCGGCCTCCTCCTCCAGTGATTTCACCTGTTCGGACCAGGTCTCCAGCTCGATCTGGCGCTGGACGAGCAGCTCGTCGAGCTGCCCGCGGCGGCGCTCCATCTCGGACAGGCCGCGGTCGAGGACCTCGACCTTCTGGCGGCGCTCGGCGAGTTCGAGGCGGGCCTGGGCGAGGATTTCCTTCTTCTCGTCCCGGGCGGCGCGCTTTTCCACGATGCTGGCCTCGGTGGCGGCGATCTTCTCCTTCTGCGCGGAGACATTGCCCTCGGCCACGGCCAGCTGGGCCTGCGCCTTGGCCAGCCGGGTGAGCGCCTCGTCGTGGTCGCGCTTGAGGCTGGCAAGTTCGTGCTCCATGCGCGCGAGCCGCGCGGCGGCCTCGTCCGCCGCCTTCTGGGCGTTCTTCTCCTCGGAGTGGATGGCGGCGGCCAGCTGCGAGGTCGCGAGCACGTCCTTCCGCTTCTGCTCCAGCGCCTGCTCGGCGGCGGCCAGGGTGGCGTTGAGCAGGTCGATCTGGGCGCGCTGCTCCTCGTGGGCCTTCTGCTCGGCGACGACGGCCCTGCCCGTCTCGCGGAGGTCGACCTCGCGCTGCACGATGCTGTTGGCGGGCTTCCGGTGGTGCCCGCCGAAGATGAGTCCGCGGCGGTCGACGAGATCGCCCTTCGGCGTCGCGACCAGCAGGAAACTGAAACCGGGATTGGCCCGCCAGAAATCGAGGAAGGTCGCGAGATCGTCGGCGAGATAACACGCGGCAAGGATCGAGGCCGCGGGATGCGACTCCTCCAGGTTGGCCACGGCATCCGTCGCCGGCTTCAGGCCGGCTGGCAGGCTGACCTCCGGCTTCTGTCCTCTGACCTCTGTAATCTGCAGGCACACGCTGCCGACCTTGTCGGCCTCAAGCTGCGCGAGGATCTTCTGCGCCGTGCCCAGGTCGGCCACGGAAATGGCCTCGACCGACGCGCCGAGGATGGCCTCGAGGGCCTTGGCGTACTCGGGTTTCACCGCGAGACCCTGCGTGATGGGGGTGAATTTCTGTTCGCCGACGAGGGCGGAGAGCCGGCCGGACAGCAGGGCCTTGGCCCCCTCGCCGTAGCCCTCCCATTTCTCCTGCAGTTGCTGGAGCAGCTTCAGGCGCGCGGTCTTCTGGGCGAGGTTGCGGTCGATGTCCTGCAGCTTGCGCTGCGCCTCGCGGAATTTCTGGGTGGCGTCCTGCAGCGCGGCCTGGGCGGCCTGGGCCTCGTTGGTCGTGCGGCTCTGGTCGGCGCGGGCCTCCTCGCCGCGGGTGCGGACCTGGGTGCAGGCGAGGGTGGCCGTCTCGACCGCGGCGCGCAGCTGGGCGAGCTCGGTGGAGAGCTGGTCGAAGCGGTTCTGGCTGGTGCGGGCGTCGACCTCGAGGCCGGAGCTCTCGGTGCGGTGGCGGGCGACGGCGCTCTCGACCTGCAGGAGGGCGAACCTGTCGGCGCCGAGCTGCTGTTCGGCCCGGGCCAGCTCGCCCTCGAAGACCGCGAGCTCGCGGTTGCGATCCTGGAAGACCGCATCGGAGCTGCCGAGCAGGCTGAGCTGCATCTGCTTGTCCTGCGCGCCGGTGTCGACCTGGGAGGCGAGCTCCTTCAGCTGCATCTCGAGCTCGGTGAAGTCGTCCTGCCCGGCGGCGATGCGCTCGGCGAGGCCGGTGCGCCGGACCTGGGCGAGGCTGGCCTGGTTCTCGGCCTGCTCCTTCTGGGAGCGCAGGTCAAAGACGGCCTGCTGGGCGTCCTGGACGCGCTGGTTGAGCGAGCCCCGGGCGGCCTTCTTGGCATCGAGCGAGACGGTGCGCGCCTCGAGCGAGGCACGGCGGGAGCCGGCGTCGCCGCGCAGCGCGGCCACGCGGCCCTCGAGGCCGGCGAGCACGTCGCTGTGTTCGCGGTGCTGGCAGCTGCCCTGGGCCAGGGCGAGGTGGCGCAGGCGGAAACTGACGCGCTTGTAGCGCATGGCTTTCGCCGCCTGGCGCTTCAGGCTGCCGATCTGGCGGGCGACCTCGGTGATGACGTCGGAGACGCGCGCGAGGTTCTGCTCGGTGAGGGCGAGCTTGTTCATCGCCTCGCGCCGCTGGCTCTTGTACTTGGTGATGCCGGCGGCCTCCTCGAACACCACGCGGCGTTCCTCGGGCTTGGAGGAGAGGATCTGGTCGATCTGGCCCTGGGCCATGATCGAATAGCTCGTGCGGCCCACGCCGGTGTCCATGAACAGCTTGTTGATGTCCTTGAGCCGGCAGGGCTGGCCGTTGAAGTAGTACTCCCCGAGGCCGTCGCGGGCGACGCGGCGCATGATCTCGATCTCGTGGAAATCGCTGCCGAGCTGCTTCTCGCAGTCGGTCAGCAGCAGGGCGACCTCGGAAAACTGCGCGGCCCGGCGGGTGTCGGCGCCCTCGAAGATGACGTCCTGCATCTTGCCGCCGCGGAGGGCCTTGGCGCTCTGCTCGCCCAGCACCCAGCGGATGGCGTCGGCGATGTTGCTCTTGCCGCAGCCGTTGGGACCGACGATGGCGGTGACGCCGGGTTGGAAACTGAGGGTGGTGTTGTCCGCGAAGCTTTTAAAGCCGTGGAGTTTTAGCGCCTTAAGATACATGGGGCTTGAAGGAAAACTAGAGGGCGCGGCCCAGCGCTCCGCAATGGAAAAAACACCCCAAGCAACTTCGGTCGCCGGCGGCAAACGCGCGGTTGACTTAACGCCTGCGACGGGCTTTCGGGCGGGCCCGGCGCCCCGCCGTCGCCGGCGCGCGGCCGGCACGATTCGCGCCCACCTTGCTTGCGTCACCGCCCATCCTGCGCTAATTACCCGGCCGATGCCCGCCGCGAGCGCCTCTCCCGAACTAATCAAGCGATACATGCCCTGGCTGGTGGCCGTGGCCCTGTTCATGGAGAACCTCGACGCCACCATCGTGAACACGGCGGTGCCGGTGATGGCGGAAAGCCTGCGGGTCGCGCCGCTGGCCCTGAAGGGGGTGCTGACCAGCTACACCCTCAGCCTGGCCGTGTTCATCCCCATCAGCGGCTGGATGGCGGACCGCTACGGCACCCGCCGGGTCTTTCAGCAGGCCGTCCTGCTCTTCACCCTGGGCTCCCTCTTCTGCGGGATCGCGCCCAACGTCCCGCTCCTGGTCGCCTCGCGCATCCTGCAGGGCATCGGCGGGGCGATGATGACCCCGGTGGGGCGCATCGCGCTCGTGCGCACCTTTCCCCGCTCCGAGCTGCTGCGCACGATGAACTACGTGATCATCCCGGCGCTGATCGGGCCGATGGTCGGGCCGTTCGCCGGCGGCGTGATCGTCCACTGGCTGCACTGGCGGATGATCTTCTTCCTCAACCTGCCCTTCGCCGTGGCCGGATTCTGGCTGGTGCGCCGCTACATGCCCGATTACCGCGACGAGGAGACCCCGCCGCTGGACCGCACCGGCTTCCTGCTCTTCGGCGCCGGCATCGCCCTGCTCTCCTATGTCCTCGAGGTGTTCGGGGAGCACACCCTGGCGGCCGGCCCGCTCAGTCTCATGACCGCGGTCTCACTCGCGCTGCTGGCCGTCTATGCCTGGCATTCCAGCCGCACGGAAAAGCCGGTCCTGGCCCTCTGGCTGTTCGGTGTGCGCACCTTCCGGCTCTCCGTCATCGGCGGCTTCGTCACCCGGCTCGGCATCGGGGGCATGCCCTTCCTGCTGCCCCTGCTTTATCAGATCGGCCTGGGCTACGCGCCCTGGCAGGCGGGCCTGCTCACCATGCCGACCGCCGGCGCCGCGATGCTGATGAAGGTCAGCAGCCGCCCCCTGCTCGCCCGGTTCGGGCACCGGAATATCCTGATCGCCAACACGCTCCTGATCGGCGTCGTGGTCCTGCTCTTCACCCGCATCGGCCCGGGCTCCTCCCTCGCGGCGATCCTGGCCCTCGGGTTCAGCCAGGGCTTCTTCATGTCGCTGCAGTTCACGAGCATGAATTCCCTGACCTACGCCGACGTGGCGGACCGCGACGCCAGCAAGGCCAGCAGCATCGCCAGCACGGGGCAGCAGCTCTCGCTGAGCTTCGGCGTGGCGTTCGCGTCGCTCGTCGCCGGCTGGTTCCTGCGCGGCCTGGACCAGACCAAGGCCGCCGAGGTGGTCCCGGCGCTCCATCACGCCTTCATCACGATGGGCCTGCTCACCATGCTCTCCTCGGTCACCTTCTGGTGGCTGCACGGCGACGACGGCAACAACGTGAGCAATCGCCGCCTTGTGCCCGGGCCGGCCGGCTCGACGTGATCAATCCGTCTCCAGCCGCTTGCCGAGGCTGATCGCGCCCTCGACGCTGAAACCCAGCCGCTCGTAGAACGCGATGGCGGCCTGGTTCTCCGGCCGCACCTGCAGGTTGATCTTCGGACAGCCGGCCGCACGCAGCAACCGCTCCGCCGCCGTCATCAGCTCACGACCCAGCCCGCCGCGCTGCCGCGCCGGCTCGACGGCCAGGTAGTTGATCCAGCCGCGATGCCCCTCGTAGCCGGCCATGACCGCCCCGATGACGCGGCCGCCGTCCTCCGCGACGAGCAACCATGCGGGATCAACCCGCAGCTTGCGCGCGATGTCCTTGTGCGGATCGTTCTGCGGGCGGAGCAGTCCGCACATCCCCCAGAGGGCGATCACGCCCGCCTCGTCCGAAACCCGGTAGGACCGGATGACTGCAGGTGCCTTCATGCATGACAACTCCGGGAAATTCGCCGAACGCACAACCTCGAATCGCCGGCGCGCAGCCGGTTTTCACCGGCCCGACCCGGGCAGCCGGGCCGCGGTGGTGCCTTTTCCGCTCGGGCCCCGGGCCCCGGTTCAGCCGGCGATGTACCAGCGCCCCTGGTTGTCGTCGGTGTATTTCCGGCCGGCGACGAAGTAGACGATGTCGAACGCCACCGTCGCCCCTTTCGGGACGGGGATGCCGTCCGGCGGCGTCGACCAGGTTTTCCGCAGCCCCTCGCCCACCGTGCCCCCGAGGCTCGATTCCGTCCGGACGGAGCCGGGCAGATTCGTCAGGCGCCACCGCACCACGAGACGGTCCACCGCGGGGGCGCTGCTGATCTCGAGCTTCAGCGCATCCTGGGCGGCGGTCTTTTTTTTCGCGGCGACCACCTTCGCCCGGTTGATCGCCAGATCCTCGAGGCCGAAACGGAGCCAGAAATTCTTTCCCCGGGCGCTGTCCCAATGCACGCTGCCGTCGGCGTGCGTGCAGGAGAACCAGACCTCCAGTTCCACGCCGCCCGGCGGGAGGGTGAAAGCCGTCTCGAGCATGAAGCCCGTGCCGGCGGGGTCCGCGAGCTGCTCGACCGGCGCGTTCGCCGGCACGGTCATCGCACCGTCCCACCCGCCGCCGACCGGGTGAAAGCGAACATGGGCCTGGACGTGATGGTTCTCGTCGTGCAGCTCGTCGCGCGGGATGAGCCGGAGCGGGTCGTAGCGCAGCACGCACGGGCCGGGCTGGAAATCGCCGCGGACCAGCTCGTGGAAATCGGAGGTGAAGAAGATTTGGGGGCGACGGTCCTGATTTTGACGTTGGATCATGGTGGGTTCCTCAGTAGTTGACCGACAGCGTAGAGTCCGCGCGGTTGTCGAAGAGTTTTACGTAGACGATGTTGACGATCTGATTCCAATACCACGCGTCGACCGTGGCGCTCGCCAGCGAGGCGGGATCACCAACGTTCGGCACCGCGGTGCCGTCGCGCGAGACCGAAGTGGCGGAGCTGATGCTCCCGATGAGTGCCACGTAGTTGAACGCGGAGGCCGGCGTGAACCGGTCCTGCCCGCGGGCGATGCGAATCTGGCGGGTCACGTTGTTATTGCTGCTCAAAGTCTGCTGGTAGATGCGCGAGAGCCGGTAGGCGCCGGTGTTGGCCGCCGCCGGCGAGATGCCGTCGTCCTGATAGAGCTGGTAGGCCTGTGCGTCGGTCCAGCGGTCCGGCCCCGGATAGCAGTTGATCGTGAGGGGGTTGGCGGGGAGTTCACCGACCCACTGCTCGAGCTGGCAGAATGGCAGGATCGCGCCCGCCCGCACGTAGACCGGCACCTGCGAGAGGTTCGCCGTCCAGGTGAAAAGGCTGCCGCCCGGCACCGCGCCGGTGATCGGGGCGGCGTTGTCGGTGAACGAATACCAGTTGCTGCCGGCGGGCAGGTAGACGTAACGCGTGGGTGTGACCGGCGGGTTCAGCGACTCCCCGGGGGTGAGGATCGGCGCGACGAGGAAATCGTCGCCGACGAAGAACTGGTCGTCCAGGTGGCTGTAGACACCCGGATCCTGCGGATCGTTGAGGAGAAGCGACCGCGCGATCGGCAGGCCGGTCTGCGTCCACTGATACATCGCGTCATAATAAACCTGCATCATCCGATAGCGCAGCTCGACGTAGGTGCGGCAGTTCGTCGGCACGGGCTCGCCATAGGCGTAGGGCTCCTGGAACTGCTTGTTATAACCGTCGTAGTGGTTGCGGAACCAGGGCAGGAACGAGCCGAGCTGCATCCAGCGCGTGAGGAGCTCGTAATTCGTGATGCCACCGACGATCGAGCCGCCGACCACGCCCGACGCCGTCGTCGTCGCGGTGCCGCAGGCGAAGCCGCCGATGTCGCAGCCGCTGATGGGTACGCCGGAGAGGCCGAGGTTGAGCACCTCGGGGAGGTTGACCTGCAGGAAATCCCAGCTCGAGGCGGAATCGCCCGTCCAGAGCGCCGCGTAGCGCTGCATGCCGGCGTAGCCACCGCGGGCGATGATGAAATTGCGGCGCTGCGGCGCGAGGGCGTTGATGCCGGCGGTGGTGGCCTTGAGCAGGTTTTGCACGTAGGAATTGTGCAGCATCGCGTTCGGCAGGTAGCTGACCTGCACGGTGCCGTCCGCCAGCGTCTGCTCCTGCGCGAGCATGAGGTCCTGCGGGAAGGTCTTGTAGTCCGTATCCTGCGGCGAGATGTTCGGATTGATCGCGGGGCAGGTCATGTCCTGCCAGATCATGTCGAGCCCGACAGTTTGCAGGAGCCACTGGTATTGCTGCCCCCAGACGGCCCGCGCGGACGCGAGGCCGAAGTCCGGATAATTGCCCGGCGCGATGAGCGGCATGAGGCCCTGGTTGTTGAATTGCAACGGCGGCGAGGGATAGGGATTGTTGCCGCGGTTGTTGCCGTAGTTCACGCCACCCTGGTAACTGTTCGGCGACTCGCCGCCCTGGTAGCGGGTGTCGTAGATCAGGGCGTTGCCCGCGATGAGCGCCTGCCGCTGCGCGTACGGCGCCACCCGGCCGGTCTCGTCGAGGGGATTGTCGGTGATGATCGGCGTGATGTTGGTGCTCATCTTGAAGCCGATGCCGTGCAGGTCGTTGAACAGCTCCTGGACGTTCGGAAACTTCATCGCGCTGCTCGTGAACGTCCGGTAATTGTCTTGGAAATCGACGTCGATGTGCAGGCCGTCACAGGGGATGCGCGCCGCGCGATAGGAGCTGGCGGCCTGCGCGAGCTTGTAACGGTCGTAGTAGCCGTAGGCCCCCTGGTGCAGGCCGAAAACGTAGCGCGGCGGCATCGGGCTGCGGCCGGTGAGCGTGGTGTATTGCGCGAGGATGTCGCGCACCGTGCCACCGGCGAAGAAATAGCAGTCCAGCTCGTTATAGGGCGAGCCGAGGTAGTATTTGCCCGCCATGCTCGGCGTCCCCGGCAGCGTCACCGCGACGTTGGCGAAGGTCTGCGCGGTGTTGTCGAGAAACAGGCCGCAGGCATACGGCGCGCCGGAAAACGCGCCGCCGGGAAACGGGTTGCTCTCGATCAGGAGCGGGATCGAGCAGTAGAGCGGCTCGGTGGGATTGAGCGGGCCGCTGTCACCGAGGCACGGGCCGGTCGCGTAGGTGTAGTTGTCGTAGTTGAAAAACGTGAACAGGAAGCCGTTTTTCTGGAGCTGCACGCCCGCCTTCTCGCCGAGCCCGAGGTAACCCGCCCCGGGCGCGGCGGTCTTCATCACGGCGATCACCTGCTGGCCCGGGAGGTAGAGCACGCCCTGCCCCGGGTAATCCTGATGGATCAGCTGGGTGCCGCGGAACACCTGCACCGCGAACGGCGCAAGCGCGACCTGGATCGCGAGCGTGCCGGTGTTGATGACGAGCGTGCCGCCCTGCGGAGCGGAGTTGTTGGTGACATTGAGCCCGGCGAGGCCGAGGTCGTGGGTGACCACGGCGACGGACGTCTCGTAGTTGTAGGCGGCGCCGCTCGCGGGATTGAAGCGCAGCCGGAACGCCGCCGGCCCGAGCACCTGGAGGACGAGCGAGCGCCCGCCGAACGTGAAGGTGAAGTTCCGGCCGGTGGCGTCGACCGACCAGTGGTCGATATTGCCGACCGAACTCCAGGTGCCGCTGTTGGGCGTGAACCCGTCGACCGTGACGAAGGGAAAGCTCATGGGGAATGGAGGTTGAGGGATGGAATCAGTTCGCCGGGCAGATCTTTTGGAGCTGCGCGATCAGGGAGCCTTCGAGCGGCGCCACATCCTTGCCTGCATACGGCGCGGATTGCGACCGCAGCTGCATGAGCCAGCTGAAGTCGGCGTTGCCGGTCAGGCCGCGGCTGGCGTTCTGGCCGAAAACCGGCACGCGGTAATTCCTGCCGTTGCGCTGCTGCACGAGGTAGCGGCCGCTGGCGTCGCGCTTGAAAGCGATGCAGGCGCCCGCGGAAAAGTGACAGCCGGAGCAGCTTTCCGTCGAGAAGATCGGCGAGGGATCGGCCAGCAGGCCGGGGGCCAGGCGGTCGTCCGCCGCCACGGGGCCGGCGGGCTGGTTGCCATTCTGGAAGAACGTCTCCATCGTGGTGTTGACGAGGAAGACCGGCACGATCCTGCCGGGCACCTTGAAGAGGATGCTTTCCGGCGCCGCGGGCAGCAGGCGGCCGTCGGGCTGGGTGGCGACGCCGTTCGGAAATGCCGGGAACGAGGGCTGCGCCGGCCACTGGGTGCCGATGAGTTCGTAATATTGAAATACCGAGCCCATCTGCGCGAGGAGCGCCTGCATCTCGCGATTGAGGGCGGCGGTGGCCTTGGGCACGGGCATCACCATCGTCGCCTGCGTGGGATCGGTGGTCAGGGCCTCGTCCCAGCTCGTGAAGACCGCCGGGCCGTCGTCCCTGCCGGTCTTCGGATTGTACTGGGCGACGGGCGCCGAGTTTTTCGGGGTCAGGATGTTGACCGGCTTGGCCGGGTTGTCGGGATTGGAGAAGTTTGGCCGCAACGGGCGGCCCTGGCTGTCGCGCTCGAGATCGTTCGCCGAGGTGTTGTCGACCTGCTCGAACGTCGCCCAGATCCAGGTCGGCGACGAGGCGGTGCGGGCCGCGATGTGCATCCCGACCACCCCGAAGTCGCCCTCGAAAGTGGAACCGTCGAGGCGCACGACCTTCGCGTGCCGCACGAAGAAGCGGGCGCGGTCGTCGCGATCGTTCAGTTGCTTCCACGACAGCTTGATCTCGATCGCCCCGTGCCTTGTCGTGCCGTCATTGGCCGGGAATTCGATCTTGTTGCCGGCGGTATAGGCCGCCTGGCCCTCGAGGTTGTAGAGTTTGTTTTCGACGAGATAGTCGAACTCCACCTTGTTGAGCGCGGCCTGGTAGCGCACCCAGTTGCCTGCCTGGTCCACCATCGGGCCCGTGAAAGCCTGGAGGCTCTCGTCGAGCACGGGCCGGCGGAAACCGGCGCTGTTCTCCGCTTTTTTCGCCGGCTGGCCGATGCCCATGCCATCCATCCAGAAGGTATGTCCGCCCGCGGTCGCCTGCGAGGCCTCGGTCCACGGCGGCGGGGCCTCGCCGTCCTCGCGGAACAACAGGCTGACATCCACATAAAACTCCCAGACGCGCGGTGCGACGAGGTCGGCCACGGTCTTGTTATGGTCGGGCTCGCCGTTGGCCTTGGCCGGCCAGTTCAGGGCCAGAAACGCCTGCCACGCGAAGACATCAAACAAGCGCTGGGCCGAAGGAATGTTCGCCGCGGCGATGTCGAACGGCGGTGCGGCCTTTGTCGGAGTCGTGCTGAGCTGGCGCAACACCGGGAGGTTGACGTCATACGGCAGTTCGGGCCCGATGATATCCTTGGAGATGGGGACCGCCTCTCCCCCGCGGGCGGATGCGACGACCAGCATGGCGAGGAGCAAGCAAAACGCCGTCCCGGAGGACGGCGTGCGAAAAACCAGACGTGGTTTGTTGTTTTGGGCATTCATGTTGCGTGGACGGTTGGTCTCAGTTGGCCCAGTCTGAGACGGCATTTCGGCTAAAACATGCGCAGCTTATCACATGCCATCCCTCGGTGTCCATCCACCTGGTATTACAATACGGTGACAAAGTGCCTTCGCTCAAGAACCCCGCCTAATTGGCCACCAGGCACTCGCCCGTCCGGTCGTTGGCTTCGCGGCTTCGGACCGGGGAGAATGCCTCCAGGGGCAAGCCAGTTGCAGCTTCGAGGATTTCGCCCAGGCCAATCGGTTGTTCAACTCGCATTCAACCCTGCACTCGCGCACTTCGGGGACATGCCCGTGCCGTTGTCGCGCCCCGTGAGCCGCTGTCGCGGGCGACCGGCCCGTTGAATCGGGCTGCGGATTCGATTTTTGGGGGAGTTCGCCCCGCCGTTGGCCGGCAGCCTTGCGCCGCCGGGGCTCCTCGCAGCCGGCCACCACGGCCTCGGCGATCTGCCCGTAGTTTTCGCCGACCACGGACCATTCGGGATTCACCCGGAGATGCCGCACGATGTCCTTCCGCAACGTTCTGCGGGCTCATGCGCCGCAGGATTCACAGAGGGCGATGACCGCGGCCTGATCGGTCTTTGAAGCCTGGCGAAAAATCAATCGCCCGCGGCCGTGCTGAGCGGAATGCGCCAGAGGAGGCCGCGACGGATGTCAGCAAACCAGACGGATCGATGCCCGAGACGCACGGAATCGCCACAGTCACCCGGACTGTGCGCCGCGATGCTGGCGGTGACTTGACTTGGCGGAGCATCGCGCCTTGAGGTCAGTCATCTCAATGTGGGACGACCGGGTGGTGGTCATCGGCCCCATTGATGCCGGCGGGACCGATGAAGCCCAAGGCAGCAATGACGCGGAATGCGGGCGTGGTGGGCGGCGGCGCGAATCGCTATTTGTGATCCCACGGCAGCTTGATTTGCAGCTTCGGGTATTTCCAGATGCGGACGACCTCGAACAGCTTGCCCGGATTGCAGATCCCGCGTGGATCGAGCGCCCGTTTCACCGCCTGCATGGCCTTCACCTGCGCCGGCCGGTGCTGGATCCGCAGGAACGGCGTCTTGGCCAGACCGATGCCGTGCTCGCCGGAGATGGCCCCGCCCAGGGCCACGACCGTCTCCATCAGCTCCTGCACGGCAGCCTCCGCCGCGCGCGTCTCGGCGGGGTCGGCGCGGTGATACATGATGTTGACATGCAGGTTGCCGTCGGCGAGGTGGCCGAAGGTGGGGATATGAAGCCGCGACGTGCGCTTCAGGCGCGCAAGAAAGCGCGCGAACTTCCCGTATTGGCGCATGGGTACGACGATGTCCTCGTTGAGCTTCGCGTCGCCCAGCTCGAACATCGCGCCCGAGCACTTGCGGCGGACGGCCCACAGCGCCTCGGCCTCCTCGCGGCTCCGCGCCTCCTGGCAGGCCAGGGCCTGCGCCTGCGCCCAGGCGAGCACGGCGGGCTTCAGTTCCTCGATCTCGCTGACACCGCCGGCGAATTCCAGCAGGATGACCGGCCGGCCGGACTGACCGGCGAACACGGGCCGCCCCGTCGCCCGCTCGGCGCAGAGCACGCTTTCGCGGTCGAGGAACTCGCAGATGGCGGGCTGCACGCGGGCGCGGAAGAGCGACCGCGCCGCCCGGAGCGCGGCGGTCTCGTCCGCGAAGGCCGTGAGCAGCGTCCAGCGCGCGGCGGGCGCGGGAATGAGCTTGAGCACGGCCCCGGTGACGATGCCAAGCATGCCCTCGCTGCCGATCCAGAGGTCGCGCAGGTTGAAGCCGGCGGAGAATTTCTTGGTGGCCGTCCCCCACTCCACGAATTCGCCCGTCGGCAGGAAGCCGCGCAGGGCGATGACGAAGTCGCGGGTGACGCCGTACTTGCCGCCGTGCATGCCGCCGGCGTTGCAGGCGATGTTGCCGCCGATGGTGCAGAATTCCTTGGACGACGGGTCGGGCGGATAAAACCAGCCCCGGGCGGCCGCGGCCCGCTGGATGTCGCCGGTCTTCGCCCCCGCCTGCACGCGGGCCATGCCGGCGTCGGGATCGATCCGGATTTTATTCAACCGCAGCATGTCGACGACCCAGCCGCCGCGCACCGGGGCGGCCGAGCCCATCAGGGTGGTGCCGCGACCGCGCACGGTGACCGGCACCCGGTGGCGGTTGGCCAGCCCGAGCACCACGCCGATGTCCTCCTCCCGCCGCGGGGTGACCACGGCCACGGGCAGGAAGGAAATCTTGCTGCTGTCGAAGGAGGCAGCCCAGCAGCCTTCGGGTGAGGTATCGACGACCGCGCCCAGGCGGCGCTTGAGGGCGGCGGTGGCGGTGGCGTGCAGCTTCATGGACCGGCGAGCCAAAGCCGCCACTCGCGGCAATGCGATAGCATTTTGACCAACTCATCGTCACTCTTTCTCCCGGCCGGCCCATACAGTCGGGATCGGCCGCCGGGCGCATGAAAGCCGCTTCCCCATCCACCCCTGATGGTTAAAAACCCAACGTGAGTAAATAACCTGTTATTTCCGTAGTCCAGTATACGGGATATCCCGCATAGCTATCGTCCTCCGGCAATGCTATCTTGGCCGTTACGAGCCAGTTTCATTCACTACATCCAAGCCATCATCACGACTTTCAGTTAACTGCCGGGGTTTTGTGGCC
Source organism: uncultured Oleiharenicola sp. (assembly GCA_964423065.1). Lineage (GTDB taxonomy): Bacteria > Verrucomicrobiota > Verrucomicrobiia > Opitutales > Opitutaceae > Lacunisphaera. The sequence goes on along the minus strand of CAYRDN010000008.1, from coordinate 66,598 downwards.
GATATTAGTGGGTTGCCATCTGCAATCACCCATCGCCATGACCAGTCACCTCCCCCCCGTGATGCCAGAAAGAAATAACCGCATATTGGTTATTGATGATAACCAGGCCATCCATGCCGACGTGCGGAAGATTCTCTGCCCGGCGGTCAGCGAGACATCGGCGGCGCTCGATGCCCTGGAATCCGAGTTGCTGGGCAGCGCGGTGACATCGGGACGCCCGGCGGCAAACTTCGTCGTTGATTCCGCGTATCAAGGCCGGGAAGGCCTGGCCCTGGTGCAAAAATCCATGGCCGAAGGCCGCCCCTACGCCCTGGCGTTCGTCGACGTCCGGATGCCGCCCGGCTGGGACGGCGTCGAGACCACGCTGGAACTCTGGAAGGTCGCCCCCGATCTGCAGATCGTCATCTGCACCGCCTATTCCGACTATTCCTGGGATGACATGCTCTCCCGGATCGGCGGCTCGGACCGCCTGGTCATCCTGAAAAAACCCTTTGACACGATCGAGGTGCTGCAGCTGGCGAACGCGCTCAGCGAGAAATGGAACCTGCTCCGGCAGACCCGCGCCCACGCCGAGGAACTGGAGGGCCGGGTGCGCGCGCGCACCGCCGAACTCGAGTCGGCCAACACCAGCCTGAACGCGGAAATCATCCGCCGCGCCCAGGTGGAGGCGGACCTGATGCTCGCCAAGGAGGCCGCCGAAAGCGCCGACCGCGCCAAGAGCGCCTTCCTCGCCAACATGAGCCATGAGATCCGGACGCCGATGAACGGCGTGATCGGCATGGCCAGCCTCCTCCTCGACACCCCGCTCAACGACGAGCAGCGCGACCTGGCCACCACCCTCGTCCAGAGCAGCGAAGGCCTGCTCACCATCATCAACGACATCCTGGATTTCTCCAAGATCGAGGCCGGACAGCTGGCGCTCGAGTCCATCGATTTCAACCTGATGGAGCAGCTGCGGCTCCCGCTCGAACTGCACGCCGAGCCGGCCGCCCGCAAGGGCCTCGAGCTGATCCTGAACATCGACCCGTCCGTGCCGGAAAACCTCTGCGGCGACCCGCTCCGCCTCCGGCAGATCGTCCTCAACCTGCTCGGCAACGCCGTGAAGTTCACCGCGCGCGGCGAGGTGTCGGTGAACGTCACCGCCCAGCCGGTCCGCGCCGATGTCGTGCTGCTGCGCTTTGAAATCCATGACACCGGCATCGGCATCCCGGCCGACGTGCAGGCCTCGCTGTTCCGCCCCTTCGTGCAGGCCGACAGCTCGACCACCCGCAATTTCGGCGGGACCGGCCTCGGGCTCGCCATCTGCCGCCGCCTGGTGGAGCTCATGCACGGCCGGATCGGCGTCGTCAGCGAGCCGGACAAGGGCTCGACTTTCTGGTTCACCGCCGAGATGAAGAAATCCGACCTGATCGCCTTCATCCCGGAAACCGTGCCCGCCGCCTCGCCGCTCTCGGGTCGCCGTATCCTGGTGGTCGATGACAATGCGACCAACCGCAAGTTCATGGACCGCCTCCTCACCACCTGGGGCGCGCAGCACCAGATCGTCGCTTCCGCGGCCGCCGCCCTGGCCGAGCTCCGCCGCGCGGGCTCCGACCGCCCCTATGAGCTGGTCCTGCTCGACTACCACATGCCCGAAACCGACGGCATGCAGCTGGCCGCCGCCATCGTCGCCGACCATTCGTTCCCGACCCCGGCCCAGGTGATGCTCACGTCGCGCGGCGAGCGCCTCGCCCAGGCCAAAATGGACGCGGCCGGCCTCGCCGCTTGCGAACTGAAACCCCTGCACCCCGAAAGACTGCACCGCACCCTCGGCCGCGTGCTCGGCGCCCGCCAGGCCCGGATCCATCCGCCCGCGGAAACCGCCGCACCCGCCCCGGTCGCCGCGGCGCTGCCCCTCATCCTCGCCGTCGAGGACAATCCGGTCAACCAGAAGGTCATCCGCCTGATGCTGTCCAAGCTCGGCTACGCCGTGGACATCGCCGCCAACGGCCAGGAGGCGATCGCCGCCCTGCGGCGCAAGACCTACGAGGTCGTGCTCATGGATGAGCATATGCCCATCATGGACGGCTTCGCCACCACCCGGTATATCCGCCAGGCACAGGCCGCGGGCACCCACGGCTTCCCCCCCGGCCTGCGCATCATCGCGATGACCGCGAACGCCATGAACGGCGACCGCGAGGCCTGCCTCGCCGCCGGGATGGACGACTACCTGTCCAAGCCGGTCAAGACCGAGATTCTCCGCGAGATGCTCGCCCGCAACCTGCCGGCCAAGCCCGACGGCGTCGCGGACCCGGAATCAGTCGCGTCATGAACCCGGCGCCTCCCGCCCCCCCGCCCCTGGCGCCGCCCGGCGCCGGTCCCTTCATGGACCACACGCTGGTGGCCGCCTTCCTCGGGAATGTCCCGGACCATGTCTATTTCAAGGACCTGGGCTCCCGCTTCATCGCCTTGAGCGCCTCCATGGTGCATCTGTTCGGAAAATCCGCCGCCGCGGAGATCATCGGCCGGACCGACTTTGATTTCTTCGACGAGGCCCACGCGCGGCCGGCCTTCGAGGATGAGCAGCGGATCATCCGCACCGGCGAGCCCATCCTCGGGAAGCTGGAAAAGGAAACCTGGCCCGACGGCCGGGTCACCTGGGTGCACACCTCGAAGATGCCCCTGCGCAGCGGGGACGGTGACATCATCGGCACCTTTGGCATCAGCAAGGATGTGACCGGGGCCAAGGAAACCGAGATGGCCCTGGAAAAATCCCAGAAGGAATTGGTCATCGCCTCGCGCATGGCGGGCCGGGCGGAGATCGCCACCGGCGTCCTGCACAACGTCGGCAATGTCCTCAACAGTCTCAACGTCTCCACGAATGTCCTCGGCACCGGGCTGAAGGAGCTGAAGGCGGACAGCCTGACGCGGCTCGGCGATCTGCTGCGCGAACATGCGGCGGACCTCGGGGATTTCTTGACGCACGACGCCAAGGGCCGGCTGGTCCCGGCCTTCATCGAGACCCTGGCGCGGAATTTTACCGAGGATCGCGCCCGGATGCTGCAGGAAATCGAGTCTCTCCGGAAGAACGTCGACCACATCAAGGAAATCGTCGCGATGCAGCAGTCCTACGCCACGATGGCCGGGGCCACCGAGGCGATGGCGGCCACGGAGCTGATGGAGGACGCGCTGCGGATGAATTCCGCGGCCCTGGTGCGGCACGAGATCCGCGTCACGCGTGAATTCGCCGCCGTGCCGCCCCTCCTCGCCGAACGCGGCAAGGTGCTGCAAATCCTCGTCAACCTCATCAGCAACGCCAAGTATGCGGCCAGCGACGGCAGCCAGGCCGTGAAATCGGTCACCTTGCGCATTGCTCCGGGCGAGCCCGGCCGGGTGCGCCTCAGCGTCGAGGACAACGGCGTCGGCATCCTCCCCGCCAACCTCCCGCGCATCTTCCAGCACGGTTTCACCACCAAGGCCAACGGCCACGGTTTCGGCCTGCATTCCAGCGCCAGCGCCGCGCGGGAGATGAACGGCTTTCTCACCGTCCACAGCGGCGGACCCGGCACCGGCGCCACGTTTTGCCTCGACCTGCCCGCCGCACCACCTCCCGTCGCCGTCCCGGCATGAAGCAACCCGCCCCCATCAACCGGTCCCCGCGACAGCCCACCTGCGCCGGGCCCCGCTGGCGCTTCCCGGGTGCGATCCGCCGGGCTCGCCTCGGCGGGGCGCTGCTGCTCGGGCTGTGTTTCAGCGGCCAGGTTTTCGCCTTGGATCCCACCCGCGACCTGACCCAGTACAACTGCCAGTCCTGGACCCGGCGCAACGGCCTGCCCGTCGACGGCATCAAGGCCATCACCCAGTCACCCGATGGCTACCTGTGGCTGGGCACCACGGCGGGGCTGCTGCGGTTTGATGGGCTGGAATTCAAACTTTTCGAGCCGACCCAAGTGCGCGGGGTCCGCAGCCGCATCGTCACCTGTGTCGCCCCGGCGAACGACGGCGGAATCTGGGTGGGCCTGCAGACCGGATCTTTCGGCCACTTTGACGGCCGGTCGCTTTCGTTCCGCGGCCGGGCGGCGTGGGGCGGCCTCGACCTGGATATCAGGTCGCTGGAGCAAACCAAGGACGGCACCCTCTGGCTGGCGGCCCAGCGCACAGTGGCGCGGATCACCCCGGCGGGCGTCTACGAACCCATCCTGACCACCACCGATGATCGCCCGGTCAATATCCTGTTTCATCTTGCGGACTCCCGCGGCCGCCACTGGATCGCGACGGCAAACCAGGGGCTCTTTTATTGGCAGGACGGAAAGCTGGCCTCATTTCCCGACCCCGGGGTCACGTCGACCATCGGCATGGCGGAGGATGCGGAGGGAAACCTCTGGATGGGCAACGCCGACGGCCTAGCCTGCTACGATGCGAACCTGCGACGCAAGCCGCTGCCGCCCCTGGTCGCCAGCGTGCGCGCGCTGCTGGTCGACCGGCAAGGCACCCTCTGGATCGGCACCGACGGTCACGGCCTCATCCGCTACCTGCATGGGACCTATGCCTATCTGGACAAGACCAGCGGCCTGGCGAGCGACTTCGTCAACGTGCTCAGGGAAGATGACGAAGGCAACCTGTGGGTCGGGACGACCGACGGCCTGAACCAGCTGCGCGACGTAAAGTTCGCCGCCCGAAACGCCTCGGCGGGGCCGGACCACAACTATGCGGCCGCGGTCACACCATCCGCCCGCGGCGGAGCCTGGGTGGCCAGCGACGCCGGCATCACGTATTTCGGCGACGGTAACAAGCGGACCTACGGCGCGGCGGCCGGCATGCCGGCCGGGGCGGTCAAGCGCGTGTTCGAGGCCCGCAACGGCGACGTCTATTTTGTCAGCGGCCTCTCGACCCTGGGCATCCTGGCCGGGGGCAAGGTGGTCGCCGTCCACGCCGCCCCCACGCTGGCCGTGGGCATGGTGGAGGATGCAACCAGCGTCATCGTCTCCGTCGGCGGATCGCTCGTCCGCGCCAACCGGCAGGGCCTGACCCCGTATGCCTTCAGCGGCGCCACGCCGGCATGCAACTGGATCCTCAATCTCGCCCCGGGTAAGGACGGGGTCATCTGGGTTGCGTCGGAGAACGGCATCTTCCGCGTCCAGGATGGCACGTTTCGCCACTGGTCAGTCGCCGACGGCCTGCCCGAGTTGGTGATCCAGACCATCATGGAGGACCGCGACGGCACGGTCTGGGCCACCACCCAGACGGACATCGTGCGGCTCAAGGACGACAAGATCCGCGTCATCGGCCGCAAGGACGGCCTGTTCGACGACAACATCTACGCCATCGTGCCGGACGATCTCGGCAATTTCTGGATCGATTCGGGGCGCGGCATCTTCCGCGTCTCGCGCCAGGAAATGAACGACTTTGCCGACGGCCGGACCGGCCGCGTCACCTCCATCGCCTTTGACGGGTCCGACTCGGTGATCACCGCGGACAAATCCATCAGCCAGGAACGCGTCGGCTGCCGCTCACTGGACGGCCGGATCTGGTTTCCCAGCGCGAAGGGCATCGTGATCATCGACCCCGCGCATATCCCGGGCAACCGGATCGCGCCGGACGTGCACATCGACCGCATCCTCGCGAACAATCTGGAACTCGACCGCCGCAGCCCCGCGCCCGTCCCCCCGGGCCGGGGGGAGCTCGATTTTCATTTCGTGGCCCTGAGCTTCACCGCGCCCGACCGGGTCCGGGTCCGCTACCGGCTGGAAGGCTATGACAAAGACTGGGTCGAAGCCGTGAACCGCCGGGTGGCCTCATACACGAACCTCCGCCCGGGTTCCTACCGCTTCCGGGTCATCGCCGCCAATGGGGACGGGATCTGGAACGAAACGGGGGACTCGATCCCCCTCGTACTGCAGCCCTATTTTTATCAAACCGCCTGGTTCGATGTCCTCAGCGGCGCCGGCCTGCTGGTCGCGCTGGCGGGCGCCTATCTCTGGCGCGTCCGGTTCATGCGGCAGCGGCAGCTGGCGCTGCTCGCCGCCCGCGACCAGTTGGAAGTCGAGGTCGCCCAACGCACGCGGGAACTGGCCGGCGCCAACCATTCGCTGCACTCGGAGGTCCTGCATCACCAGCGGACCGAGGCCGAGCTGCAGCAGCAGACGCACACGCTCGAGCGGGAGATCGAGGAGCGCAAGCGCATGGAAACCGAGATCGGCCGCGTGCACCGGCAGCTCCTCGCCGCCTCGCGCCAGGCCGGCATGGCCGAGGTGGCCACCGGGGTCCTGCACAACGTCGGCAACGTCCTCAACAGCCTCAACGTCTCCTCCACGCTCATCGCCACCCGCGCCCGCCAGTCCAAGACCGACAGCCTGGCCCGGCTCTCCGCCCTCCTGCAGGAGCACACCGCCGACCTGGCCGGCTACCTCACCACCGACCCCAAGGGCCGGCGGATCCCCGAGTTCATCGACTCACTCGCCCGCAACCTCGTCGAGGAACGCGAACGGCTTCTCCTCGAGATCGAGTCGCTCCAGAAGAACATCGATCACATCAAGGAGATCGTGTCGAGGCAGCAGGCCTACGCCATGGTGGTCCCCGTCGTCGAGCCGCTGGACGCCGCCGCGCTCATGGACGAGGCGTTGCACATGAATCTTTTTTCCCTGACGCGCCACGACGTCAAGGTGGTCCGCGACTACCGCCCCGCTCCGCCCGTGCTTGTCGAGAAGGGCAAGGTCCTGCAGATCCTCATCAATCTCATCCGGAACGCCAAGCACGCCTGCAACGAAAGGCATCGGGACGGCGGCGGGCCGAAGATCATCACCGTCCGGGTCGCGCCCGGCGCCGCGGGATGCGTCCAGCTGACCGTGCAGGACAACGGCGTCGGCATCCCCGCCGCCAATCTGATCCGCATCTTCCAGCACGGCTTCACCACCAAGGCCACCGGCCACGGTTTCGGCCTGCATTCCAGCGCCAACACCGCCAGGGAAATGAAGGGCGTCCTCACGGCCCGGAGCGACGGCCCGGGCACCGGCGCCAGTTTCAGCCTCGAGCTGCCCGTCGACCCGGCGGAGGCAATGGCGCCATTCGCGGACGAGAGTCTGGTCTCCCCGTCGCCATGAGGCCGCCCCCCCGTCCAAGTCAACCCTGGTTCCGCCGGGCCGGCCTCCTGCTCGCCGCACTGGCAGCCTCCACCGCCCTCGCCCTGAATCCCGGTGAAAAACCCGCGGACTACATCGTCACGCACTGGGACACGGAGGACGGACTGCCGCACAACTCGATCAAGCAGCTCCTGCAGACCCGCGATGGCTACCTCTGGATCGGCACCGTGCAGGGACTCGCCCGGTTTGACGGGCTGACGTTCACGATTTTCACGCAGAGCAACACCCCGGCCCTGTTGAGCAACCAGATCACGACGCTGGCGGAAGCGGCCGACGGCAGCCTTTGGATCGGCACCAGCGCCAACCTCGTGCGCTATGCGGGCGGGGTCTTCACCTCCTTCACCCAGGCCGACGGCCTGAAGGACCGGGCCATCAACGCCGTCAAGGCCGCGCCGGACGGCTCGCTCTGGATCGGCGGCATGTCGGGCATTGTGCGCCGCGTCGGAAACCAGTTCGTCAACGACATCGACACCACGGGGCATCCCACGCTCGGCATGCGCAATATCACCCTCGACCACCGGCAGGCTGTCTGGCTGACAATCGGCAAGGAGGTGATGCGCTACCAGGCCGGCGCCTTCACCAGCTTCGGACCCGAGCAAGGCCTGCCCAAGGACCAGATCCAGGTCGTCACCGAGGATGCCGGCGGCCGGATCCTGGCCGCCACCCAGAACGGCCTGTTTCGGCTGGAAGGCGGACACTTCGTGCCGTGGGAACATAACGCCGAACTGTCCAGCACCCGGATCAGCCGGATTATTCCCGATCGCGCCGGCAATCTCTGGATCGGCTCGGTGGGGGGCCTGGACCGCTTTCACGACGGCAAGGTCGTCCCCTGTCTCGATCGTCTCGGTCACAAGCTCGGGATCGTGGACGCGCTGCTCGAGGACCGCGAGGGCTGCCTCTGGGTCGGCACCTCCGACGGCCTCATCCGGCTGACCGACCGGCGCGCCACCACCCTGACCGAGGAGGCCGGCGTCTCCGGCAGCCTGGTGCTGGCCGTGAAACAATCCCAGGACGGCAGCCTGTGGGTCAGCAGCTGGGGCGCGGGCGTTGTCCGGATCAAGGACGGCGTCATGACGCACTACAACGTCGGGGCTCCGCTATCCCACGAGACGGTCACGGCAATTGCGGAAACACCCGGCGGCGTGATGTGGTTCGGCAACCGCGGCTGCTCGGTCGACCGGCTGGAGAACGGCAAGGTGACGACCTATGTTTATCCGTCAGGTGTCGCCACCAGCCGGCCGGTCAACCTGTTGTTCCAGGATGACGACGGCACCATGCTCCTGGGCATCGCCACCCGCGGTTTGTTCCAGCTGCGCCAGGGCGAGATCGTCCCGGTGCCCGGCGCCTTCACCGTGCGCGGGGTCAACATCTGGAGCCTCCACCGCGCCGCCGGGGGGCGGCTCCTGATGGGGACCAGCATCGGTCTCTTCCAGCGCGATCCCGACCGCGCCTGGCACCCCGTGGCCATCCCGTCGCTGCCCGGAACGCTGATCGTCCGGGATTTCCTCGAGGCGGATGACGGGCTCTGGCTCGCCACGGAAGGCCGCGGGCTCGTGCGCTGGCAGCATGACCGGACCTGGGCCTATGACACCCACCATGGCATGGTGGACGACATCCTTTACACCGTGCTGGACGACGGTCAGGGGGCGCTCTGGGTCAGCTCCGCGCGCGGCCTCGCCCGCATCCGCAAGAGCAATCTGGCCGAACTTGACCGCGGCGCCGCCGCCAGCCTGAACTGCCTGGTCTTCGGCCAGGTTGATGGCCTGGCGAGCGGCTCGTCCTCCGGCAACGGCACCCCCGGGGCCATCCGGCTCACCGACGGCCGGATCATGACCACCACCGTGAAGGGCCTCGCGGTGGTCGATCCGCGCCTCATCCAGGTGAACATGCAGCCGCCCAGCGTGGTGATTGAAAGCGTCCTCGCCGACGACCGGCAGCTGCCCGCCGTCGGGGAGATCACGCTCGCCCCGGGCATCGACCGGCTGGAAATCCGCTACACCGCCCTGAGTCTCATCGCCCCGCACCGGCTGCGGTTCCGTTACAAGCTCGAGGGCTCCGACACCCGCTGGATCGAGGCGGAGCATGACCGGCGCGCCCACTACACCAATCTCCCGCCGGGCCACTATTCCTTCCATGTGCTCGCCTGCAACAACGACGGCATCTGGAACGAGACCGGCACCACGCTCGCGCTGACGCTGTTGCCGCGGTTCTACCAGACCCTGTGGTTCCGGCTCGGCACCGCCGGCCTCGGGCTGGCGCTGCTCGCCTTCCTGGTGTGGCTGCGCATCCGCCAGCTCCACCGGCGCCAGCTGGCGCTCACCCGCGCGAACGCCGAGCTGGACCAGCGCGTCCGCGAACGCACCTCCGAACTGGCGGACACCTACAAGCAGCTGGTGGACGTCTCCCGCATGGCCGGCATGGCCGAGGTCGCCACCGGCGTCCTCCACAATGTCGGCAACGTCCTCAACAGCCTCAACGTCTCCGCCAGCATCATCGCGACCGGTCTGCGCCAGTCCAAGGCCGACAGCCTGGCCAAGGTCGCCGGTCTGCTGCACGAACACCGGCCCGACCTGGCCGGATTTCTCACCGCGGATCCGAAGGGCCGGCGCGTGCCCGAGCTGCTCGGGGCGCTCGCCACGCATGCCCAGGCGGAGCGCGACCGCCTCCTCCAGGAAACCGCCTCGCTCCAGCAAAACGTCGACCACATCAAGGATATCGTCGCGATGCAGCAGGCCTACGCCACGCTGGGCAGCATGCTCGAGCCCCTGGCCCCGGCGGCCTTGATGGAGGATGCGCTCCGCATGCACGGCGACGCCCTCGCCCGGCACTCGGTGCGGATCGAGCGCGAATTCTCCCCCGTGGCCCCCGTGCTGGCCGAGAAGGCCAAGGTGCTCCAAATCCTGGTCAACCTCATCAAGAACGCCAAGCAGGCCTGCGACGGCAGCGGCGCCCCCGACAAGGTCATCACGCTCGGGCTCGAGGCCGGTCCCGCCGGGTTCGTGCGCCTCAAGGTGCGGGACAACGGCGTGGGCATCCCGCCGGAGAACCTCACGCGTATCTTTGCGCACGGCTTCACCACCAAGCCCGGCGGCCACGGCTTCGGCGTGCACGCCAGCGCCAACGCCGCCCGCGAGATGAAAGGCGCGCTCACCGTCCGGAGCGAGGGCCCGGGCACCGGCGCCACCTTCAGCCTCGACCTCCCCACCGTCCCGCCATCAACCTCCTGCGTGCCGTGAACCACCCCTTCCCTCCTGCTCCGTGCCGGCCCGGATGGCAGGCCTGGCTGCTGCTCGCCGGCCTCGGCCTCGGGACCGTGGCCGCACCGGCCGAATCAGGCCCCATGCCGGGCGCCCCCGCCGGCATCAATGAGACCGGCGCCCCGTCCTTTGTCGTGCTCGGACCGGAGGCGCTCGGCCTGAGCTCGGCGCCGATCGACATGCACCTGCTGCCCGACGGTCGCATCCTGGTGGTTTCGCACAACGAGCTCTCCTTCGGCGATGGCGTGCGCTGGGAACCGTTCCAGGGCGCCGCTAACCAGCCGCCGATCCTGGGCTCGGTGGCGGTCGACACGGACGGCAGGATTTATACCGGCATCGACGGCGGAATGGCCCGGATTGATCTGAGCGAGGGCGCCCGCTGGCGTATGACCCCGGTCATCAAATTTCCTGAGAATGTCGATCTGCAGAATGCCACCTCGGTCTCCGTCGTCACTTTTCCCGATCATTGGTACTGGTATGGCGGCGGCAACGCCATCGTTTCCTGGCGACCCGGCCAGCCGATGCGGTTCACCGGCAACGTCCCATCCTTCGAACGGATGTTTGGCTTGGGGACGAGCGTGTACCTCAGCGACCAATCCTCCGGTGAATTCTACCGGATGCAGGCTGACGGACCCTTGCAGCGGGTGCGGACCGAAAACATCCTGGTCAGCGAGGCCCTGACCTGCGCCACCCCATTCGGGCCGGACCAGCTGCTGGTGGGCACGGTTTCGGCGGGGCTGAAACTTTTCGACGGAAAAAGCTTCCATGCTTTTGCTGCGCCCGGGTTGCTGGCCACCCATCACCGGATCAGCGACCTTTGCGCGGTGGGTGACGGATACTATGCCGCGGCGGTCGACACGGTCGGCATCGTATTTTTTGATCGGACGGGTCACACGGTGCAGACGCTCGACCGCTCCCTTGACCACCGCCTGGCCCGGGTAATGCGGCTGGTCTACGCGCCCGAGGGCGTCCTCTGGGCCCTCCTGAACGAGGGCATGGCGCGCGTGGAATTTCCCTCCCCGGTCTCCCATTTCGAACCGCTCCTCGCGAGCGGGATCGCCTTTGCCCAGCCCCTGCGCCACGCCGGCGAGCTGTGGATGCACTCGGACGGACGGGCGATGCACGGCCAATATGATGCCAGCGGCCATCTGGAACGGTTCGAGGACGACACTCCGCCGGGGCGCTTCCTGTTCACTTTGATGGATGCCGGCGGCCGGCTGTTCGCCGGAAACGAACTGGGGATCTATGTCTATGCGGACAATGACCTGGTGCGAGGCCCCCTGCTCGACCTGCTCGACGTCGACGGCCAGATGCGAGTCCAGGACGATCACGCCCGGGCGGGCAAAAATAAGGCCGGCTGGCGCCTGATCCTGCCCGGCATCATGAATGCCCGCATCATCCCCGGTGATTCCAGCCCGCACCACTTCTATTATGTGGCCCGCGGCGAGTATGGCCGCATTGAGCAGAACGGCGAGAACTACACGGCCACCCGGACGAGCCTGCCCGAACTGGGCGATAACTACAGCGCCGTGGTGGACGCGGCGGGGATCGGATGGTTTGAGCTCGGCGTGGGCCACGTGGGCCGGCTCGACCCCAACGGGGGTCAGCCCCGGCTGCAAATCCTCGGGACCGGTGAAGGGATATATTCCGGCTGGGTGGAAGTGTATCTCCTCGACGGCATCGCCCGGTTCCATGTCGGCAACAGTCTGTTCCGCTTTGACGATGCCGCGCACAAGTTTGTGGAGGATCGCGAACTCCTGGCCAGCCTCCCCCAGCTGGGCGTCGGCGGAGGCCGGCCCGTCACCGATAACACTGGTCGCCTCTGGTACACCTCGAATCGAGCCGTCCAAGTGATTGACCGCCGGGCGGAAGGGGGCAATCGACCGGTGAAGAGCGCGCCGGTGGGCTTCGCCCCCACCGGCTACACGGCCCAGGCCGATGGCGTGATCTGGATGTTTGAGCGGCTGCGCCTGGCCCGGATGGACCCGCGGTCACCCCCGGCGCCGGAACGTCCGCTCCAGGCGCTGATCACCTCCGTCGACTTCCCGTCAAGCAGCCATCAGCTCTTCAATCCGGGGGCGGAACTGCAGCCCGTGAGTTACGCCGACAATTCCCTGGTCATCCATTTCGCCGCCCCCGCCAATCCCTTTGCCGCCCCGATCACCTTCGAGGTGCTGCTGGAGGGCGCCGGCACCCCGTGGGTCTCCACCGGCATCGTCGGCTCGGCCACGTTCAACCGGCTGAAGGAGGGCGACTATGTGTTTCACGTCCGGCCCGTCGCCGGCGGCACCACGCGTGGCACCGAGGCCCGGCTCCAGTTCACGGTGCGTCCGCCCTGGTTCCGCACCCCGCTCGCCTGGGTGCTCTACAGCCTCACCGCGGCGGCCCTCCTGATCTTTGTCACCTGGCTGTCCTCCTACCTGCAGCGCCGCGAGAACGACCGCCTCGAGCTGCTCGTCGCCCGCCGCACGGCTGAGCTCAACACGACCAATGAGCAGCTGGGCCGCCAGATCGCCGAGACCACGGAGAAATCGGCCGCGCTCACCACCAGCGAGGAGCGCTACCGTCTCCTCAACTCCCAGCTCGAGGACCGCGTCAAGGAACGCACGGCCAAGCTGGCGGAAGCCAGCGGCCTGCTCGACGCGATGCTGGAAAACACCCCCGATCTCATCTATTTCAAGGACCGCGCGTCGCGCTTCGTGCGCTTCAGCCGCGCGTTCGCCGCCCGGTTCAGCCTCGACGACTCCACCCTCATCCAGGGCAAGACCGATTTCGACTTCTTCGCCCCCGCCCACGCCCAGCCGGCCTTCGACGACGAGCAGGAGATCATCCGTACCGGCCAGCCGATCGTGGGCAAGCTCGAGGAGGAAACCTACGCCGACGGCCACGTGACCTGGGTGCTGACCACGAAGATGCCGTGGCGCGACGGCACCGGGGCCATCGTCGGCACCTTCGGCATCTCCAAGGATGTCACGGCCTGGAAGACAGCCGAGACCCGCCTCGCCGAGACCCACAAGCAGCTGCTCGCCGCCTCGCGCCAGGCCGGCATGGCCGAGGTCGCCACCGGCGTCCTGCACAATGTCGGCAACGTCCTCAACAGCCTCAACGTCTCCTCCACCCTCATCGCCACCCGCGCGCGCCAGTCCAAGGCCGACAGCCTCGCCCGGCTCTCCGCCCTCCTCCAGGAGCACTCCGCCGACCTGGCCGGCTTCCTCACCATCGACCCCAAGGGCCGGCGGGTCCCCGAGTTCATCGACTCGCTCGCCCGCAACCTCGTCGAGGAACGCGAACGGCTGCTCCAGGAGAGCGAGTCGCTCCAGAAGAACATCGACCACATCAAGGAGATCGTGTCGATGCAGCAGGCCTACGCCACCGTGGTCTCCATCGTCGAGCCGCAGGACGCCGCCACACTCATGGACGAGGCGCTGCACATGAATCTCTCCACCCTGACGCGTCACGATGTCAGGGTCGTGCGCGACTACCAGCCTGCCCCCCCCGTGCTTGTCGAGAAGGGCAAGGTGCTGCAGATCCTCATCAATCTCATCCGGAACGCCAAGCATGCCTGCGACGAACGCCACCAGGAGGACAACAGCGCCAGGCTCATCACCGTCCGGGTCGCGCCCGGCGCCACGGGCTTCGTGCAGCTGGCCGTGCAGGACAACGGCGTAGGCATCCTCGCCGCCAACCTCACCCGCGTCTTCCAGCACGGCTTCACCACCAAGGCCACCGGCCACGGTTTCGGTCTGCATTCCAGCGCCAACGCCGCCCGGGAAATGAAGGGTGCGCTCACGGCCCGGAGCGACGGCCCGGACACCGGCGCCACCTTCATCCTCGAGCTGCCGGTCGCCGTCCCGCGGCCGGCGGCCGCCCCCGCGGCCACCGCGGCCGCGGGAACCTGAACGGCGCCCAGCCGGGAGCGCACGGTTGCCTGTGGGCCAGCGAGCTCGCTCGCGCTCCGGAAACGCCCGCCGGGAAATGAACCGGCTGCGCCGCAGTCGCACCGTTCTTCCCGCCAGCCCGGCAAAATCCTGCTACGACACGGTGACATCCCGGGCGAGCTCGATGGCGAGTTCCCGGCAGCCTTTCAGGTCGATCTTGCCGGAGCCGAGCATCGGGATCCGCGCCACGCGGCGGACGATGCGCGGGATCCAGAGATTGGGCAGGCCGGCGTCGAGCAGGCCGGCGCGCAGGTCCTCCGTCGCCAGCGCGATCGTCGTCAGCAGGACGATGGCTTCGCCCTTGACGGGATCGGGAATGCCGGTGATCGCCAGGGTCGGCGCCTCGTTCTGGTCCCAGCCGAACACCTCGATGATCTTCTGCTCCACCGTCCCATGCGGCACCATCTCGCCGCCGATCTTGGAAAACCGCGAGAGCCGGCCCTCGATGAACAGGAAGCCGTCATCGTCGAACCACCCGAGGTCGCCCGTCATGAACCAGCCGTCCTTCAGCGCGGTGGCGGTCTTCTCCGGGTCCTTCAGGTAGCCGGCAAAGACGTTGGCGCCCCGCAGCCAGACCATCCCCGTGGCGTGCATCGGCAGCTCCGCGTGGGTTTCGGGGTCCAGGATGCGCGCCGACATCCCGGGCATGAGCCGGCCGACCGCCCCGGTCTTCTTGCCGAGCTGCGGCGGCGCGGTCGTCGTGGTGATGGCCGGATGATGCTGGTTGATGTTCGACGCGGGCGTGGTCTCGGTCAGCCCGTAGCCCTGCAGCACCTCGATGCCGAACTTCTCCAGGAAGCCGTCGTAGAGGTCCATGGGCAGCTTCTCCGCGCCGGTGACCACCAGTTTCAGCGACCTGAGCTCCTCCTTCGTCGCCTTCTTCAGGAAGGGCCGGATGAACGTGGGGGCGCCGATCATCACCGTCGCCTGCTCCTGCTGGATGGCGTCGATGATCCGCCGCGTGTCCAGCGGGCTCGGCACCGTCACGACCTGGCAGCCCCGCAGCAGCGGGTACCACAGCGTCACGGTGTAGCCGAACGAGTGGAAGACCGGCAGGCAGCCGAGCATGATCGCCGTGTCGGGCAGGATGGAGAGCGAGGAAATCTGCGCACAGTTGGCGAGGATGTTGCGGTGCGACAGCACCACGCCCTTCGGCTCGCCGGAGCTGCCGCTGGTGAACAGCAGGCCCGCCTCCTCCCGGTCGCCCGTCCGCGGCAGGTCGAGCAGGTCGGCCACCCACTGGTTGGGCAGCAGCCACACCGCGACCAGCCAGGGCAGCACCGCCCGCTTCCCGCCCATGGCCGCGAGCTCCTCCGTCAGGTCGAGCGTGCGCGGGGGAAAGGGAAAGTTCGGGATCCTGACCCGCATGGCCGCCGCGGTGATGACGGTCGAGATCTCGCCGATGCGCAGGCTGGCCTCGATGGCCGCCCGGCCGACGGTGAAGTTCAGGTTGACCGGCGTCTTGCCCGCGCAGGCGATCGCCAGGTTCGCGAGATGCGCGCCCGCACCGGGCGGCAGCACGACCCCCACCCGCTGCTCGGGGATGGTCGCCCGGATCCGGCGGGAAAGCGCCGCCGCCGCCGCCAGCAGCTGGCCCGCCGTCAGCGCCCGACGCTCGGCGGTGCGGTCGACGATCTCCTCGTGCCACGGGCGGCGCGCGAGCGAGCGCACGACCTCGCGGGCCAGGTGCCGGCGCAGCACCGGCCGCTCCTGAAAGGCGATCTCGCCGAGGTCGAGCATGGCCAGGCGGGCGGTGATCCGGTCCGCCTTGTCGGGGGGGATCGGCGCCCCGAATACGACGCAGACCGGCGTGGGCATCAGCCGGGGCGACTTCCACAGGTAACGGTTGCCGGCGAAGGAATAGATCGAGCCCCAGAGCCCGTCGATGATCGCGGGCACCACCGGCACGCGGGCGTGGGCCGCGATCAGGCCGAAGCCGCGCGTCAGTTCCATGAGCTGTCCCGTGCGCGAGATGGCGCCCTCCGGGAACACGCACACCAGCTCGCCGGCCTTGATGGCGTCGCAGGCCAGCCGGATGCCCTTCAGCGGCTTGTTCGGCGCGACCGGGATGACGCCCGCCGCCCGGAAGATGAAGCGCAGGGCCGGGCTCTTCACCGCGCCGCCGAAGGCGATGAAACGCAGCGTGCGGGGCGACGCGATCTGCAGCACGACGGCGTCGACGTAGGACAGGTGGTTGCAGATGACCAGCGCGCCGCCGGCCGGGAGGTTTTGCCGCCCGATCACCCGGACACGGTAGAAAAGCGGTCCGATCAGGCGCATGACCGTGCAGGCCGTCTGATGCGGCAGATGATACAGCGCGTACGCGAGCATGGCCAGGGCGACCACGGTGAGCAGGAAAAACTGCACCTGGGGCGACCAGTCGAGCGCCCGGTCCCCGGCCACCGCCCCGTAGAACAGGCTGGCGCCCAGGCCGACCAGGCTGTCCAGCAGGCTCACCCCCGCCAGGATCCGGCCCCGCCGGTGCGAGCCCGCCCTTTCCTGGATGAACGCATAGAGTGGCACCAGGAAAAGCCCGGTGGAAAATCCGGCGATGACCAGCCAGGCGGTGAACATCCCGCCGCCGGCCCGGCTCAGGCCCAGGACAAACAGGGCCAGCGCCAGGAGCGCCCCGCCCAGCGGCGCCAGGCCGAGCTCGACGCCGCGCCGCGAGAACAGCCCGGCAGACAGGTTCCCCAGCATGGTGCCGCCCCCGACCAGCAGCAGCATGAACGCCGCGACCGTGCCGGTCCGGGCGCCGCTGTGCTCGAGCTCCGCCGCCACCTGGGGGACGAGCAGGATGACATAGCCGCCCAGCCCGTAAAAATAACACAGGCCCAGCGCCGCCCGCCGGAGCGGACGGTCCCGCCAGACCTCGGTGACATCCCGCAGGTGCCGCACCCACAGGTGCCAGCGGAACGGCTCCGCCGACTGCGCCGGCGTCGGCCGCGCCAGTTGAAAGCCGATCCCGGCGGCCGCGGCCAGCGCGGCCAGCAGCCCCACGGTCTTCTGCGCCGCCCCCCAGGCGTCGCCGTCCTGGCCCAGCCAGTGGGAATACAGCCGTCCGCCCGCAAAGGACCCCAGCAGCATCGCCGTGATCGTGCCCATCTCCATGAGGCCGACGAAGCGGGATAGTCTTTCCGGCCCGACGTATTCCAGGATGATCCCGCGCTTCGCCGGCGCGATCACCGCCGCCTGGGTCGCGAGGAGAAAGAAGCACGCCAGCGCGCCGCCGAACGACCGCAGCCCCAGCGCGAGCAGGAGCAGGCCGAGGACGGCGATTTGCGCCAGGAAGGCGGCATTCAGCACCGTGCGCTTGGCGAAGCGGTCGGAGAGCCAGCCGCACACCGGCCCGAAAAGGATGTAGGGCAGCGCCAGCATCGCCCCGATCAGCGAGGCCGCCACCTTGGCGTCCCCCCCGGCGGTGCGCGCCAGCTGCTGCGCCAGCAGGATCAGCATCAGGGTGGCGGCGCAGTTGCTGAAGGTGGCCTGGGCCTGCGCCAGCATCAGCGCCGCCAGTGAAACGCGAGGTGAATTCATTCCGGGATGACTGTCCCAACAGTGCGGGGCGGACCGCGGCGGGCAAGACCTTCCTGCGGCTCAGGACCGCGAGCCGGCGGGACGATCCGCCCTACCCGGTCTGCCACCCGCGCAGGTCGCGGGCCAGCGCGCCGAAGCCCTGCGGAAAATCGCTCTCCAGCCGCCGCACATCGCCGCGATGGCGCGCGACCTCCTGCACGGCCCGCCGGATCTCGTGCGGCAGCGACGGCCGCTCGGTGCCGTAGACGCGCCACTTGAGTTCGCGCCGCGAGTACGGCGGCCGGCCGGCGGCCTGGCCCGCCGCCCACGCGGCCTCCGTGACCGACGTGTCGCGGCCGGAGAGATACCACGCCTCGATCGCCGGCACGGCAAGTCCCACGGCGCGCAGCACCCCGGCGCGGCCGTGCGCCGGCGGCAGGTGCCGGGTGATGCGCCGGAACACCGCCCGCAGCCGGCAGATCCGGCAGAACGGATGATGGTGGCCCGGCACGTCATGCTCCGCCGTGTGCGGCACCGAGTCGTCCGAGTCGACCACCACCACGAGCCCGTCGGCCTCGGTGTTGAAATGCAGGTGCCGGATGACCGCGGGCAGCACCTGTTCGACCGAGGGCCAACCGCGCGCGCGCAACCCCGACTGCACCGTGGTGAACGGCTCCCCGAGGACATATTCCACCAGCACGCGCAGCGCCGCCTCGTCCGCCGGCGATTCACTGAGGATCGCGACATTCATGCGGGGCTGCCCGCGAAACCTTCCCAAAGGCGAGGTAAACGGTCTGTCGTTCCGAGCGGAGCGAGGAATCCAGAAGGACAACCGCCAGCGGCCGGACAGATGGATCCTTCGCTTCGCTCAGGATGACAATATCCGCGCCGGTAATTCTTCTCTCTGTTTCGTGGCATTTCGTGTCTTTCGTGGGCCAGGTTGCTACTCTCCCGGTACGCTCCCCAGGATGCCGGTGTACCACAGGTCGCCGAGGTTGGCTTCCTTCAGCAGGTCCGGCAGGTCGGCGCGCTCGGACAGCCGCGTGAAGCTTGCCGCGTTGCCCTGCTTGTGCGCCAGCACCACCTCCTCCGGATGTTCCTTGAACAGGTCGAGGAGGTAGGGTGAATGCGTTGTCGCGATCACCTGCACCGGCGGGCGCTGCTTCGCACCTGCCGGCGGATAACTCAGCCGGTAAAGCGCGTCGCGCACCTCGCGCAGCAACCGGGGATGGACGCCGCGATCGGCCTCTTCCAGGCAGACGAGGCCGGGCGGGTGCGGGTCGTGCGCAAGGGTCAGGGTCGCCAGCAGGGTGAGCGTGCCCTGGGAAAGATTCTCCGCCGGCAGCGTCTCCGAGCCGTCGGCCAGCCGCACCCGCAGTTCCACCCGCCCGTCGCCGGCCGGGTGAAAATCCAGGCCCGCGAACTCGGGCATGATACGGTGGAAATCCGCCTCCAGCTGCTCCCAGGCGGCCGGTGCTTCCCGCTGCCGGAGGGCGAGCACGGCCGCCAGGTTGCCGGCGTTGGAGTTGAGCTCCCGGCCTTCGGCCTCCCAGGCCGGAACACCCATGGCGCAAGGGTCGAACAGGTAGGCCCGGATGCCCTGCAATTGCGTGCGCAGCTCCGCCCATTGCCCCTCCCCCTCGATGCCCGGAGGATGGTCCACCACCAGCAGGTTGCATTGGAGCTCGGCGGTGTTGCAGCCCAGCATGACGCGCACGTTCTGGAACGGCGGCTGAAAATGAAAATCGATCTGCGGCCCGGCCGGCTGGCCCTTCAGCTCGTGCGCATGCACCACCGGCAGCCCGGAGAGCGTGCGCAGCCGCAGCAGCGCCTGGATGAGGCTGGTCTTGCCGCTGCCGCTGGGTCCGACGAGCAGGTTGAACGGCGCCAGCTGCACCGCGGCCGACCGCAGGGCCTTGAAATTCTTGAACTGGACCGCGGCGATCATCGGCGGAATGTGGGACCGTTGCCGGCCCGGTGCAAGGACGCGGAGTCATGCGCCTGCTGTAGCCCCCGCCCGCGCCCGGCCGCCCCCGCCGCTGCCGTGTTGCGCGTCTCAATGCGCATGATTGTGCCCGGCCGTGCCGGCGGCGCGGGCGGCCTGGTACTCGGCGACGAGTTTCTTCTCCTGGTCGGGGGCGAGCTCCTCGTAGTGGCTGAACTTCTCGCTGTGCAGGCCGCGCCCGCCGGTCAGCGAGCGGAGGGCCGTGCCGTAGTGGTGGAGCTGCGCGGCGGGCACGTGTGCCCGGACGAGCTGCAGGCGGCCGTTGACGTCCATGCCGAGGATTTTTCCGCGCCGGCCGGACAGGTCGCCGACCACGCGCCCGACGAACTCCTCCGGGACCTTGATCTCCAGCTCGTGGATGGGCTCGAGCAAACAGGGCCGGGCGGCCTGGAACGCCTCGCGGAAGGCGAAATAGCCGGCGATCTGGAAGGCGATGTCCTTCGAGTCGACGGGGTGCATCTTGCCGCCGAAGAAATCAACCTTCACGTCCGTCACGCGGAAGCCGGCGTGGATGCCCTCCGTCCCGAGGTTCCGCACGCCCTTCTCCACTGACGGCACGAAGATGCGGTCCACGTCCTGCCCGGCGAGCGTCTGGCCGAAGGTGAGCCCGCTGTCGCGCGGGGCCGCCTCGACACGCAGCCACACCTCGGCGAACTGCCCCGCTCCGCCCGTCTGCTTCTTGTGCCGGTAGCGGGCCTCGGCCCGGCCGCGGATGGTCTCGCGGTAGCGGATCTTCGGCGGCTCGAGCGAGACGTCGACCTTGTAGCGGCGCTTGAGACGCTCGAACAGCACCTCGAGGTGCAGCTCGCCCTGGGCTGCGATGAGAAACTGGTGGATCTCCGCATCCGTGTGGTACGAGAACGCCGGGTCCTCCTCATGGAGCGCGGCGAGGCCGGCGGCCAGCTTCTCCTCGTCGCCCGGGGCGTTGAGCCGGAGCGCCGCCTGGGTGTACGGCGTCGGGTAGGCGACCTTGGGCAGCACCAGGGCGTGCCGGGCGTCGCAGAGCGTGTTGCCGGTGTGGGTGTCCTTGAGCTTGACCGCCGCACCGATGTCGCCGGCGGTCAGCGCCTCGACCTGCGTGCGCAGCTTGCCGTTGAGCCGGTAGAGCTGGCCGATGCGCTCCGTGACGCGGCGCTCGCTGTTGTACAGTTCCATGCCGGCGCGGATGGCACCGGAATACACGCGGAAAAACGACAGGTCGCCGCTGAGCGGATCGGTCAGCGTCTTGAACACGTAGGCCACGGGCTCCGCGCCGTCGAGGCGGACCAGGCAGGGCTGGAGGTCGGCGGCCGCGTGCGCGCCCACCGTCTGGCGGTCGACGGGCGACGAGCCGTACTTGGCGATGAAATCCATCAGGCGGGCGACACCCACGTTGGTCTCGCCGGAGGCGCAGAGCAGCGGCACGATCGCCTGCTGCTGCACCGCGGGATGGAGGCCGGTGCGCATCACGTCCTCGGCCAGGCCGCCGTCGGCGAAGAATTTCTCGAGCAGCGCATTGTCGCTCTCGGCGATGCGCTCGACCAGTTCCTGGTGCAGGCGGCCCACCTGCTCCCGCGCCGCGCCCCCGGCCGGCTCCTCCTTGAATGTGCCCGAGCGGTCGGCCGCATAGCTGACCACCTCGCTGCGGAGGACGTCGAGCACCTGGTGGAACCCCGGCCCGGGATCCAGCGGCACCTGCAGCGGGAAGACCTCCGCGCCGAAGCGGCCGCGGATGTCGGCCAGCAGGCGGTCGAAATCCACCTTCTCCTTGTCGAGGCCGGTCACGACGATGATCTTCGGGAGGCCGGAGTTCGACGCATACTCCCACATCAGCTCGGTGCCGACCCCGATGCCGTGGCTGGCGTTGACGACGACCAGGGCAAAGTCCGCGACGTTCAGGGCGTTGATGGCCTCGCTGCTGAAGTCCAGGTAGCCGGGCGTGTCGATGAAATTGAAACGCCGCCCCTGCCAGGTGCAGTGGAGCGGCGTGCCGTGGATCGAGATGTGACGCTGCTGCTCGCCCACGTGGTAGTCGGACACCGTGGTGCCGGCGGCGATGGCGCCCATGCGGTGGATGGTGTCGCTGCACATGAGCATGGCCTCGGCCAGCATGGTCTTGCCGGCGGTCGCGTGGCCCACGAGGGCGAAGTTCCTGATGTCAGCCGGACTTGGAGCCTGCATAGAGGGATTCTCCTGGGGTTGAACCCGGCCCGGCCGTGGGGTCGCGCCGGCGATAGCTATGACCGCAGGATAACCCGGTTCCGCCGCCGGTAAAGTCCCATCCTGCCGCGTTTTTTGCCGGAAGCTGGGCGCGGATTATCCTCCCCTCAATACGGCCCGCGGATGTGCGGGGCGACTTCGCGGGCGTAGAAGGCCGCCAGTCTGGCGTGCAGCTCCGCGCCGAGCGGCGCGAGGGCGGAGGCCTGCGCATTGGCCCGGGCCTGCGCGGGATTCTTCGCCCCGGGGATGATCACGCTCACCGCCGCGAAATCGAGGCACCAGCGCAGCGCCACGGCCGGCAGGGAAAGGCCGGCCGGCACGAGCGGCTTCAGCGCGTCGGCCAGCTCGACGCCTTTCGCGAACGGCAGGCCGGCGAACGTCTCGCCGACGTTGAAGCTCTGGCCGTCGCGGTTGAAATTGCGGTGGTCGTCGGCGGCGAACCGCGTGGCCGCGGTCATTTTTCCACCGAGCAACCCGCTCGCCAGCGGCAGCCGCACGATGAGCGCGACGCCGTTGCGCCGGGCGGCGTCAAACAGGACCGGGACGGGTTTCTGCCGGAAAATATTGAAGATGATCTGGAGCGAGGCGCAGCCGGGCTGCGCGCAGCACCACACCGCCTCCGCCATCGCCTCGACGCTGGCGCCGTAGGCGCGGATCTTGCCTTCCGTCTTCAGCTCCTCCAGCCAGCCGAACACCTCGCCGCGCATCAGCACGTCCGGCGGGATGCAGTGCAGCTGCGTCAGGTCGAGCGCGTCGAGCCCGAGCCGGCGGAGGGAATCCTCGGTGTGCCGGCGGATCACCTCGCGGGTGAAGTTGCCCGGCCAGCCGGGATCGCCGCGCCGTCCAAGCTTGGTCGCAATGAACACCCGGTCGCGCGCCCCGGTCGCGCGGATAAATTTCCCGTTGAGGGTCTCGCTGCGGCCGTCGCCATAGACATCGGCGGTGTCGAAGAAGGTGACGCCGGCGGCGTAGGCCGCGCGGAGCGTGGCGAGGGCGGTCGCGTCGGAGACGTCCCCCCAGTTGCCGCCGATCTGCCAGGTCCCTAGTCCGACCTCGCCCACCACCCGGCCCGTCTTGCCGAAAAGGCGTGTTTTCATCGCGCCCAGCCTTGCGCACCGTGCCGCGGACCACAAGTCCAAGTGCACAGCACGACCGCCCCCCGGCGGATGCTCCCTCCCTCAATTGTCCGGTGTCAACAGGTCGCCGAGCTTCGCGGCGGCGATCTTGGCAAAGTAGGCCGACGGGTCGGGTTTCGCCAGCGAGCCGGTCACGGTGATGGGCTGCGCGGTCTTGGCGTAGCCAAGCTCGTCCCGGCTGCCATCGAGCAGCCGCAGCTTGCCGAGCAGCTGTTCAAGCTTGCCGCGGCCGGCGAGAGTCAGCGAAAGGCTGAGCGGCTGCTCCAGCAGCGGCTTGTCGGCGACGTAGGTCACGGTGCCCGAGCCCAGCAGCCGGATCTCCGGCGAGACGAGGGTGAAGTCCTCCAGCCTCATGTTGAGCGTCTCGTCGCGCACCAGCCGGAGGTTCAGCTGGTCGTAGTTCAGCTCCGCGACGCTCTGCGCCAGCTGGTCCACAAAATAAGCCGTGCCCGCCACCTTTTCCGCCGCCTTGGTCACCTTCTGCGAGCCAAAGATGGATCCGAGCACGGAGGCGCCAAGCTCCACCGCCTTGGAGGTCAGCGACACCTTGTTGCTGCTACGCTGCAGGCCGCGGAAGACCCCCTGCCGGCTGGTCAGCTCGAACTGGCCGCGGGTCAGTTCCACCGTCCGCTGCAGCGTCTCGCCGCTGCCGGCCAGCTGCCCGGTCACGCTGAAGAGTCCCTCGACGGTCGCCGGCTTCGCGGGCTCGAGCGCCTTGAAAAGCCGTCCAGTGTCGAATTCCGTCAGGGAAAAATCCCCGTTCAGCCGGTATGGCACCGGCCCGCCGTTGAACGCGATCTCCCCCTTTGCCGCCAGGCGGCTTTTTTCCCCGAAGGCGGCGCCGAGGCGGGCGAGGGCCACGCGGGCCGGCTCGATGGTCACCAGGCCGGTCAGCCCGGTCATCGCCCAGTCGGCGCCGCGCGTCACCGACTTGACGTCCAGGGCCAGCTGGCCGTTGAACCGCGACCAGGCGGGCGTGGGGTCGGCGACCGGCTTCGCCGCACGGCTGGCCGGATCGTCGGCCGCGGATTCCGGGCCCGGGGAGACCGCGGTCAGGAAAACGCCGAGCAGGGACACCACGTCGGCCAGTTCGACATGCTCGCCGGTAAGCTTGCCATCGAGCGCGAATGCGCCCCGGAGCGGGGCCAGTTCCAGCGAGAAACTCATGTCCGAGCGCTGGCCGGCGCGGTCCAGGAGCAGCGGCACCTGCACCGTGATGCGGCCATCCGGGTGGCTGATGGCGCGGAAACCGAGGTTGGCGACCGGCAGGGTCTGGCCGCCGTCACGCGCGACGAGGCCGTTGACCGTCAGCCGCGCCTCGAGCTGGTTGACGGAGCCGAGGGCGGCGCGGATTTCCCCGCTGGCGCGGCCCTGCGTCACCGCCTGGGCGCCGGCGAAAAGCGGTTGGGTCGCGAGCGCGGGCACCTCGAGGTTGAAGGCCAGCACCCCCTGGAGGCCCGCGGCCGCGGTCCGCGACGCCTCGGCGGTGAAGGTGAGCAATTTCGCGCCGGTGGCGGTGAGGACCGTCACCTCGCCGGACTGCAGCCGGGCCGCGGCATGGCCGGTCACTTCCAGGGATGGCCGCGCCTCAACACCCAAACCCGTGAGGGCGGGACGGCCCTCCTGGGTGAGCGAAACGTTCGCCAGCCTGAACGGCGAGACCGGGCGCACGGCCAGCGAGTCGCCGGTCGCCGCCAGGACAAATTCCCCCTGCGTGAGCTCCCCGCCCCATTGCCCGCCGGGCTGGTTCACCGGCAGCCAGCCGAGCGGGATGTGTCCGAAACCGAAATGCAGCAAATCAACCGGCCCCGGCGCGGGCCCGGCGGCGGCCGCGGCGCGGCGCGTGTCCAGGTCGAGGGTGAAGGCGCGGAGCGCATCGGCCTTGAACAGGGTCTGGCCGGCGGCGTCGGCCACGGTGGCACTCAGCCGCCGGAGTTCGAGCCTGGCGCCGGTGAGGGTGAAATCGGCCTCCCCCACGGTCGTAAACCGTCCGAAGGGCAGCCACGGGGCGAGCAGCTTCGGCAGGTCGGCGGTGAAGCTGGCCGTGACCGTGACGGGCGGGTGCTTGGCGAGTGGCAGCGCGATGGCGGCCTGGGCGGTCAGGGTGTCGCCGGCCGGCGTCTTCAGGGTGAACCCGGTGATCCGGGCCTGGATCTCCTTTTCCGCCAATGTCGCCTCGGCATTCAGGCTGATCTCGGCCTTGGCCAGCAACAATTCACCCCGCTGCACGACATTCAGGACATCGAGGTGCAGCGGGGTCACCGAGCGCACGGCCAGCCGGTCCTGTTCGTTGCTGACGGAAAGCTGGCCGGTGATGGTGCCGCCGGAGACATCGACGGCCTGCACAAACGGCCGCACCCAGGCCAGGGGCAATCCGGAGAGATTCAGTTTCAGCACCTCGCCGGGCGCCGAGCCGCTGATGGAGATGCGGCCGTTCCGCAAGTTGAAATCCGCGGCGCGGGCGGTGGTCAGTTCCAGCACCGGCTGGTCGCCCGCGAGCCGCACGTCCAGCTGGTGCAGCCGGGCCAGGCCATCCGCGACCGCCACGTCAAAGTGCGCCTGCAGCCGGACCGGGCCGATCGCCCGCCAGGCGGGCTCGATGGCCTCCAGCCGGCTGGCCTCCGCTTCCAGCCCGCCGGTCAGGCTGACCGCCCGGGCCGCGGGGTTGAAGACAAAGCGTCCTTCGCCATGCGCGTTGAAGTCGGGCAGCGCGCCGCCGAGCAGGAAGGGCTCCAGCTGCGCGGCCCGGGCCTTCAGGGTCCACTGGCCGGCATACTCCGCCTGGCCGGAGGGGAGGGTCGCGCCGAAGGCCAGGATATTCTCCGGCGTTCCGTGCAGGAGGGTGTCGACGCTGCAGGAATATTTTTCCCCCGCGGCATCCTTCACCAGTTCGGCGGACAACTTCAGCTGGTTCTGGTCGGAAAAATTCTTTCCCTCGGCGTCCACCACGGCGGTCAGGCCGACCCGGTCGAAGGTTTTCCGGTCCGACTGGGTCGCGCGCAGGCTGACCTGGGCGTTGAGGGCCGTGACCTGCGCCCCGGCCGCCGGATTCCGCAGCGTGGCGGTGAGGAGCAGCACGCCTTCGGCCCCGGGGGCGAACTTGCCGCCGGCGATCTTGAATTCGGTCGCGAGGGGCGGCTGCCCGGTGTCACCGTGCAGGAGCAGCCGGCCGGTGATGCCCACGTCATCCAGGACCAGTCCCACCGGGAGCTGGAGCCCGGCCAGCAGACCCGGCGCGGCGGCGGGCGCGCCGGCCGCGGCAGCGCCGGTCGTCCCGGAGGACAGCCGGCTGGCGTCGACGACCAGGCCGGCGGCCGTCAGCCGGGTGATGTGCAGCCGGCGGTGGATCAGAAGCTGCCACAGGGAATAATCCGCGTCGAGCCGCGCGAGGGCGAGATGCAGGCCGTTTTTCTGCAGGTCGACCCCGCGCAGGGTGAGGCTGGAAAAACCCGCGGAGACACCCGCGACCTCCAGCCTGAGTCCGGGCCGGGGGCCGACGGCGCGCAACAGGGCCCGGCGTTGGACGGCGGGCGTCAAGGCCAGTCCCACGCCGGCGGCGGCGAGCCCAAGGACCAGACCCAGAAGGACGAGGAGCGGGCGGGCGGGCTTCATGTGCTGCTGAAAAGACCCATAAAACTGGCAGAAGTTACACGGGCGTCAGCAGCCGGACTGCCGCGGCGTGGTGAAACCGGCCGCTACACGCCGACGGATGACGCCAAGTTCGTGTATCCAAATTCCAAAGGAGTCGCCGCCTACTTGGCCGGGTAGGCGATTTCCGTGGTCGGCTTCATCTCATCCGGCAGCCCCATGGCCTTGCGGGTGGTCGCGACCGCGACATTATATGCGTAAAAAGCCTGGACCTGATTCAGCCGGGCGGTGGTGAGATCGACCTGCGAGGTCAGCACGTCGAGCTGGGTGGCGGTGCCGGCGCTGTACCGGGCATTGGCCAGGCGCACGGCCTCCTCGGCCTGCTCGACGACCTTCTTCGAGGCTTCGGCGAGTTCGTTGGCCTGCTGGAAGGTGGAGATGGAGCGGCGAACATCGACGTCCACGCTGAGCTGGGCCTCGGCGACGGCCAGCTTGGCCTGTTCGAGGAAGGAGCGGGCCTGCGCGACCCGGCCGGCCGTGGCTCGGCCGTCGAAGACATTCCAGCTCGACTGGAGCCCGACAGTGAAACCATCGTGGTCCTGGGAGAAGCTGCCCAGCCCGAAGGTCTTGCGCGAATCATAGGCGCCGAAGAGGGACAGGTTCGGGTAATAACCGGCGCGCCGGGCGATCACGCCCTCCTCGGCCGCGGTCTGGAGCCGGCGGAGCCGCTGCAGGTCGGGGCGCTGTTCGCGGGCCGTGGCCAGGGCGGAGCGCAGATCGAAGGTGGCGGGGGTGAAATCGAGGGTGCCGAGGAACTCAGGGACCTTGGTCACATCGGGTTCGGTGGCGGTGGTGAAGCCGAGGGAGAAGCGGAGCTCCTCAATGGCGAGGCGGTAATCGTTGCGGGCGGTGATAAGCGGCACCTTGGCGTTGGCCACGGCCACCTCGGCCCGCAGGACCTCGAAATTGGAAACGGTGCCGGCATCGAAGCGGTTCTTCACGTCCTGCAGCTGGCGCTCAATGAGCTCGACGTTCTGCTCCTGCACCTTGATTTTCTGGCGGTTGACCAGCACGGTGTAGAAGCGGGTGCGAACGTCGAGCAGGGCGTCGTTGATGATGGAGCGCAGCTCAAGCACCGCGGCATCGAGGGTGTACTGCGCGCCCTTGATGCCGGCCACCACGCCGCCGCCCGCGTAGAGGGTCTGTCTGGCCGTGATGTCGACCGACCAATACCGGTCCTCGCCCGTGGGGCCGACCGCGGCGTCGCCGCGCTGGTAGCCGCCGGAGGCGCTGACATTGGGCAGTTGCGGGCCGCGAACCTCGAGGACGACGCCCTCCTGCTGGCGGATGCGCTCCCGGGCCTGGCGGATGGCGAAGTTGTTATCGAGGGCGAACGCGAGGGCGTAGGTCAGGTCGAGTGAGTCCGGTACCGCGATGCCCGGATCGGGCTTGCCGTCGTTGTGCTGCGCAGGCAGCGGGGCGAGCAGGCTCACCGCGAGAAGGGACAGGAAGAACGGGCGCATGAAGTCTTTCATGGGAGGGAAACGCGGGCTATTTGGCAAGAGCGGGTTCGGCCGCCACGGCGTGCAGGTGCTCGTGGGAGTGGTCCTTGGCGATGAGCACGTAAATCGACGGGATGATGAACAGGGTGAAGAAGGTGCCGATGGTCATGCCGCAGACGAGGACGAGGCCGATGGAGTTACGGGCGGAGGCGCCGGCGCCGGTGACGAACACCAGCATGAGGTGGCCGAACACGGTGGCCGCGGTGGTCATCAGGATCGGGCGCAGGCGGGTGGCCGCGGCCTCGGCCGCGGCGGCGAGCTTGGTCCGGCCCTGCTCCTGGAGGGTGTTGGCGAACTCGACGATGAGGATGCCGTTCTTGGCCACGAGGCCGATGAGCGTGATGAGGCCGACCTGGGAATAGATGTTCCACGAGGTCGTCCAGCCCCACGTCCAGGTCGGGGTCGTGGGATCGCCCGGCGAGCGGAGCGCGGTGAAGATGAGCGCGCCGAACATGGCCAGCGGCGCGGAGCCGAGCAGAATGATGAGCGGGTCGCGGAAGCTGTTGAACTGCGCGGCGAGCACGAGGAAAATGAGCACGAGCGCGAGGCCGAGGGCGGGAAGGAACTTGCTGCCCTCGCGCCGGAGCTGGCGCGACTCGCCGCCGTAGTCTATGGTGTAGCCCTTCGGCATGATCTTGCGCGCCTCCGTTTCCAGGACCGACAGCGCCGTGTCGAGCGGCGCGGTGACGACGCCGGAGATCTTGACGGCATTGAGCTGGTTGAAGCGGTTGAGCGTGCGGGGGGTGACGCTGTTGCGCAGCGTGGCGACCGAGGACAGGGGCACGAGCTTGCCGCCCGGGCCGGAGACGTAGATGTCCTTCAGCTGCTCGGCGTTGAGCCGGGCGGAGCGTTCGACCTGGGGGATGACCTTGTAGCTGCGGCCGTCGATGCTGAAGCGGTTGACGTAGCCGCCGCCCATCAGTGAGCCCAGGTCGTTGCCGACCTGCTGGAGGTTGAGGCCGAGCGCGCCGACCTTGTCCCGGTCGATGACGACCTCGGTCTGCGGCTGGTCGAACTTCACGTCGAGGGTCAGGAAGGCGAACTTGCCCGACTTCATGGCGGCCCCCATGACCTTCTGGGCGATCTCGGCGACCTGCTGCGTGTCGGCGGTCGAGGCGACGACGAACTCGACCGGGAAGGTGCCGCCGCCGGGCAGCGCCGGCGGCAGGATCGGCAGCACCTGGATGCCCGGGATCATGTAGAGCTTGGGCAGCATTTCCTTGCGGATCTGGAAGATGTTCCGCTTGCGTTCGTCCCAGGTCTTCATGACCGCGCCGCTGAAACCCCCGCTCGGGAAGGTGATCTGGAAGGAGAACTCGGTCTCGGGCGTCTGGAAGAAGATCTGGTTGATGCGGCCGGTGAACGCCGCGGTCTGTTCCAGGGTCGAATTGGCGCTGGCGTTGACGATGCCCAGCACGACGCCCTGGTCCTCGACCGGCGCCAGTTCCGTGCTCATGGACGAAAGGATGTACAGCGGGAAGACGCAGAGGGTCAGCACGCCCCAGACGGTGTAGACAACCGGCCGGGCGTTGAGCGTGCCCGCCAGCGCGCGGGTGTAGGCGGCCTTCAGCTTGTCGAAGGTGTGGTTGACGAAGCCGGCGAAGCCGGCCTCCTCCTCCGCGGCGTTGTGCAGGAAATGCGCGGCCATCATCGGCGAGAGGGTCAGGGCCACGGTGCCGGAAATGAGGACGGCGCCGGCCAGGGTGATGGCGAACTCGCGGAAGAGCGAGCCGGTCAGGCCGCCCTGGAACGCGATGGGCGCGTACACCGCGGCGAGCGTGATCGTCATGGAGATGATCGGGCTGACAAGCTCACGCGCGCCGACCAGCGCGGCGTCGATGGGCGTCCGGCCCTCGCGCAAATGCCGCTCCACGTTCTCCACGACCACGATGGCGTCGTCGACCACGAGACCCACCGAAAGCACGATGGCCAGGAGCGTGAGCAGGTTGATGGTGAAGCCGAACACCTGCATGAGGAACACCGCGCCGATGAGCGAGACGGGGATGGCCACGATCGGCACGAGCGCCGAGCGCAGCGAGCCGAGGAAGAGATAGATGACGAGCACGACGATGAGCAGCGTCTCGGAAAGGGTCTTCACCACCTCGCGGATGGCGTTCTTGATGTACTTGGTGCCGTCGTAGGCGATGCCGCCGGTGAACCCGACCGGGTAGCGCTGCTGGAGGCTGGCCATCTCGTCGCGCACGCGCTGGGCCACGTCGAGGGAGTTGGCGTTCGGGAGCACCCAGATGCCCATGAAGACCGCGTCCTTGCCGGAGAAATGCACCTCGGTGTCGTAGTCCTCGGCCCCGAGCACGACGTCGGCCACGTCCGAGAGGCGGACGATGACGTCCTGATCCTGCCGGACGACGAGCTGCTTGAAATCCTCGACATTCTCGAGGCTGGTGTTGGCGGTGAGGTTGACCTGGATGTAGTCGCCCTTGGTCTGGCCGATGGCGGCGCGGACGTTGTTGTTGGTCAGGGCGGCGCGGACCTGGGAAGGACTGAGGTTGAGCGCGGCCAGGCGGTCGGGCTTCAGCCACACGCGCATGGCGTAGGTGCGGCCGCCGAGGATGTCGGCGCGCTGCACGCCCTCGATGGAGGTGAGCGCGGGCTGCACGACGCGGACGAGGTAGTCGGTGACCTCGTTGGCCTTGAGCGTGTCGGCGCTGAAGCTGAGGTACATCGAGGCGAACTGGGAGTCGGCGGGCACGAGGCTCACCGCCGGCAGCTCGGCCTCGGGCGGCAGGTCGTTCCGGACCTGGTTGACGCGGGAGTTGATCTCGGCGAGCGCCTTGGTGCCCTCGTAGTTCAGCTTGAGGCGCGCGGTGATGGTGGAGAGGCCCTGCGCGCTGGAGGACTCGATGTAGTCGATGCCGTCGGCGGCGGCGATGGCGCGCTCGAGCGGGCTGGTGACGAAGCCGCGCACGAGCTCGGCGCTGGCGCCGATGTAGGGGGTGGCGACCGTGATCGAGGCGACCTCACTCCTGGGGTACTGGCGGACGTTGAGCGAGCTGACCGCCTGCAGGCCGGCGATGATGATGATCAGGTTGACCACGATCGACAGCACGGGCCGGCGGATGAAAATGTCGGTGAACTTCATGAACGGATCCTGGTTGGAGGGGGGCGGCCGCCGCTCAGCTGTTCACGGGCTTCGGGGTCAGGGAGACCTTCGGGGCGAGCGAATTGTCCACGATGAGCATGGTGCCGTTGCTCAGCTTGAAGACGCCGGAGGTGACCACCTCCTCGCCGGGCTGCACGCCCGAAAGGATGCTGACATAGTCCCCGCGGGCCTCGCCGATGCGCACGAAGCGCTGCTCCGCGCGCTTGACCGTCTGGCCGGTCTTCTCGTCCTTGAACTCTTTCGCGACAAAGATGGTGTCGCCGTAAGCCTGGTAGTAGACCGCGGTGGAGGGGATGGCGATGACGTGGGTCTTTTCGGGGGAGACCACCTGCACGTCGACGAACATGCCGGGGCTGAGCAGCTCCTCGGCGTTGTCGAGGGTGGCCTCGACGCGGAGGGTGCGGGAGGCGGTGTCGATCTCGGGACTGATGGCGGTGACCTGGCCCGCGAAGACCACGCCCGGCCGGGCGTCGAGCGAGACGCGCACGGCATAACCGACCTTGAGGTCCGCGACGCGCTGCTGCGGCAGGGAAAAATCGGCATGGATGGGATCGAGCGCCTGGAGGGTGACGATGGGGTTGCCGCGGTCAAGGAACTGGCCGAGGCTGATGAGGCGGATGCCGACGCGGCCGGTGAAGGGCGCGCGCATGGTCTTCTTGTCGAGGGTGGCCCTGAGCGAATTGACGTCGGCGACCGCCTGCTTGTAGGTGCCGTCGGCGTTGTCGAAGTCGGATTTGGCCA
Source organism: uncultured Oleiharenicola sp. (assembly GCA_964423065.1). Lineage (GTDB taxonomy): Bacteria > Verrucomicrobiota > Verrucomicrobiia > Opitutales > Opitutaceae > Lacunisphaera. Next base: position 34,417 of record CAYRDN010000008.1, on the reverse strand, counting down.
TGGCATTGCGGCCCAATAATTCCTGGGCGCGGTCCACGTTGACCTTGGCCAGCTCGGCGCGGGCCTGGGCGGCGGCGAGCTGGGCGCGCTCGACCTCGGAATCGAGCTCCACGAGCACGTCCCCCGCCTTCACCTTGGCACCGGATTCGAAGGCGATCACCTTGACGGTGCCCTGCCCTTCGCTGGCCACGGTGACGCCCTGGTCGGCCCGGAGCGTGGCGACCGCAGCAATCGTGCGGTCCCAATCCTGGGCCTCGGCCTTGGCGGTGGTGACACCCTCCGGCGGCGCCGAGAAGGGCGGCGGCGCGGCGAATTCCTTTTTCTTGATCAGGACAATGGTGCCGAGCACCAGGAAGAGGCCGATGAAGGCGATGACGAATTTCTTGAGCATGGTGGCAGGTGTTAGGTTGGTCGAAAATCGGGGGCTTCAGCCGAGGGCGGCGGCCGGGGCGCGGGGCAGGTTCAGCACCGCGACCTGTTGCTGGATCTTGACGAGCAGCTGGACAAGCGTCTTGCGCTCCGCCTCGGAGAGCGGACTCATCAGCTCCGCCACCGCCTTGAAGTGGACCGGCAGGTATTCCTGCAGGAAACTCTCCCCGCGCGGGGTCAGGCGCACGGACATCATCCGCCGGTCATCCGGATCGGGCTCGCGCTTCACGAAGCCGTCCCGCTCCAGCGTGTCGATCAAGCCGGTCATGGTCGCTCGCGTCACCTTGGCGGCGTCCGCCAGTTCGGCCGGCGTGCGCGGAGCCGGGGTGCAGTCGGCGGCGCGCAGCAATTTGGCCACGCGTGGCTGCATGCCGCGCCAGAGCAGCATCATGACGCCAAACCGGCCATGGGAGATGTTATGATCGGCGAGGGTGCGGTCCGTGACACTGAAAGTCTCATCGCTCGTGTAGAGCAGGTGCAGAAACGCCTCCGCGGCCGACGGGTCGAGGTCGGGAAATTCCTTGCCCGCCTCAAGCAGGCACTCGTAGCGCGGCAGGTCTTTGAGGAGCAGATACGGCATGTCTCAATGAAGCGGATTAATAATGAGGGTCCTAACAGTCAGTCGCCTAACGAATATCGCAAGCAGAGTTTTTGATCTATTAGCGGATTGGGCAATGCCTTGGTCAGTATGCCGCTCCGCCTTATGACACGCGGCGGGAATCTGCGGGGGTGCACAGGCTCACAGCGACCGGGCCGCCGCCACTACGGCTTCGGCCGTGATGCCGAGTTCCTGCATGGCGATGGCGCCGGGCGCACTGAGGCCGAAGCGGTCGATGCCGACCACCTTGCCGTCGAGCCCGACATATTTGCTCCAGAGACCGGTCACGCCGGCTTCGATGGCGACGCGTTTGCGGCACGCGTCCGGCAGGATCGCCTCGCGATAGTCGGCCGACTGGCGGTCGAAGCGGAGGAAGGACGGCATCGACACGACCCGCGTGCCGGGCCCGAGGATCTTCGCGGCCGCGACGGCCCATTGCAATTCCGAGCCCGTGGCGAGGAGGAGGTGGGTGAGCGGGGCGGTTTCCTGCACGGCAACATAGCCGCCCTTGAGCACGCCGGCGCGCCGGATGCTGGCCGGGATGTCGTTGAGCATCGGCACGGCCTGGCGCGTGAGGGCGAGGAGCGTCGGCCCGTCCGTGCGTTCCATCGCGGCGGCGTAGGCCCCGGCGGTTTCCTCGGGGTCCGCGGGACGGATGACCTCAAAGTTAGGGATCAGCCGGAGGGCGGACACGGTCTCGACCGGCTGGTGGGTCGGGCCGTCCTCGCCCACGCCGATCGAATCGTGCGTGTAGATGTAGACCACGGGCAGCTTGGACAGCGCGGCGATGCGCATGGAGGGACGCGAGTAGTCGGCGAAGACGAGGAAGGTCGCGCAGGAGGGGCGGAAAATCCCGTCGTAGGCCACGCCGTTGTTGATGGCGGCCATGCCGTGTTCGCGGATGCCATAGCGCAGGTTGCGGCCGGCGCGGTTGGTCTTGTCGAAATCCTTGTCGGCGGCGATGTAGTTGAGCGTCGAGCCATGCAGGTCGGCGCTGCCGGAGATGAGCAGCGGCATTTCGGCCGCGACCGTCTGCAGCACCACCTGGCCCGCGGCGCGGGTGGCGAGCTTGGCGTCGGCGGCGAAGTGCGGGATCTTCTCGATCAGGTGGGCCGCGCTCGGAGGGTGGCCGGCGGTGTCGAGCAGCGCCGCCTTGTCCGGATTGGCCTCGCGCCAGGCGGCGTAGGTCCTCCTCCATTTGTTGTAGCCGCGCTTGAGCCGCTTTTTGTGGTCGGCAAAATAGGCGCGGACCCCGTCGCTCACGTAGAAATGCGGCTCGGCCGGCAGGCCGAGGCCCAGGCGCGCGGCGTCGGCGAACTTCGCCCCGCCCTCGCCGTGGCCCTTCGAGGTGCCCTGCACCTCCGGGATGCCCTTGCCGATGATCGTCCGTGCGATGATGAGCTGCGGCTTGCCGCTCTTCGCCTTCTTGGCCTTGTTGACCGCCTTGAGGATCGCCGCCAGGTCGTGGCCGTCGGCAAGGGTCTGCACATCCCACTCGATCGCCTTGAAGCGCGCGGCGGTGTTTTCGCTCTGGGTCTTCGCCGCCATGGCGTCGAGCGTGACGTCGTTCGAGTCGTAGATGAGGATGAGGTTGTCGAGCCCCTGGTGGCCGGCGAAGGCGCAGGCCTCCATCGCGACGCCCTCCTGCATGCAGCCGTCGCCGGCCAGGCAGATGACGTGGTGGTTGAAGATCTCGTGCCCGGGGGTGTTGAAGCGCGCGGCCGCCATCTGGCCGGACAGGGCGAAGCCGACGGAGTTGCCGATGCCCTGGCCGAGCGGCCCGGTCGTGGCCTCGACGCCGGGTGTCTCGCGAAACTCGGGGTGGCCGGGCGTCTTGCTGTGGAGCACGCGGAAATTTTTCAGCTCCTCGAGCGGCAGGTCGTAGCCGCTCAGGTGCAGCCAGCTGTAGAGGAACATCGAGCCGTGGCCGGCCGAGAGCACGAAACGGTCGCGGTTCAGCCAGCGGGGCTCGTCGGGGTTGTGCACGAGCGCCTGGCCGTACAGCACGGCGCCGATCTCGGCGCAGCCGAGCGGCAGGCCGAGGTGTCCGGAGGAGCACTTGTGCACGGCATCGATGGCGAGGCCGCGGGCCTGGGCGGCGGCCTGGGCGAGAATCTCAGTCTGGAGTTTCATAAGCAAAGGAAGGGAGACAATACGCAGCCTCGGTTTTACGCCGCGGGACCTTGCCGGTGCAAAGCCCAATTTCAGCCAAGGCGTGTCTTCAAATTGGCTTTGGGGGCCGGCGAGCTCGCTCGCGCCTCATCCGCGCCCGCAAGCGGGCTGCCTGCCGTGGCTAGATCGGCTAAATCGGATTTTGGAAGGCACGCCTTAGAAAAAAAGCGAGCCGGTCGGCTCGCTTTGCTTGATGACTGGGGAAATGGCTCAGGCCTTGGCCGGCGCCTCGTAGCGCTTCTCCTTGACGGCCATGGCGGCCTTGCCGGTGCGGTCGCGGAGATAATAGAGGCGGGCCCGGCCGGGCTCGGCGTCCTTCTCGACCTCGATCTTCTCGAGGTTCGGGGAGTTGACGGGGAACACGCGCTCGACACCCTCGCCGTAGCTGATGCGGCGGACGGTGAACGTCTCGTGGATGCCGCTGCCCTTGTGGGCGATCACGACGCCGGAGAAAATCTGGACGCGTTCCTTGTCACCCTCGCGGACCTTGGTGTGCACGCGGACACCGTCGCCGACTTTGAACGGCGCAACTTTGTGTTTCACCTGGTTGGCGGTGATTTCTTGGATGATGGGATTCATGGCTGGTTAGGTGAGTAAATCGGGACGGACTTGCCGGGTTTTTTCCACCTGCTGCGCGTGCCGCCACCTTTCGATTTCGCCGTGGTTGCCCGAGAGGAGCACTTCCGGCACGGACTGGCCGCGGTAGGTGGCGGGACGCGTGTATTGAGGAAAGTCGAGCAACTTGCTGGTGAAACTTTCGGCCGTCAACGACTTTTCTTCCCCGAGCACGCCGGGGATGAAACGGGCCAGCGCATCGATCAGCACCGCCGCCGCAAGTGTGCCGTTGGTAAGCACATAATCCCCGATGCTGATCTCCTGGTCGATGATCTTTTCGCGGATGCGCTGGTCGATGCCCTCGTAATGGCCGCTGAGCAGCACCAGATGGCGCTCATGTGACAAGGCCTCGGCCAGCGCGGGCGACAGCGGCGTGCCGTCGGGCGTCAGGTAGATGCGCCGGCAGCCGGGGGTTTGCAGCTGCTCGATCGCGTCGAACACCGGCTCGCATTTCAGCACCATGCCCGCGCCGCCGCCAAAGGGCCGGTCGTCCGTCGTGTGGTGCTTGTCCCTGGACCAGTCGCGCAGGTTGTGGACCTTGATCTCAAGCAGCTTCGCCGCCTGGGCGCGGCCGAGCATGCTCTCGGACAGGAACCCGTCGAGCATGGGCGGAAACAGCGTGAGGACGTCGATGCGCATGGAAAATCTGATCTAAACACAGCGGACCCGGAGGGCACGGAGAAAAAGGAAAGCCCCGACTTCGCAGCCGAGGCTCAAGGATCAAGGACGCCGCGTCCCCTGCGTTCTCTGGGTCACAACCGCATCAGGCCGTGGCGGCCGCGACCGGGGCGGCGGCGGCGCGCTTGGCGCGCTTGATCATGGCGTGCATGGTCGCGGTCGGCTTGGCGCCCTTGCCGACCCAGTAGTCGACGCGGTCGAGCTTGATGGTCATCGGGTTGCCCTTGGCGCGCGGGTTGTAGGAGCCGATCTGCTCGACGGCGTCGCCATCGCGGCGGGAGCGTTCCTCGGCCACGACGACGCGGAAGTGCGGTTCGTTCTTGGTGCCGACGCGGGAAAGACGGATTTTGAGTGCCATGGAGTGGGTCTGGTTGCGGGAAAGTGGACGTTGTCCGGTTGGAAAAGGGTGAGAATGCACGGGACAAGTTTGCTCTTGTCAAGCCCCCAGTGCCCCCGCTGCATTCGACCGTTTCACCCACCCAATTTATGCTCAAAGCCGGCATCGTCGGACTCCCCAACGTGGGCAAATCCACCCTCTTCAACGCCCTCACCCGCTCCCGCAAGGCCGAGGCCGCCAATTACCCGTTCTGCACCATCGACCCGAACATCGGCGTGGTCATCGTGCCGGATGAACGGGCCTACGTCCTGAAGGCCATCGCGAAAACCAACGTGGTCGTGCCCGCCGCCATCGAGTTCGTCGACATCGCCGGCCTCGTCGCCGGCGCCAGCAAGGGCGAGGGCCTCGGCAACCAGTTCCTCGCCACCATCCGCGAGGTCGACGCCATCGTGCAGGTCGTCCGCTGTTTCGAGGATCCGGACATCATCCACACCATGGGCAGCGTCGATCCCGTGCGCGACATCGAGGTGATCACCACCGAACTCGTGCTCGCCGACCTCGAGGCGGTCGCGAAGCGCGCGGAGAAGACGCAGAAGAAGGCCAAGTCCGGCGACAAGGAGGCCCTCATCGAGATGGCACTCCTCGAGAGACTCTCACCCCACCTCAACGCCGGGAAAACCGCCAACACCCTTCCCGCCACGCCCGAGGAGGTGGCGATGATGAAGCTTTTCCAGCTGCTCACGGCCAAGCCCGTGCTGTTCGCCTGCAACGTCGCCGAGTCCGACCTCGCCACCGCGGAACAGAATCCGTTCGTCCAGAAAGTCGCCGGTTACGTCCGCACGCACCACGACGCCGCCTATGTGCCGATCAGCGCCCGCATCGAGGCCGAACTCATCGACCTCGCGCCGGAGGAGGCAAAGGCGTTCCTCAAGGATCTCGGCGTCGACGACTCCGGTGTGTCCGCCCTGATCAAGGCGACGTATGGGCTGCTTGGCCTGATGACCTACTTCACCGCGGGTGAAAAGGAAGTCCGTTGCTGGACCATCAAGCAGGGCTGGAAGGCCCCGCAGGCCGCCGGCGTCATCCACACTGATTTCGAGAAGGGATTTATCAAGGCCGAGGTCGTCTCGTATGAAGACCTCACCCGCCTCGGCAGCATCGCTGCCGCCCGTGAAGCCGGCAAATACCGGCTCGAGGGCAAGGAATACGTCTTTCAGGATGGTGACGTCGCACTCTTCCGGTTTAACAATTGACGCCCATTCCGGCCTTCGGAATTCCCCGTGCTTGCTCTCATTGAGGTGCGAGAAGCCACAATTCACTGATAGGGATCATAATTGTGCTAATATCATGTAAATATAGGAGTTTTACCCTATCTTTTATATAGGTGTAGGCGTAGGATATACCACTAGTATAACATACTCCCGAGTTATGCCTCATGCATGAATCATTTCACAGTCCTCCACCCACGACGGTCTTAGCCCGATGGCGACGACCCGTCTTGCTGTTGGTCGGTCTGATCGGCTTGCTGGCGGTGACGCGGGGTATGGCGGCAACACTCTATTGGGATACCAACGGTGCGACCACCGGCTCGAGCGGGGCCAACGGCACGTGGGGCACCAATACTTATTGGAGTACAAACTCGGCGGGCACTTCCGCGACCACCGGATACACCTCCGGTGCTGATGCCGTCTTCAGCGCCGGCTCCAATGCCACCGGGGCCTACACGGTCACGGTCAACGGGACGCAAAATGTCAGCTCGCTCACCGTCGAGGAAGGCACGCCGACCTTCTCCGGCGGCACGATCAATTTCAGCGATACCACCCCTGATTTCAACGTTGCCGCGGGGCTCAGCGTGACCGTCGGCAGCGTCATCTCCGGCACCCACGGGCTGAACTACGGCGGCGGCGGCAGCGGCATCCTCACCCTCACCGGCGCGAACACCTATTCCGGCACCACGACCATCAGCAACGGCTTCATCATCGTCGGCGCGGGCGGCACCACCGGCACGCTCGGCACCGGCAACGTGGTCAACAACTATGGCCTGCTGTTCAACCGCAGCAACGCCTACACCGTCTCCAATGTCATCAGCGGCACCGGCGGGCTCAGCCAGATCGGCGCGGGCGACCTCACCCTCAGCGGCACCAACACCTACACGGGCGCGACCACCATCACCACCGGCACCGTGTCGGCCTCGACCAACGCGGCGCTGGGCAGCACCACCGGCGCGGCCGTCAGCATCTACGGCGGCGGCACGCTCGACATCGCCGGCAACGCCACCGCCGACGCCCTGAACTTCGGCGCGAAGCAGTTCAACATCGCCGGGACCGGCGTCGGCGGCGCCGGCGCGATCGTCAACAGCGCCTCGGTCAGCCAGGCCAACGCGTTCCAAAATATCGCGCTCACGGCCGACGCCACCATCGGCGGCATCGGACGGATCGACGTCCGCAACGGCAGCGCGACCCTCGACCTCGCGGGCTACACCCTCACCAAGACGGGGACCAACCAGTTGTCCGTCGTCGGCGGCACCATCACCGACGGCAACATCGTCGTCAACCAGGGCGAGTTCGCCATCCAGACCTCGACCAACGCCGTCGCGGGCTCGGGCACGATCACCCTGAACTCCGGCACCACGCTCGGCCTGTGGGGCAACACCGGCACCGTCACCCGCGCCCTCATCCTCAACGGGGCGACGATCTTCAACGAATCCGGCTCCTCCACCATCGGCAGCAACATCACCCTGGGCGGCAACAGCACGGTCGACGCGACGGGCACGGCCCTCACCCTGTCGGGCAACATCGGCGAGACGGGCGGCGCCCGGGGCCTGACCAAGACCAGCGCCGGCGCGCTCACCCTCACCGGGACGAACACCTACTCCGGCACCACGACGATCAGCGCCGGCACGCTGAACATCGGCGCGGGCGGCACCACCGGCACCCTCGGCACCGGCAACGTGGTCGACAACTCCAGCCTCGTGTTCAACCGCAGCAACGCCTACGCCGTCAGCAATGTCATCAGCGGCTCCGGCTCGCTCACGCAGGCCGGCACCGGCAACATCACCCTTTCCGGCGCCAACACCTATACCGGCGTGACCGCCATCAACGCCGGTGCCATCATCGCGGCCAATGACACCGCCCTCGGCACTTCCACCTACGGCAACACCATCGCGAGCGGCGGGGCGCTGCAGTTCCAGGGCGGCATCAATCTCACCGAGGGCAGCTTCACCGTCGCCGGCACGGGCGTTGGCGGCACCGGCGCCCTGAACAACCTCAGCGGCATCAACACCCTCAACGCCGCGGTCACCGTCGGGGCCAACACCACGGTCGGCTCGACCGCCGGCACCCTCACGGTCAACGGCCAGATCGACCTGGGCGCGAGCAACACCCTCACGGTGGCCGGCGCCGGCAACACCACCCTCAGCGGCTTCATCACCAATTCCGGCAACCTCACCCAGGCCGGCACCGGCACGCTCACGCTCTCCGGCACCAGCGCCAATTCCTTTGGCGGCGCCCTCAACATCAACAGTGGCACCGTCGTGCTCGACAAAACCGCCGGCACCAACGCCGTCAGCGGCAGCGCGATCAACGTCGGCGACGGCACCGGCGCCGCTTCCTCGGCCATCCTGCGCCTCGGCGCCTCCAACCAGATCGCCGACTACGCGGGCACCCTGACCGTCAACTCCGACGGCCTCTTCGACCTGAACGGCCAGTCCGAAGGCGTGAACACCATCGCCGGCACCGGCCGCATCGACACCGGCACCACCGGCGCCCTCACCGTCGGCGTCAACTCCGGCTCCTCCTCCTTCGCCGGCTCCCTCCTCGGCACGGGCAGCTTCACCAAGTCCGGCTCCGGCACCCTCACCCTCACCACCAACCTCACCTTCAACGGTACCTTCAACCTCGCCGGTGGCACCCTTCAGCTTAGCAACATGACGCTCACGCTGGCCTCCCTCAACCTCACCGGCAACGCCACCATCGATTTCGCCGGCGCCGCCTCCCAGCTGAACGTGACCAACCTGAACCTCAACGGCTTCACCCTGAGCGTCACCGGCTGGGCCAACGCCACCGATTACTTCTTCGCCACCAATTGGACCGGCGCCATCCCCAACACCCGCGGCGCGGCCCCCATGAACGAGGTCACTTTCACCGGATTCACCGCCGCCAACACCCAATGGCAGGGTTACGACCACCAGGTCACCCCGGTCCCCGAGCCCGGCGCTTATGGCGCGCTGCTCCTCGGCTCCCTGACCCTGTTTTTCCTCTGGCACCGCCGAACCGTGATCACCTGATCCGTCTCGGCAGTGTCGCCGCCCTTGCGAGATCGGAAATACCGGCTCGAGGGCAAGGAATATGTCTTCCAAGACGGCGACACGTCGCGCCCTTCCGTTACAATAATTGAGGTTTATCCAGCCCACGCGGAAACCTATTGGATTGCGCCCATAGAGGTGCGCGATGCGAAGATTGCCTGTTTCGCCTGATATTTGGGCTAATTTATTACCAATTTATTACCGATTAGGTGTTTTACCCTAGCTATTTTCTGGGTGATACGCTAAAGTGTGTCGATATAAGAACGATAGCCAGCACCATGTCTCATGCCTGAATCAACCCCCAGTCTTCCGCGCTCACCCGCCTTGGCCCGGTGGACCCGACCCGTCTTGCTGTTGGTCGGTCTGATCGGCTTGCTGGCGGTGACGCGGGGTATGGCGGCAACACTCTATTGGGATACCAACGGTGCGACCACCGGCTCGAGCGGGGCCAACGGCACGTGGGGCACCAATACTTATTGGAGTACAAACTCGGCGGGCACTTCCGCGACCACCGGATACACCTCCGGTGCTGATGCCGTCTTCAGCGCCGGCTCCAATGCCACCGGGGCCTACACGGTCACGGTCAACGGGACGCAAAATGTCAGCTCGCTCACCGTCGAGGAAGGCACGCCGACCTTCTCCGGCGGCACGATCAATTTCAGCGATACCACCCCTGATTTCAACGTTGCCGCGGGGCTCAGCGTGACCGTCGGCAGCGTCATCTCCGGCACCCACGGGCTGAACTACGGCGGCGGCGGCAGCGGCATCCTCACCCTCACCGGCGCGAACACCTATTCCGGCACCACGACCATCAGCAACGGCTTCATCATCGTCGGCGCGGGCGGCACCACCGGCACGCTCGGCACCGGCAACGTGGTCAACAACTATGGCCTGCTGTTCAACCGCAGCAACGCCTACACCGTCTCCAATGTCATCAGCGGCACCGGCGGGCTCAGCCAGATCGGCGCGGGCGACCTCACCCTCAGCGGCACCAACACCTACACGGGCGCGACCACCATCACCACCGGCACCGTGTCGGCCTCGACCAACGCGGCGCTGGGCAGCACCACCGGCGCGGCCGTCAGCATCTACGGCGGCGGCACGCTCGACATCGCCGGCAACGCCACCGCCGACGCCCTGAACTTCGGCGCGAAGCAGTTCAACATCGCCGGGACCGGCGTCGGCGGCGCCGGCGCGATCGTCAACAGCGCCTCGGTCAGCCAGGCCAACGCGTTCCAAAATATCGCGCTCACGGCCGACGCCACCATCGGCGGCATCGGACGGATCGACGTCCGCAACGGCAGCGCGACCCTCGACCTCGCGGGCTACACCCTCACCAAGACGGGGACCAACCAGTTGTCCGTCGTCGGCGGCACCATCACCGACGGCAACATCGTCGTCAACCAGGGCGAGTTCGCCATCCAGACCTCGACCAACGCCGTCGCGGGCTCGGGCACGATCACCCTGAACTCCGGCACCACGCTCGGCCTGTGGGGCAACACCGGCACCGTCACCCGCGCCCTCATCCTCAACGGGGCGACGATCTTCAACGAATCCGGCTCCTCCACCATCGGCAGCAACATCACCCTGGGCGGCAACAGCACGGTCGACGCGACGGGCACGGCCCTCACCCTGTCGGGCAACATCGGCGAGACGGGCGGCGCCCGGGGCCTGACCAAGACCAGCGCCGGCGCGCTCACCCTCACCGGGACGAACACCTACTCCGGCACCACGACGATCAGCGCCGGCACGCTGAACATCGGCGCGGGCGGCACCACCGGCACCCTCGGCACCGGCAACGTGGTCGACAACTCCAGCCTCGTGTTCAACCGCAGCAACGCCTACGCCGTCAGCAATGTCATCAGCGGCTCCGGCTCGCTCACGCAGGCCGGCACCGGCAACATCACCCTTTCCGGCGCCAACACCTATACCGGCACCACGACGATCAGTGCCGGTGTCGTCACGCTCCAGCAGGCGGACGCGCTGGGCAACGCGACGAACACCACGAACACCACCGTGGCCAGCGGAGCCTCCCTCCAGCTGGCCAACAACATCACGACGACCAACGCCGGGACCCTCGTGCTGAACGGTACCGGAGCCGGTTCAGGATCCCTGCAAAATGCCAGTGGAAACAATGCGTGGAACAGCAACGTGACCCTCGCATCGAATGCCAGCATCTTTTCCTCGACCGCCGGCACTTTGCTCACCCTGGGCAATACCGCCGGCACCAGCCTGTTCACGATGGGGGCCAATACCGTCACCTTTGACGGCCCGGGGGACACCTGGATCAACTCGAATGTCGGTGTGACCGGCGACACCGGAGGTCTCATCAAAAACGGAACCGGGAAGCTGACCTTTTACGGTTACAACACGTTTTACACCGGGGCCACCACGGTGAATGCGGGCTCCTTGGATCTCGTCGTCGGGCCGTTCAACCCGGGCATTTATGGAATCAACGGCTCGCTGACGATCGGCACCGGGCCGTCAAACCCAGCCTTGGCCGGAACGGTCAACGTGAACATCGCCACCAACAGCTACGCCAACCAGCTTTCACCCGCTTCCGCGGTCACGATAAACTCGGATGGTGCGCTCAATGTCGGCTCCTCCACCGGTCTGGGTTCTCTGACCCTCAACGGCGGGCAGGTGAACATCACGAGCGGCATAATCCTTTCCCCCACGGGCGCCATCACGGCGAACGCGAACAGCGCGCACCAGACGTCGCTGATTTCCGGCGGACAGGTCACGCTCGGGGCGCCCACTGTTTTCACGGTGGCGCGCGATGCCACGAACACCAGCGACCTGACCGTCAGTGCAGTCGTGGCCGGCACCTCGCTGGTGAAACAAGGGGCGGGGGTCCTCACCTTCACCGGCACGACGGCCAACACCTACACGGGCACCACGGCCATCAACGATGGCACCCTCGCCCTCAACAAGACCGCGGGTGTCAATGCCCTCGGGGCTGGTGCCGTCACGGTCGGCGACGGCCTTGGCTCGGCCAGCTCCGCCAATCTGGTCTTGCTCGCCAGCAACCAGACCTCCACCGCGGCGGCGATCACCCTGAATGCCGACGGTCGGCTCGCCCTGAACAATTTTTCCACCTCGATCAATACGCTCGGCGGCACCGGCCTTGTGGACCTGGCCACCAGCGGCTATTTGATCGTCGGGGCCAGCAACGGCTCCTCCTCCTTCGGCGGTTCCATCACGGGCACCGGCACCTTGGAAAAGACCGGCACCGGCACGCTGACCCTCCAAAGCAATCTTATCCTCGCCGGCGAACTGCGCCTGAGCGGCGGGACGCTCGCACTCAATGGATTCAACCTTACCGCCGCCACGCTGCACCTCACGGGAAACACCACCATCGATTTTGCCGGGGGCAATTCCACCTTCACCGCCGCCAACTTCATCATCGATGCTGGCGTCACGCTCACCATTGCCAATTGGTCCAACGCCGCCGACTATTTCTTCGCGACCAACTGGACCGGCGCCATCCCCAACACCCGCGGCGCGGCCCCGATGAACGAGGTCACCTTCAACGGTTTCACCGCCGCCAACACGCAATGGCAGGGTTACGACCACCAGGTGACCCCGGTGCCCGAGCCCGCGGCTTATGGGGCGGTGCTCCTCGGCACCCTGACCCTGTTATTTTTCCGGCGCCGGCGAACCGTGATTGCCTGACCCGGCCGGACTTGTCATGGTCCGGCATGCCCATGAGCAGTTCCTCCTCCGGCTACCCGCCGTCCGCCGCCGCTGATTCCTATCTCGACGCCGAGATCCTGCGGATGCTCATGGAGGCGACGCCCGACCGGATCTACTTCAAGGACCTGCAAAGCCGCTTCGTCCGCGTCAACCGCGCCTACGTCGCCTGGCACGGGATCGCCACGCCCGAGGAGGTGATCGGCAAGACGGACTTCGACCTCTTCGCCCCGGTGCACGCCAACGTCGCCCTCGCCGAAGAACAGGAGATCATCCGCACCGGCGAGCCGCTCATCGCCAAGATGGAGCGCCTCACCCTGCGCGACGGCACGGTGGCCTGGGGCTCCGCCACCAAGCTCGCCTGGCGCGACGCCGCCGGCCATATCATCGGCACCTTCGGGCTTACGCGCGATGCCACCGCGACCAAGCTGTCCGAGGAGAAGCTCACCGAGGAGCGCAATCTCCTCCGCACCATCATCGACCACCTGCCGAGCCGCATCTTCGTCAAGGACGCCGCCTCGCGCTACATCCTCAACAACCAGGCGCACCTCGACCTCATCGGCGTCCCGCACCAGTCCGACGCCCTCGGGCGCACCACGCTCGACTTCTTCCCCAACGCCCGCGGCCAGCAGGCCATCGCCGACGACCAGGGCGTGCTCACCGGCGGGAAGTCGATCATCAGCCAGGAAAAATCTGACTTCGGCGAGGAGGGCAACGTGCACTGGTCGCTCACGACCAAGGTCCCGCTCCGCGACCTGCGCAACCAGATCACCGGCCTCGTCGGCATCAGCCACGACATCACCGCCCGCAAGCTGATCGAGCAGGAGCTGCGGCACCGCACCGCGGAGATGGAGACCGACCTGCTCATGGCGCGGCAGATCCAGGAGGCGTTTTTCCCGCGGGACTTCCCCGTGTTCCCGCGCGGCGTACCGGCCGAGGCCAGCGAACTGCGCTTCGCCTACCGCTACCTGCCCGCCGCCACCCTCGGCGGCGACTTCTTCGACATCGTCCAGCTGTCCGACACCCAGTGCGGCATCCTGATCTGCGACGTCATGGGCCACGGTGTCCGCGCCGGCCTGCTCACCGCGCTCATCCGCGGCGTGGTCGAGGAGTTCGCCCCCCGCACCACGGAGCCCGCCCTGGTCCTCGCCGAGATCAACCACGGCCTCATGCCCGTCATGCACCAGACCGGGCATCCGGTCTTCGCCACCGCCTTCTACGGCATCATTGACACCGCGGCCGCCACCTTCTGCTACGCCAACGCCGGCCACCCGCCGCCGCTCCTGCTCCGCGGCGGCTCCAACACCGTCGAGTCGCTGGCCTTCGCGAGCCCCGAGCCGGCGGCGGGGCTGATGGAGGACTTTGTCTACTCCAGACAGACCGCCGCCTTCGCCTCCGGCGACACTTTGCTGGCCTACACCGACGGATTTTTCGAGGCCAGCAACGCCGGCGGCACCATGTTCGGGGAGGCCCGCCTGGGCGCCGTCCTGGGCGCCAAGGCCGGCCGGACCGGCCGGGAACTCATCGAGCTCCTCATCCAGGAGGTCATTGCCTTCACCGGCCGGAAGGATTTCGACGACGACCTGTGCGCCCTCGCCGTGGAGTCCACCGGGCAGACCTGCACCGTGCGGCCCGCCCTCACGTTCGAGATCTGAACGCCGCTCGGACTCACCGGTCTCCCGGCGGCCCGAACGCGATACCGGCCCGCTGGAGCGCGGCCCGCAACTGCGTCGCGAATTCCACCGCGTACCTTCCATCCCCATGGAGACACACCGTGTCGGCCGCGAGCGGCACCCGGCTGCCATCCCCGGCGGTCACCGTGCCTTCAGTCACCATCTGGCAGACCTGGGCCACGGCGGCGTGGCAGTCCTCGATCATGGCCCCCGGCTGCGCCCGCGGTGTGAGCGAGCCGTCCGGCTGGTAAGTTCGGTCGGCGAACCCCTCCCGGGCCACCTTCAGCCCGCGCGCCCGCCCCGCCTCGATCAGCCGGCTGCCGGACAGGCCGAATAGAATCAGCCGCGGATCCGCCGCATACACCGCCTCCGCGACCGCCCGCGCCAGGGCCGCGTCGCGGGCCGCGATGTTATACAGCGCCCCATGCGGCTTCACGTGCGCCACGTTCCCGCCGCACGCCCGGGCGACGGCCTGCAGCGCCCGCGTCTGCGTGAGCACCAGCTGGTGCACTCCGGCCGGAGTCACCGGCAGTTCGCGCCGGCCGAAATGTTCGCGGTCGGCGAATCCCGGGTGCGCGCCGATGGCGACCCCGTGCCGGAGCGCCAGTTCGACCGTTGCCCGCATCGTCGCCTCGTCGCCCGCATGGGCCCCGCAGGCGATGCTGGCCGACGTGACCAGTGGCATCAACCCGGCGTCCTGCCCGGCGCCCTCGCCAAGGTCGCAGTTGAGATCGATGCGGGGCATGGGGCCGGTCAATCCGTCATCCGACCGAGCCCGGTGCGGGCCCGGTTGAGGTCGCGCTCCCGCGCCAGGTAAAGTTCGTGCGCCTTCGCCAGCGGAATCTCCTGGAACCGCACCTTGTCGCCCGGCCGCAGCTGCGTGAACCGCCCCAGGTCCACCGCCGCGACGGCTGCCAGCCGCGGGTAACCGCCCACCGACTGCCGGCTGGGCAGCAGCACAATCGGCTGGCCGCCGGCGGGCACCTGCACCACCCCGGCATTGACCGGGGAGGAGATCATCTCGCGCGGCTTCGCCAGGGCGAGCACGGGACCCTCCAGCCGCACCCCCATCCGGTCGGCGTCCCGGGTCGCCTGCCAGTCCACGGCGAAAAAGACATGCTGCGACTCCGGCGTGAACCACGACCATTCGGGCCCGCGCACCGCCCGCACCACGCCGGCCGCCGCAAGCCGGCCCATCGTCTCGGGCCGCACCGTCCAGGCGGTCGCGCGCAGCCCGGCGGCGCGCATCGAGGCCAGCCGCTGCCGCACCCGGCCGGGCGGCGCGAAGGATTTCAAGACATCCCCCACCACGAGGGCCCGGCCCTGCAGCCCGCCGATGCCGGCGCGGCGGTAGGTGCTGCGGCTGCCCATCACCAACGGCACATCCACGCCGCCCGCCACGGCCAGCCAGGCCCGCACGCCGCGCTGGGGAAAACCGAAGCTGATGGTCTCACCAGCCGCCACGCGCACGGCGCGGTCGCGCGGCAGCGGCTCGCCGCCGAGCCGGGCGTCGAAATCCGCCCCGCACCACGCCACCAGCGTCTCCTCCTCGAACCGCAGGTCCGGACCCGTCTGCGCCATCTCGAGCACCGCGGCGTGCGCGTCGTTGCCGACGATGAGATTCGCCGTGCGCGCGGCGAGGGCATCGAGCGCCCCGCCGACCGCGACGCCATATTGCTGGAAGCCCGGCCGGCCGAGATCCTGGACCGTCGTGAGCAGGCCCGGCTTGAGGACGGTGATCATGGCGAAACCCCGCGCAGGTCACCGGGCCGTGGCGCGGCCCCGGGAAGCAAAGGGAGCCACGGTGACCCCGCCGTGATTTGACCGCAGACCGCAGCGGGGTCGCGGCGGCACCAGCTGACGCAGCGGCTCATGGCTGCGCCTCCCATTTGGCGAACTCCTCGCGGCTGATCGCCCGGAACTTCACCCGGTCCCCCGCGCGCAGCAGCACGGGCGGATCCTCCGCGGGCCGGAAAAGCCGCAGCGGCGTCCGCCCGATCAGGTTCCATCCGCCCGGGGTGGCCGCGGGATAGATGCCCGTCTGCTTGCCACCGATGCCGACCGAGCCGGGCGGCACAACCATCCGCGGCTTGGCATGGCGCGGCGTCTCCAGCTGCTTCGGCAGACCGCCGAGATAGGGGAACCCGGGCGCGAAGCCGACGAGGTACACCAGGTACTCGGGTTTGCCATGGATCTTGATGACTTCCGCAGGAGTCAGCCTGGCCTGCTTCGCCACCAGGCCGAGGTCGGGCCCGAAATCGCCTTCGTAGCACACGGGCACCTCGACCGTGCGGCCCTTGGATTTTTCCAGTTTGGGCGGATTTTTCAGCCGCTCGGCCACCTGCACGCTCAACCAGTCAAAAAGGTTGTTTTCCGGCGCGCCCGCCTGCACGGCCAGCAGCGGATCATAGAAGACCGTCACCGTCGCGTAGGCCGGCACCACCTCGGTGACACCGGGCAACGGCGCCCCGGCCAGCGCCCGCCAGGCGGTCTGCACGCGCCGGTGCGTGGGTTCGTCGATCGTCTCCCCCAGCTGGATCTGCAAAGCCATGTCGCCCAAGGGCGTGATTAGCATGGCCCATTACCTAGTCCGCCGGAGGCGCTTGGCAGTAAAAATCCTCACTGTGCATATTTTGCCAAATACTATGCCGCAACTTCCATTCTGGGAGGTTGATGTTGCCCTTTGTTTCGGATGAACCTCTTTAGGCCGCATGATATCGCCACGACGATACTCCACGATTGCCACATTGTTGTGCCTGCTGGCTGCGGCCGGCTGCCGGGACCGCGAGGTCGTTACCTATCGCGCGCCAAAGGATCCGGCACCCACCCTGATGGCGCCGGCCGCCCAGGGCCCGGTCGATCCGAACGCCCCGCTGCCCGAGGGCCACCCGGCGATCGGCGATGCCGCCGCCTCCGCCGGCCCGATGGGCGCCCTGCCCGCCGGGGCGGCCGCGAACGGCAACGCCCTGACCTGGACCGCCCCCGCCAACTGGCAGGCCAAGGCGGTCAGCAGCTTCCGCAAGGGCAGCTACAATATACCCGGCGACACCGGAGCCATGGCCGACGTCGCCATCACCGCCTTCCCCGGCGACACCGGCGGGCTCTTCGCCAACGTCAACCGCTGGCGCGGCCAGATCGGCCTGCCGCCGGTCGCCGAGTCCGGCCTTGAGGCGGCCATCCAGCGCGTCGACGTGAACACCTTTCATGTCATCGTCTTCGACGCCACCGGCAGCGTCAACGGCAAGCCGACCCGGCTGCTCGGCGCCATCGTGCCGTTCGACGGCCAGACGTGGTTCTTCAAGATCCTCGGGCCCGAGGCCATCGTGGCCAAGGAGCAAGCCGGCTTCCGCGACTTCCTGTCCACCCTCAAGGCCCCCTGAGCCATGACCGATCTCTACCGGCACTTCAAAAAATTCTTCGTGTCGCTCCAGCTGACGGTGGCGCTGCTCATCCTCTCGCTGATCCTGGTCTTCGTGGCCACGCTCGACCAGGTGAACCTCGGCGTCTGGGCCGTGCAGGCGAAATATTTCCGCACCTTCGCCGTGCTCTGGCACGTGCCGGGCACGGGCTATTCCCTCCCCGTCTTCCCGGGCGGCTGGTTCATCGGGGGCCTGCTGCTGATCAACCTCGTCTGCGCGCACGTTTACCGTTTCTCCCTCACCTGGAAAAAAACCGGCATCCAGCTCGCCCACGCGGGCATCATCCTCCTGCTCCTGGGCGAACTCTTCACCGGCCTCTGGGCGAAGGAGAGCTTCATGCGCATCGACCAGGGCGAGACCAAGCAGTACGCCGAGAGCTTCCTCGACAACGAGCTCGTCATCCTCGACCACAGCGACCCGAACTTCGACACGGTCGTTGCCATTCCCGAGACGCTGCTGGGGGAAAAAAGGACCTTCCAGCACCCCAAGCTGCCGTTTTCCGTCACCGTCCGGGAGTTCTATCCCAACGTCAGCCTGCAGATGCGCAACCAGTCCGCCGCCGCCGCCGCGATGCCCGCCGTCGCCACCGCCGGCCTCGGCGCGCAGCTGGTGATGCTGCCGCTGCCCGTCACCTACAAGCCCGACGAGCGCAACCTCCCCGGCGCCTACGTCGAGATCACCGCGCCCGAGGGCCCGCTCGGCGTCTGGATCGCCTCGCCCCAGCTGGGCATGCCGCAGACCTTCCAGTACGGCGGCAAGACCTGGGAGGTCGCGCTGCGCGCGCAGCGGCACTACTACCCGTTCGCGCTCACGCTGCTGAAATTCAGCCACGACGTCTACGCCGGCACCGACATCCCGAAGAATTTCTCCAGCCGCGTGCGGGTCCGCAGCGACGACGGCCACGACGACCGCGAGGTGCTCATCTTCATGAACGCCCCGCTGCGCTACGGCGGCCAGACCTTCTACCAGGCCGGCTTCGACAAGAACGACACCACCACGATCCTGCAGGTCGTGCGCAACCCCAGCTGGCAGCTGCCCTACATCGCCTGCATCATGATGGGCCTCGGCCTGATCATCCAGTTCAGCTTCTCCCTCGCCGCCTTCTTCCGCAAGCGCGCGGCGGCCGCGGCCGCCACCGCCACAACCTGAATTTTAACGCAGAGGACACAGAGGATTCAGACATGACCTCCAATCCGGCCCACCCGCTCTGCGTTCTCCGCGAACTCTGTGTTTAAAATGAAAAAGCTCCTCCCCTTTCTCGTCCTGGCCTTCGGGGTGTTCTACGCCGCCTCCGCCCTGCGCCCGCCGGCGACGTCGTCCGCGTTCGACCTCGCCGGCTTCGGCCGGTTGCCCGTCCTCGTCAATGGCCGGCTCAAGCCCCTCGACACGGTCGCGCGCACCTCCCTGCTCGTGATGCAGAACCGCCAGCGCGTCAGCGACCCCACCCACCCCGAGCCGCTGGTCGAGTCGCCCACCGCGTGGCTCGCCGACACGCTGTTCAACCCGAAGAAGGCGGACGCGTACCCCACCTTCAAAATCGACTCCCCCGAGGTCCTCGACCTCCTGGGCATCACCCCCGAGGACACCAAGATCAAGTATGACAGCGCCACGATGCGCACGCTTGCCGTCGCCGACTTCGTGCCCGCGCAACGCTCGCGCTTCTCCTACAACCAGCTCCGCCCGAAGCTGGCCGAGCTCGACCGCCAGGCCCGGCTCGCCGAGCCTGTCGACGCCCAGCTGCGCACCAGCTTCCAAAAGCAGGTCCTCGCGGTCAATGAGCACGTCATCCTCTACCTGCGGCTCAAGGCCAGCATGGAGGTGCCGGAGTCGGCCGACTTCCTGACCGAGCTCATGCAGTTCGACCGCGCCCTGCCCGCCGGCATCACCGCCGTCCTCGCCAAGCAGAAGGGCGAGGCCCACGATGAGGCCGCCGTCAAGGTCATGAAGGAAATGGCCGACCGCTTCAGCTACCTCGAGCAGCTCGGCTACCTGCGCACCGTCCCGCCCGAGGCGGCCGACACCGACCCGGCCCACTGGACCACCACGGGCGAGGCGCTCATGGCTTCCTTCGGCACGGGCCGCGTCAACCCCAACGTCATGGCCTACGCCGCCCTCGGCCACGCCTGGCGCACGGGCGACGCCAGGCAGTTCAACGAGATCGTGCAGATCTTCCATGAGCAGCTCGTCAAGCGTTACGCCACCGCGCTGCACAAGAGCGACGTCGAGTCCCGCTTCAACGCCGCGGAGCCGTTCTACAAGAGCATGGTCCTCTATGCCTTCGCCTTCGCCCTCGCCGTCGTCTCCTGGCTTGTCTGGCCCGGCGTGCTCGGCCGCAGCGCGTTCTACCTCATCCTGACGGCCTTCGTCCTGACCACCGCCGGCATCATCACGCGCATGTGGCTGGAGGGCCGGCCACCGGTCACCAACCTCTATTCCTCGGCCCTCTTCGTCGGCTGGGGCGCCGTGCTGCTGTGCCTTTTCCTCGAGCGCATCTACAAGAACGGCGTGGGGTCCGTCGCGGCCGGCATGATCGGCTTCGTCACCCTGCTCATCGCCCACCACCTCGCGCTCAGCGGCGACACCCTCGAGATGATGCGCGCCGTGCTCGACACCAACATCTGGCTCGCGACGCATGTCGTCGTCGTGACCACCGGCTATGCCGCCACCTTCCTCGCGGGTTTCCTGGCGATGATTTACATCGTGCGCGGCGTGCTGACCCGGTCGCTCGACCGGGCCACGGCGGACTCGCTCGCGCGCATGGTCTACGGCATCGTGTGCTTCGCCACGCTGTTCAGCCTCGTCGGCACCGTCCTCGGCGGCATCTGGGCCGACCAGTCGTGGGGCCGCTTCTGGGGCTGGGACCCGAAGGAGAATGGCGCGCTCATCATCGTCATCTGGAACGCCGTCATCCTGCACGCCCGCTGGGGCGGCATGGTGAAGCAGCGGGGCCTGATGATGCTGGCCGTCTTCGGCAACGTCGTGACGAGCTGGAGCTGGTTCGGCACGAACATGCTCGGCGTCGGCCTGCACAGCTACGGCTTCATGGACGCCGCGTTCTACTGGCTGATCGCCTTCGTCGCCAGCCAGGTCGGGCTGATCGTGCTCGCCGCCCTGCCCACCGACAAATGGCGGAGCTTCAGGGTGGCGGAAGCCAAGGGTTAGTAAACCGGGGCGGCGGTGAGGTCCGGGCTCCCGGCTGCGAATGGCTGTCCGCACCTCGCATCTCCGGTCCGGTTTCCAATCAGCAGGTCTCAGGTCTCAGGTTTCCGACTGGTCTTCCCGTCCGCACACCAGCAGCACTTCGTAGGCCTCATCCAGGTCCATCAGCCCGGCCGTGAATTCCAGCTCCTGCTGCAGGAGCAGCCCGAGCGGAAAGAAAAACCAGTTGTAGCAGCGGGAAGCCGCGACCGGATACTGCGTGAGGCCCTGGACCGCATAATCCAGCAGCCGGGGACTGTTGGACTGCATCCCGAAGGCCGTGCTCTTCTCGACGACCAATCCGTGGGCGGCGAGCATGCCCTGCAACGCCGCCGGCTCATAGCGGCGCGCGTGGCCGACATAATCATCAAAGGCGGTCCAGTGGGCGGGATGCAGTGGCACGGAAAATATCAGCCGGCCCGCCGGGGCCAGGACGCGGGTCAGCTCGGCAAAGACGCGCTGGTCGTCCGCGACATGCTCGATCACGTCAAACGCCGCCACGAGGTCGAACATGCCGTCGCTGAACGGCAGTTCGGTGATTTCCCCCACCGTGGCGATGCCGCCGCGGAGCTTGAGCCGCTCGACGACCAGCGCACTGAGATCAAAGAAGAACGTCCCGGCGATCGGCAGCCGCGGGCGCAGGCCCGGGCCGATCTCGAGGCGGTGCGGCGCGGCCGGCACCAAGGCGGAGATCATGGGCCAGGTATTGAACCGCTCCGGCCGGGTCAGGTAGGTCCGGGCCCAGAAAGCGTCGTAAAACCGGCTGTTCCGGGCCACGAGCGTGCGGGCGGCGTTGAGGGATGGCACCCCGTGAAAGACAGCGCAGACCGGCTCAGGTCGCAGATTTTCTGACCTGCGGCCGTTCCCCAGACATTCCCTTCCTGGATTTTCCGGGATCTTATGTGATCCTGGTCCCCCGGCGCCCCCACTCCAGCCCCAGCACCTTTCGGCCCCTGTCCGAGATCATCCGCAGGACCCATTGCGGATCCCCGACGAGAGGCACCTTAGAAAGGAATGATCCCTGGAGCAGCCTCCGGGGTATTTGACCCACGGCGAATAAAAAGGGCCACGTTTTAAGTATTTCCATCGATTGAGTTTCAAGGTCGGCATGATTTAAGATAAATATTCAAAACTGAGGTCGCCCTTTTTCAGGCCCCTCCGCTCCGTCGCTTGTGCGGTTGACTAATGCTGCGTCCCGACAATCCGTAATGGCATGAAGAAAATCCGCCTGGGCTTGCAAGGGGCCATCGTTTCCCGGCTCGGACTCGGCTGCATGGGCATGAGCGAATTCTACGGACCGCGCAATGACGCCGAGTCCGCCGCGACCATCCTGCGCGCGTTGGACCTGGGCATCACTTTCCTGGACACGGCCGACACCTACGGGATCGGCGACAACGAGGAACTGGTCGGGCGGACGATCCGCAGCCGCCGCGACGAGGTTTTTCTCGCAACCAAATTCGCCAATATCCGCCGCAAGGAGGATCCCAGCGTGTGGACCATCAGCGGCCGGCCGGAATATGTGAAGGCGGCCTGCGAGGCCTCGCTCCGACGGCTGGGCGTGGACCATATCGACCTGTATTACCAGCACCGGGTCGATCCGCAGACCCCGATCGAGGACACCGTGGGCGCGATGGCGGAACTGAAAAAAGCCGGCAAGGTGCGCTACCTCGGCTTGTCCGAGGCATCGCCCGCGACAATCCGCCGGGCGCACAGGGTCCATCCGATCACGGCCCTGCAGACGGAGTATTCCCTGTGGGAGCGGCATGTGGAAAAGGAAATCCTGCCCACCCTGCGCGAGCTGGGCATCGGATTTGTGCCCTACAGCCCGCTCGGCCGCGGCTTTCTCACCGGGAAGATCACGCAGGCCGCCGACCTGGACCCCACGGACACCCGCATGCAGCGTTTCCCGCGCTTCGGCGCCGAGGCGCTCAAGGCCAACCTGGTGCTGGTGGATAGGGTCCACGCGATCGCACAGCGCAAGGGCGTGAAGCCCGGTCAGCTGGTCCTGGCCTGGGTGCTGGCCAAGGGCGACGACATTGCCCCCATCCCGGGGACCAAGCGCCGGGCCTATCTCGAGGAAAACGCCGCCGCCGCCGACCTTGTCCTGAACCCCGCCGAGGTGCAGGAATTGGAAGCAGCCGTGCCGCCCGGCGAGGTGGCGGGCGAGCGCTACGCAGTTGGCAGCCTGAAGGCGATCGACCGGTGAGGCTCCAGCCTTCTCCCCCATCACGCGTTCCTGCGGAACGGCGCAGGTGCTGCCGCGAGGGTTTGCCTTGAGTCAGCCAGCTCGTCTGGCGAAACTGCGGCCGGCCATGAATACCCCTTCGTTCCTGCGGCACTTGGTGCTGGTGCTGTGTCTCCTCGCCGGCTTCACCGCCCCGCTTAGCGCCCAGGAAACCTTGTTCGCCAATCTCGACGGGAAATATTACCCGGTGCGCCGGGTGCGTGCCAGCGCCCCGATCGTGGAGAAGGATGGCAAGATGGTCTTCGCGGAAGGGCGGAAATATACCTTGCAGAAAACGGACGAATATCTGCCGGTGTTCGTCGAGCTGCGGAACGTGGTGGTGAAGAAACGCCACCTGAACATGAAGGGGGCGCAGCTGAACCGCGAGTTCATCTTCGAAGCCACGCTTGAGACGCCTTATGATCTGGACGATGTTTACTTTGCTTTGGAACTGAATGCCGACAATGACATGAAGACCATTTTCGTGCAGGAGGTTGGCCAGCTGGACGCACGGCACTTCAAGTCGGTTTCGGCCGTCCTGCCCCTGGCGTTCGACCTGGATTCGGGGAAATACAAGCTTCACCTGTTCTCCGGCAGCCGGGAGGTGTTCCAATCGAAGATTCCTCCCCAGCAGCGGGAGGCGGCGCTGGACCGCATGATCGCCCGGCGCATCGCCGGGGTGCAGGACGCGCCCCCGCAGGTCTTGTGCGGCCCGGGGCCGGAATATCCGTCTGATTTGCTGCAGGCGAAAACCAGAGGACAGGCGATCATCTCGATCCATATCGATGCCCGCGGCCAGGTCTCCAATCCTGCCGTGAAAAGCGCGGCGGCTCCCGCCTTCGGCGAGGCCGCGCTCGCGGCCGTGCGGCTATGGCGGTTCGTGCCCGAGGTGAAGGGCGGCCGGCCGGTCGAGGCCCAGGTGGACCTGCCCTTCGATTTCACGCCCCCGGAGAAGAAGAGCTGAGGACGGACTCCTCGGTCCAGCCGAGCCGTGCGCGAATCGACGCATCCGGCTTGCCCGTCATAGCCTGGGCGACGGCGGGAGGAAGCACCCTACCCCTTACTCCAGGCCCAGGACTTTGCGGCCGGTGTCGGAGATCATCTGTGGGACCCATTGCGGGTCCCAGACGATGTGCACCCTGGCGGACTCGACGGTGGGCAAGGCGGCGATCTTCTGCCGGGCGTCCTCGGCGATGACGGGACCCATGCCGCAACCTGGCGCGGTTAGCGTCATCTTCACCTCGACGATGTTGCCACCGGACGGGGATGGCTCGACGGCGAGGTCGTAGACGAGGCCGAGATCGACGATGTTGACGGGGATCTCGGGATCGAAGCAGGTCTTGAGCGCGGCCCAGACCGCCTCCTCGGAGAAGGCAGCCTGCGCTGAGCCAGCGGCCGGGGCGGCGTCCGTCGGGGTAAAGCCGGCGATCGCGGCGGCGTCCTCGCGCGCGATCCGGAAAAGCCCGGTGTCGGTGCGCACGGTGACATTGCCGCCGAGCGTCTGCGTGATAAAAACACTGTCGCCCGCCCTGAGCATGACCCGGTCGCCGGCCGGGATGGCCGTCGCCGGGCAGTCGCGATTGAGGGTGTGGTTCTGGTGCAAGGGCGGCGGCGGTCAGTTCAGGTTAAACTCAAAGGGCAGCCGGGCATAGAGGCCGCGCGGGTCGTTGAACCGGTTCAGCGAAAGCAGTTCCGTGGTCGCCTGCCGGATGAAAACGCCCATGGGTCCGCTGAAGGACTGCTCATGGTGCCGGCCTTCCAGCGCCTCGGTGAGGGCCTCGGCGAACTGCAGCTTGCGCGGATATTCCGTCACCCGGAAATCATCCCCCAGGCGGGCCTTGTGGGCCGCGTACGTGACCGCATCGGCCAGGCCGCCCAGTTCGTCGACGAGCCCGAGCTTGAGCGCCGCGGTGCCGGACCAGACTCGGCCCTGGGCGATTTCCTCGAGCTGCTTGCGGTCCATCCGCCGCGACGCGGAAACCTTGCTGAGGAACTGGTCGTAGACCCAGTCGACGCTGTGCTGGAAGAGGGCGAGCTCCTCGTCGGTCTTGGCGCGCACGGCGGTGCCGAGGTCGGCGAATTTCGCCGTCTTCACCGTGTCAAAGCTCAGGCCGAGCCGGTCCGTGGCCAGACCCTGGAAATTGAGGAACAGGCCGAAGACGCCGATCGAGCCCGTGATCGTGGTGGGTTCGGCGAAGATCCGGTCGGAGTAGGTGGCGATCCAGTAGCCGCCCGAGGCGGCCACGGTGCCCATGGACACCACCAAGGGCCGGCTTTTCTGCAGCAGCCGCACCTCGCGCTGGATCGCCTCGGAGGCGGCGACGCTGCCGCCGGGCGAGTTCACGCGGAGGACCACGGCGGAGATGCTGTCGTCCTCCCGGATCTGCCGGAGCATCCGGGCGGTCTTGTCCCCGTAGACGTAGCCGGCCTCGTTGCCGGTGCCGTCGACGATCTCACCCTCGGCGTAGACGATGGCGATCTTCCCGTGTCCGCCGGTGCCGAGATCGAACCTGCCCTCGTTCTGCCGCCGGGCCGTGCCGCCGCCACCGGACACCAGCCGGGCGTAATCCTTCAGCGCAACCTGCTTGAAGGACTGGCTCGAACCCGCGCGGCCGGTGGCGGCCTTGAGCTCGTCGAGCACCTCGTCACGGTAGGCGATCCGGTCCACCAGCCTGAGGCGCTTGGCGGCCTCGGGGCGGAGAAATCCGTTCTCGTCCGTGATGGTTTGCAGCGCGCCCGGCTCGAGGCGGCGCGAGTGCTCGATGGCGGCCGTCAGGGTGCCCCAGACATCGCCCAGCAGCTGCTGGGTCTGCTCGCGGCTCTCGGGGCTCATGTCCTTGCGGGTGTAGGGCTCGACCGCGCTCTTGTACTTGCCCACGCGGGTGACCTGCACGCCGATGCCGAATTTCTCAAAGGTGCCGGCGAAGAACATCGGCTGCGCCGCGAGCCCGGGCATGAACACGACGCCGTAGGGGTCGAGGACGATCTCCTTCGCAACGGAGGCGAGGTAGTAATCCCGGGTGCTGGCGTTGTCGAGATAGGCTCGCACCGGCTTGCCGGAAGCCTTGAAGACCTCGATGGCCTCGCGGACCTCCTTGAGCGCGGCGTAGCCCGAGCCGTAGCCCGACGGCTGCATCTGGCCGGTGATAAAGAGACCGCTGATCGCGTTGTCCTTGGCGGCGGCCTGGAGGGCGCGGGTGACCTCCCGCAGCTGCAGGAGATGCCGCCCGTTGCCCCCGAAGGCCTCGGAGAGCTGTTCCAGGCCGTCCATTTGGGAAGGCGTGTCCTGGATGTTGGCCGACAGGTCGAAGACCAGATAGGACCCGCTCTGCACGATCACGGGTTTCTTCTGTCCCATGGCCGCCAGCGCGGCGAAGAACAGCAGGCACACCACGAATCCGCCGAGGACGAAGACAATCAGCGCCATGATGGTCGCAAAGAAGGACGTGAAGAAGCTCTTCATGCCGTAAAAGTAGGCAACGCGCCCGCCACGGCCAGCGAAAAGCGTTTGTTGGCCCGCCACTTGGACAAACGGTTATCCGGCCTGACCGGCGGCATTCGCGGCCCTAACTCTTCGACCGGCACGCCGATTTCACGATCTAGGCCTTTTCATTTGCCGGCAAAGCCGCCTAGATTGCCGGCATGGGCGAGAAAAAGGAACTGCTCACCACCAACCGCAAGGCGCTCACCATCAATCTCGATGGCACCCGCTATGGCACCATCGCGGAGATCGGCGCCGGCCAGGAGGTCTCCCGCATCTTTTTCCAGGTCGGCGGCGCCTCCGGGGCCATCGCCAAGACCATGTCGGCGTATGACATGACCTTCAGCGACGCCATCTACGGCAAGGCGCCGCGCTATGTCTCCCAGGAGCGCCTGCACACGATGCTCGACCACGAATACCGGCTGCTCAAGGAGCGCCTGTCCGAAAAGCGCGGCGACCGCACCCGGTTCTTTGTCTTCGCCGACACCGTCGCGGCCAAAAGCTTCAAGGGCCCCAACGAGGGCCACGGCTGGCTCGGCGTCCGCTTCCAGCACAACCCGCTGGAGGAGCCCAACGAGGTCGTCATCCACGTCCGCCTGTGGGACAAGGAAAACGTCCAGCAGCAGCAGGCGCTCGGCATCGTCGGCCTCAACCTCATCTACGGCGCGTTCAACTACGCCCTTGACCCGCGCCAGTACATCCAGTCGCTCGTCGACAACATCGGCACGGACCGGATCGAGGTCGACATGGTCCGGTTCAGCGGCCCCGTCTTCAAGCAGGTCGACAACCGCCTGGTGTCGCTCCACCTCGTGCAGTTCGGCCTGACCAACGCCGTCATGTTCGCCCCCGGCGGCGAGGTCCTCCAGCCTTCCGAGGTGCTGCACCACAAGGCCGTGCTCGTCGAGCGCGGCAGCTTCCGCCCCGTCACGCACGTCAACGTCGACATGCTCAACTGCGCCCACGCGCAGTTCCTCCAGGAACCGATGGTCAAGGGCAAGGAGATCGTCGTGCTCATGGAAATCACCATGAACAACCTCCTCGCCGAGGGGGATCTCAACGCCGACGACTTCCTCGCCCGCGTCGACATGCTCGGCCACATCGGCCTCACGACCCTCATCTCCAACTACTCGGAATTTTACCGCCTGGTCTCCTATTTCCGCCGCTACACCAAGGAAATGATCGGCGTGGCGATGGGCATCAACAACCTGCTCGAGATCTTCAACGAGAAATACTACGAGGAACTCGAGGGCGGCATCCTCGAGTCCATGGGCCGCATGTTCCGGCACGCGGTGAAGCTCTACATCTACCCGATGCGGCAGGATGCCTTCGACCGCTACCTCGCCAGCGGCAATCCCGCCACGGCCCCCATCCACGCCCCCGACGGCATATTCGCGTCGGGCATCATGATCACCGCCCGCAACCTGCAGGTCTCCGACCGGCTGCGCAACCTCTACGCCCACCTGCTCGAGAACCACAACCTGGACTGCATCGTCGGCAGCAACCCCGACTACCTGAACATCTTCTCCCGCGACGTGCTCCAGCGCATCAAGTCCGGCGACCCCGTCTGGGAAACCATGGTGCCGCCCAAGGTCGCCGAATTCATCAAGGACCGCCGCCTCCTCGGCTACACCCCCAAAACGCAGGCCGCCGCGATCTGAGCTCGGCCTGTGGGCGCGGTGCCCACAATGGCTTGGGTTCATAGCTGCCCTCATATTGGCCCCGCACACAAATTATTTCCGTGTCTTCCGGGTGTCCGGTGGTTTATCCCCTCTCCTCCCGCATGCGCTTCCACAAATACCACGCCCTCGGCAACGACTACCTCGTGATGAACCCGGCCGACTTTCCGGGCTGGACGGCGCCGACCCCGGCGCAGATCCGCGTCATCTGCCACCGCAACTACGGCGTCGGCTCCGACGGCATCCTCTGGGGCCCCCTGCCCTCGGCCCGGGCGCAGTTCGGCCTGCGCATCTTCAACCCCGACGCCTCCGAGGCCGAGAAGTCGGGCAACGGCCTGCGCATCTTCTCGCGCTACCTCCACGACCAGCAGCTCGTGGGCGCGGCGCCCTTCACCATCGAGGTGCCCGGCGGGGTGGTCGAGTCCCGCATCCTGCCGGATGACCGCCTCATCGCGGTCGAGATGGGCCGCGTGAGCTTCCAGAGCGACCGGATCCCCGTCGCCGGCCCGGTGCGCGAGGTGCTCAACGAGCCGTTCACCATCCAGGACCGGGAATTCATCTTTTCCGCCGCGGGCATCGGCAATCCGCATTGCGTCATCGTGCTCCCGGAGATCTCCGCCGCGCTCGCGACGAAATACGGCCCCGCCATCGAGGTGCACCGGAATTTCCCCAACCGCATCAACGTCCAGTTTCTGCAGGTGCTCGACCGCCGGAACGTGCGGATCGAGATCTGGGAGCGCGGCGCCGGTTACACCCTGGCCTCGGGCAGCAGTTCCAGCGCCGCCGCCGCCGTGGCCCACCGGCTCGGATTGGTGGACGCCCGCCTGACCGTGCACATGCCCGGCGGCCGGATCGGCATCGAAATCTCGCCTGATTTCGCCATCAGGATGACCGGCCCCGTCACGCGCGTGGCGGAGGGCACGCTGCACCCGGAGATTTATACAACGGAGATCTGAGCCGCGTTCGCGCGGGCCCAGCGGTCTGGTTCCACGTCCTCCCGACGCCGCCGGGCCGGCCCCCGGCTGATTGCGCCTTGCCGCGCACGGTCCCCCGTCTAGTTTGCGCCCGTGATCGGATGGATCGGAGATTACTTTCGTTTCTGGTGGAGCCTGTTCTATTGGAACGCCCGCAAAAGCTGGTTCCGCATCCACGGGGCGCACCGGGACGACTGTCCGTGCCAGAATGCCAGCGATTCCGGCCTGGCCTTTGATACGCGGTGCGATGCGGTCATGCAGTGGCATCGGCCGGCCCGGTTCCGCCGCGTCTGCCCCCTGCTCACCGAGACCAAGGAGGGTTGGCGGTGCTCGGTGGAAGCCGAGGGCGTCCGCCCGTTCTGGGGCCGCGCAGTCCTCTACGCCGCCGTTTCCCTGCTGGCCGTCTATCTCGCCGGCACTGTGGCGGTCTATGCCGCCATGCGCGCCGCCAACTATGATGTAAGATACTTCACCATCGCCTGGCCGGCCCGGTGGAAGGACCTGCGCGCTTCCCAGGAGCGCCTCTATGTCAACCGCGCCCAGCTGGCGCTGCGCCAGGGCAATTACCAGGAAGCCATCCTGTCCCTCGAGATGGTCTGCCAGCTCAACCCGCGGAATTACAGCGCCGGCATCGCCCTGGCCGGTCTGACCCAGGTGGCCGCCAATCCCTTCATCGCCGAACATATCTATGAGCGGCTGATGCACGACGTGCCCGAGCAGCGCGTCCAGACCGCCCAGATCTGGTTCCGCACGCTGCTGGGCCGCGCCGACTACGACCGGATCATGCCCCTGGCCGCCACCATGCTCAGCGAGGATCCCGCGGA
Organism: uncultured Oleiharenicola sp.; assembly: GCA_964423065.1. GTDB lineage: Bacteria > Verrucomicrobiota > Verrucomicrobiia > Opitutales > Opitutaceae > Lacunisphaera. The sequence goes on along the minus strand of CAYRDN010000008.1, from coordinate 4,123 downwards.
GCGCGGCGCCTGGCTGAACGCCCTGCTCTTCGCCGCCCGCCAGACCGGCAACAGCGGCGCCCTCGCCCAGGTGCTGCAGCAGAATCCCCACCTGCCGGAGTGGTGCACGGAGATCATCGGCATCGAGCAGGCCCTGCTGGAAAACCAGCTCGACCGCGTCCTGCCGCGTCTCACCCGCGTCTCCCATTATCCGGACGCCAGTTACTATCCCTATTACCAGGTGCACCGGCTGCTCCTTTATGGCCGGGCCGAGCAGGCCAACGAACTGCTGACTGCGTACGGCCCGCGCGTGCAGCCCGATGAGGCCTCCTTCCTGCGCCTGTGCATTTTTCAAGCCCTGAAATGGAACTCCCTCGTCGGCTCGGAGTATGACAATCTCCTGCAGTATCCGATGGTGCCGCGCATCGCCGCGCAATTCTGCGCCTACCTGATCGCCCACCCGGCGACCGCGCCGGCGGCCCGCTATTGCGACAAGTTCCTGCTCGAGGGCCCGCCGCTGACCGGTGAGAACCTGGCCCTCTATCAGGCCACCTATCTCGTCGCGGTGCTCGCCGGGGACACCGCGCAGGCCGGGACGCTGCACGACCAGCTCAGCCGGTTCACCGCCTCGGACACGCGGGTCCTTCACGGCCTGGAGGTGTTGCTGAAAACCGGGAAACCCGACCCGCGCCTCGCGCGCATCCTGCCCCTCGTGCCGCTGCCCGCCGAGGTGGTTTATGCCATCCTGGAACGGCAGGCCGCCGCGGCGCCGAAATGAATCCCGCCCCGCCGGTCCCCGCCCGCCCGCCCGCCGGCACCCGCCCGATCGGCGTGTTGCTGCTCGGACTCGCCGGGGCCTTCAGCCTCGTCCTCTGGCCGGAATGGCGGTCGAATCCCGACCTTTCGCACGGCTTTTTCGTCCCCGTTGTTTTCCTCCTGCTCCTCTGGGAAAGCCGGCGCCAGGGCCCGCACCGCTGGCTGCCCGCCCGTCGCCCGGTCGCCCTGGCCCTGGGCTGCTTCATGGTGGCGGGCTTCCTGCTGTTCGCCATGGCCGGCCTGCTGGCGGCGTCCCTGGCCTGGTCGCATGCGCTCGTGCTCTTCGTGCTCGCGGCCTCGCTCTGCTGCTTCCTCACGGGCGGCCTGATCCTGCTGGCCGATGAACAGGTGCGCGTCGTGCCTTGCAACTGGATCAGCTTCACCGCCATTTTCCTCTGGCTGCTGGCCGCACCCCTGCCCCACGGCACCTATGCCCGGATCACGCTCGCATTGCAGGGCTGGGTCACGGGCAGCGTCCTGCACACGCTGCACCTGCTCGGCATCCCCGCGCGGCAGCACGGCAACATCATCGAGCTGGTGCGGACCACCGTCGGCGTCGAGGAGGCCTGCAGCGGCATCCGCAGCCTGCTGTCCTGCATTTTCGCCGGATTCTTCTTCGCCGCCTGGCAGGTCCGCCGCCCCCTGGCCCGGCTGGGGCTGATCCTCGTGGCGCCGCTGCTCGCGCTGGGCATGAACTACCTGCGCTCGCTCACGCTCACCCTGCTGGCCAATTCCGGCCGCGACATCACCGGTTTCTGGCACGACGCCACGGGCTACGCCATCCTGGGTGTGACCGCCCTGCTGCTGGCCGGACTGGCCATCCTGCTCGAGTCGAAACCGGCCCCGGTGACGACCGAACGCGTGCCCGCCGGCCGCGCCCCCCCGCGCGGGCCGCGGCGATTTTTCTGGGTGACGATGGCCGCCACGCTGGCCATGGGCGTTTTCTTTTTCGCCAGTTCCCGGCCCCCCGCCCGTGACAACCGCCAGCCGCCCGACCTCCTGGCCAGCCTGCCCGCCAGCGCCGGGAACTGGCAGGTGGTCACGCCGACCGATCTCTATCAATTTGCCGACATCCTGCAAACCACCCATCTCGTCGAACGCTCCTACCTGCGGAAGACCGGCCCGGCGGACTTCATCCAGTTCACGGTCTACGTCGCCTATTGGTCCGCCGGCCAGGCCTCGGTCAGCCGCGTGGCCACGCACACCCCGGACGCCTGCTGGCCCGGCGCGGGCTGGACCCCTCATCCGCTGATTGACACCCAGCAGTCGCCGGCAATGCCGGGGCTGAATATCGCCGCCGGCGAACACCGCCTGTTCGAGAATGGGGACGGCTACCGGCAGAATGTCTGGTTCTGGCACATCTACGACGGCCGCGTGCTCGACTTCCACGATCCCTATTCCGTGCCCGCGCTGCTGAGATCCGCCCTGCATTACGGCTTTCGCCGGCAGGGCGACCAGTTCTTCATCCGCATCTCCAGCAACAAGCCCTGGCATGAGCTCGCGCACGAACCGCTGGTGCGCGAGATCCTGACCAACCTCACCGCCTTCGGTCTCTGAATGCGCCCGGCCGGATCGTCCCGCCAGCCCTGAACCACCGCCCCCGTGCCCTTCGCCGTCACGAAACAGGAAAAACTCATCCTCGGCATCCTCGCCGCGCTGGTGGTGCTCGGCTGCATCGGTTTGCTCGTGCTCTGACCGGCGCATTGCAGTTGCCAAGGCCGGGCAAATCAAAATCCTCGGCATCCTGTCCTCCGGTATGCGCGTATCAGTCATGCAATGTTATTGGTCTCCGCCCGTCCGCTTGCGCTGCTGGAAATCGCGCCGCCCCGCCGTCCGGCGCCGGCGCGTTCCCGCATGACCGCGGATGACCCAACGGTCTCCGGCGGGGACGCCGGCGATGACCAGTCCCGGGAACAGGCGCGGCTGCTCGCCGCCATGGCCCGCGGCGACAAGGCCGCCCTGGGCGGTCTCTACGATTCGCTGGCCCGGCCGCTTTTCTCGCTGGCCTGTCGGATCACCCACGACACCGCCGAGTCCCAGGACATCGTGCAGGATGTCTTTCTGCAACTGTGGCAGAAGGCGGCCGCCTATGAGGCCGGCCGGGGCTCTGTTTTCGGCTGGGCCGCCACGCTGACCCGGAACCGCGCCATCGACCGCGTCCGCATGCGCCAGCGCCGCGGCGAACTGCTCGCGGAGGCCGCACCCGATCTGCAGCCCGCCGGCCCGGCCGGTGACACCGACTCCGCCGGCTCGCTCTGGGTCCGGGAAAAGGCCGGCGCCGTCCGCTCCGCTCTCGCGCAGCTGGCGCCCGACCAGCAGAAGGCCATCGAACTCGCCTTTTTCAGCGGCCTCACCCAGCAGGAGATCGCCGCCCGGCTCAACGAGCCGCTCGGCACCATCAAGGCCCGCATCCGCCGCGGCCTGCTCAAGCTGCGCGCAACCCTTCCCGCCCGGCTATGATCACCGACCAACAGGAAGAACTCGCCGCCCTCCACGCCCTCGACCTGCTCGAAGGCGCGGAAAAGGCCGCCTTTGAGTCCCAGCTGGCCGGCAACGCCGAGTTGCAAGCCTTCCACGCCCGCCTCGCCGGGACCGCCGCCCTGGCCGCCCTGGCCGCACCCCAATTCGACCCGCCGCCCGGATTCAGGGACCGCGTCCTCACCGCCTGCGCCGGGCATTCCCGCCCGGCCGCTGAACCGCCGGCCGCCGCCCAGGTCGTCGCCTTCCCCCTGCTCCGGCTCATCCCCTGGGCCATGGCCGCCGGCCTGGCCGTCGCCACCCTGCTGTTCGCCCGCCAGAACCTGCTCCTGCGCGACGAAAACGCGACCCTCCGCACCGAGCGTCAGCTCGCCGAGGTCGCCTACCAGATCGCGCAAAACCAGCTCACCCAGCATTCGCTGCTGGCGGAGAACATGATCAACCAGCTCGGCCGGAAACTGCGCGACGCGGAGAATCTCTCGCGGCTCAAGGTCACCGCCCTCGCCTCGCTCGCCGGCAACACCAAGGAGGCGCAGGTCATCGCCGTCTGGGACCCTGAGCAGCAGGCCGGCCTCCTCACCGTGGAAAAGCTGCCCGCCATCGACGCCGCGCAGGATTATCAGATCTGGATTGTCGACCCGGCTTATGCAAATCCCGTCAACGGCGGCGTGTTCCATGTCGCCGCCGACGGCAAGGTGGTGCTCGCCTTCAAGCCCGACCAGCCGGTCAAGCAGGCCGCCGCCTTCGCCATCAGCCTGGAGAAAAAGGGCGGTGTCCCCAAGGCCGAGGGACCGATCGTTCTCCTCGGCAAGTAGGCCGGCGAGAGCCGGCGCCAGCCGTCTCCCCTCAG
>CAYRDN010000007.1:0-94909 GCA_964423065.1 uncultured Oleiharenicola sp. | reverse complement strand
CCGCCCCTATCACTGACTTTGGCCCTCTTTTTCCCATAAATCCATGCAACCTACATTCCGCCCGCATCGCAAGAAACGCGCCCGCAAGATCGGTTTCCGCGCCCGCAAGGCCACCCGCGGTGGCCGCAAAGTCCTCGCCGCCCGCCGCCGCAAGGGCCGCAAGCGCCTCACGGTCGTCTGAGATGCGTTTCCGCGCCGGCCAACGCCTGCGGCGCAACGACGACTTCCGCGCCGTCCGTGAGCAGGGCCGCCGCGTCGACTGCGGGGCCTTTCTCCTGACCTGGCGGGTGCGTCCCGCGGAGTCGCCCGCCGCCCCGGCCCGCGTCGGCGTGGTCGCCTCCCGCGCCTCCGTCGGCGACGCCGTCCATCGCAACCGCGCCAAGCGCCGCCTCCGTGAAATCTACCGCCGCCACCAGCCCCTCGTGCCCGCCGGCCTCGACCTGGTCCTCACCGCCCGCGGCGCCCTCCTCCGGCTCGAATTTTCCGACGTGGAAAAGCGCTTCGTCTCCGCCTGCCAGAAGCTGACCACCCCCTCCCTTCATGGCTGATTGGCCTGCAACCCTGTTCCGTCTCCCCGCCCGCGCCGCGGGCGGACTCGTCTGGACCTATCAGCACACCGTTTCCCCCGCGCTGTCGGCGCTGAACCCCGCCTGCGGCTGCCGCTTCAGCCCCACCTGCTCGCACTACGCCCGCGCCGCCCTGCATGACCACGGCCTGCTGGCCGGCTCTTGGCTCACCGTCCGCCGGCTGCTGAAATGCGGTCCCTGGCACCCCGGCGGCGAGGATCCCGTGCCGCCGGCCCGGATTGCCTGCACCCGCCTCCAGCCGACCACGCCGGCAAAAAGCTGATTCCCTTTCTTCATGGACAAAAAGAACACCCTTATCGGCGCCCTGCTAGTCATCGGTGCGCTCGCGAGCTTCTACCTCAGCACCAAGCTCGCCCCGCCGCCACCCCCCCCGGGCAGTGTCCCCGCCGCCATCGCCACGGCCGCGACCGCGGGGGTCGCCGCCAAGGAGACGTCCGCCCCGGCCGCCATCGGCATCGCCCTGGCTTCCACCCCGGCCACCACCACCACCCCGGCAGAGTATGTGACCCTCGCCAACGAGTTCGTCGAGGTCCGGTTCACCAACCACGGCGGCGCCATCGACCGGGTCGGGCTCAGGAAATATCCCGCGGTGCAGGGCCAGCCCGAGCTCTACGCGCTCAACGCCGCCCCGGCCGGCCCGGCGCTCAGCCTCGCGGACTTCCCCGGCGCCGACGCCCACACCGCCTACACCCTGGTCTCGTCGACCCCCACCGAGGTTGTCTACCGCGCCGTCGCGGCCGGCCTGGAAATCACCCGCCGCTACTCGCTGGAGAAGACCGCGGGCCTCGATGGCTACCAGATCCGGCACGAGACCACCTTCCGCAACCTGACGGACAAGACTGTGGCCCTGCCGCGCGTCTCGTTCAACCTCGGCACCGCCGCCCCGCTCAACGACAACGACCTCGGCCTCTACCTGAACGCGGGCTACTCCGACGGCAAGGACGCCACGTTCATCAAGCGCAGCGACCTCGAGGGCGGCGGCCTGCTGGCCATGGTCGGCCTGAAGGACGGCACGCCCCCCCCCTTCATCCAGGTGCCGGTCAACCTCGTGTGGGCCACGGTGAAGAACCAGTTCTTCGCCCTGATCTTCACCCCCGACCAGCCGGGCACCGGCGTGCGCGTCGAGCGCGTCAAGCTCGACCCGCTCTCCCCGGACACCAACCGCAAGGCCTATGGCGTCACCGGTTACGCGCAGTTCGAGCTCAAGCCGCTGGCGGCGGGCGCCAGCGAGACCTTCGGGGCCAGTTATTTCGCGGGCCCCAAGGAGTACCGGCGCCTGTCCAACACCGACGTCTTCAAGCACGGCGAAGCCAAGGTCATGCAGTTCGACTCGTCCTTCTATTATAAGATCTTTTTCACCGGCTTCGTCGCCCCGTTGCTGCTGACCATGATGACGTGGATCCACTCGGTGGTGCACAACTGGGGCTGGTCCATCATCCTGACCACCCTCACGCTCAAGACCGTCTTCCTGCCCTTCACGCTCGCCGCCTCCCGCTCCTCCAAGCGCATGGCCAAGATCAACCCGCTCATGCAGGCCATGCGCGAGAAATACAAGGACAACCCCCAGAAGATCCAGACCGAGACCCTGCGCCTCTTCAAGGAGAACAAGGTCAACCCGCTGGGCGGCTGCATCCCCGTCCTGGTCACGATCCCATTCTTCATCGGCTTCTTCAGCATGCTCCAGAGCGTGTCCGACCTGCGCTTCGCCTCGTTCCTCTGGGTGCACGACCTGTCGGCCCCCGACACGGTCGCGCGCATCTTCGGCCTGCCGCTCAACATTATGCCGCTCTTCATGGGCGCCACCATGATCATCCAGATGCGGCTCACCCCCACGCCCACGACCGACAACGCCCAGGCCACGATGATGAAGTTCATGCCCTGGATGTTCACCCTCTTCTGCTACAACTTCGCCTCCGGTCTCGCGCTCTACTCGACGATCAACGGCCTCTTCACCATCGGCCAGCAGCTCGTCATCAACCGCATGCCGGAAGTGCAGCTCCCCGCCGCCGGCGACGGGATGAAGAACGTGACGCCCCAAAAAAAGAAAAAGTAGCGGGGAGTGAGCCGCGGGTAGCGAGCTTGCCGGCCCGCTGTCATTTCTACTCACTACTGGCTACCCGCGACTCATTCCCCATGGCCGGCCATAACAAGTGGTCCAAAGTCAAGCGCCTGAAGGCCGTCACCGACTCGCGCCGGGGCAAGGTCTTCTCCCGGCTGTCGCGCGACATCACGATGGCGGCCAAGGCCGGCGGCGACCCCGCGGGCAACGCCCGGCTCCGCACCCTCCTGCTCAAGGCCCGCGCGGCCAACATGCCCGTGGAGAACGTCGACCGCGCCATCAAGAAGGGCACCGGCGAGCTGCCGGGCGTCGTGTTCGAGGAGCTGACCTACGAGGGCTACGGCCCCGGCGGCGTGGCCTTCATCGTCCAGGTCACCACCGACAACAAGACCCGCGCCGCCAAGGAGGTCCGGGCCGCCTTCCACGCCGCCGGCGGCAACCTCGCGCAGGCCGGCGCCGTCGCCTTCCAGTTTCTCCACGCCGGCCAGTTCCTCTTGGCCCGGGAAAAGACCACCGAGGACCGGCTCATGGAAATCACCCTCGCGGCCGGCGCCGACGACCTCATCGCCACCCCGCAGGGCTACGAGGTGCGCTGCGGCCTCCCCGCCTTCGACCGCGTCGCCCACGCCCTCGAAACGGCCGGGCTCCAGCCCGACAGCGCCGAGCTCGCCTACATTCCCACCACGACCGTGCCCGTCGCGGACGCCGCCAAGGCGCGGGCCCTCGTCGGGCTGCACGAAACGCTCGAGGCGCTTGACGACGTGCAGGCCGTCTTCTCCAACGAGGAGCCGGACGAGGCCGGCTGACGGGCGTTACTCCTTTTGGCCCAAGCCGGGGTTGTGGATTGAACCCCCGCGCCGCGCGGTCCAGCTTCCCTCCTCCGACCGCATGAGCCTCGAAGCCTATTTCGCCCCGTTCCGCGCCAACATCATCGGGATCGACCAGGACTTCGAGTCGCCCTGCGGCCGCCAGCAGATCCTCTATGCGGACTGGATGGCCAGCGGCCGGATGTTCGCCCCGATCGAGCAGATGATGAGCGGGGAGATCGCGCCGTTCGTCGGCAACACCCACTCCGAGGCCTCCGTCACCGGCACCACGATGACCCGCGCCTATCACGAGGCGCTGCACATCATCAAGCGCCACGTCCATGCCGACGACGGGGACGCGATCATCTGCTATGGCGCGGGCATGACGGCCGTCGTGAACAAGTTCCAGCGCATCCTCGGCCTGCGCGTCCACGAGCAATACCGCGAGCAGGTCCGCCTGCCCGAACCTGAACGCCCCGTGGTCTTCATCACTCACATGGAGCACCACTCCAACCAGACCTCGTGGCTCGAGAGCCTCGCGGAGGTGCACGTCATCAACGCCACGGCCGACGGCCTCGTCGACCTCGCCCACCTGGCGGCGCTGCTCGACGCGCACCGCGGGCGCCGGGTGAAGATCGCCGCCGTCAGCAGTTGTTCCAACGTCACCGGCATCCTCACCCCGTATCACGCCATCGCCGGCCTCATGCACCGCGCGGGCGGGCTGTGCTTCGTCGATTTCGCCGCCAGCGCGCCCTACATCGGGATCGACCTGCACCCGGCGGGCCGGCCCGACGAGGCCCTGGACGCGATCTACTTCTCCCCGCACAAGTTCCTCGGCGGCCCGGGCACCAGCGGCGTGCTGGTCTTTGCCAAGAAACTCTACACCAACCGCGTGCCCGACAATCCCGGCGGCGGCACGGTGGACTGGACCAATCCATGGGGCGGACACAAATATTTCGACGACATCGAGGCCCGTGAGGACGGCGGCACCCCGGGCTTCATCCAGGCCATCCGCACCGCCCTGTGCGTCCGGCTGAAGGAAGCCATGGGGGTCGAGCACATCCGGCGCCGCGAACGCGAGCTGCTCGACCTCGTGTGGGACCCGCTGCTCGCCGTCCCGGGCCTGCACCTCCTCGCCGACCAGCATCGCGAGCGGCTGGGCATCATTTCCTGCTACATCGACGGCCTCCACTACAACCTCGCCGTGCGCCTGCTCAATGATCGCTACGGCATCCAATGTCGGGGCGGCTGCTCCTGCGCCGGCACCTACGGCCATTATCTGCTGCACGTTTCGCGCGAGCGGTCCCGGGCTATCACCGACCGCATCGACCACGGAGACCGCACCGAAAAACCCGGCTGGATCCGGCTTTCGCTCCATCCCACCACCACCGACGCCGAGGCGCACCGGCTGGTGGCCGCCCTTGGCGAGCTCGCCGCCCATCATCGCACCTGGGCCGCCGACTACACCTGCGACCCGCTGACCAACGAGTTCACCCACCGGCAGGACACGGGCGCCATCGGGCGGCGCGTGCGTTCCTGGTTCGACGAATATGCCGCGACCGGGGTGGTCGCCGCGGAGTGGCCCGCGATGGGCCTGGGCTACGAGATCTGACGCTCACTCCGCGGGGCGAAGTGCGCCGCCTGCCGCATCAGGGTCTTCTCCAGGCTGCCGCAGACCAGCTGGCACAGCTTGGGGATGTTCGGGTCGCTGATCCGGTAGAAGACCTGCAGCCCCTCCTTCCGCCGGGCGAGGATGTGCGCGCCGATCAGCGTCTGCAGGTGGCGCGAGACGTTGGCCTGCGTCCCCGCCGTGGCTTCGACGAGCTGGGTCACGTTCTTCTCGCCGTCAAAGAGGGCCTGGATCAGCCGCAGGCGCATCGGCTCGGCCAGCACGGCAAAGCGCCGGGCGACGATTTCGAGGGCCTGGTCGTTGAGGGGGAGTTGACGGGACATGCCGGCAGGAAAACCCGGGCTTGACAAAATATCAAGTATATACGCATATGCTCATATATATTTATCATGAAAATCGAGAACTTCATCCTCATCCTGGCCGGTTCCATGGTCCTGCTGAGCGTGGCGCTGGTCTGGTTCGTCAGTCCGTGGTGGCTGCTGCTCACCTGCTTTGTCGGCGTCAACCTCATCCAGTCCGCGCTCACCGGGTTCTGCCCGCCCTCGCTCATCCTGACCCGGCTCGGCTGGCTCGACGAGGCCGGGATCATCCACTGGGGCGGCCGGCGCTGACCATGGCCCCGCCCGCCGGCCGCTCCCCTGATTCCGCCATGTCGTCTTCCCGCCCGCTTCTCGCCCTCCTGCTCCTCGCCGGCCTCGCCCCGGTCGCCCGGGCCGCCGACCCGTGGACCCTCGATCGCGCTCTCGCCGCCGCGTTGCGCGACAATCCGGACGCGCGGCTCGCCGCGGAACGCGCCCAGGGCGCCGAGGCCCTGGTCCAGCAGGCCCGGGCCGCCTGGTATCCGCAGCTTTCCCTGCAGGGCCGCTACACCCAGACCAACAGCCCGATGCTGGCCTTTGGCTCCATCCTTAACCAGCGCGCCTTCAACTTCGGCCTCGACTTCAACCATCCCGGCCAGATCGACAATCTCAACGCCACCGCCACCGTCGCCTACAATCTGTACGGCGGCGGCCGGCCCACCGCGGGGCTTGCCGCCGCCCGGTCGGGTGTCCGGGCCGCGGCGCAGGACGTGCGCGCGGCGCAAAATCAGCTGGGCGCGGCGGTCGTCAAGGCCTACCTCGACATCCGCAAATCCCGCGAGGCCGTCGCGGCGCTCGAAGCCGGCGTCAAAGCCTACGACGCCGCGGTCGCCGTGGCCCGTTCCCGGTTCGACGCCGGCCAGATGCTCAAGGCCGATTTGCTCAACCTCGAGGTGCAGCTGGCCCAGACGCGCGAACAGCTGGCCTCGGCCCGTCACGGCGCCGCGCTGGCCGAGCGCGCGTTCAACTTCGTGCTCGGGGCCGAGAATCCCGCCGCGCCCGTCGCACTGGCGGAGACGGATCCCGCTCTGGCCGGCCTGACGGCCCCGGACTCCGCCGATTTTTCCGCCCGGCCCGAGTTGCTCGGCCTGCAGGAAAGGGTCGCCTCCGCCGAGGCCATGCACCGCGCCGCCCGTGGCGGCCGCCAGCCGACGGTCAACGCCTTCGCCAGCTACCAATATGACCAGGGCTGGGAACTCAACAGCCATGGCGACAGCTGGCTGGCCGGGGTGGCCGTCGACCTGAACCTGTTCGATGGCGGCCAGACGGCGGCGAAAATCCGCCAGAGCCGTTCCGAGCTCGCGCAGGTGAAGGAAATGCTGCGCAAGGCCACCCTCGGCATCGGCCTCGAGGTCGAACAGGCCCGGCTTGCCCTGGCCGACGCGCGTGAACGCCTCGCCGTCACCGACCAGGCCGTCGCCCAGGCCGAGGAAAGCGCCGGCCTCAGCCGGGCCCGCTTTGCCAAGGACCTCCTCCTCACCGCCGATCTCATCGGCGTCGAAAGCCGGCTGATCGAGACGCGCATGCGCCACGCCTTCGCCGCCGCCGACGAGCACATCGCCGTCGCCGACTACCGCCGCGCCCTCGGCCTGCCCCTCCTGGCCCATCCCTGACCCTTCCCTCGCATGAATCTTCCCCCCTTTCTCCAAGCCGCTGCCGTGCTCGTGCTCGCCGCCGGCTGCTCCCGCCCCGAGGCCCCGTCAACCGCCGTCGCGCTGCCGCCGGTATCCGTGCAAATCGCCACCCTCCACACGGCCTCGCTGCCGGTGCTGACGGAGATCACCGGCACCGTCCGGCCGGTCCGGCGCGCCACGCTCGCCGCCCGGCTCATGGGCGCCATCGACGAGGTGCCCGTGTCGCTCGGCCAGCATGTCGCCGCCGGCGACGTGCTGGTGAAGATTTCCGCCGGGGAGATCTCCGCCCGCCTGACCCAGGCCCAGGCCCAGCTCGACCAGGTCGAACGCGACCTGGCCCGCGAGCAGGATCTCCTGCCCAAGCACGCCAGCACGGCCGAAACGGTCCGCCATCTTGAGACCGGCGCGACGCTGGCCGAGGCCGCGGTGCGCGAGGCCTCGACCATGCTGGGCTACGCCGTAATCCGCGCCCCGTTCGACGGCGTGGTCGCGCGCAAGTACGTCGAAGCGGGCGATTTCGCCTCGCCGGGCGTGCCGCTGCTTGAAATCGAAGGGGCCGGCGCCTTCCAGGTTGTCGCCGGCATCCCGGATTCCCTCGCCGGTTCCCTCCCGGCCGGCACCGCCCTCGAGATCAGCCTGCCCGCCGCCGGCATCACCTTCACCGCCTTGCTCGCCGAGCTGTCCTCCGCCGCCGATGCCAGCGCGCACACCGTCACCGCGAAGTTCACCGTTCCGGCCGGCCTCGCCGTCCGCTCCGGCCAGTTTGCCCGCCTCCAGATGCCGGGGGCGCCGGTCCGCGTGCTGCTCGCGCCCGCCGCGGCCGTGACCGCCCTCGGCCAGATGGAACGGGTCTTCGTCGTCGGCGCCGACCACCGCGCCGGGCTCCGGCTGGTGAAGACCGGCGCCGCCCGCGGGGCCGAGGTGGAAATCCTCGCCGGGCTCGACGACGGCGAAAGCGTCGTGGTCGCCCCGCCGGCGGACCTGCGCGAAGGCCAGCCGCTGGAGGCCCGGCCGTGAGCCCGTCCTCGCCCTTTCCCGGTCCCGCCCGCTACGGCTTCGCCGGCCGCATGGCGTCGCTGTTCATCGACTCCAAGCTGACGCCGATCATCGTCGCGGCGTCGTTGCTGCTCGGACTCTTCGCCATCCTCATGCTCCCGCGCGAGGAGGAGCCCCAGATCAAGGTGCCGATGATCGACGTGATGGTCGCCATGCCCGGCGCCAGCGCCGCCGAGGTGGAAAGCCGCGTCACCCGCCCGCTGGAGCAGCTTCTCTGGGAGATTCCGGGGGTGGAATACCTCTATTCCACCGCCATGCCGGGCGCCAACATGACCATCGCCCGCTTCAAGGTCGGCACCGACCTCGAAACCGCGCTGGTCCGGCTCAACCAGAAGCTCCAGGCGAACTATGACCGCATCCCGCTGGGCATCACCCCGCCGCTGGTGAAGGCGCGCACCATCGACGACGTGCCCGTCCTGGCGCTCACGTTCCACAGCGCGCGCTACGATCATGCCACGCTGCGCCGGCTCGCGGTCCAGGTCGAGGACCTGGTGAAGCAAATCCCCCTCGTGGCGGAAACCACGGTCATCGGCGGACAACCCCGCGCCATCCGGGTGCTTTTGGATCCGCAACGGCTCGCTTCGCGCAACCTGAGCCCGGGTTATCTCGTGCCCATGCTGCAGCAGGCGAATGCCCAGCAGCTCACCGGCGCCCAGTCGTCCGACAACCGGGAGACCCTCCTGCAGACCGGCTTGTTTTTCCACGATGCGCGCGAGGTCGGCGCCGTCGTCGTCGGCGTGTTCCAGGACCGGCCGGTCTACCTGCGCGACGTGGCCGAGATCGTCGATGCCCAGGCCGAGCCCGACAATTATGTGCTCTTTGGCCGCGGCGGGGCCGGCGCCGGGGAGGAGGCCGCGGTGACGCTCAGCCTCGCCAAGCGGCCCGGCGCGAACGCCGTCGCTGTCGTCAACGCGGTCGTCCGCCGGGTCGACGCCCTCAAGGGCACGCTGATTCCCGCCGAGATCGGCGTGACCGTCACGCGCGACTATGGCGCCACCGCCTCCGACAAATCCAACGAGCTCCTGTTGCACATGGGGCTCGCGGTCTTCGGGGTGGCCGTCCTGATCCTGCTTTTCCTCGGCTGGCGCGAGTCGCTCGTGGTCCTGCTCGCGATTCCCGTCACGCTCGGCCTGACCCTGCTCGTGTTCTACCTCTACGGTTACACGCTGAACCGCATCACGCTCTTCGCGCTGATCTTCTCCATCGGCATCCTCGTGGACGATGCCATCGTGGTCGTCGAGAACATCGTGCGCCACATGGGCCTGCCGAGCTGCCGCCGCAAGCGCCTGCTCCAGATCGCCGTCGAGGCCGTGGATGAGGTCGGCAACCCCACCATCCTGGCCACCTGGGCCGTGATCGCAGCCGTCCTGCCGATGGCGTTCGTCAGCGGGCTGATGGGTCCCTACATGCGCCCGATCCCGATCGGCTCGAGCGCCGCCATGCTCTTCTCGCTCCTCGTCGCCTTTGCCGTCACGCCCTGGGCCGCGCTGAAGATCCTCCGCGGCCATGCCCGGCCCGGCGGGGACGCCGCGGCGTTTGTCGACGCCCCGCTCACCGAGGAGGAGGAGGCGGGGGACGAGACGATCGCCGACAACGCCTTCACCCGGCTTTACCAGCGCGCCATGCGGCCGCTGCTCGAGCATCGCGCATGGCGCTGGGCGTTCCTCGCCCTCGTCGCCGGCGCCACCGTCGTCTCGCTGGGCCTGGTCGGGATCGGCGCCGTCAAGGTCAAGATGCTGCCCTTCGACAACAAGTCCGAGTTCCAGGTCATCCTCAACATGCCCGAGGGCACCACGCTCGAGCAGACCGCCCGCGTCGCCCGCGAGCTGGCCGCCGCCCTGCGCGTCGAGCCCGAGGTGCGCGACTACCAGGTCTACGCCGGCACCGCGTCGCCCTTCAATTTCAACGGCCTGGTCCGCCATTACTTCCTGCGCCGGGGCAGCAACGTCGCCGACCTGCAGGTCAACCTCCGGCCCAAGGACGAGCGCAAGGCGCAGAGCCACGACATCGCCCGCCGCATCCGCCCGCGGCTCACCGCCATCGCCGAAAAATATGGCGGCGTGGTCGCCGTGGCCGAGGTGCCGCCCGGCCCGCCCGTCCTCCAGACCCTCGTGGCCGAGATCTATGGCCCGACGGAGGAGGCGCGGCTCAGGCTCGCCACCCGCGTCCGCGAAATCTTTCGCGCCAGCCCGGGCGTGGTGGATGTCGACTGGTATGTCGAGGAACAGCAGGCGAAGACCCTCCTGCGCGTCGACCGGGAGAAGGCCGCGCTCAACGGCATCAGCGAGGCCGCCATCACCCGCACGGTGCAGCTGGCCATGCAGGGCTATCCGGTTTCCCTGCTGCACACGCCCGCCGACCGCGAGGCCGTCAACATCGTGCTCGAGCTGCCGCGCGCCCTGCGCGCCCGGCCCGACGACCTCCTCGCCCTGCCCGTCCGTTCGGAGCTGAATCCCGCCGCGCCGCTGGTGCCCCTGCGCGAGCTGGTCACCGTCGTGCCGACGCACGGCGAGCGGAACATCTACCACAAGAACCTGCAGAACGTCACCTACGTCACCGGGGACGTCGCCGGGGTGGTCGAAAGCCCCGTCTACGCCATTTTCGCGATGAACCGCGAGCTGGCCAAGCTCGACGGCCGCGCCTTCGGCGGCACCACGCCGACCGTGCAGGTCTACAACGCCGCCATGCCCTTTGACGACCATGAGCCCGCGATGAAGTGGGACGGCGAGTGGCAGGTCACGCTGGAGGTCTTCCGCGACCTCGGCCTTGCCTTCGCCGCGGTCTGCATCCTGATCTACATGCTCATGGTCGGCTGGTTCAAGAATTACCTCACGCCGCTCATCGTCATGACCGTCATTCCGTTTTCCCTCGTCGGCATCCTGCCGGCGCACGCGCTGCTCGGCGCCTTCTTCACCGCCACCTCGATGATCGGCTTCATGGCCGGCGCAGGCATCGTCGTGCGCAATTCCATCATCCTGGTGGACTTCATCGAGCT
The DNA here is from genome assembly GCA_964423065.1 of uncultured Oleiharenicola sp. Lineage (GTDB taxonomy): Bacteria > Verrucomicrobiota > Verrucomicrobiia > Opitutales > Opitutaceae > Lacunisphaera. The sequence goes on along the minus strand of CAYRDN010000007.1, from coordinate 83,783 downwards.
GCGCCTCCGCCACGGCCGCCCGCTCGCCGAGGCGTGCATCGAATCCGGGGCGGTCCGCTTCCGGCCGATGATGCTCACCGCCTTCGCCGTCGTGGTCGGCGGCCTCGTGATCCTCACCGATCCGATCTTCCAGGGTCTGGCGATCTCCCTGCTCTTCGGCGCCATCGCCTCGCTCATCATCAGCCCGCTGGCCGTGCCGCTCATCTATTACATGACGCATGCCGGCCGCGTCGCCCAACCGGCGCCAGTCCATCCAACCTCGTGCCAACCCGTTTCATGAACCTCCTGAAGTTGCTGCGATCCCTGTTCACCTCCGCTTCGCGCCTGCAACCGGCCGAATGCGCTGCGCGCGTCCGTTCCGGCGAGGCGTTCCTGATCGACTGCCGCGAACCCGGCGAATGGGCCGGCGGCGTGGCCCACTCCGCCCGGCTCCTGCCGTTGAGCGATCTCACCGGCGCCCGCGCCCACTGGCGGAAATTCCTGGCCGAAGCCCAGGGCCGCGAAGTGCTGCTCTACTGCGCCTCCGGCGCGCGTTCCGGCCTGGCCGCCAGGATCCTCGCCGCCGAGGGGGTGCGGGCCGCCAACACCGGCGGCCTGGCCGGCTGGCTCGACGCCGGCTGGCCCGTCGCCCAACCCCGGAAGCACTGATTTTCACCCCGAACCGCCACCCCCATCACCCCCATGAAAGCCAATGTTGGATCCATCGACCGCGTCCTCCGCTTTATCGCCGGCCTCGCCCTCCTCGGCGCGGGCTATTATTTCAAATCCTGGTGGGGCCTGATCGGCATCGTGCCGCTCCTGACCGCCACCTTTCGTTTCTGTCCGGCTTATGTGCCGCTCGGCCTGAGCACCTGCGCGAAGCCGGGAGAAAAGCACTGACACACCCGGTTGGGGGCGGGGCGCGCCGCCACCTTGGGCTCGCCGTTCCCGGGCCGGCGGGTTCTGCTCCCTTTCCGTTATGAAACATTCCCTTCACTCCCGCCTGTTCTCCTGGTGGCGGCGGGGCCTCGCGTGCGGCCTCGCCCTGGTCGCGCTGGCCGTTGCCGCGGCCGAGCACGTGCAGCTCACCCTGCTTTCCACCACCGACCTCCACGGCCACATCTACCCGCTCGACTACTACACCGACCTGCCGGCGGACCTCGGCCTGGCCAAGCTCGCCACCCTGATCAAGGAGGTCCGCCAGCAGGCGCCCCACACGCTCCTGCTGGACTGCGGTGACACCATCCAGGGCACGCCGCTGGTCTATTACCACAACCGGAAGAACAACGCCCCGCCCGACCCGATGATGCTCGTGATGAATGCGCTCGGCTACCTCTGCATGACGCCGGGCAACCATGAGTACAACTTCGGCCTCGCGGTCCTGGAAAAGGCCCGGCATGAGGCCGCGTTTCCCTGGCTCTCCGCCAACACCTATCGCGCCGGCACCGACGAGACCGCCTACCAGCCGTATCTCGTCCAGGAGATCGCCGGCGTCCGCGTCGGCATCCTCGGCCTGACCACGCCCGCCATTCCCCATTGGGAAAATCCCGGGAACTACGCCGGCCTCGAGTTCCGCCCGCTGGTCAGCGAGGCGAAAAAATGGGTCGCCGTCCTCCGCGGCCGCGAACACGTCGATGCGGTCGTCATCGCCGTGCATGGCGGCGTCGAGGAGGATCTCGCCACCGGCCGCCGGCCCCCGGGCGAATTCGACGGCGAGAATGCCGCCCTCGCCGTCGCGCGCGAGGTGCCGGGCCTCGACCTGGTGTTCCTCGGCCACACGCACCGCGACATCCCGGCCCTCGTCGTCAACGGCGTGCTCCTGATCCAGGCCGGCCATTGGGGCGACTGCCTCGGCCGGGCCGACCTGAGCTTCACCCGCGAAGCCGGCGGGCCCTGGCGTCTCGCCGCCAAGGCCGGCCGCACGGTGCCCGTGCGCGCGGAAACCGCGGCCGACCCGGCGGTCCTCGCCCTCGCCGCGCCCTACCACCGCGAGACGCAGGCCTGGCTCGCGCGCCCCATCGGCACCTGCGCCCGGACGATCGAGGACGCCCCCGGCCAGCTCGAGGACTCGGCGCTGCTCGACCTGGTCCAGCGCGTGCAGCTCGAGGCCGGGAACGCCGACGTCTCCCTGGCCGCCACCTTCAACCCGCACGCCCGCATTCCCGCCGGTCCGGTCACGGTGCGCGACATCGCCGGGCTCTACGTCTACGAGAACACGCTCTGCGTCATCGAGGTCACGGGGGCGCAGCTCAAGGCCGCCCTCGAGCATTCCGCCCGCTATTTCCGGCCCTACGTCAAAGGCCGGACGCCGGCCGAACTCATCGACCCCGCGATCCCCGGCTACAATTTCGACGTCGCCGAGGGCGTCAGCTACGAGATCGATCTCCGCCAGCCGGTCGGCGACCGCATCCGGCACCTCACCTTCCAGGGCGCACCGCTCGCACCCGACCGCAAGCTCCGTCTCGCGATCAACAATTACCGCTACAACGGCGGCGGCGGCTACACGATGTTCCAGGACGCGAAGGTGCTCGCCCGGTCCGGCACCGAGATCCGCGACCTGATCATCGACTGGGTCGAGCGCCACCACGTGATCCCCTCCGAACCCACCCACAACTGGCGGATCCTGCCCTGACGGGGCGGATCCGCGCGGGCTGCGACCGGTCAGCAGCCGCGCCACTGGCCCGCGCAAGCATTGCTGAATCCCGCTTCTCGCGGTTGCCCCGCCGCCCGCCCTGGCCCATTTTATCTGCCCTGGTTCTCCCGACCGTCGCGCACCTTCCCCCGGGATGCGTCCGCGAGCCCGGCCGCCGGCGCCGGTTTCAACCTTCATTCTTATGCCAACCAACCATCCCCTCCGCCTCGTCATCATCGGCGGGGTCGCCGCCGGCGCGCCGGGCCAGACGTCTTTTTTCGCCGCGCACATCCTCGCGCAAAACGGTTTCCGCGTGTCCTCCCTGACCGGGGGGATCCGCGCCCACTTTGACCCGCGCAGCCCGGCCCGGCTGCCCGCGTTGTGAGCTTCGATTTTCGCACCCTCTGCGGCGTGGAACCGGAGCGGCCGGCGCATCGCGCGGCGGCTTGGCTCATGCCCCTGGGTGCGGCGGGCGCGTTGCTGCCGTGGACGCCGCCGTGGACCGCGCTGCTCGCCGGCGCGGCGCTGGCCCTCACGCTGGGCAATCCGTGCGCCGTTGCCGCCGGCCGCACGGCGAAGTGGCTGCTGCAGATCGCCGTGGTGGGCCTGGGGGCGGGGGTGAACCTTGCCGTGGTCGCGCGCGTCGGCGCCCAGGGGCTCGGCTATACCTGCGCCGGCCTGGGGGCGACCTTTGCCCTGGGGGTCTGGCTCTCCCGCCGCCTGGGCGTCGGCGCCAAGATCGCCGCCCTGATCTGCGCCGGCACGGGGATCTGCGGCGGCAGCGCCATCGCGGCCGCCGCCCCGGCCATCGGCGCCAAGCCGGAGGAGACCTCCGCCGCCCTCGCGGTGGTGTTCCTGCTCAACGGGGTCGCGTTGATCGTGTTTCCCGTCGTCGGGACCTGGGCGGGCCTCGACGCCCGCCAGTTCGGCCTCTGGTGCGCGCTGGCGATCCACGACACCAGCTCGGTCACCGGCGCGGCGCTGACCCACGGGCGGGAGGCGCTGGCGATCGCCACGACGGTGAAACTTGCGCGCGCCCTGTGGATCGTGCCCGTCGCCCTCGCCCTCGGCTTCTGGTTTCGCCGCGGCGCCGGCCCGGCCCGCGGCGGCGCGCCCGTGCCGTGGTTCATCGCGGGCTTCGTCGCAGTCTCGTCGCTGTTCACGTTTGTCCCGGCCGTCCAGCCGGCCGCCCCCGCGGTCGCCGCCGGCGCGCGCGCGCTGCTCACCCTGACGCTGTTCCTGATCGGCACCGGCCTGACCCGGCCGGTGCTCCGCGCGATCGGCGCCCGCCCGCTGGTCCACGCGTTGCTGTTGTGGATCGCGATCGGCAGCGCCACGCTCGCCGCCATCCTCGCCGGCGTGATCCATTGACCGCCGGGCTCCCTCGCGGGCGCGAAATCCCCGGCTGCGCATATTTTGCGGTCGGCAAACCTGATGACTTGCCGCCATTCGGGTGTATACTGTGGCCATGAAAATACCCCTTCTCTGCCTGCTGCTCGCCGGCGGTCCGCTCATGGCTGGCGCCCCGGAAACCGCCCCCGCCTTCTCCTGGGTGGACCCGGCTGATCCCGCGGCCGCGGTCTTCCGCCAGGCCGGCGAACAGGCGATCAGCCGCATCGGCAACACCCTGATCTTCGAGGTCGAGCGCAGCCTGGCGGATAACGGCCTGACCAAGACCCTGGAGGTGGTGCATCTGAAAAATTTCGTCACCCCCAAGACGGGACCCGGCCAGCCCCGGATCACCGCGATCCGGCGCACCAGCCTCAACCTGCGCAATCCGGCCAACGCGCCCGACGCCGCCGACCGCGCGGCGCTCGACCGGTTCAACACCACCATCCAGGAGGGTGACGTGGTCCCCGCCGTGCTGATCCAGCGCCTGGCTTCCCCCGGCGCACCGGTGGAGTGGCGCGTCTACCGCCCGATCAGCACCATGCCCCAATGCCTCAAGTGCCACGGCCCGCGGGAAGACCTGGCGCCGGAAGTCCGCGAATTTCTCGACCATCACTATCCCGCCGACCAGGCCACGGGCTACACCCCGTACCAGTGGCGCGGGGTCATCCGGGTGTCGCTGGCCGCCGACGAACCCACCCCGGCCAAGTGAGCCGGCCGGCCGCCGCAGGCGGGCGGTTCTCCCCCTCCTTGAAAATATTCCTGGCCCTTTTCTCCCTCCTCGCGGCCGCCGCCACGGGCGCGGAAGTGCCGAAACTCAGCCCGGCCGAAGCCGCACAGCTCGTGGCCCGCGGCACGGCCGTCCTGGTCGACGTCCGCGAACCCGCCGAGTGGGCCGAGACCGGCATCGTGACGGGCGCCGAGCTGCTGCCGAAAAGCGATTTCGACGGGGCGCAAAAACTGTGGCGCCCCTTCCTCGCCCGGACCGCCGGACGGCGGATCATCCTCTACTGCCACTCGGGCCGGCGCGCCGGGATCGTCGCCGCCGCCCTCGCCGTCCAGGGCCGCCCGGCCGCCAACGCCGGCGGCTTCCCGGCCTGGCGGGACGCCGGCCAGCCCGTCCACCGCCTCGCGCCTTAGTATATTATTAGTTTACATAGCCGGCCGGGAACCCGCAGCACGTATTGTCAACTAATAGTATACCAACGGTTGCGGGCCGCGGCGGCGGTGTCAGCCGCGCCATAGTTTCAGGCGCGGGGCCTGGGCCAGGCACACGCAGTCCTCGCCGTCGGCGGTGGCCAGCCAGTGCAGCCCGAGCGCGGGGAACGCCCGCTCCATCGCGGCGCGCAGGCCGCCGACCTCCAGCACGACGAGCCCGCGGGGCTGCAGCCGGTCGCGGGCCTGCCGCAGCAGTCGGCGGATGACATCGAGCCCGTCCCGGCCGCCGTCCAGCGCCAGGCGCGGCTCGTTCCGGAACTCCGCCGGCAGGCCGCGCAGCTCGCGGGTGGGCACGTAGGGCGGGTTGCTGAGGATGAGATCGTACTTCACCGGCGGGACCGCGGCGAACACGTCGGAATGGAACAGCTGCACGCGTCGCGCCAGCCGGTGGGTCGCGACGTTGAACTTCGCCACGGCGAGGGCGTCGGGTGACAGCTCGATGGCATCCACCTTTGCGCCCGGAAACTGGTGCGCCAGCAGGATGGCGAGGCAACCCGAGCCGGTGCAGACATCGGCCGCGTGCCTCACCGGCCGGTCCGGCGGCAGCCAAGCCGGCAGCTGCCCCGGAATGATCTCCAGGAAATAGGAGCGCGGGATGATGACGCGCTCGTCCACGTAAAACCGGTGTTCCCCAAGCCAGGCCTCGCGGGTCAGGTAGGCGGCGGGCACGTGTTCCTCCAGCCGCCGGCGGAAGACCTCCCGCACCTTCTCCTGTTCCGCCGCGGTGAGCTTGCGGCGCAGGGCCGCGGGTTTGCTGTCCAGCGGCAGCCGCAGCGTGTGGAGCAGCAGATACAGCGCCTCGTCATGGGCCGTGGCCGCCACCTGGCCGAGCGCCACCTTGTGCCGGGCATATTGCCGCTCCGCCCACCCGAGCCAGTCTCCCAGCCTGGCCGGCTGGCCGGGCCGAAGCCGGGGCGAAGGCCGGTCGCCGAGGAAGGCGGGCGCGGGGGGGCGGGCGACGGCCATGGCTTACTTTTTAACCCCGGCGCCGGTCGCCACGTGCTCGTGGTTGAAAATGTGCTCGGTGCAGTAGCACTCGTCGCCCGCGCACTTGGAACAGTAGCGGAAATCCAGCTGCGGATGCGACACGTCGGTCCTGCCGCAGGTGTGGCAGCGGTGGCGCGGCGCGCGCGCGCCGTTCTCCGCGCTGAAGGCCTGGGCCTGCCACGCCATCCGCCGCTTGCCCGTGCGGAGGGATTGGACGATGTCACGGGAGAAAAAGACCAGGAAGTTGCCGACCGAGGCCAGCACCATCAGCCGTTCCGGCCAGGCCCCGAAGAGGAGCGTGAAGCCGTAGTAGATCCACGCGAGCAGCGCCAGCCACTTGATCTTCACCGGCAGGATGAAGAAAATATACATCACGAAGTCCGGGTTCAGGTAGGCGAAGGCGAGGAAGACCGTGGCCGCCATGTAGCCGTTGCTCGCGTAGGCCGCGGGGGTGACGGCCGACGCCGCCACCGTCAGCAGCCAGGCGAGCAGAAGAAACACATTGTAGCGAAACACGCCCCAGTGCTGCTCCAGCGCCCCGCCCATCAGGTAGAACAGGTACCAGCCGAACGCCAGGAAGATGGCGCCCGCCATGCTCACCTGCGTCACCGGCGGGAGCAGGACAAAGGTGAAGACCCGCCACCATTGCCCCGCGTACACGGCCGCGGGCCGCAGCGCGATGATCTCGGCGTCGAAATGACCGAGCAGCGCGAAGCCGAGCACCATCACCTGCCCCAGCACGAGGTAAAGCGAGAGGTCCGGCAGGGCGAAGCGCCCGAGCGCGCGTTCGAGACGGGAAAGCAAAGACATGCGGGCTTACTTCTCAGGCTTGGCCGCCATCTGGTCGAGCAAAGTTTGCTTCTGTTTTTGCAGCACCGGCTCGTTGACCATGGCCAGCAGCACCCGCGCCCGGTCGGTCTCGCCCTGCTTGAGCAGCACGTTCGCGGCCTGCAGCCGGATCGTCTCCTTTTCAATCCCCGGCTTGGCCCGCTCCTCCAGCGCGCTCCAGGCCTGCAACGCCTCGTCCCACCGGGGCTTTTCGAGGTCGTAGTAGGCCTCGGCGTGCCGGTAGGCGTAGGCGAAATTGTCGGGGGCGAACTCCGCCGCGTGCCCGAAGGCCTCGAGCATGGCCCGGTCGAGCGCGGGCCGGGTGAACGAGCCCGTGCGCAGGAACTCGTCGCGACCCTCCGCCAGCAGCAGGCCGAGGTGATAATGGTAGAGCGGCTCGCGCGGCTCGAGGTCGATCGCCGCCATGATCCACGGCAGCGCCTCGACCGGCTTGCCGTCCTCGGCGAGGTACTTCGCGACCTGGTTTTTCACGATCGGGATGTTGGGATCGAGCTTGTTGGCCTTGAGCAGAATGGCGACCGCCTCCTTGGTCATGCCAACCTGGCCGAGCAGCAGCCCGTAGGTGACATACGCCGGCGCGAAATCCGGGCTCTTTTGGATGAGGACATCATAGCTGTTGATGACGCCCTGCAGCTCGCCCCGCACCTCGGCCAGGTCGGCCTGCTCGCCATCCTTCTGCGCCCGGGAAAGGATATCCCGCTGCCGCGCGACAATTTCCTTCAGCGTTCTTTCCGACAGCGTCTCGGCCGGCGCGGCCACCACCAGCCATAACAGGCCGACGAGCAGAAAGCCCAGGATTTTTACCGATTTTAGCATGGGGGCTACGACACGGACCCAGCCCAATCGTTCAAGGCTTTATGAGATAACTTATGCCGCGGAGGAGGAGTATTCATGGGGCTTCGTTCGGTGTGTTGTAACCCGATTGCGACGTGCGCGGTGGCACAACCCGTGCTAAGCTGGGTCCTGTCATGAGACAATTGCTTTCGAAGAACTCCCTGAACCCTGTTCTTTGACTTTGGTTGGAATCCGGGCGCGAGGCCGCCGGACCCAACCATGGACCTGTGTCTCTGTCGGGCTGGTGGCGTGCGCAGCTTTTAGCGCCGCCGCCGCGCCCCAAGACAACGCTTTTGCCGCGGAGGGGCCGTTTACCGGGCCGTCCGCGGCAAGACTGGGTGTCCGCCTGCGGTCATTTCGGCCGGTGACGGCATCCTGCCCAAACAGAGAACAAACCCCGCCTCACCGCGGGGATTAAATGCAATGAACACAAAGTCCAAAATCGTCCTCAGCCTCGGTCTGCTCCTGGCTCCTCTCGCCTTGGTGGCGAAGTCCCCGGAGTCGGCCTATGTCGAGTCCTACCATGGTCGCTCGGATATTCCGGTGCCCCTCTCGGTCGTTTCGCCCGAGGTGGATGCCCGGTTTGCCGGGCAGCAGGTAGTCCTCGAGTTCGTCGTTGATGCGACGGGCACGCCGACGCAAATCGCGTCGACCACGCCCGCCGCCAACCCCGAGCTGGTGAAGTCCGTGCTCGTCGCCGTGGAACAGTGGCATTTCGCCCCTGCGCTCGTCGACGGCAAGCCGGTCGCCCGCAAGGTCGTGCTGCCCGTGAAGGTTGTCGACAGCCTCGACCGCGTTTCGCGGTTCGCACTCAACTAAGCAAACCAACCAAGGCCGTCTCCCGCGCAAGCGGGGGGCGGCCTTGTCATTTTCCGCGCCGGCGTTCCGGCCCGCCGCCCCTGCTAAAACTCCCCGGCCGCCTCGGGCCGGCGATAATGCCACCGGACCAGCAGCGCGCCCAGGATCACACCCCCGGCGAGCACGATGAATTCGCCTGGCAGGACGTGCCGGCCTTCCGCCAGCCCGATGCCGAGCGCCGATCCGCCCCACCCGGCCACGCCATAGACGAGTGCCACCAGGCCGGGCCGCCGCCCCGAGGCCGGATAATAAACCAAGGCGGTGGAATAAACCGACACCCCGGCGGCATAGAGCAGCGCGCCACCGGCAAAAACCGGCGCGCTCCCGCCGAGCAACCCGCCCGCCGCCAGCAAGGCGATCGCGCCCGCCCCCACCGTCCACCCCGCGCGGCGCCGGTCGAGCGCATAGCCCGCAAGCAGGGCGGCCAGCAGATGTCCGCCGGCATTGGCCAGCAGCCGCCCGCTGCCCGCCCAGGTCCCGGCCTGCAGCACCGGCGTGTGCTGGATGATATAGAAGGCCGCGGAATCCAGCCCGACCAGCGCCGTGAAGATCAGCGTCCACAGGACCTGGCCCGGGAGCGAGTAATCAAATCCTTCCGGCACGCCGGCCGGCGCGTCCAGGGTGAGGGACCGGGTTGCCAATGCCCCCGCGCCGGCCAGCAACATCGCCAGTCCCGCCTGGACCCGCGGGCCGGCGGTGAAGACCCCGGGCAGATTGCAAAAGGCATAGGCCAGCCCGGTGCCCAGGCCGATCACAACGCCCAACCGCCCCCGGCCGACCGCCCGGCTGAGCAGGCTGGCAAGGGTGACGGTCGCGCCCCCGGTGCCCAGACCCACCAGCGCCGCCACCAGCAGCAGCCAGCCGACCGACTCCGCCAGCAGCGAAAGCCCGGCCGCGATCGCGCACACGCCCAACCCGGCCGCGAGGAGGCGCCGGCTGCGCCGCTCCTGGTAGAGCATCGCCGCCCCGACGCTGCCGGCCACGCCGGCCAGCCCCATCGCGCCCATGACCGGCTTGACCGCCCCGGCCCCGGCGACCGTCACCACGGCCGATAAAAATCCAAACTGCGCGAAGAGCAGGAAATACCCGTACGTCGCCGCCACCGTGAGCACGGCGGCCACGCTGACTTTTTTTTCCGGCCGGTATGCGGTTCGCGCCATGCTTGTCACTTATGACCCATCAGGTTGCGGGGCGTGCCCCGGACCGCTAGAGAAAAAACTTGCGCCGCGCGCCCCCGGCCGCCATCAAAACGGCCTTCGATCCCATGGTTTCCAGCCATCATCACCACCACGAGTGCTAGCCTTCCCCGCGCGGGAAGGCCGGAAGCGCCTTGCCCGTGGCTGATGGATCCCTTTCCAAAACCCCGGCCGGTGCCTCCCGCCGGGGTTTTCGTTTTCCCCGGCCCGGCCTGCGCCCCGCTCCGGCCCACGCCTCCCGCCTCTCGCCTTTTTCCTCCCTTTCACTCTCACTCCCACCTTCCTCTCCCTCCCATGCCCACCACCCCGCCCAAAGACCGCCTCCGGCTCGCCGTCCAGAAAAGCGGCCGCCTCTCCACGGACTCGCTCGAACTGCTCGCCAGCTGCGGCATCCGGGTCAAGTCCCCCAAGGAGCGGCTCCTGCTGCACGCGGACAACTTCCCCATCGACATCCTCTTTGTGCGCGATGACGACATCCCGCAGCTCGTCATGGACGGCGTGTGCGACCTCGGCATCGTCGGCACCAACGTACTCGAGGAGGCCGCGCTCGAGCGCCGGACCAACGGGGCCGCGGGCGGCTACGCGGTTGTGCGCCCGCTCGATTTCGGCGGCTGCCGGCTGGCCGTCGCCCTCCCGGAGGAACGCCCCTACGCCGGCACCGGCGACCTGCAGGGCCTGCGCATCGCCACCTCGTACCCGCAGCTGACGAAGCGCTTCCTCGCCGAGCAAAAGATCACCGCCGAGGTCGTCTACCTCAGCGGCTCGGTCGAGATTGCGCCGCGGCTCGGCCTGGCCGACGCCATCTGCGACCTCGTCGCCAGCGGTTCCACCCTCGAGGCAAACAAGCTCCGCGCCGTCGAGACCATCTTTAAGAGCACCGCCGTCCTCCTGCGCAACACCCGGGAGCTGCCCGCGGAAAAATCCCACGCCCTCGGGATCCTGCTCCGCCGCATCGACGGCGTGCAAAAGGCCGCCGGCACCAAGTACATCATGCTCCACGCCCCCAAGGCGGCCCTGGCGGAAATCCGGCAGCTCCTCCCGGGCTCGGAAAACCCCACCATCCTGCCGCTCGCCGGCGACGACACCAAGGTCGCCCTCCATGCCGTCTGCTCCGAGGCCGTCTTCTGGGAAACCATGGAGTCGCTCAAAAAGGCCGGCGCGAGCAGCATCCTGGTGCTCCCCATCGAAAAAATGATGCTGTAGGCCGGCGCGCCCGCCCGCGCCTCTTCCCGCCCATGCAACCCCTCGTCTGGAAAAATCTCTCTGCGCCGCAGCGCGCCGCCGCCCTCCGCCGCCCCGCCCAGTCGGCCCAGCCGGCGGTCGCCGCGACCGTGCGCGCGATCATCGCCCGCGTGCGGCGCGACGGGGATGCGGCCTTGCGCGAGCTCACCAAAAAATTCGACGGCGTATCCCTGCGCACCCTGCGGGTGTCCCCCGCCGAGCTGGCCGCGGCCGGGGCGGCCCTGGACCGCGCCGACCGCGCCGCACTCCGCACCGCCTACCGCAACATCCGCGCCTTCCACGCCGCCCAGCGGACGGCCAGTCTCCGCCTCGAGACCCAGCCGGGCATCGTCTGCGAAAAAACGACCCGCCCGATCGGCCGCGTCGGCCTCTACGTGCCGGGCGGCAGCGCCCCGTTGCCCTCCACCGCCCTGATGCTCGGCGTGCCGTCCCAACTGGCGGGCGGCCCCGTGCGCGTGCTTTGCACCCCGCCCGGCCGGGACGGCCGGGTCAACCCCTGGATCCTCTGCGCCGCGCAGCTCTGCGGCATCACCGAGATCTACAAGGTCGGCGGCGCCCAGGCCATCGCCGCGATGGCATACGGCACCGCCAGCATCCCGAAATGCGACAAGCTCTTCGGCCCGGGCAACGCCTACGTCACCGAGGCCAAACAGCAGGTGTCGCGCGCCGCCGGCGGCGCCGCCATCGACCTGCCGGCCGGGCCGTCCGAAGTGCTGGTCATCGCCGACCACCGCGCCCGCCCCGCCTTCGTCGCCGCCGACCTGCTCTCCCAGGCCGAACACGGCCCGGACTCACAGGTGGTGCTCGTCGCCTTTTCCCGCGCGTTTGCCCGCCGCGTGCGGCGCGAGCTGGAAACCCAGCTCGCCGACCTGCCCCGCGCCGCCATCGCCCGCCGCGCCCTCGGGCGCAGCCGGATCTTCCTCGCCGCGGACCGCGCCGAGGCGGTCGCGATCACCAATCGTTATGCCCCCGAGCACCTGATCCTGCAGGTCGCCCGGCCGCGCGGGCTGCTCGCCGGCATCAGCAACGCCGGCTCCGTCTTCCTCGGCGACCTCACGCCCGAATCGCTCGGCGACTACGCCAGTGGCACCAACCACGTCCTGCCCACCTACGGCTGGGCCCGCGCCTGCAGCGGGCTCGGGCTCGCCGATTTTCAGCGCACCATGACCGTGCAGACCGCCAGCCGCGCCGGCCTCCGGCGGCTCGGACCCATCGTCGAGCGCCTCGCCCTGGCCGAGGGCCTCGCCGCCCACCAGCGGGCCGTGCGCGTGCGGCTGGAAAAATCCTCCCGATGAGCCCCGCCGATTCCGTCCTCCAACTGGTCCGGCCCGACATCCTCGCCCTGTCGGCCTACAGCTCCGCGCGCAAGGAGTCCCAGGGCGGCCGCGTGTGGCTCGACGCCAACGAGAACCCCGAGACGCCCTCGGCGCACCAGCCGCTGCTGAACCGCTATCCCGAGCCCCAGCCGGCCGCCCTCGTGGCGCAGCTGGCCGCGCTCTACGGCGTCGCGCCCGCACAGGTGCTCGTGACCCGCGGCTCCGACGAGGGCATCGACCTCCTGCTCCGCACCTTCTGCCGCGCCGGACAGGACGCCATCCTCATCACGCCGCCGACCTACGGCATGTACGTCGTGGCCGCCGGCATCCAGGGCGCGCGCACCGTCACGGTGCCGCTGATCGCGGAAAAGAACTTCGCCCTCGATGTGGGCGCCGTGCTCCGCGCCGTCATGCCGGAAGTGAAGCTCGTCTTCCTCTGCTCGCCCAACAACCCGACGGGCGGCCTGCTCGACCGCGCCGCGGTGCTCGCGCTGGTCCGCGCGCTGGCCGGCCGCGCCGTGGTCGTGGCGGACGAGGCCTACGTGGACTTCTCCGGCCAGCCGAGCCTTGCGGACCAGGTCGCGGCCAACCCCAATCTCGTGGTCCTGCGCACCCTCTCCAAGGCCCACGGCCTCGCCGGCGCCCGCGTGGGCACGACGATCGCCGACCCGGCCGTGATCGCTGTGCTGCAGAAGGTGATCGCCCCCTACCCGGTGCCCGCGCCGGTCCTGGCCGCGGCGCTCGCCGCGCTTTCGCCCGCCGGGCTGGCCGCGGCGCGGGCGTCCGTCGCCACCCTGGTCGCCGAGCGCGGCCGCCTCGCCGCCGCGCTCGCCGGGCTGCCGGCCGTCCGCCGCGTCTGGCCGAGCGACGCCAATTACCTGCTTGTCGCGGTCGCCGAGGCCGCCCGCACCATGGCCGCCGGCCGCGCCGCCGGCGTCGTCTGGCGCGACCGCAGCAAGGATGTTCCCCACTGTATCCGCATCACCGTCGGCACCGCCGAGGAAAACAACGCCACCCTGGAGGTCTTGTCCCGTGTCTAAAAAAATCCTGTTCATCGACCGCGACGGCACGCTCATCACCGAGCCGTTCGACCAGCAGATCGACCGGCTCGACAAGTTCGCCCTCGAGCCCGCCGCCATCCCCGCGCTGCTCCGCCTGCGCGACGCGGGCTGGATGTTTGTCATGGTCACCAACCAGGACGGCCTCGGCACCCCGAGCTTCCGCGAGGAGGAGTTCCGGCCGCTGCAGCAGCTGCTGCTCGACATCCTGGCCTCGCAGGGCATCGCCTTCGAGGCCGTGCGCGTGTGCCCGCACACCGCCGCCGACCGCTGCGACTGCCGCAAGCCCAAGCTCGGCCTGCTCGCCGACTACGTGAAGGCCACCGACTGGTCGCGCGAAGCGTCCGCCGTCATCGGCGACCGCGAGACCGACCTGCACCTGGCGCAGAACCTCGGCATCCGCGGCCTCCGCTATGACCGCCAGACGCTCGGCTGGCCGGAAATCGCCCGGCTCCTCGTCGACGCCCCGCGCCGCGCCACCGTCGTGCGCAACACGAAGGAGACGAGGATCACCGTGTCGGTCGACCTCGACCGGGCCGCCCCGGCGCAGCTCGCCACCGGCCTCGGCTTCTTCGACCACATGCTGGAGCAAATCGCCAGGAACGCCGGCATCACGCTCGCCATCAGGTGCGACGGCGACCTCGGGATCGACGAGCACCACACGGTCGAGGACGTGGGCATCGCGCTCGGCCAGGCGCTCAAACAGGCGATCGGCGACAAGCGCGGCATCGGCCGCTACGGCTTCGTGCTGCCCATGGACGAGGCGCAGGCCCAGGTCGCGCTCGACCTCAGCGGCCGCGCCTATTTCACGTTTGAGGGCAGGTTTCCCCGCGAGGTCGTCGGCGAGCTGCCGACCGAGCTCGTGCCGCACTTCTTCCGCTCGCTCAGCGACGCGCTGGCGGCCACGCTGCAGATGAGCGTCAAGGGCGACAACACCCACCACATGGTCGAGGCCCTGTTCAAGGGCTTCGGCCGCGCGCTGCGCCCCGCGCTGGCGCGCGGGACCGGCAGCGAAATCCCCAGCACCAAGGGAGTGCTCTGATGAGATCCGCTCTGCTGAAATCCCAAACGCCAAAAGGCCAAAGGCCAAAAAACTCCGGACGGATGTGCGGCGTTGAAGCCAGGGTTTTCCCGACGGTTTGGCGTTTGGCCTTTGGCCTTTGGAGTTTTCCGCCATGCTAGCCATCGTCGACAGCGGCGGCGCCAACATCGCCTCGGTGCGCTTCGCGCTCGAGCGGCTGGGCGTGCGCGGCGAACTCACGGCGGACCCGGCGGTCATCCGCGGCGCCGAACGCGTCATCCTGCCCGGCGTCGGCTCCGCCGTCGAGGGCATGAAGCGGCTGCAGGCGCGCGGCCTCGTGGACTGTGTGCGCGGCCTCACCCAGCCCGTGCTCGGCGTCTGCCTCGGCCTGCAGCTGCTCTTCGACTCCTCCGAGGAGGGCCCGACCGAAACGCTCGGCCTCATCCCCGGGAGTGTCGCGCTCCTGCCCGCCGCACCCGGCCTCCAGGTGCCGCACATGGGCTGGAACACCGTGCTGACGGGCAAGGATGTCCCGCTGCTCGACGGCATCACCCCGGACGCGCGCTTCTATTTTGTGCACAGCTACGCCGGGCCGGTGAACGCGTTCACGCTCGCCAGCTGCGACCACGGCCGGCCGTTCGCCGCCATCGTGCAGCGCGGCAACTTTTCCGGCGTCCAGTTCCACCCCGAGCGCTCGGGCGCCGCCGGCGCGCGCCTGCTGCAGAACTTCGTGGAGGGCCGCGCATGATCATCTATCCCGCCATCGACCTCCGCGGCGGCCGCGTCGTGCGGCTGACCGAGGGCCGGTTCGACCAGGAACAGGCCTACGGCGACGACCCTCTCGCCGTGGCCCGGGACTTCGCCGCGGCCGGGGCGCAATGGCTGCATGTCGTGGACCTCGACGGCGCCAAGGATCCCGCGCGGCGCCAGCACACCCTCGTGCAGCAGCTGGCCGGCGAAAGCGGCCTGTGGGTGCAGACCGGCGGCGGCATCCGCGAGGTGGCGCAGATCGAGTCGCTGCTCGGGGCCGGCGCCCGGCGCGTGATCGTCGGCAGCCTCGCGGTGAAGGAACCCGCCCGCGTCCGCGAATGGCTCGGCCGTTTCGGCGGCGAAAGCCTCGTCCTCGCCCCCGACGTGCGCCTCGATGCACAGGGCACGCCGCGCATCGCCGCGGCCGGCTGGCAGGAGAGCACCGGGGTCGCGCTGGATGATTTTCTCGCCGGCTACCTGGCGGCGGGCCTCGTCCACATCCTCTGCACCGACATCAGCCGCGACGGCAAGCTGACCGGGCCGAACACCGCCCTCTACACCGGCCTGGTGCAGAAGTTCCCGGCCCTGCAGGTGCAGGCCTCGGGTGGTGTCTCGTCGCTCGCCGACCTGCGGGCGCTGCAGGCCACCGGCTCCGCCGGGGCCATCATTGGCCGCGCGCTCTACGAGAAGAAGTTCACCCTCCGGGAGGCCCTCGCGTGCTGAACAAATCTCAAAACCAAAAATGCCAGCCGCCAAATCGGTGTGTCGTTGGCCCGGCCCGGCCCAAGCCGGCCGACATTTGGCCTTTGGCCCTTGGTGTTTGGAATTTTCCTCCATGCTAGCCCGCCGCATCATCCCCTGCCTCGACGTCCGCGACGGCCAGGTCGTCAAGGGCACCCAGTTCCGGGACCACGAGGTCGTGGGCGACATCCTCGCCCTCGCCCAACGCTACCGCGACGAGGGCGCCGACGAGCTGGTGTTCTACGACATCACGGCCAGCAGCGACGGCCGCACCGTCTCGACCGACTGGGTGACCCGCGTCGCCCAGGTGCTCGACATCCCCTTCTGCGTGGCCGGCGGCATCCGCTCGCTCGCCGGCGCGCGCCAGCTCCTGCACTCGGGCGCGGACAAGATCTCGATCAACTCGCCCGCGCTGGAGAACCCGGCGCTCATCGGCGAGCTGGCGGCGGAGTTCGGCTCGCAGTGCGTCGTCGTCGGCATCGACAGCCGGCAGGAAGCCGGCGAATACCTCGTGAAGCAGTATACCGGCGACCCGGACAAGACCCGCGCCACCCGCTGGCGAACGGTGGACTGGGCCCGCGAGGCGCAGCGCCTCGGCGCCGGGGAGGTCGTGCTGAACTGCATGAACCAGGATGGCATGCGGCAGGGCTACGACCTCGCGCAGCTGCGGCTCGTGCGCGCCGTGCTGACGATCCCGCTCGTCGCCTCGGGCGGGGCCGGCGCGCCGGAGCACTTCCGCGACGCCTTCCGCGCCGCCGGCGTGGACGGCGCGCTCGCCGCGTCGGTCTTCCACAAGCGCACGATCCGGATTCCCGCGCTGAAGCAACAGCTCATCGCCGACGGCATTTCCATCCGCCCATGAAAAACCCCAAGATCGACTGGAAGAAAAACGCCGGCCTCGTGCCCGCCATCGTGCAGGACGCCGCCACCCTGCAGGTGCTCATGCTCGGCTACATGAACGCCGCGGCGCTCCGGCAGACCCGGCGCACGAAGAAGGTGACCTTCTTCAGCCGCCGCAAGCAGCGGCTCTGGGTCAAGGGCGAGACCTCGGGACATTTCCTGCGCCTCGTGAGCATCACGGTCGATTGCGACCAGGACACCTTGCTGGTCCTGGCGCGGGCCGACGGCCCGACGTGCCACCGCGGCACACCCAGCTGCTTCGGCGACCGCGGGGCGAGCGGCGCGGGTTTCCTGGCGCAGCTCGACCGGGTCGTGGCGGACCGGCTGAAAGCCGGCGACCGGAAAAGCTACACCGTGCGGCTCGCCCGCGAGGGCGTGGCCCGCGTGGCGCAGAAGGTCGGCGAGGAAGGGGTCGAGACCGCGCTGGCGGCCCTGCGCGGCGGACGGGCGGAGTTCGCCGGCGAGGCCGCCGACCTGCTCTACCACCTCATCGTGCTGCTGCGGGTTAAAAAGCTGGCGCTGGCCGACGCCATCGCCGTGCTGGAAAAGCGGCACGCGCCCAAGGCCTAGGGCGTCCCGCGCAACGCCTGCACATAGGCCGCGAGCGCCAGGACCCCGGCGTCGGCCAGGCACTCGTGCCCGGCCATGGCGCTGCCGGGCAGGCCGAACTTGATGATCCGCGCCAGCGCCAGGCGTTCCGTTTCGCCGCGGGTCGCGGGCGGAAATGAAATCCAGCCGGCGCGCACGAGGTCGCGCGGCGGCGTGCCCAGCCTTCGGGCGAGCGGGCCGTCGCCGTGGCCGGACGCGCCGTGGCACCCGGCGCAGTAATCCGCATAATCCCGGGCGGGGGCGCGCAGCGTCCCGGCGGCCGCCGGCGCCGGCCGCCACCGGTTCGCCTCGTCCCGCCAGGCAACCCGTGTGTCCGCCCCCAGGCTGCCGAGGTAGGCGACCAACGCCTCGCCGTCCGGCCCGCGACCCGGGCGGAACAGGTAGCCGTAGGCCGGCATGCGCGAACCCGGGCTGAGCGCGCGCGGCGATTGCAGCTGCAGCCGCAGCCACTCGGGATTGCGCCGCGCCCCGACGTTCTGCAGATCCGGCCCCTGGCGGCGGGTGCCCAGCAGGGGCGGCAGTTCCCGCGTTGTTTCCGCCAGCGGATGGGCCGGACCCCAGCGGCCCTCGTCGGCGGAGCCGGGCCGCACGTATTGGGAATGGCAGTGGATGCAACCCTCCGCCAGGTAGATTTCCCGGCCCCGGCGGATGAGGCTCTCCTCCTGGGCGGCGGCCGCCGTGGCCAGCAGAAGCCCGAGCGCGGCGGCGCGAACTATTTTCCTTTCAAGGCGCATGCTGGAAAACCCCGCGGCGCAACAGCCAGGCCTGGGCGGCGGCGAGGGCGAAATCCGTGGCCGGCACGCTGGCCCATGCCGGTTCCAGCCGGCCGGTCGCCACGGCCCAGGTGCAGAATCCGCCGGCGGCGAGCCGGAAATAAACGGTCAGTTCGAAAACGATCCGCAACGCCGCCGGACCGCGCCGGAGCGCCCACAGGTAGCTGAAACCCACCCCGCCGACAAACACGCCCAGGAAACGCAGGTAGGTCCCGGCCGGACCGGACACCGGGGCGGCGCCCATCAGCCGCAGGGTCAAGGCCGGGACGAACACGAGCCCGAGCCCCGTGCAAAAATCGAGCGCGCCGGCGCCGAGCGCGAGCCAGCGGGCGAGGGTGGCGGGTTCAGGTCGTTGCATGGGAGGAGTAGGTCCGCCACCAATCGACGGACGCCGCGAACATCGCCCCGCCCCCGAGCAGCCGCAACCCGTAGGCGAGGTCGGCGGGGCCGCCGCGCCCGAACAGCAGCGCGGGATCGGCGCCTTCGCGCCAGCCGAGCCAGAACAGAGCGCCGAGCTGCACCGCACAGCCGAGCTGCCACAGCCAGAAGCTGCCGGCGCGCGGCGCGCGGCCCGGGCCGAGTTGGAGCAGCAGGGCGACATCCAGGCTGGTGACCAGGCCCGCCAGGGCCAGGTGGGCGTGCGCCACGAGCACGTTGGTGAACTTCACCCGTTCCGAGAACCCCGGCAGAAACCCGATCCAGCCGGTGAGCACGAGCAACAGCCACCACGCAAAGGCCGCGGCCAGCCAGCACCGTGTTGCCCGGGCCCAGACAAAGGACCGCGCATAAAACCAGACCAGGGGAATCCAGAGCGCCAGGCTGCCGAGCCCGGCGATCTGGTCCGCCTGGTGGTGCGACGTGTTCCCCTGGCCGAGGCCGGCGTAGAGCAGCAGCGACAGCGCGAACGCCGCCGCGCAACCCCACCGCGTCCGTGCGCCCGCCACCCGTTCCAGCCGGAGCAGCCAGGGCAGCAGCCCGAAGATCGCGATCACGCCGAGCGTCGACCCCAGCAGGCTCGCGCCGGTCGGCCCGCCGCTGTCCGGGTTCACCGCCGGATAGACTCCCGGCCCCGCCGCCCAATACAGCACGAACGGCACCGCCCCCAGCGCGATGAGCAGCGCCCACGCCCAGGCGGCCGGGAGGGGATTGCGCCGCGCGGCTTGCCGCATCAAAACCAGCCAGAGGATCAGGCCCGCCAGGGCCCACAGGCTGCGCGCGGCCCCGGTCCAGTCTAGAAACGCCTTGCCGCCGACCTGCCCGGCCAGCCAGGTCAGCCCGCCGAAAAACAAGGTGGCGGTCCAGCATCCCAGCGCGAACCGGGCCGCAGAGGCCGCGCGGTCATCGTCGGGCAGGTAAAACCGGAACAGCACCCCCACGAGCGGCAGGGCGCACCAGCCGTAGAGCTGCCAGTTGAGATGCAGCGGCATCCACCGGCCATACGTCAGCGGGGCCAGCAGATCGTTCAGCCCGGGCCGGAGCAGGAGCACCGCCAGCAGCAGGCCGACCGCGTTCGCCGCCACCAGCCAGCCCACGCTGTGCCGCCGCACCGACCTGGTGACGGCGGCGTTCACGCGGGTTCGATCCGGCCCTGCCGGACGTGCAGCACCCGGTCGCATTGCTCCGCGAACCGGCGCTCGTGCGTCGCCAGCACCACCGTTACGCCGCGCGTCCGGGCCAGGCGGTGCAGGAGGGCAAAGACGTTGTCGCCCGTGTCTTCGTCCAGCGAGCCGGTGGGCTCGTCGGCCAGCAGCAGCTGCGGGGAGTTCATCAGGGCGCGGCAGATGGCGGTGCGCTGGCGCTCGCCGCCCGAGATGTCCTGGATGCGGTGCCCGAGCCGGTGGGCGATGCCGACCGCCTCCGCCAGCTCGTGCACGCGGGCCATGGTTGCGCCGTGCGGCCGGCCGGCCGCCAGCGCGGGCACGCGCAGGTTCTCGGCGACGGTGAGATCCGGGATCAGGTTGTGCAGCTGGAAGACAAACCCCAGGTGCCGGCGCCGGAGAATCAGCCGGTGGTCCTCGCGGCGCGGATCCAGGCCGCAGACCGCCAGCTCGCCCGTGTCGGGCTGGTCCAGTCCGCCGAGCAGGTGCAGCAGCGTGCTCTTGCCCGAGCCGGAGGCGCCCCAGAGCGCCACGATCTCCCCCGCGGCCACCGCCAGGTTCACGTCCGCCAGCACGCGCACCCGGCCGGCGTCGTAGGACTTGCCAAGCCCCCGCGCCCAGACCAGCGGGGTGGGTGGCGGGCGGGGGCCGGGGTCATTCATAGCGCAGCGCCTCCGCGGGCTGGATGCGGGCCGCAAAGCGCGCGGGGTAGATGGCGCCGGCCACGGCGGTCACGAGGGCGGTGACCATGATGCCGCCGAGCATGGCCGGCCGGACCACCGCCTGCACGTAGCCCTGGAACTGCGGCGCGTGCCCGAGCGCAAACAGCGCGCCGTAACCGAGCGCGAAGCCGGCCGCCAGGCCGGCTGCCGCGATAACCGCCGCCTCGCCGAAGATCAGCCCGGCCACCTGCGCCGGGGAAAAGCCGCAGACGCGCAGCACGGCGATCTCGCGGATGCGGCTGAAGACCGACAGCAGCATGGTGTTGGCCACGCCCAGCCCGCCGAGCAGGAACGCGCAGAGGCCGACGGCCCAGGCGGTGTAGTGCAGGATCCTGAACTGCGAGTAGCTCCGGCTGAATTCGCGGTTTTCCAGCGCGAGGAGCCCGGGGAAGGCCGCCGCGACGGCGCGCTTGAACTCCGCGCCCTGCGCCGGGTCGCGCAGCATGACGGCGACGACGGACGCCACCCCGTCCCGGTGGAAGAACCGCTGCGCTTCGGCCAGGGGCAGGAACACGCCGCCATCCTCGAAACCGTTCGCCGTGGAGAAGATCCCCGCGACGATGAACTCGCCGTGGCCGACGGCGAGCGGCTGCCCGGGTCGCGCGCCCAGGAATTCCGCGGCGCGGGCGCCGAGCCAGATGCCGTGTTCGACCCGGCCGAAATCCTCCGGGCGGCCGGCGGTCCAGTGCGCCCGGGTCAGGCGGGGGTTGTCCGCCTCCAACCCGAAACAGGTGATGATCGGGTGGTCGGGGGAGGACACGAGACCGAAGAGCAGCGGCTGGCCGGCGGCGACCTGCGGCAGCCGGCGCAGGGCCGCCACCTGGGCGTCCGTCACGCTGCTGAAGAAAAGGTCGGAGACATTGCGCTCGAAGACGAGATAGTGGCTGTCGACGGCCAGGACGCGTTCGAACATGCCGATGGCGCCGTTGACGAGGGAGAGGATCGTCAGCATCGCGGCCACGCCGAAACTGATGCCGGCGACCCCGATGAGGGCGCGGAGCTTGTGGCGCCGGAGGTTGATGAAGACGAGCGCGAGGTGGCGCATGGGATGATAACAGCCGCGGCCGCGGGCGGCACGCCCCGCTCCGCCCGGGCTCCCCGTCCTACCGGGCGGCCTCGGGCACCGGCGCGGCGGTGAGCTTGAAGCGCACCTTGACCATGGGGGAGACGCTGAAGAGAAAGGCCTTCCGGATGATCTTCAGGTTCCAGTCGCGGTAATCGATGGTCGTCTCGCCCGTGACCACATAAGTGCCGTTCACCCGCGCGATGTTGATCGGAAACTCGACCCGCTGGGTCACGCCGTGGAAAGTGAGCCGGCCGGAAACCTGGCCCTGGCCGTCGGGCACCTGCGCGAGGTTGCCCATTTCAAACCGGCCTTCCGGCGAGCCGCCGCCCAGCCACTTGATCATCTCGGCGTCGCGGTCGGGCTTGCCGCTCTTGAGGTCGGCAAACTTGAAGGCAAACGTCGCGCTCTTGATCTTGCCGGTGTCGTCAACGCTCAACCGGGCGTCGTAGGCATCCAGGTGCGAGGTGAAGTTGATCGTGGCGACCACATCGACGTCGAGGAAGGTGCCGGCCGGGTCCGCTTTCAACGGGTGCTCGGCCGCGCGGACGGCCAGGGGGACAAACAGGGCGAGGAGCAGCAGACGGAGGCATTTCATGGCGGGGGGCTGGGTTGAGACGGAGTGCGACCGCAAGTCCGCCGAATAGTGCCATCGGGAGACTTGCCTCGGCCACTCAAGGCCACATGCTGGCCAATGTCCACCCCTCATGAAAGCCCCGAGGAAGTCCGCCGACCAGTGGTTCGCCGAGTATGCCGAGAGCCACCAGGACCACGCCAACGAAACCATCCACTGGCTCTGCGTGCCCGTCATCTTTTACAGCGTGCTGGGCCTGCTCTGGTCCCTCCCCGTGCCGGCGCCGCAGGCCGCGGCCGCCCCGTGGTTCACGTGGGCGGAACCCGCGATTCTCGCCGCGCTGGTGTTCTATTTCCGGCTGTCGGCCCCGCTGGCGTTCGGCTTGTTTTTTTTCATGTCGCTGTGCTACGTCCTGATCGAGTGGCAGGCCCGGCGCTGCCCCGTGCCGGTCTGGAAGAGCAGCCTGCTGCTGTTTGTGGTGGCCTGGATCGGACAATTCATCGGCCACCGGATCGAAGGGCAGAAGCCGTCCTTCCTCAAGGACGTGGTCTTCCTGCTCATCGGCCCGGCCTGGCTGCTGCACTTCATCTACCGGAAGCTGCGGATCGAATATTGATTTGCCGCGGTTGCGCGGAGAGAGAACCGGGGACCAACACCGGGTTGGCCGCAGCCAACAACGGCGCAACCTTGCAGGTTCCTCAGCCGCGGCCGCCGCGCAGCACGACGACGTTGGCGAGGTCGTTTTTCTCGAATTCCTTCCAATAGCGGTCCTCGAGCTTCTTGAGCCGCTCGTCGCTGGTCGGGGGCGGCTCGACGCCCGGCGTGTCCATGGCCCCCCGGCTGCTTTCCCCCGCCTGGTCGCGGTCCGCCAGCCGGGTGACGAGCTCGTGCCAGAAGACATCGTTCTGGAACTCGCTCTGGATCTCGCGCACGCGGTCGTCCTCGGACAATTTCGCCGCCGGCTGCATCGAGCCGTCATCCCGCGCCTCCACCAGGTCGGCGCAGCCCAGTTCGGTCGCCAGCCCGAGCAGCTTCTGGTCGAAGGCGAAGTAGCGTTTGGCCACCGCGGTGTCCTCGCCCTGGTAACCGGTGACGGCCCACATGCCCAGGTGCACCAGCTCGAGGAGCTGGCGGTATTCCTTCGCGGTAAACGTGACTTTCATGGCGGCCACGGTTGCCCGGCCCGTCCGGCCCGCAAGCGCGAAGTGGGCGGGTCTACTTCCCCGCCGCCGGCATGACGGCGCCGGCATTGTCCGCCGGTAACGCCGCGGCATCCGGGCGGTGCACCACCGAGTAGGTGCCCAGGCTGGGCCGTGGGGCGACGCACCATTTCCAGTCAATATCCTTGGTCGGCTGCAGGAAATCCACCGCGATGCGCCAGCGGGACTCGACCGGCACCCCGTCCTTCTTGGCCGGGGTGAATTCCCATTGCATGATCGCCGCCTGGGCGGCCTGGCCGAACTCCGGGTGCGAGGCCCGCAGCACCGTGGCGCGGCTCACCCGGCCCTCGGCCGTGATGATCAGCTCGAGAATCGCCCCGCCGGCCGTGCCGGCGGCCGCGAGTTCCGGGGGGTAGACGGGCTGGCCGGCGAAATGCACCGACGGCTTGGGGGCGTTGTTCGCCGCCGGTCCCTCGTCGCCCTCCACCGGAAAGCTGAAGGGGGCGTGGGCCTTGAACTTCACCGGCTTGCCGTCCACGAGCCGGGGCGGCTGCTTGACCTGCTTCGCCAGGTCGATGGCGATCCTGTTGAGCAGCTGCGCGCCGGTCGGGTCGTCGCTTTCGAGCAGTTTGACGGCCTCCGCATCGCCCTGCTGGTTGAACGAGATCTCGACGCTGACCTTGTAGCCGCTGGCGGCCGGGGCGGGCGCGGCGGCGGGCTGGGCGAGGCCGGCGGCCGGGGCGAGCAGGACAAGGAGGGCGGGAAGCAGGAGGCGGAGGGGGTTCTTCATGAAAGTGGAGGGCCAACTCGTGCACGGCTTGCCCGCAGCTGGCAAACCGATACTTGGCCGGGGCGGGCCGCCCGGCCAGATCAGGGCCGGGCCGGTGATCCGGTGAAGATTGCGCGGTCGGGTCATGGTTACATAGGGAGCGGGATACGGGGCCGGGCCATCCGACCCTGGCCGCGGCCGCGGGTTCCCCGCCGGGGCCGGTGACAAACCCCGGCATTGACCGGACCCCCGGGGCGTGGCAACGGTTTCACCCTCCCATGCCCAGTCCCGCCGCCCCCGCCAACCTCATGGAAGCCGTCGTCTCGCTCGCGAAGCGCCGCGGCTTCATCTACCTGTCCTCCGAAATCTACGGCGGCTTCAACGGCTTCTTCGACTACGGCCCGCTCGGCAGCGAGCTCAAGAAGAACATCCGCGACTGCTGGTGGAACGACATGGTCCGCCGCCGCGAGGACATCGTCGGTCTCGAGTCCTCCATCATCATGCACCCCAAGGTCTGGGAGGCCTCCGGCCACGTCGCCGGCTTCACCGACCCGCTCGTCGACTGCAAGGTGAGCAAGCAGCGCTACCGGGCGGACCAGCTGTTCTGGTCGCCGGTGGTCGTGGACGGCAAGACCGTCGGCTACGTCTCCGCCCTGGAGAGCGAGAACACCGCCGGCGAACTGCAGGCCGCCGCCGAAAATTTCAAGCGCAAGCAGGCCGTCCAGGGCGTGCTCGCGCCGGTCACGCCGAAGGACTTCACCGAGGCCCGGCCCGAGGAGATCGAGCTCATCCCCTCCCCCGCCACCGGCGAGCCCGGCAGCCTGACGCCGCCGCGCTCGTTCAACATGATGTTCCAGACGAACGTCGGCGCGATGAGCGACGCCTCGTCCGTCGCCTACCTGCGGCCCGAGACGGCGCAGGGCATGTTCGTGGATTTCAAGAACGTGATCGACACCACGCGCGTGAAACTGCCCTTCGGCATCGCGCAAATCGGCAAGTCGTTCCGCAACGAGATCACGCCGCGCAACTTCATCTTCCGCTCCCGCGAGTTCGAGCAGATGGAGATGGAGTATTTCATCCACGAGGACGCCGACTGGGCGCAGTGCCACGAGGAATGGATCGCCTGGTGCGAGGCCTGGCTGAAGAGCATCGGCCTGCCCGCCGGCCACCTCTCGCGCTACACCCACCCGAAGGAGAAGCTCGCGTTCTACTCGCGCGGCACGGTGGACATCATGTTCAAATATCCCTTCGGCGTGCAGGAGCTGTGGGGCATCGCCGCCCGCGGCAACTACGACCTGACGCAGCACGCCACCGCCAGCGGCAAGCCGCAGGAGATGTTCGACGAGGCGACGAAGAAGAAGTTCGTCCCGCACGTCATCGAGCCCGCGGTCGGCGTCGACCGCATCCTGCTCGCCGTGCTCTGCGCCGGTTATGCGGAGGAGGACGTGACCGACGAGAAGGGCCACACGGAGAAACGGACCGTGCTCCGGCTCTCGCCGCGCATCGCGCCGGTGAAGGTCGCCGTGCTCCCGCTGATCAAGAACAAGGAGGCCCTCGTCGGCCGCGCCCGGGACCTTTATGCGAAGCTGAAGCGCAAGTACGCCGTGGCCTACGACGACGGCGGGGCCATCGGGAAGCGCTACCGCCGCCAGGACGAGGCCGGCACGCCCTGGTGCGTGACGATCGACTTCGACACGATCGAGCAGCCCGGCGACACCTTCACGCTGCGCGACCGCGACAGCATGCAGCAAACGCGCATCACCGAGGCCGGGCTGTTCGCGCTGCTGGACGAGCAGGTGTATTGAATACTGGAGGGCGGGATCGCTGATCCCGCTTTCGTGGGTTCTATCTTGTTCGCGGCGGGATCAGCCATCCCGCCCTCCAATCCATCGGTCCGCACGCCAGCCTCGCGCTTTGCCCGGTTCGTGCTATCTTCCTCCTCCCTTGCCCGCCTCCAGCCAGCCCCGCTCCGCCGCCGACCTCGCCCTGGCGCCCCATGCCGGCGAACTCGCCGCGTGGCTCGGCACCTTCGCCACGACCCAGCGGCAGCGCGGCAAGGCCTACCAGCGCGAGGGCCGCGTCCGCGCCCTGCGCATCATCGGCACGCGCGCCTCGGCCAAGGTCCAGGGCGGCTCGCTCTACTCGGTGCGCTTCGACCATGACGCGGCCCACGGCTGGGCCTCCCTCTGCACCTGTCCGTTTGAGGTCAACTGCAAGCACGCCTACGCCGCGGGCCTCGCGCTCCTCGACCGCCTGCGCGAGGCGCCGGCGGAGACCGCCCCCGATTCCCCGGCGCCGGCTGCCAGCGACCTGCTGGCCGCGGAGGTCGCGGCCCGGCTCGGCCGCGCGCTCAAGCGCACCGAGCAGACCTGGCTGCGCCGCCTCGCCGAGGCCCACGCCGCCCTGCTCCAGGGCGGCCAGCTCGATCCCTACACGATCAGCTGGCTGCTGCCGCCCTCGCACCGCCACCTGGCCTACGGCTACAACGAGCAGCCGTGGTGCGACGGCTGGTGGGACCCCGACCAGCCGCCCGCGACGCCGCTCGAATTGTGGCCCTACCTCGCCGTCGCCCTGCAGCGCCGGGTGCTGCCGCTGCCGGAATTCATCCTGCCCCTGACCGACCTGCCGGCCGCGCAGGTCCGGATCGCCGCGCGCGAGGAGGAGCGCGCGCGCCGCGACTGGACCCGCCACTTCGAGCAGCTCTCGGCCGCGCTGCCGGCCGCGGCCGAGCGGCCCCGGCCGCCGCGCCACGAGCTGCGGCTCCGGCTGCTCGACCGCGCCTGGCGCTGGGAATCCCGCGCCCACCCCGTCGCCGTCTGGGAGGAGCTCCACCCCGAGACCCTCCGCCAGTGGCTGAGCGACTCGCGCCAGCTCACGCTGCTCTTCGACGAGCCCGCGCTGCGGCTGGCCCTCGCGTTTCGCGACGCGGTCTTCCAGCACGGCTCCGCCCAGCCTTCCCCGAAAATCCCGGAGTTCCGCGCGGCCCTCCACGCGGCGCTGACCGATCCGCTCGCCGGTGGCTGCCTCACCGGCCCCGCCCACGAGCCGCTCACCCTCGCGCCCGCGCCGCTGGTATGGACCCTGCGCCCCCGGGCCGGCGACGCCGGCCAGATGGAGGCAACCCTGACCCGCGCCGACGGCTCACCCGCGCCCCATCCGCTCGTGCTGCTCGAGGGTGCACCCGTCCCGCTGTACCTGGCGGGCGCGACCGTGCACCGCGGCCCGCCGCCGCTCGGGGAGAAAAATTCCGCGGCGGCCGGCGAGCCCGTCAACCCCGCCATGCCCGTCCCGCTGCCGCGCTCGCTGCTCACGCTGCCAGCGGCGATGAATTTTTTCCAGCAGTCGGGCACGCGGCTGCCGGAGGAGTTTCAACGGCCGGTGCTGCAGGCGGCCCTGCGGCCCCACCTGCGGCTCGCCCTCGAGTTCCACCCGGGCGCCGTCGGCCAGTACGACGAGGCGGAATCCCGGGAAATCCTCTGTGTCGAGCTCGCCACCGTCACCGCCACCGGCATCCGCCGCGAGCGCTACACGCCGGCCGGCTGGCGCGAGCTCGCCGCCGCCCCGGCGGCCGTCCCGCCGGACCCCGGCCCTCTCGTGGTCTACGACCGCGAACCGGCGCAGGCCGCGGTCGGGCCTTTTTTGCGCTTCGGGCTGCACTGGGTGGCCGCGCACGCGCCGGAGCCCTGCTGGCAGCGGCCGGTCACGGAGGAATTCGCGGACGAGCTCGCCGCCTGGATCGCGACCCTGCCCGCGGACACCGTGGTCGAGGCCACGGACGAGCTCGCCGGCCTCGTGCGCCCGCCCGACCTCGCCAGCTTCGCGCTGGAGGTCGAGCCCGACGGCCATGCCCGCGACTGGTTCGATGTCCGCCTGATCGCCCGTGCCTCCGACACCACGCTCACCAAGGAGGAAATCGCGCTCCTCCTCGCGGCCCGCGGCGGCTTCGTCCGCCTCGCCGGCCGGGGCTGGCGCCGGCTCCAACTCGGCAACGATGCGGCCCAGCAGGCGCGGCTCATCGCCCTGGGGCTGGCCGAGATGCCGGTCGTCGGCGAGCACCACCGGTTCCACGCGCTGCAGCTCGCCAGCGACGAGAGCCTGCGCGAGGTGTTCGCCGCCCGCGCGTGGGAGCAGCTCCGCCGCCGCGCCGTCGAGCTGCGCACGCTGCCGCCGCCCCCCGTGCCCGCCACGATCACCGCCGAGCTGCGCCCGTACCAGCGCGAGGGCTTCGAGTTCCTCGCCTGGCTCTCCACCCACGGCCTGGGCGGCGTGCTCGCCGACGACATGGGCCTGGGCAAGACCGTGCAGGCCCTGGTCTGGCTCGTCTGGCTGGCGGCGCGCGACCCCGCCAAGCCGTTCCGCGCCCTCGTTGTCTGCCCCAAATCCGTCACCACCAACTGGCCGCTGGAGGCCGCCCGCTTCGCGCCCACGCTGCGCGCCGCGGTGTTCGATCCCGCCGCGCCGGAGACCGCCGCCGGCGGCCCGGGCGCACAGCTGGTCATCGCCAACTACGCCCAGCTCCGGCTGAATCCCGGCACCTTCGCCATGGGCCACTGGGACGCCGTCATCCTCGACGAGGGCCAGAACATCAAGAACCCCGGCAGCGCCACCGCCCTCGCCGCCCGGGCGCTCCGCGCCACCCACCGGCTCGTGCTCACCGGCACACCGGTGGAAAACCGGCTGCTCGACCTCTGGAGCCTGTTCGCCTTCGCGATGCCCGGCCTGCTCGGCAGCCAGGGCGCCTTCAAGCGGCTCTACGACGACCGGGCCGACCCCGCCGGCGCCCGCACCCGGCTAGCCGCGCGCGTGCGGCACTTCCTGCTGCGGCGCACCAAGAACCAGGTGGCCCGCGACCTGCCGCCGCGCATCGAGGAGGAGATCGTGTGCGAGCTCGAGGGCGCGCAGCGCGCGCTCTACGACGCGGAACTGAAGCGCGCGCGCCAGATCCTGCTCGGGGTGACGGGTGCGCGCGCGTTCGACGCGCAGCGCTTCAACATCCTCCAGTCGCTGCTCCGGCTCCGCCAGATCTGCTGCGACCCCCGGCTCATCGGCGGTGGCCCCGCCGGCGGGGCCGGCACCTCGAGCGCCAAGCTCGACGCCCTGCTCGAGACGCTCGAACCCCTCATCGCAGAGGGTCACAAGGTTTTGGTCTTCTCCCAGTTCGTCACTATGCTCGAGCTCATCCGCGCGGAGCTCGTGCAGCGCGAGATCCCGCACCTGGTGCTCACCGGCCAGACGGAGAACCGCCAGGCCCTGGTCGACAAGTTCCAGGGCGACCCGGCGATCCCGGTGTTTCTCCTCTCGCTGAAGGCCGCCGGCTCCGGGCTCAACCTGACCGCCGCCAGCTATGTGGTGCTCTACGACCCGTGGTGGAACCCCGCGGTGGAGGCGCAGGCCATCGACCGCACCCACCGCATCGGCCAGCGCAACCAGGTGATCGCCTACCGGCTGCTCGCCCGCGGCACGGTCGAGGAGAAGATCCGCGCCCTCCAGCGCGAGAAGTCCGCCCTCGCCGCCGCCGTCGTGCAGGAGGAGTCCCTCGCCACCGTCCTCGACCTCGAGAGCCTCCGCCAGATCCTGGGCTGAGGCGCATCCTGCGAATACGTTGGCCCACGAAACCCTTGAAAGGAATCGCTTGGGGAACGGGGCCAGGCGCACCAACTGCCGCGCCCGGGTTCAGGGCCGGTTCTTCGTCACCGTTGGCTCCTTCGGCGAGAGCACCTTGATCAGCAGTCCCAGCAGAATGCCAACGACAAGCCCGATCCCGGCATAGAACAGCCAAAGAAACCGTAGGTCTGATCTCTCAAATCCATATGCCATGCAAATCGCCGCGCCCGAGGCGAATCCCAGCAGAGAGGACAATCCGACCGAGTTCCAACTCCGCGGATCGAGCCCTCGCGCGAACCGCCATTCCATGACCACCGTGTAAAGTATGCTCTGGATCATGGTCATCGCATAGGCAAAAAGCACAACGATCGGCACCATTGAGAGTATCGGCAGAATCGATTGCCACGAGCCGTCTTTCATCACCACCTCCCCCAGGGCTGCGCCACCCTGCAAAAGAACCACCAGAGCAGCACCCAGCAATGGCGGGCCGAGCAATTCGAGGGCGATGCGTTTGCGGCGGGTCATGGGCGTTTGATTGATTGTTAGGTTTCGCCGCCGGCGTGCAATCGACGCGCCAGCTCGGTGGCCGCCGCCGGCCACGCTGGATAGCGAAAGCCGAAGCCGCTGTTGAGCAGCCGGGTCGGCACCACCCGGCGGCTCTTCAAGATCAGCTCAGTTTCGGTGCGCATAAGAAAGGCCCCGATCTCCAGCATCCAAACAGGAAGAGGCACCGCCAGTTTGCGCCCGAGTGCCGTATGGATCGCGTGAATGAAATCGCGGTTTGGCAGCGGGTGCGGCGCCGTGAGGTTAAATGCGCCCGTAAGATCATCGCGGCCGATCAGAAACCGGACGGCCGCGACGAAATCATGTTCGTGGATCCAGGAAACAAACTGCCGGCCGTCACCCTGCCGGCCCGCGCCCAAACGACAGAGTGTCGCCAGGACGTGAAACACCCCGCCGCGATCCGGGCTCATCGTCATGGCCGAGCGCAGGGCGATCTTTCGGGTGCGGGGCGTCGGGGCCGCCGCCCGCCCGGCCTCCCACGCCTGCGCAATCTCGATGCTTTTGCGCCATAAGGGCGGTGCGTCCGGCTCGTGACCGCCAATCTGTCCGGTCAACTCGTCGTTGGGCGCATCAAGCCGGTGGGCGTAGATCGTGGCTGTGCCAGCCTGCAGCCACACCGGCGGCGGCTCCCGGGCCACCGCGATTGCTTCACCCACGACCCGCGTCGAATCCACGCGTGATCGCAACATGGCCTCCAGATTCCGCTCGTTATACCGGCAATCCACCGATCGGCCGGCGAGATTGACCACCGCGTCGGCTCCGTCGATTTCCCCGGCCCACGGGCCCATGGTCCGCCCGTCCCAGACCACCTGCCGCAATCCCGGCAAGGCGTGATCCGGCGGCCGGGGCCGGCGCGTGAGGATCACGCAGGCGTGACCTTCCCGCGACAGGGCGCGGCTCAGCAGCCGTCCCACCTGCCCGCTGCCGCCTGGAAGCACAATTTTCATGCCCTGCGGTGGTCAGCGGGCCGGCAGGACCGGCGGTTCGACGCTCGGGGTCGCTTCGGTGCGCGTACCCTTCTTCCTTATCTTGTCGAAGTTGAAGATATTGAAGAAGTGCATGCCACCGAGCACCAGCAGGACGATACCGAGCTTCGTGCTCAGAAACTCGATCATCTCCTGCAGGTCGTGAGGTTTTTCGCCATAGCGCAGCGCCGCGGCGATGAAGCCCACGTTGATCAGGTAAAAGCCGACCACGAGCAGATGGTTGACCGAATCGGCCATGTCCTCCCGACCGTGAAAGGCCTGGACGAGAAATACCCGGCCGTTCTGGTGCAAGGTGCGCGCGACCCAGATGGTCATCGCCACCGAAACCGGCAGGTAGATGAGATAGGCAGTGATGGTGTGGTTCATGGTTTTTCTTTTTTGTGTTTTCTGATAACTGAGAAATCTGCTGGCAAAAATTACCCTACCAGGCGGAAGATCTTGTCGCCCATCTGGCTCAGGCGCTTGGCTGCGGCTGGCGACAGCGCCTGAGCCCGGTCGGCCCAGCCGCCGCTCAATTCCATGAATTCGATCAGCTCTTTCAGCCGCTGGGCCGTGTAGTCTGAAGCATCCTTGCCCTTGGTCGCCTCCTCGGCGCATTCGCGCAGCGTCTGCAGCGTCGGATCCAGCTCCCGCTTCTTCCGTTCCCGGAGAATGATCAGAAACATCTCCCAGACATCGCGCAGGGTCTCAAAGTGCTCCCGGCGGTCGCCGAAGACGTGCACCACCCGCACGAGGCCCCAACCCTGCAGCTCCTTGAGGCTGTTGCTCACGTTGGAGCGCGCCACGCCAAGACTGTCGCAAATCTCGTCCGCCGGCAGCGGCTTGGGCGCCATCATCAACAGCGCATGCACTTGGGCCACCGCCCGGTTGATGCCCCAGCGCCAGCCCATCTCCCCCCAGTGGAGGATGAATTTTTCCGTGACGGGCGTAAGCTTCATGGCTATTTCTGTAATTACAGAATTATTGTTAGTCAAGCGCCATCTTCCGCTGAAACGGCCGTCCCGAAAAATGGATCCCCGCATCTGCGCAGGGGCAAACGCTTCCTCCCGCCAGTTTCAAACCGTCCTTCACTCTGTTCCTCGATCGAGCCGGGCGCGGAGTTCAGCGATGATCATGTCGGCTTCGTGCGCGAGGTCGATGAGCTCGACCACGATCGGCCCGAGATGCTGCGGCGTGATCAATTTTCCCTCCTGGCAAGACTCGGTCGCGCGCCGCGCGTCGTCGAGACAGACCCGCGCCCGTTTCAGACGGACGATGATGCCGGCGCAGAAATCCACGGGCGGCGGCCAGGTCTGGCCGTTGAGCGCCCCGGCCAGCTTGGCCGCGGCGATCATGGTGGCGTCCACCAACTCGGCCGTCGGATATTCGTTGCTGGCACCGTCCGGCACCCAGCCCTCCGCTTCCGCGGTGCCCTGCACCTGACCGGAAAGCCCGAAGGCCCGTTCCGCCAGGGGGTGCTTGGCTTCCAACGCCGCCTCGATTTCTGGATCCGGATTCGGCAACGCCTCTTCGGCGGCCCGGTTCGCCTCCCCGATCCATGCGTCCTTTCGTTCCAGCTCCCCGGGGGTCGGTTCGGGTTCGCCCCGCTCGCGGCGCATCCGCTCGATCTCCTCCTCCAGGATTCTCCTGTAGTCCGCCCCCCCGCCCTCCCGGGCCAACCGGGCTTGGATGCGATCCGCCAGCCGATCGCTGCGTTCCTGCATCTGCTCGGCTTCCTCTTCGGTCTGCGGTTTTTCCTGCCCGTCGGTGTCCGCGTGCGCCCGGGCGTCCGCGGCCTGGACCAACCGTGCCATGGAACCCGCCAGGGCTTCGCCGTTGGCCCGGCGCTGCGCCTCCTCTTCCTCCGGCGTCATCTCCCAGGCGGGTTCGCCGATGATCTTCAGCACATAGTCCGCCGACTCGATCACGACCCGGCCGTTGCGTTCGCTGAACCATTCCAGATGGAGGGAATTGCCCCAGTGCCACGGGACCGGCTTCTTCGCCGCATCATGCTCGCCGATCTGGTCGGGCGGCATGTCGGTCACCTTCACCTTGCGCGAGGCGGTGATGTCACCGGTCGGGCCGGTCTGCCGCGGGGCAAACGCGTCCAGATCACCGGGCTTCGGTTCGGGAATGGTGAACGGCAGCCGCCGTCCCGCCAGATCGCGCCAGCAGTTGCCCTGCAGGTCGAGTTTCACCGGTTCCGGGCGGCCCGTCACGCGGCCGCGCCTGCGGTTGTCGATCTCTCCGCGAACGATGGATTCAGCCATGCGCCAGGCCATGCCCCACCAATAAACCGGGGGTTTCCGGGCGGCGAGACCTCTTCTCTCCCTTCCGATCCTGTCTCTCCCGCTTTGCTTTTCTGGCAAAATGTCCTACATAAAACCCATGTTCGCCACGCTTCCTCCCGGGACCAATTTCCTCATCCGCCTCGCCCTCGCCTTCGGGGCGGGGCTCCTGATCGCCGGCCTGCTGTGAGCCGGTTCCGCTACGCGCTCGATCCGCTCTGCCTCGTGGCGTGCGGCCTCTATGCGGCCAACCGCTGGGTCATCCGCCCGCATTTCTCCGGACTTTTCTGGCACGGGTATTCCACCGATTTTCTCCTGATCCCGGCCGCCCTGCCGCTGCTGCTCTGGGTCTACCGCCGGCTCGGGCTCCGGGCGCATGACGGCTGGCCCGGGTGGGGCGAGATCGGCCTGCACTTCGCCGTCTGGTCGGTCGCCGCCGAGGCGGTGGCGCCGCATCTGTTCCGCTCGGCCACCGGCGACTGGCTGGATGTGCTGGCCTATGCCGTCGGCGCCGGCCTGGCCGGCGGCTGGTGGACCCTGGCGGCGCGCCGGGGCTTTGACGTGCTGGCCCCGCATTACTCGTGGATGGAAAAGATCCTCGCCGGGCCGCGCCTGCAGCGCTGCCGCACCACCTGGCTGGACGAACTGACCGGCTGCGAACGCATCCTCGTCGCGGGGCCGGGCCACGGCCCGGTCCTGCGCGAGCTGCTCGCGCGCAACCCGCGGGCGCACATCACCTGCGTCGATGCCAGCGCCGGGATGCTCGCCGCCGCGGAGCAACGCGCGTACAGGGCCGGGCTCGCCCGCGCGCGCGTGACCTTCGTCCATGCCGCGCTGCCCGCGTGGTCGCCGCCGGCCGGCGCCTATGACGCCATCGTCACCAATTTCTTCCTGGATTGTTTTTCCCCGGAGGAGTTGCGCCCCGTGGTCCAGGTGCTGGCCCGGGCCGCGACCCCGGCGGCCCGCTGGGTGGTCTCGGATTTCACCGTGCCGCCGCGCGGGCTCGCGCGGTTGCGGGCGCGGCTGGTGCATGCGCTCATGTACGGCTTTTTCCGGATCGTCACGGGGCTCCGCGCGCGGCGGGTCACGACCCCGGACAGCCTGCTGGCGGCGCACGGCTTCGCCCTGGCCGGCCGGCGGACCAGCGAGTGGGGCCTGCTGCACGCCGACCTGTGGGCCCGCGCGGCGGAGCCGCCGGCGGTGGCCTGACGGCCTACGGCTTCACCTCGAGCCGGGCGGCCGCGAGGGCGAGGTTGGTGTCGCGGATGAAGGCGAGCATCGACCCGATGAGGCAGAGCAACGCCAGGCAGAAGATGGCGGCGATGAGCCCGGCCAGTTCCAGCTGCAGCCAGGTCGCGAGGAAGAGCAGCAGCACCAGCACGGCGGCGAGCAGCACCGTGAAGATGCCGAGGGTGATCGCCAGCCGCAGGATGCCGGCGCGGCGCATGAGGATGGCGATCTGGGTGCGCAGCAGCTCGCGCTGGTCCGCCTCCGGGCCGGCGCCCAGCACCTGGTTCAGCAGCCGCGTGCGGTCGAGCATGCGGCCGAAGCGGTTGGTCAGGGTCAGCAGCAGCAGGCCGACGCCGGAAATCAGGATCACGGGTCCGATGGAGACCTGCAGGATCGGGAGCAGTTGGGAGACGGTGGTGTTGGTCATGGCAGGAAAGTCGGCACGTGGCCCAGCCTGGTCCCGGCCGGGAAAATTACCAAGGCGCAAAACCGCTCATGTTTGCCGGCCCCGGCCGGAGCCCGTGGTTTGGCCCGTAACCTCCCACGGCCGCGCGGGTCTAGTCTGCATGGCCCGTGGGCTGAAGGTATTTTTATCCGCGCTGGGCGTCGCGGGCCTCGCCCTGGCGACGCTGCCCTGGTGGCTGGGCGCGGCGCTGCGGCCGGTTCTGCGCTCGCAGGGCGTCAGCTTTGCGCGCTACGAACGGGCGGGCTACGCCCATTTTCAGCTGCGGGACGTGCATTATGCGGACGCGAGGATCGATTTCTCGGCGGACCGGGTGCGGGCGGTCACGCCGCTGGCGTGGTTGGCCCTGCGGTGGCGGGGGAAGGCGCCGGCCCTGGTCGTCGACGGCTGGCGGCTCGAACGCCCCGCCGGCCCAGACCCGGCCACCGGCCCGACGGTCATCGGGGGCCTGCCGGACCTGTGGGCCGCGGGCCAACGGCTCGTTCCCCGCGTGCTTTACTGGCTGCCACGCCTCCGGCTGACCGCGGGGGTGGTGCACGGTTTCGGTCCCGAGACGACCGTCGCGCTGGCCCGCTGGGAGAATTCCGGCCTGCAGGTGGAGGGTCTCGGTGTCGCCGGGCGACAGATCGCCTTCGCGCTCGCCGCGGACGCCGATGGCGCGGTCACCCTGTCCGCCCGCACCGCGGAGAACGATGCCCGGCTGCGGCTGGTGTGGTCGGGCGCGGAGATCAAGGGCGACGCGGTGCTCTGGGAACAAACCGCTCACCTGGCCGCGCGGTGGTCCGCCCGGGGCTGGCTCCCCGCCGAGGCCAGCGCGGTGGCCTCGGACTGGCGGCTGCCGGCCGCCCGCGTGAAACTGGGCGTGCCGTATGCGGAGGTGCGGGGTGACGCCCGGCTGGTCTGGCACGACGACGCCTTCGAACTTTCCGCCGCGGCCCGGGCCGAACCCGCGGCGGACAACCGGGCCAAGGCCCCGCCCTTCCGGGCCCACGCCGCCGCGCACGGCTCCCTTCGCACGCTGACGCTGACGGCGCTGCAGGTCGAGGCGCCCTTCGCCACCGCCGCGCTGACCGCCCCGGTCACCTTCAGTCTCGATCATCCGTTGCCGGCGGAGCCCGCCCGTCTGAACGTGGAGGCCGACCTGGCGAAAATGCCCTGGCTCGAGGCGCGCGGCAAAATGGAGGGAGTGGTCACGGTGGCGGGTGACACCGCGGCGGCCCGCCAGACATTTGAATTCAAGTGCAGCGACCTGGCGGTGTCGGGCTACGCCATCAAGGATGCGCAGGCCGCCGGCGTGCTGGCGTGGCCGCGGCTGGAACTGACCTCACTCCGGGTGCAGCTGGATGAGACCAGCTCGCTGGATGCGCACGGCGCGGTGGACTGGCAGACGCGCGAGTTGAGCGGCGCCGCGCTGCGGGCAAAACTCGGGCCCGCGTGGTTTGCGCGCTGGCTGCCGGCGGGCGCCGGCTGGACCGCCGCGGAAGTCGCGGCCACGGCGGAAGGGCCGCTCGAGGCGCCGCGCCACCAGGGTTCGCTCAAACTCACCGCGGCCCGGTGGCCGCCGCTGCACCCGCTCGCGGTCGACGCCGCCTGGCAGGGCACGGGCCGCGAGTTGGAGATCACGGCGCGCGCCGCGGCGCAGGCTGCCGCGGTGGAACTGGCCGGCTCGCTCGCGCCCGCCGGAATGCGGCTGACCGGGCTGCGGCTCACCGCCCGCGGCGAGGAGCGGTGGCGGCTCACGGCCCCGGCGCAAATCACCTGGTCACCCGTCTGGCAGATCGGCTCCCTGCATCTGGCCGGCGGCGACCGCTCGATCACATTCCAGGGTTCGGCCGGCCCGGAGGGCACCTTCTCGCTCACAGCCAGCCAGATTTCTTCCGCCGATCTGGAGGCCTGGCTGACCGTCAGCGGGCCTGGCTGGCAGGTGCATTCGCTGCAGACCACCGGCCGGGCGGCCGACGGGGCGCTCGCCTTCGAAGCCGCGCTCGTCGCGCAGATCGAGATGTCGCCGCGCCCGGCGCAGGTCAGCCTCGTCGCCCGCGGCGATGCGCACGGGATCGAGCTCAAGGAATTCAAGGTGGTGGAAACCGGCCGGGGGCTCACCTCGGCCACGGGCCGGCTGCCGGTGGCCGTGCGGCTGGCGCCCGCGCCGCATCTGGTCTGGGACGAGACAGCCCCGTTGGCCTTGTCGGCCGCGACCGAGCCGGATTCACCCCTCTGGGCCGCGCTGGCGGCCGCGACCGGACTGCAGCTGACCCAGGCGACGGCCAGGGCAGAACTCACGGGCACGCTGCGCCAGCCGTCGGGCGAGCTGCGGGTCCAGGTGGCGCGGCTGGCGGCGGACAGCCCGGGGCGTTTCAAGTTTGACGTGCCGGACCTCGCGGAGCTTGCGCTCTCCCTGCGGTTCGGCCGCGAGGCGGTGACCATCACGG
Organism: uncultured Oleiharenicola sp.; assembly: GCA_964423065.1. Classification (GTDB taxonomy): domain Bacteria; phylum Verrucomicrobiota; class Verrucomicrobiia; order Opitutales; family Opitutaceae; genus Lacunisphaera. The sequence goes on along the minus strand of CAYRDN010000007.1, from coordinate 45,999 downwards.
ATTTTTCCGCCCAGGTCGACGGTCAGGCCGTGACGGCCGATGGCCGCGTGCCGATGGATGCCGCCCGCTGGCGGCAGCTGTGGCGCGAGCCCGCGGCCTTCGACTGGAGCCAGGCCGAGGGCCGGCTGGAGATTCCGGGGGCCAATCTCGCCCCGCTGGCGCGCCGGTATCCGGCCTTCTTCATGGCCCAGGGCCGGCTGACGGCCGCGGTGCAGCTCGCCCCGGGCCTGAAATTCTCCGGCGAACTGCACCTCGCCGGCGCCGCGTCGCGGCCCGTCGCGCCCTTCGGGGCGCTGCAGGACATCCAGGCGGACCTGGTGCTCGCGGACCGGCTGGTCACGGTGCGGACCCTGACCGCCAAGCTTGGCGGCGAACCGGTCACCCTGACCGGCAGCGTCACCCTGGTGCCCGGCGCCGCGCCGCACCTTGCGCTCGGGCTGCAGGCGAAGAACCTTCCCGTGGTGCGGAACACCGGTCTGCTCCTGCGCACCGACCTCGACCTGCGGGCCGACACCGACGCGGCCGGGCTGACGCGCCTCGGTGGCACGGCGACCGTGCGCGACTGCCTGGTGCTGGCCAACGTGAACCTGCAGACGCTGCTGCCCACCGGCCGGCGCGGGGTGACGCGGCAGCCGCCGTATTTCTCCGTGGCCGCCGACCCCTACCGGCACTGGCCGCTGGCGGTGGAGATCCGCGCCCCCGGCGTCATCCAGGTGCGCACAACCGTGTATGACGGCACGGCCTCGGCCAATTTTCATCTGGGTGGCACGCTCGGCGAACCCCGCGCTGTCGGCGCCCTGACCGTCGACCAGGGGCAGGTGCGGTTCCCCTTCGCCACCTTCAAGGTTTCGCAGGGCGCCGTGCGGCTGCGCGAGGAGGATCCCTTCCGCGCGGTGGTCAGCCTCAACGCCACCTCGCAGCGGCGCGACTACCAGCTGCGGCTGGAGATGACGGGGGAGCTGCCCGCGCCCAACGTCACCATCACCTCCACCCCGGCCCTCCCGGCCGCGGACGCGCTGCTGCTGGTGATGACGGGCCAGCCGCCCGCGGGGGACACGGGCTCGGTCGCGTCCAGCGGTCAGCGGTTCGCGCTGCTCGGGGCCTACCTCGGCCGCGGCCTGTTCCAGGATCTCGGTTTCAGCGGCGAGGACCGGCTGGAGATTTCCGCCGGCGAACAGGTGTCCCGGCTGGGTCGCGAGACCTATGAAGTCGAATACAAGCTCGCCGATCGCTGGGGGCTGGTGGGCGAGTACGACGAGTTCGACGCCTACAACGCGGGCCTGAAATGGCGCGTGTTCACCACGGAGGGCGCGCCGCTTGCAAAGAAATAAGCCCACGGCGCCGCCCGTGGGCGGCTGGCGGTTCTGGCTGATCATGGGCGGCCTGCTGCTGGCCGCCGGGCACCTCCACGCCGCCGACCTGCGCGTGCGCGGCCTCGGCTGGTACGGCGACCGCGTCGCCGGGCAAAAGCTGAAACTGCTGCTCGCGCGGCCGGCCGGCCCGGCCCTCGACGCCAACGCCCTCGAGGATGCCGCGCTGGTGCTGCTCTCGGCGCTGAACGACGAGGGTTACCTCGAGCCGGTCCTGAAGGTGCAGGCGACGCTGGCCGACGGCCGTGCCACGGAGTACGCGCTGGACGCCCGGCTCGAGCCGCCGCTGCCCCGGCCGCTCACGGCGACGGCGGCGACGCTGGCGATCACGCGCGGACAGCGCTACACGCTGCGGGAGGTCACCTTCGCCGGCCTGCTGGCCATGACGGCGAAGGAGGCGCGCAGCTTTTTTGTCGGGGAAAACACGCTGATCCCGCTGGCCACGGAGCGGATCTATTCGCCGGGCCGGCTGCAAGGCTCGGCCGGCAATCTCGCGGAGGCCCTGCGCCAGCTGGGCTACGCCGAGGCCGCGGTGACCCCCGGGGAGCCGCAGATCGACCGCGCCACCGGCGCCGTCCGGGTCCGGATCGCCGTGCGGGAGGGCCCGCGCTGGCAGGTGACGGCGCTGCAGTTCGCCATCGCGGACGGCGGCGAGGCCCCGGCCGGCATCGCCGGCGAACGCACCGGCCGGCCATGGACCTCCCTCTGGCGGCAGGACACCCTGACCGCGATCCGCCGCTGGTACTTCACGCGCGGTCATCCGGACGTGCAGGTCACCCTGGCGGCCCAGACCTTCCCCGCGGCGGACGGCTCGACCGCCGTCACCGTCACCGCCCGGGTCGTTCCCGGCCCGGAAGTGCGGGTGGGCCGGGTGCGCTTCGCCGGCAATGCCCGCACGCGCGACGCCACGCTGCGCCGGCTGGTGCCCGTCCAGCCGGGCGCCTTGCTGGACCCGATCAAGTTCAACGACAGCCAGGCCCGGATTTCCCAGCTGGGTGTCTTCCGCTCGGTCGACCTGCGGTACGATCCGGCGGCGGCGGCGACGCGCGACGCCGTGTACGACCTGGTCGAGGGCCGCCTCTCGGAAATCAACCTGCTCGCCGGCTATGGCAGCTACGAGCAGCTGCGCGGCGGGGTGGAGTGGCGGCACTACAACCTCTTCGGCCGGGCCCAGGGCGACAGCCTCAAGTTCATCGAGTCGATGAAAAGCTCGTCGGGCGACTACACCTACACGGTGCCGGACCTCTTCGGCACGTTCACCGACGGCAGCGCCCGGGTGTTCGGGTGGCGGCGGCAGGAATTCTCCTTCGTCGACAAGGAATATGGCGCCACCCTCTCGCTGCTGTGGCCGCTGCAAAAGCTGGGGGTGGCCCTCACCACCGGCTACACCTTCAAGCATGTCCGCACCGCGGACAACCAGCTGGCCACGAGCGGCACGGACCTGCCGGTGGTGAACGTCGCCAGCCTCGATGTCGGCGTCGTGCGCGACCGGCGCGACAACCCGCTGCGGCCGCGCTCGGGTTACAAGCTCGCCCTGCAGGCCGAGTTGGCCAACCGCGGGCTCGGCGGCGAGGTGGTCTACCAGCAGTTCGTCTTCAGCGCGTCCTACCATACCGGCTGGGGCGACGGCCGCTGGATCCACGCCGGCTTCTCGGAGGGTGTCGTGACGACCTTCGGCGCGTCCAACGACGCCAGCCTGCCGGTCAGCGTGCGGTTTTTCCCCGGCGGCGACGGCTCCATCCGCGGCTACCAGACGGGTGAGGCCGCGCCGCGCGATGCCGCGGGCCGGTTCGTCGGCGCCAAATCCTACCTGCTGTTCAACCTCGAGCTCGAGCAGGCGCTCACGAGCAAATGGTCGGTGGTGGTGTTCGGCGACGCGCTCGGCACCGCCGTGAGCCTGCGGGATTATCCGTGCAACGAGAAACTTTTCTCGGCCGGGCTGGGCCTGCGTTACCAGACGATCATCGGCCCGGTGCGCGTCGAGTATGGCCGCAACCTGAATCCGCGGCCGCTCGACCCGGCCGGCACCCTGCAGCTCTCGATCGGGTTTCCGTTCTGAGCCGGGGCCGGCGGCCGATCTGGAGTGTTGGGGAGAACAGGGTGGTCATGCATCGGTCCGTGGTAGCGCTGGACCTTGGTCCAGCCGCGAACCGTTTAAAATGCCGCGCCGCGGCGGCTGCCCCGAGGCGCAGCCCTGCAGCCTTCGGATATATTATCCGGATCGATGCAATGGCCCGTGGGCCAGCGAGCTTGCTCGCGCTCTTTGGGCGCCCGCCAGCGGGCTGGCCTACCGTCGCACCATTCAGTTTCTCGAGTTCAGAGGAATACCGCGGTCAACTGCCTCGTTCCGGATTATTGGTCCACCGGCTCCGTTTCGCCGCCCGGAGGCTTCGCCTTGCGTTTGTTCGCGCCCCCGGTGTGATGGCCGCCGCACCCCCGGCCCCCGGCCGCCCTCCACCCCGCCATGCCCAAGCTGAATTCCCTGCGCCCCTATCTCTGGGTGCCGTCGCTCTACCTCGCGATGGGCATCCCCTACAACGTGATCAACGGCACCGCCGTCCGGATGTACAAGTCCCTCGGCTACGCCGACAGCCAGATCACCGTGGCCGTCGGCAGCATCGGCATCGCGTGGTCGCTGAAGCCGCTGTGGGCCGCCTTCCTCGACATGTACCGCACGAAGAAATTCTTCGTGCTCACGATGGAGGTGCTCTGCGGCCTGCTGTTCGCGGCCATCGCCATGAGCCTGACGGCACCGGGTTTCTTCCAGATCAGCATCGCGCTGCTCTGGGTCGCGGCCTTCGCCTCGTCCACGCAGGACATCTGCGCCGACGGCATCTACCTGACGGCGCTCGACAAGCCCGCGCAGGCGCGGCTCGCGGGTGTGCAGGGCATGTTCTGGGTGCTGGGCAAGGTCCTCGCCACGGGCCTGCTCATCTCCACCCTCGACCGGATGCGGGTGGACCAGGGCTGGTCGCAGCCCGTGATGTGGCGGAACGTCATGCTGACCTGCACCGGCAGCATGGCGGTGCTGGCGTTCTACCACATCTTCCTCCTGCCCGTGGGCAGCATCTCGGAGCGGCCGCACCGCGTCGGCCAGGTGGTCGCCGACTTCCTCGGCACGGCGGTCACCTTCTTCCACAAGCGCGCCTTCTGGGGCATGATCGCGTTTGTCTTCCTCTACCGGCTCGGCGAGGGCCTGATCCTGATGGAGGGCCAGCTCTTCCTGCAGAGCACCACGGCGCACGGCGGGCTCGGGCTCAGCGCGGGCCAGGTCAGCGACATCGACGCCGTCTACGGCACCGTCGGCACCATCATCGGCGGCCTGCTGGGCGGGGCGTTCGCGGGCAAGGTGGGGCTGAGCCGCTCCCTCTGGATCCTCGGCCTCGCCCTGAACTTCCCGCACTTCACCTACGTCTTCCTCAGCCATCTCGCGGCCGCCGGGCACGGGCTGCCCTACGGCACCATCGTCACCCTGGTGACCATCGAGAAGTTCGGCTACGGCTTCGGCATGGTCGGGAACATGATCTACATGATGCAGCAGCTCGCGCCCGGGCGCTGCACGATGACCCACTATGCGTTCGCCACGGCGCTGATGAACCTCGTGCTCGTGCCCACCGCCATGGTCTCGGGCCCGCTGGCCGAATGGCTCGGGTTCTCCACCTTCTTCTTCGTGGTCATGTTCGCCTCCGTGCCCTCCGTCCTCGCGGCCTGGCGCGCGCCCTTCCCGCAGAAGGACGACGACCACGCGGCCTTCGGCGACTCGGCCACCGCGGTGGTGACCGTCGACGATCCCACGCGGCTGACCCCGGACGAGCAATCCGTCCAGGCCCTCGCCGGGCGCGCCTCGATCTACGCGATGCTGAACATCCTCACCATCCTCATCGTCGACGCCAAGATCCTCGGCTCGCTGCAGGGCGAGGCCGCCGGGGGCGGCCGGATCCAGTTCGCGCTCCTGCTGGGCGTCGCGGGCTTCAAGGGGTTCCTCTCGTGGCGCGCGTTCACCATCGCGGGCGAGGCCGACGTGGCGGCCCGGCCCGCCGGGGAAATCCATTACCGCGGCAACGCCCGGGGCGCCCGGATCGCGACGCTCGTTTGCGCCGCGGCCAGCGTGGCGATCCTCGCCTTCGCCGCGCATCTGGCGTTCTGACCCGGGCGGTCCGCGGCTGATCCCATGGGCGCCTGGCACCGATTCCTGCTGCTGTTCCCCAGCCTGATCTGGCCGGCCGCCGGCCGGGCCGAAACCCCGGCTCCCGCCTGGCTGCCGGCCACGTGGAACGGGGAAAAGGCGCTCGCGTCCACCGCCCATGGCTGGAAGGCGGTCGTTTCGCTCGAACGCGGGCGGCTGATTCATTTCGGGCCCGCGGACCGCGACCTCAACCTGCTGCGCGCGCCGCCCACGCGCGAGAATCCCGCCCAGCTCGGCGGCCACCGGCTCTGGCTGGGCCCGCAAAAAAACTGGTCCGCCGTCTGGCCGCCGCCGCCGGCGTGGGAGTCGAATCCGCCGGAGTCGTTCGTCAATGCGGACGGACGGTTGCGGCTGGTGCTGGCGGACGCCGGTGACGGCTGGCCGCGGCTCACGCGCACGTACGGCTGGGACGGCGCGCGGTTGGTCTGCGGCGCGGAGATGTCCGGCGGCACGCGGCCGGCGCAGTTCATGCAGATCTTTCAGCTGCCGGCCGCGACGGAGGTCGAGGTCGGGCTCCTGCCCGAAACCGCCGCGCCGCGCGGCTATGTGCTGCTGCCCTCGGGCCAGACGCCGCAATTCATCGCCGCTTTTCCCGAGCCGGCCGCCGCCACGGTGGGCGGCAGCCGGCTCACCCTGCGGTACCGGCCTGATCTCATCCTGAAAACCGGCCACCGCCCGCAGCTTCTCACCGGCCGCTACCAGGGCTATGTCCTGCGCGTCGGCCGCGGGCCGTCCTCCGGCACCGTGGCCGCCGCGCCCGACGAAGGGTTTTTCTCCCAGGTCTATCTCGGCGGTCCGGAGCCGCTCGTCGAGCTGGAGCAGCTGTCGCCGTTGTATGCGCCGGGTGCCCCGGCGGCGTTTTCCACCGTGCTGGAGGCCGCGGCGGACCCGGCAGGGGCGGCAAAATGATCGGGATTGAGTAAGCCCGGCGGGATGGCTTCTACTCGGGCCGTGTCTCCCGCCCACGCCCGCGCCCGTGAAATGATCGACGCCGCCCACGCGGCCGACCCGAAACGCGCGACCGACGGCCGGGCGGCGGAACTGGTCTACGCCGACCGGATGGAAGCGTGGGTGGCGCGGCTCGCTCCGCCGGCGCCGCCGCTGCTGCGGCTCGCCGCCCGCTGCCAGCATCTCGAACGCTGGCTGGTGCCGCGCGCCACCTTTCCCGCGGGCAAGCCGGGCTACCTCGCCTGGCGGCGCTCGCTCTATGTCAAGCAGGCCGGCCGGGCCAAGGAACTTTTGCTCCAGGCCGGCGTGCCGGCGGCCGAGGCCGGCGAGGCGGCCACCTGGGTCGCCAAGACCGGCCTGAAAACCAACCCCGGCACGCAGGCGCTGGAGGATGCGGCCTGCCTCGTCTTCCTCGAAAACGAGATCGGGGCCTTCGCCGCGCAGCACGCCGGATATCCCGCGGAGAAATTCACCGACATCATCCGGAAAACCTGGCGCAAGATGAGCCCGGCGGCGCAGTCGGCCGCCCGCGGCCTGGACCTGCCGCCCGCGCTTGCCGGCCTGGTGCAGACCGCGATCGGCCGCGGCGCTGCCACCGCTCCTACCTCCGAACCGACCCCATGAAAAAGATGCTCCTTCGCTCCGGACTCTCCCTGTTCGCCGCGCTGGTCCTGCTCCAGCTCTGGCGTCCGCCCCGGAATGATTCCTCCGCGCCGTCCCCCCAGGACATCGCCGCGGGCCGCGCGGTGCCGGCGAAGGTGCTGACGCTGCTCCATAATGCCTGCTACGACTGCCACTCCAACCACCCCAAGTATCCCTGGTATGCCAGCGTGCAGCCGGTCCGCTGGTGGCTGGACTCCCACATCAACGACGGCAAACGGCACCTGAACTTCTCCGAGTTCGGCGGCTACTCCGCCACGCGGGCGGGAAAAAAACTGGAGCAGATCTCCGACGAGGTGGACCAGCACGACATGCCGCTGAAGTCCTACACCTGGATGCATCCCGAGGCCCGGCTCACCCCGGAGGAGGTCCGCCTGATCACCGACTGGGCGGACGCCCTGCGGGACCAGATCGCCCCGCCCTGACCCGCCGTCTTGCCATGCAGAAGATCAACCTTGGGGGGAAATTCGCCCTGTTTTCGGAGCGCTGGAACCCGAAGATCATCGCCGCACTCAACGGCCAGCACGTGAAGCTGGTCAAGTCCCTCGGCGCCTTCCCCTGGCACCACCACGCGCACGAGGACGAGCTGTTTCTCGTCGTCCGCGGGTGGTTCCGGATGGAGTTCCGCGATCGCGCCGTCGTGCTGCGCGAGGGCGAGCTGCTCGTCGTGCCCCGTGGCGTGGAGCACCGGCCGGTGGCCGAGGAGGAGGTGTGGCTGCTGCTTTTCGAGCCGGCCGCGACCGTGAACACCGGCAGCGCCGGCGGCGCGCAGACCGTGGCGCACCCGGACTGGATCTGATCCCGATGGCCAACCCCGGCATTTCATGGCGGTGACCCCCACCGCTTCGCCGCACCCGTGGCGCTGGATCCCGTCGCTCTACTTTGCGGAGGGCCTGCCCTACGTGATCGTGATGACCGTGTCGGTCGTCATGTACAAGAACCTGCGGGTCTCGAACACGGCCATCGCGCTGTACACCAGCTGGCTTTACCTGCCGTGGGTGATCAAGCCGTTCTGGTCGCCGTTCGTCGACCTGTTCCGGACCAAGCGCTGGTGGATCGTCAGCCTGCAGTTTGTCCTCGGCGGCGCGCTGGCGGCGGTGGCGCTGACCGTGCCCGGACCGCTTTTTTTCCGCGGCTCCCTCGCTTTTTTCTGGCTGCTGGCGTTCAGCTCGGCGACGCACGACATCGCCGCGGACGGCTTCTACCTGCTGGCGTTGCCGTCCCACGACCAGGCGGCGTTCGTCGGGGTGAGGAGCACCTTTTACCGGCTGGCGACCCTGGCGGGCCAGGGCGGCCTGGTGTGGCTGGCGGGCACCCTCTCGGCCGCAACGGGCGCGGTGGCGCAGGCCTGGGCCGGGGTGTTCGCACTGGCCGCGGCTGTTTTCCTCCTGGCAGGGTTGTATCACCTGGTTTTCCTGCCGCGCCCGGCGGGGGATCACGCGGTGGCGCGCGGGCCGCGGCTGGTCGCAGGCTGGTTCGAAGCCTTCGCGGCGTTCTTCCGCAAGCAGGACCTCGCGGTCATCCTCGGCTTCCTGCTTCTCTACCGTTTCGCCGAGGCCCAGCTGCTCAAGCTGGTGACGCCCTTCCTGCTGGACGCCCGGTCGGACGGCGGGCTGGGGCTGCCGACGCAGCAGGTCGGCATCCTCTATGGCACGATCGGTGTGATCGCCCTGACACTGGGCGGCCTGGCCGGCGGCTATGCGATTGCCCGCGGCGGGCTGAAGCGTCTGCTCTGGCCGATGATCCTCGCGATGTACGCGCCCAATGTCGTCTTCATCCTCCTCGCGCTGTTCCAGCCGGCCGGCCTGTTCGTCATCGGCGGGGCGCTGGCGGTCGAGCAGTTCGGCTACGGCTTCGGCTTCACCGCCTACCTGCTCTACATGATGCTCGTCGCGGACGGGGAGCACAAGACGGCCCACTATGCGATCTGCACCGGATTCATGGCGCTCGGCATGATGCTGCCGGGCATGGCCGCGGGCTGGATCCAGGAAAAGCTCGGCTATGTGAATTTTTTCATCTGGGTCTGCGTCGCCACGATCCCGTCGTTCGCGGCCACGGCGCTGATCAAGGTGGATCCCGCCTTCGGCAAAAAGGCCCCGCCGGACGGGGCTATTCCTTCCGGCCGATCTCCCGCTTGATGTCGCGGATGCGATCCTGCCCATGCTGGCGGAGCTGAGGATAGTCGGGCGGGATCGCGTTGAAGAGGGCGAAGGATTCCTCGTAGTGCCCGAGCGCCTTCTGCGCCTCGGCCCGGCCGATCAGCGTCTCGGGTTCCAGGTCCCGCAACGGTGGATGGGCGGCGATGAACGCGGCCGCCTGCTCGGCCGCCCGCAGGGCCCCGGCGTAGTCCTTCGTGCTCATGGAATCCCAGCAAAGCCACATCAGGCTGCGGACCCCCAGTGCCGGAAAGACCCGGACTTTCGGCATGTCCGGGATGTCCGCGTAGCGCTGGTGGCCGCGGGGCCGCCGGCCGGTCTGCGTCTCGTAATAGGCCAGCAGCCGCTGGTAAAACGGGTTGGCGGGAAACCGTTCCGCCAGCGCCGCCATTTCGGCCCGGGCCGCCTCGGGTTGGTGGCGGAGCTCGAAATCCACCCCCGAAAGGTAGAACGCCGCGTCCACCGCGGCGAACAGGCCGTGGTCGCGCGCCTCCTCCAGCTGCCGGACGCCCCGGTTCAGGTCGCCGCTGGCCTGCAGGAGCAGCGTGAGCGGCTTCAGATAGCCCGGGGTCTGGTCGAGGTAACAGTCGGCCAGCCCGAGCGGCATCTTGGCATCCACATAATCAGGATGGTCCTGGATCAGCTGCAGCATGCCGTTGCGTCCCGCCCTGATTTTCCAAAATGCCGTCCACCAGTGCCGTTTCTCCACATTGTAGATGCCGACATGGAGCTGGCTCGCCGCGGCGAGGAAGGCGGCGTCCGGGTCGTCCGGATGCGCCCGGGCCGCGCGGCCGGTCTGCTCCACGAGCACAAGTGCGTCGCGCTCATACGCGGTGGTGAGGGCATGATCGGCCTCGGCGTAACTCTGCCACCAATACTCCCGCACCACACGGATGAACTGCGGCACCAGCGATCCGGGGTGCTCCCGCTGCAGCTGTGCGAGCTGCGCCGGCGTGTCGTCCGAGAGGTTGTAGCAGCCGGCGATGATCTCGCGGAGGCGGGCGCGGTCGATGCCCTGAAAATCCGGCCCGGCGGCGCACGCGCCGGCGGCCAGCATCAAGCCGAGGCCGCCGCAAAGAAAGGTCCGCACACGCATGCCGGGGTTGTTTGTCTTTTTCCGCCGCCGGTGTCCAGCCCGGTGCTGCGCTCAGCGGCCCTGGGCCCGCACGCCGTCCAACAGCAGCTTCCACTGGAACGCCGGGCCCGGGTCGTCCTTGTTTTCCTGGATGTGATAGTGGCCGAGGAGGCCGCGGTAGTTCGCCAGGACCGCGTCCGGCAGTTTTTTCGTGATCAGCCGGCCGGCGGCATCGTGCGGATAATCGGCCTTGAGCCGCGGGAAAACCCGGCACAGCGCGGCGGTGAGCCGCGTGAGCGCCGCGTATTGTTCGGGCGTGAAATCGTACTGGACCAGCGGTGTGCCCTGCACGGCGCCGCGCACGGGGGCGGGCCGGGCCGGCCGGCCGGCGTAGCCGGGCGTGTGGATCCCGGGGTCGCGGATCCGCGCCGGCACGGTGAGGACGGTACCGCCGCCCGCCTCGCGCCGGTACCAGAGGGCGAACGGCTCCGCCGCCTCGGGGGGCAAGGCCCCGATGTTGGCGATCTCGATCCCAATGGAACGGTCGTTGGCCGTCGTCGCGTGCAGCGCGCGCTCCTGCAGGTCGAGCGTCTGGTAGACCGTGCCGTCCACATCGAGCATGAAGTGGACGCTGAGCCCGCGCGCGTGCAGAACGTTGAAGCAGACCTTGCTGAGCCCGCAGGCGTCGTAGTGGAGCACGAACTGGTCGACGTGCTTTCGCAGCGCGGCCAGACTCCCGCCGCCCGGCCGGGGCCGGAGCGGTGGCGCTCCTTGGTAAGCGTTGTAACCGCCGGGTTCCTGCCAGGTGACGACGCGCGTGCCGGTGTGAAAGGCCTGGCCGGCCACGATGATCTCGTCGCCGGTCCGGGGGGCGGTCCCGTCCGCCCGCGGCGCGAGGTGGCAGCCGGCGAGGGCGCAAAGCCCGCCGGCCGCGGCGGCGAGCCAGCGCGTCCGGCGGTCAGGGCGAGACGACGAGCGGGAAGCCATGCTGGCGCAGGGCGCGGTGCAGCGCGCGGATGTGCGCGTGGTCGCGGGTCTCGACGGTGCAGACGGCGTTGACGGCGGAGATGTCGGGTCCGCTGAACGCGCGGTCGTGCTCGATGTCCTTGAAGCTGGCACCGGACTCCGCGATGACGCGGGACAGCGCCGCGAGGCCGCCCGGGCGGTCGCTGATGACGACGGTGAAGCGGGTCATGCGGCCGTCGTGCACGAGGCCCTTCTCGATGACGCGGCTGAGGATGGCCGGGTCGATGTTGCCGCCGCTGACCACCAGCACGACCTTCTTGCCGCGCAATTCCGGCAGCAGGCCGGCCATCATGGCCGCCAGCGGCGTGGCGGCAGCGCCCTCGACGACGGATTTCTCCAGCTCGACCATGCGCAGGATGGCGAGGGCGATCGCGTCCTCGGGCACGCGCACGACGCGGTCGACGCGGCGGCGGGCCAGGGCGAACGCACGGGCGCCGACGGTCAGTGTGGCAAGGCCGTCCGCGAGCGTCGGCCGGCGCGGCTGGGTGACGGGTTTCCCCGCGCGGAGGGCCGCGGTGAAATTGCCGGTGACGGTGCTTTCGACGCCGATGAGGCGGACGCGGCGGTGCCGGGACCGGAGCGCGAGGGCGACGCCGGCGATCAGGCCGCCACCGCCCACCGGGCAGACGACGGCCTCGAGGTCCGGCACCTGGTCCAGCACCTCGAGGCCGAGGGTGCCCTGGCCGGCGATGATGGCGGGAGCGTCGAAACCGTGGATGTAGGTCAGGCCGCGGGTCGCGACGAGGGCGTCAGCCGCGGCCCGGGCCTCGGCGAAATCCCGGCCGCGGATGATGACCTCGGCCCCGAGCCGGCGGCAGGTGCTGACCTTGATGAGCGGGGCGTAGTCGGGCATGACGACGGTGACGGGGATGCCCAGCAGCCGGCCGTGGTAGGCGAGGCCGAGCGCGTGGTTGCCCGCCGAGGCGGCGATGACGCCGCGGATTTTCTGCGCGGGCGCCAGCAGCAGCAGGGCGTTGCGCGCACCGCGTTCCTTGAAAGAGCCGGTGCGCTGCAGGTTGTCGAGCTTGCAGAAGATGCGGGCGCCGGTGATTTCCGACAGCGGGATGGATTCCGGGCAGGGGGTCACGACCACGCCCCCGGCGATGCGCCGGCGCGCGGCGCGGATGTCTGCAAGCGTGACGGCCATGCGGCGGTTCTAGCGGGGCCGGCGGGCCGTGCAACAAAGATGCGGCCGGCGCACGGGGGCGGCGAATAGCGTTGCTGTGGAAATAGAGTGGGATACAGAGCTAGATTTCATTAACTGAGGGTTGTTGCGGGGTGCTGCGGTCCAACCGGGACCCGACGCCCCGGAACGGAAAAGCCCGCGCCATTCCACCATGTATCAGGTCACTTTTTCCGAACAAAGCATGCGTGAGCTGAACCAGCTCGACAAGCTGGCGCAACTGGCCGCCATCGAGCCGATCAGCAAGATCCGGCCGGCCGACCTCGCCCATCCCCGCGAACCCCTCGGCCGGTTCCACCGGGCCGGCAAGGATTTCTACCGGCTGCGGGCCGGCGCCTTCCGCTTTTATTTCGAGGTGCAGGGCGACACCCTCCACACGCACTACATCCTGCACAAGGCCTCGCTGGAGGACTGGCTGTTCCGCATGAAGCTGCCGGTGTCGGAACAGCAGCTGGTGGAGCAGGACTCCAAGTTCTGGAAATACCTCGAGAGCCTGACCAAGTAACCCCGCCATGTCCGACCTCGAGCAGCGGGACAACCCGTACAACGTCACCCAGGCCAGCCGCATTTATTTCCTGCCGAACCTGATGACGGCCGGGAACCTGTTCTGCGGGTTCGCCTCGGTGATCAAGTGCATCCAGGCGCGGCTGATCACCGACGGGGGCGAGTACGCCGCGCTGCACCCGAACCTCTCGTGGGTCGCGCTCTACTCGCAGGCGGTGTGGCTGATCCTCGCGGCGGTGGTGTTTGACTCCCTCGACGGCCGGCTGGCGCGGATGGGCGGCCGCACCTCCCTCTTCGGGGCCGAGTTCGATTCGCTGGCGGACGTGGTCTCGTTCGGCATGGCGCCCGCCCTGATGGTGTTCTTCCTCATCCTGGCGCCGCGCGAGCAGTACCAGTGGTTCCGCGAGCTCGGCTGGATCATCGCCTTCATCTACCTCCTCTGCGGCGCCGTCCGGCTCGCCCGCTTCAACGTGATCACCAACCCGCTGCTGCACCGGGCCGAGGCCGAGTCGACCAAGGACTTCCTGGGACTGCCGATCCCCGCCGCGGCCGGCACCGTCGCGACCCTGGTGCTGCTGCTGCTCAACATGGCGGTCAACGCCCGGGAACTGCGCCAGCTGACCGTCGCGCTGCCGCTGATCCTCATCCTGGTTTCCTTCCTGATGATCAGCACCGTCCGCTACCCGAGCTTCAAGCAGATCAACTGGGAGACCAGGACGCGCTTCCGCTCCTTCGTGGGCGTGATCGTCGCCGGCACGGTCATCTGGCGGCTGCAGGAGGTCGCCTTCTTCTTCCTTTTCCTCGCCTACATCTTCTACGGCCTCTTCGCCCACTACCAGCGCGGCGTCCGCCACGTGCAGATGCGGGCTTTGCGCCGGAAGGTGGTGAAAATGAAGCAGGAAACATCCCAATAACTTTTGCCTGTGAACAACCCGCCGGTTATTCGTGGTTATTCCGGTTTGCCTCACCGCGCCGCGCCGGCCCCATTTCCCTCGTAAACCCGCGGGTTGTTGCGAAAATCACCGCCCATAATAATACGAATACTTCCTTGTTGAATACCTCTCCAATCATCCTTTGTTAGTTAACCGCGTCCCCAACGTCCCCGCCCGATGAAATTCAAGATCAACCGCGACCACTTCAGCAACGGCCTGGCCCAGGTCCTCAACGTCGTGGGTTCCAAGGCCGCCATGCCCATCCTGAGCAACGTGCTGATCGAGGCGGAGAAGGATCACATCTCGCTCACGACGACCAACCTCGACCTCGGCATCCGCTGCCAGATCAAGGCCGAGGTCAAGGAGGGGGGCACCGTCACGCTGCCGGTCAAGCGCCTCGCCACCATCGTCCGTGAGCTGCCGAACGTCGACGTCTCCTTCGATTCCACCGCCAGCCACCAGGTCAAGATCGCCTCGGGTGGCTCGAACTTCCGCATCATGGGCATCGGCGCCGAGGAGTTCCCCAAGCTGCCCGACTCGGCCGACGACAAATCGTTCGTGCTCGAGCAGGGCGAGCTCGCCACCATGCTCGGCAACGTCGCCTACGCGCAGTCCACGGACGAGACCCGCTACATCCTCAACGGCGTCTATTTCAACTTCAAGGACGGCAAGCTCGCCCTCGTCGCCACGGACGGCCGCCGCCTGGCCCTCGTCAGCAAGGAGCTGGCCGTGCCCGCCGCCAGTGCCGGCGCCATCATCCTCCCGGCGAAGACCGTGGCCGAGCTGCTCCGGCTCCTCGGCAAGGGCGAGAAGATCAAGATCGCCTTCAACGAGCGCCGCGCCGCCTTCCAGATCGACACCGGCAAGGACACCAGCGGGCTCACCGACAGCATCTACCTCTTCTCCAAGGTCGTCGAGGGCAACTACCCGAACTACCAGCAGGTGATCCCCAAGGAGACCCACCAGCGCATCAAGCTCGAGCGCGAGCTCTTCCTCCAGTGCGTGCACCGCGCGGCGCTCGTCACCTCCGAGAAGTCCAATTCCGTCAAGATCAAGCTCTCCGCCAACCTGCTCGAGATCACCGCCTCCTCGCCCGACTTCGGCGAGTCGCACGAGTCGATGGCCATCTCCTACAGCGGCCCCGACCTGCAGGTGGCGTTCAACCCGCAGTTTGTCATGGATCCGCTCCGCGCGCTGACGAAGGACGAGGTCTTCTTCGAGCTCAAGGACGAGGTCAGCCCCGGCGTGTTCAAGACGCTCGAGAGCTTCGTCTGCGTGATCATGCCGGTGCGCCTGAGCTGAGACGCCGCGGCCCCGCCGCGGCCACCCCGCCATGCCGGAAATCCTGACCCTGCTCTTCGCGCCGGCCGTCGCCGTCCTGCTGCTGCTGTTCTACGTCAACCTGCGGGTGGCGTCGCCGATCCTCGCGATCGCGATCCGCTGGCTGCGCTGGATCCTCAGCGCGCTCTTCGCCGCGCAGGCCAACGAGCAGTTCGGCCTGGTCGACCGGCCGTTCTGGGTGGTGGCCGCCCTGGCCTTCATCCTGTGGTTCCTGCTCGAGGCGGGGTTCAACTGGCTTAAGGTCAGCGCCATCAGCCTGAGCCCGCTGCCCCTCTTCCCGCGCTATGTCGTCAACACCAGCGGCGACGAATGGCCCACGCAGAAGCGCCTGCTGCGCGTCCGCGACTGGCTGCGCGACCACCGGTTCACGCACGTGCAGGCGCTCAAGGCCGAGATCGGCGGCGGCATCTGGCTGCGCACCTCCGTCTACCACAACCACGACCACACCCAGCGGCTGCACGTGCTGTTCGTGCCGCAGGACAACGGCGCCATCACCGTCTGCTACAGCGTGGCGACGCTCACCACCGGCACCCGGCGCTATGTGACGGACAACCTCTACATCCCGTTCGGCGGCTTCTATCCCGAGAGCTGGCACGTCGACCGGAACCCGTGGCGCCGCGGCCTGGCCCGGCTGGTGGCCCGGCACGCCCGCCGGCTGGCGGCCTCGGGCGAAACCCCGCTCGGCTGGGAGATCAGCCCGATCGACGACATCAACCAGCAGCAGCAGCACATGGAGGTGATCAACACCGAGCTGGGCTACCTGCTGCCCCATACCGACCGCGAGGAATTCGGCAAGATCACGCCCGAGGGCCGCTTCCGCATCTGGAAGGAGGCTTGGCTGCTCGATTACCTGGGCATCGCCGGCCGTTACTCCTGAGCCCGGTCCGGGTCAAAGCGTGGTTAAACCGCCTCCGCCCGGCAAAAAGGACTCGTCTCCCGGGCATTCGCGGCTAAACCCGGTTTATGCTCCTGTTCGCCGTCACCGCTCTCGAGAAAATCAAAACCCTGCCCCCCGGGGCGTGGGTCAAGATCGGCATCGCCATCGCGGCGCTGCTCGTCGCGGTGTTCGTCCTCCGCAAGGTCATGCGGATGAACAAGGTCATCGCCGGCGTGGTGGTGTTCGTGGTGTGCAGCGTGGTCTTCTTCTCCTGGGTTTATAACCGCAACGAACCCAAGTTTTTGACCCCCCTGATGGACCGGCTTGCGCCCTTCTTCCCGAGTGCCGGCGCCTACAACGCGAAGCAGCAGACCGCGCCCAAGCCCTAGCCGCAGGTTAAGTATCGGTTCCGCCGGTGGCCGCAGGGCGGCACCTAGGAGCCGCCGCTCTTCGCCCAGCTAGCCCGGACAGCCCAGGCACGGCTGGAACTTGGTCCAGCCCTGCCACCGGCCTGCGTACGGCGACAGTTTCAGGCGCGACACCAAGTAAGAACCTTAATACCCGGAGAAAAGGGTTGGTCTTTGGAACCGATCCGGTAGGTTCGGGCCGTATGCCTAAAGCCAATTCCGACATCGGACTCATCGGCCTTGCAGTGATGGGTCAAAACCTCGCCCTCAACATCGCCGACCACGGCTTCCAGATCTCGGTTTACAACCGCACGACGGAAAAGACCGACAGGTTTGTCGCCGAGAATCCGTCCACCCCGGGTGGCGTCGTCGGCACCAGGACTCTCCCGGAATTCGTCGCCTCGCTCGCCAAGCCGCGCAAGATGGTCATCCTCGTCCAGGCCGGCAAACCGACCGACGCCGTCATCGACGGCCTCGTGCCGCTGCTCGAGGCGGGCGACATCATCATCGACGGGGGCAACGCGCTCTGGACCGACACCATCCGCCGCGAAAAGGCCCTCAAGGAAAAAGGCCTGCGCTTCATCGGCTCCGGCGTCTCCGGCGGCGAGGAGGGCGCCCGCTTCGGCCCGGCCCTCATGCCCGGCGGCGACGCGGCGGCCTACAGGGAACTCGAGCCCATCTGGAACGCGATCGCGGCCAAGGTGGACGACCAGACGGGCAAACCCCTCACCGGCGCAACCCCGGGCCACCCCATCGTGGGCGGCGTGCCCTGCGCCACCTACATCGGCGAGAACGGCGCGGGCCACTACGTCAAGATGGTCCACAACGGCATCGAGTACGGCGACATGCAGATGATCTGCGAGGCCTACGCCCTGATGCAGGGACTGCTCGGCCTCAAGGCCGCCGAGATGGGCGAGATCTTCAGCGCTTGGAACACCGGCGCGCTCGACTCCTTCCTCATCGAGATCACCGCCGACATCCTCAAGCAGAAGGACCCGGCCAACAAAAGGAAGGCCTTCGTCGATGTCGTCCTCGACACCGCCGGCCAGAAGGGCACGGGCAAATGGACCTCGACCAACGCCCTCGACATGGGTGTGCCCGCCCCGACGATCGCCGAGTCCGTCTTCGCCCGCTGCATCTCCGCCATCAAGGAGGAGCGCGTCGCCGCCTCGAAGATCCTCAAGGGCCCGGGCAGGAAATACCGCGGCTCGAAGAAGGCCCTCGTGCAGGCCATCCACGACGCCCTCTACTGCTCGAAGATCTGCTCCTACGCCCAGGGGTTCCAGCTCATGCGCACCGCCCAGAAGGAATACAACTGGAAGCTCAACTTCGGCGAGATCGCCCAGATCTGGCGCGGCGGCTGTATCATCCGCGCCGCGTTCCTGCAGAAGATCACCGAGGCCTACGCCCGCAACCCGAACCTCGCGAACCTGCTCCTCGACCCCTATTTCAACCAGACGGTGAAAAACGCCCAGGCCAACTGGCGCAAAGTCGTCTCGCTCGCCGCCGAGTGCGGCGTGCCGGCGCCGACGTTTGCGTCCGCCCTCGCCTACTACGACAGCTACCGCTCGGCCCGCCTGCCGGCCAACCTGCTCCAGGCCCAGCGCGACTACTTCGGCGCCCACACCTACGAGCGCACCGACCAGCCCCGCGGGAAATTCTTCCACCTCGACTGGCCCGAGCCGACCCGCCCGCAGCTGGCGCTTTGACCCGGCCCGCGGCCCGGAAAAACATTGAATAATCCGGGCCGCTGATTCGTCTCATCGGGGATGAGAACCCTTTGCCTGCTCCTCGCCGTCTGCGCCGCCGCGATCGCGGCGCGGGCGGACCGCCGCGACGATGACCGCCGGGACCGCCGCGAGCACGGGCCGCGCGTCATCGTCTACCAGCACGCTGACTTCCGCGGCGACTTCCTGGTGGTCTTGCCGGGCGAGGCGCTGGAGAACCTGGCGGACGTGCGGTTCGCCGACGGCAGCCGCGCGAACGACAGCATCTCCTCCATCCGGGTCGAGGACGGCGCCGAGATCTATGTCTACCAGGATTCCCGCTACCGCGGCTGGGCCATGCGGCTGACCGAGAGCGTGCGCGACCTGAACAGCCGGCGGCTGCCCGACAATCCCGCCGCCAGCTGGAACGACCGCATCTCCTCGCTGCGCGTGGAGGTGAGCCGCCGCGAACCGGCCGGCCGGCGGCCCGATCCCGACGACATCATCCGCCGCGCCTTTCGCGACCTGCTCCTGCGCGAGCCCGATCTCTCCGGCCTGGGCGGCCTCCGCCGCCTGATCGTCGAGCAGGGCTGGACGGAGGAAATGGTGCGCGACCACATCCGGCACGGGGACGAGTTCCGCGGCGAGGGCGCCAACCGCCTCATCCGGCTGGCCTTCCGCGACGTGCTCGGGCGCGACCCCGACGGCCGGGAGCTCGAGCGCTACCGCCGTTATCTCCTGGAAAAAAACTGGCTGGCCGAGGAAATCAGGGAGGACCTCCGGCGCACGGACGAATACCGCCGCCGCGACGGCGGCCGCCGCTAGGGCGGCCCTGCAAATTGGCTTTGTAGGCCAGCGAGCTTGCTCGCGCTTCATCCGCGCCCACCAGCGGGCTGCCTGCCGGGGCCTGATCGGCCCGCAGATTTTTGAAGGCACGCCTTAGGCCGGACCAGGCTTGCCAGCCGCACCCGGGCCGGCGCAGGCTGGCCCGCCCATGAGATACCCCCTCGTCTTCCTGCTTGCGGTGCTGGCGGTCCGCGCGGCGCCCAATTTCGCCGGCCGGATGGATCATCCGCTGCGCTACCGGCCGGAGGGGACGGACTTCGTCATCGAGAACGGCCCGGAATTTTTCAACCGCCCTCTCTACGGCGGCAACACCGCCTTCCGGGCCGACGGCGGCGACCGGCCGGAATTCGTGCTCTACCTGCCGGGGCGCGGCGGCAACCTCCGCTTCGGGCTGCACGCGGCCGCCGGGACGAAATGGGTGCACGACGCGGCGCAGATCGTCAGCCGCTACCGGCCCGGCGAGCTGCTCTATGAGATCCGCGATCCCCTGCTCGGCGAAAAGGGCGTCCTGCGCCTCGCGGTGCTGGCGTACGAGGAGACGGACGGGTTGATCGTCCGGGCGGAGGCGGAGGCCGTGCCCGCCGGGGTGGAACTGGTCTGGGCCTACGGCGGCGTGAACGGCGAGCGCGGCCACCGCGACGCCGACATCGGCACCGAGCGGGTGCCGATCAGCCGGTGGTTCCAGCTCCGGCCCGAGTTTTGCAACGACAACCGGATCGAGCTGGCGCCCGGCGGCTTCACCCTGACAGCCAAGCCGGCGACCATCGTCGGCGTGATGCCGACGGCGGCGCAGCTGTCGCTGCACGAGGCCGCGCAGTGGGGCGACCTGGCCGCGTTGCTCGCGCCCGCGCCGGCCGCGCCCGCGCAGCCCGTGGTCGTCGGGCGGATCGCCCTGGCCGCCGGGGCACCGCTGCTGTTCTCGCTCCAGCGCATCGCGACCGACGCCACCATCGCGGCGGAGCTGGACACGTACCTCGAGGTGAAGCTGGAAAACGCGCAGACGGCCCGCCCGCGGGCCAGGCTGAACCTGCCCCCCGCCTTCACCGCCGCGGAACTGCCGCGGAAATTCGCCGCGACCGAGCAGTATTTCACAGCCCTGCGCACCCGGGTCGCCGTCGACACGCCGGATCCGTTCCTCAACGCGGCCGTGGGCGCCCTGAATGTCGCGGCGGATGCCGTGTGGGACGGGCCCCAGCAGGCCATCATGCACGGGGCGATCGCGTGGCGGACGAAACTGCTCGGCTGGCGCGGACCGTACGTCCTCGACGAGCTCGGCTGGCACGACCGGGCCCGGCACCATTTTGCGGACTGGGCCGGCCGGCAGAACGTGAGCCCGATCCCCGCGGCCCTGCCGCCGGCGGATGAGAACGCCAACCTCGCGCGCAACGAGACCGGCCTGCACAGCAACGGCGACCTCTCGAACAGCCACTACGACATGAACACCGTCTACATCGACGCGCTCTTCCGCCACCTGCGGTGGACGGGGGACCTGGCGTTCGCGCGCGAGGTCTGGCCGGTGATCGAGCGGCACCTGGCGTGGGAGCGGCGGCTGTTCCGCCGGGAGTTCGGCCCGGACCGGCTGCCGTTGTACGAGGCCTACGCCGTGATCTGGGCCAGCGACGACCTGGCCTACGGCGGTGGTGGCGCGATGCACGCCTCGGCCTACAATTATTTCCACAACACCGAGGCGGCGCGGCTCGCGCGGCTGATCGGCGCGGACCCGGCGCCATACGAGCGCGAGGCGCAGCTGCTCGCGCGCGGCATGCGCGAGCTCCTCTGGCTGCCCGGGCCCGGCGGCTTCGCGGAGGCCAAGGACCTGCTCGGGCTGCAACGCGTGCACCCCTCCGCGGCGGTCTGGACTTTCTACCACACGGTCGATTCCGGCGTACCCACCCCGCAGGAAGCGTGGCGGATGTCGCAGCAGGTGGACGCCGTGATCCCGCATCTGCCCGTGCGCGGCCCCGGCGTGCCGGCCGGCCTGTACACGCTCGGGACCACGGACTGGATGCCCTACAACTGGTCGATCAACAACGTCGTCATGGCGGAGGCGGTGCACACCGCCCTGGCGATGTGGCTGGCCGGCCGGCCCGACGAGGCCTGGACCATCACCCAGGGTTCCCTGCTCGCCACGATGTTCATGGGCATCTCGCCCGGCAACGTCGGCACGATGACCTACCTCGACGCCTACCGCGGCGAGGCGCAGCGCGACTTCGCCGACGGGGCCGGCGTGCTGTCACGCGCGCTGGTCGAGGGCCTGTTCGGCGTGCGGCCGGACCTGCTGGCGGGCGAGCTCCGGCTGGAGCCTGGCTGGCCGGCCGGGTGGGACCACGCCAGCCTGCGGCACCCGGATTTTTCCCTGACGTTCACGCGGCAGGGCCTGCTGGACCATTATGTGTTTGAGCAGAATTTCGCCCGCCCGCTCACCCTGCGGCTCCGGCTGGTGGCGCGGCGGGACCAGGTGAAGGCGGTGACCGTGAACGGCCGGCCGGCGGCCTGGACGGTGGTGGATGATTCCGTGGGGACGCCGCGCATCGAGGTGTCGGGCCCCGCCGGCCCGCAGCAAACCGTGTCGGTCGAATGGACGGGTGAACCCGTGCACCCCTTGGTCGCGGTCGCTGGCTTCGTCCCGGCCGCGCAGGGCCGGATGCACTGGTGGCAGCCCCCGGCACCGCCGGAAAAGCCGGCCGCCCCCGCGGCGGCCCCGCCCCCGCCCGCCGACGCGCGGTTCGAAACCGTGGACCTCACGGCGGCCTTCAACGATCAAGTGACGCGGATTTTCAAGCAGGAGTACCGCACGCCGCGCTCGCCGTACGTCTCGCTCGCCCTGCCCAAGCAGGGCATCGGCGCGTGGGCCGGCGGGGTGAATGAAACCGCCGTCATCGACGACACCGGCCTGCGCGCGCGGGCGAAGGAGGCCGGCGGGATGATCACGCTGCCCGGCGGCGAGCCCTTTGCGACCCCGGCGGAGGCCGGGGCCAGGAACATCGTCTTCACCTCGCAGTGGGACAATTATCCCCGCGAGGCCGTCATCCCGCTCACCGGCCGCGCCCGGCATCTCTCGCTGCTGATGGCGGGCTCGACCAACCCGATGCAGAGCCGGATCGACAACGGCGAGGTGGTGGTGACCTACGCCGACGGCGCGACCGAGCGCCTGGCGCTGGTGAACCCGACCAACTGGTGGCCGATCGACCAGGATTACATGATCGACGACTACCAGTTCCGCCGGCCGGAGCCCCTGCCGGTCCGCGTCGACCTGCGGACCGGCGCGGTGCGCGTCCTCGACCACGCCACCTTCGACGGCCACGGCGGAAAAATCCGGGGCGGCAGCGCGACCGTGCTCGAGCTGGCGCTGCAGCCGGACAAGGAGCTCCGTTCCCTCACGGTGCGGACGCTGGCGAACGACGTCGTCATCGGCCTGATGGCGGCGACGCTCGCGCGCTGAGGCCGGCCGGCCGCGGCGGACGGGAAAACAGACGCCGGGCGCGATCGGTTGACACCGCTCCGGGCGCGCAAACAGTATGGGCGCCCCCGATGAGCGCCGCGGCCCCCATGGCGAACCGAAATGCCGACCCGGCGCCGCGCGCCGCCGCGCGGCTGTGGCTTTACCGGACGCTGGCGGCCGTCGGCCTCCCCGTCCTGCTGCTCCTCGGCCTGGAGGGAGGACTCCGCGTGGCGGGCGTGGGGCGCGCCGCGGGTTTCTTGATCCCGGACGACCAGCCCGGCTACTACCGGACGAATCCGGAATTTGTCAGCCTCTTCATGCCGGAAAGCTTCGACCTGCGGCCGCTCAACTTCCGCGTGGCGCTCCGCAAACCGGCCGGCACGGTGCGCATCGTGCTGCTGGGCGAGTCCGCGGCCGAGGGCGTGCCCGCGCCGCCCTTCGCCTTTGCGCCGCAGCTCCGCGCGCAGCTGCGCGCCCGTTACCCGGACCGGCGGATCGAGCTCCTCAACACCGGCATCGTCGCGATCAATTCCCACGTGGTCTACCAGGTGGCGCGCGACCTGGCCCGGTTCGCCCCCGATCTCTTCGTGGTCTACCTGGGCAACAACGAGGTGGTCGGGCCGTACGGCCCCGGCTGCACCTACCTGTCGCAGATGCCGCCGCTCGGGGTCATCCGGCTGAGCGTCTTCGTCCGCTCCACCCGCACGGGCCAGCTCCTGTCCGGCCTGCTCGACCGGCTGGCGCGGACCGACCGGCCGCCGGCCGAATGGGGCGGCATGAGCATGTTCGCCGACCGCGCCGTGGCCGGCGACGATCCGCGCCTGGAGGCGGTGTACCGCAACTTCGAATCCAACCTGACGGACATCGTCCGCGTGGCCACGGCCGCGGGCGCAAAGACGCTGCTCTGCACCGTCGTTTCCAACCTCAAGGACTGCGCGCCGCTGCTCTCGCACCACCGCGCCGGCCTGGCCGGAGACGAACTGGCGGCGTGGCGGCGGGCCTCGGATCGCGGCACGATCGAGTGGCGGCTGGGCGAGGCCGCCGCGGCGCGCGCCGACCTGCAGGCGGCGTGGCGCCTCGATCCGCAGTACGCCGAGACGGCGTTCATGCTCGGCTCGCTCGAGCTGGAGGCCGGGGAGACCGCGGCGGCGCGGGCGCATCTGCTCGCGGCGCAGCACTGGGACGCCCTGCGCTTCCGGCCGGACCCGCGGCTCAACGAGATCATCCGGCGGGTGGCCGGCCGCACCCCCGGGGCCGGCCTGCTGGATGCGGCGGTGCTCATGGGCTCCGATCCGGCCGCCCCGGGCCCGCCCGCGGGCCGGGAATTTCTATTCGAGCACGTGCACTTCAACTGGGCGGGAAACTTTTTCCTGGCCCGCGCGCTGGCGGAGCCGGCGGCCGCACTGCTCTTCGCGGGCGACCCGGGCCGCGGCGCGTGGCTGGACCCGGCGGGCTGCGCCGCGGCCCTCGCCTATACGGTGCACGAGCAGCCTGCCGTCCTGGAGCGGCTGGCGGCCATCGTCACCGTCCCGCCGTTCACCAACCAGCTGACCTACGTCGCGGACCAGGCGCGGCTGGCCCGCGATCTCGCCCGGGCGAAGGCGGCGGCCGCGGCGCCGGAGACCCTGCGCGAGGCCCGGGCGCTCGGGCCGGCCGCCGAGGCGGCCGATCCGGAGAATCCGGAACTGGCCAAGATCGGGGAGCAGATCGCGGACGAGAGCGGCGACCTTGCCGGGGCGCTGGCCGAGGCTCGGCGCGCCCGGACCCTGCAGCCGGCAAACTTCGCGCTGGCGGCGGACGAGGCCATCAAGCTTTCGCGCCTGGGCCGCTTCGCCGAGGCGGAGCAGCTCCTCCGGCAGACCGCCCTCACCTGCACTCCGCGGGACCTGGCGCTGATGGCGCCCGCGTTCGCCGACCTCTTCACCCGGACCAAGCGCTTCGCGGAGGGGCGGCGTTATTTTGACGCGGCCGTGGCCCGACGGCCGGCGGACCAGAGCCTGCGCCTGCTACGCGGCCGGCTGGCCCGGCTCGGGGGCGACCCCGCGGCCGCGGAAAGCGAATACCGCGCCGTCCTGGCCGTCGAGCCCGCGAACCAGAACGCGGCCGAGCTGCTGGCCGGCCTGCTGGCGGACACAGGACGGACCGTCGCCGCCGAGACCTTGACCCTGGCCGTGGCGGAGCACCAGCCGCAGAACCAGACCAACAACCTGCGCGCGGCCATCCTGTGCGAGGAGCGGCACGACGACCCCGGGGCCGTCCGTTTTCTCACCGCGGCGGAGCGCAGCGGCCCGGTGAATTCCGCCTTCGAGCTGCACCTCGCGCGGAAATGCTTCAGCCTCCACCAGCGCGCCGAGGCCCTGACCCGGCTGGCGGAGGCCCGGCGGCTGGCCGCGGGGGAGGGTGACCCGGCGGCCATCCGCTCGATCGACGGGATCATCACGCAGGTCCAGGCCCTGCCGCCATGACCGCGATCCTGGGCATCTCCGCGTTCTATCATGACGCCGCCGCGGCGCTGGTCGTCGACGGCCGGATCGTAGCCGCCGCGCAGGAGGAACGCTTCACGCGCCGCAAGCACGACGCGGCCTTCCCGCGGCACGCGGTCGACTTTTGCCTGCAGGCCGCCGGGCTGACGCCCGACCGGCTGGACCACGTGGTCTTCTATGAGAAGCCGCTGCTGAAATTCGAGCGGCTGCTCGAGACCTATCTGGCCATGGCGCCGGCCGGGCTCGGCTCCTTTTTCAAGGCGGCGCCGCTGTGGGTGCACGAGAAGCTGCAGCTCACGCGCGTGCTGAACGAGGGCCTCGGCGGCCGCTACCGGCGGCCCTACGTCTTCACCGAGCACCATGAGGCGCACGCCGCCAGCGCGTTCTTCCCCTCGCCGTTTGTGGAGGCGGCGCTGCTGACGGTCGACGGGGTCGGCGAATGGGCGACCGCGACGCTCGGCACCGGCCGCGGCCACCGGATCGAGCTCACCGACGAGCTGCGTTTCCCGCACTCGCTCGGGCTGCTCTACTCGGCCTTCACCTATTTCTGCGGCTTCAAGGTCAACAGCGGCGAGTACAAGCTCATGGGTCTGGCGCCCTACGGCACGCCCCGCTACGCGGACCTGATCCTGGAGAAACTCATCGACCTCAAGCCGGACGGCTCCTTCCGCCTGGCGCTCGAGTATTTCGACTATTGCGCGGGGCTGACCATGACCTCGCGCCGGTTCGACCGCATGTTCGGCGGCCCGCCCCGCCGGCCGGAAGCCGCGCTCACGCCGCGCGAACTCGACCTGGCCGCGTCGGTCCAGGTCGTGACCGAGACCATCCTGCTGCGGATGGCGCGGCACCTCCACGCGCAGACGGGCCTGAAGAACCTCTGCCTGGCGGGCGGCGTGGCGCTGAATTGCGTCGCCAACGGCCGGCTGCTGCGCGAAGGGCCGTTCGAGAACATCTGGGTGCAACCGGCGGCCGGGGACGCCGGCGGGGCGCTGGGCGCGGCGCTGTTTGTCTGGCACCAGCTGCTCGAAAACCCGCGCACGCCCGGCGCGCCCGATGGCCAGCGGGGCTCGCTGCTGGGCCCGGAATTTACTGACGCGGAGATCTCGACCGTGCTCGCCGCCGCCGGCGCGGTTTATGAGCGGGCCGGGGACGAGGCGACGCTGTGCGGGCAGACGGCCGCGCTGCTCGCCGCCGGCAAGGTGGTCGGCTGGGTCCAGGGCCGGATGGAATTCGGTCCGCGCGCGCTCGGCAACCGCAGCATCCTCGGCGACGCGCGGAATCCCGGCATGCAGTCCGCCATGAATGTCAAAATCAAGTTCCGGGAATCGTTCCGGCCCTTCGCGCCGGTGGTGCTGGCGGAGCGGGCGGCCGGCTATTTCGAACTGAAGCCCGGGGAAGAGAGCCCGTACATGCTGATCGTGGCGCCCGTGCGCCCGGAACTGCGCCGGCCGACCGACCCGGCGTCGGCCGCCGGCGTCGGCCGGGTGCGGGAGATTCGCTCCGTCATCCCGGCGGTCACGCATGTCGACCACAGCGCCCGGATCCAGACGGTGGACGCCACCCGCAATCCGCGCCTGCACCGCCTGCTGCTGTCCTTCGAGCAGCAGACCGGCTGCCCGGTGCTGATCAACACGAGCTTCAACGTCCGGAGCGAACCTATCGTCTGCACCCCGGCCGACGCCTACCGCTGCTTCATGGCCACGGACATGGACGTGCTGGTCGTCGGCGACTTCATCCTGCGCAAGGAAAACCAGCCGGCCGCGAGCCGGCCGGACACCCAGGCCTATCTCGGACGCTTCGAGCCCGATTGAGGCCCCGGCCCGCCATGTCGCTCATCCGCATCAACCACCGTCCGTCGCCGCGCCAGCTGCTGGTCTTTGCCCTGGCATGGATGTTGTTCGCCGGTCTGCTCGGCGCGGCGCAATGGGCGCACGACCGGCCGGCCGCGGCCGGCGCCTGCTGGGCGGCGGGCGTGGTCGTGCCGCTGGCCGGCGCCGCCTGGCGCGAGGGCCTGCGCCGGTTTTATGTCGGCCTGTGCTACGCCACCTACCCGCTCGGGCTGGCCGTCTCGTCGCTGGTGCTGGTGCTGTTCTATTATGTCCTCTTGACTCCGCTCGGGCTGATCCTACGTCTCTGCCGCTACGATCCGCTCCACCGGCGGTTCGACCGCGCGGCCGGCAGCTACTGGCACCGGCGGCCGGACCGGCGCGACCCCGCCGGATATTTTCGCCAGCATTGAACCATGGACCGGAAACCCGCCAACCGTTTCGAACAGGCCGCCGCCGGCAAACAGCGGGGCTTCGTCGCGTCGTTCCTGGATTTCGCCCTGCACAACAAGAAATGGTGGCTCACGCCCATCATCGTGCTGCTGCTGCTCGCCGGCGCGCTCATCCTCCTCGGCGGCAGCGGGGTCGCGCCGTTCATCTACACGCTGTTTTGATCCGCCGGCCGGTCGGCGCCCGTTCAGTCCCCCAGCAGGAAGGCCAGGGGGATCTCGACCCGTTCCCGCCAGGATTTTTCCGAATGGTCGGCGCCGGGGAACTTCCGGGTGAGCCAGTCGCGGCCCGCGGTGTAGCCCGCCGCGCGCATGACGGTGTCCATCTGCCGCTGGTAGGGCTCATAGGCGGCGTCCAGCGTCTCGGTGCCGAAATCGAAGTAGAACCGGTTCGCCCCCGGCTTGGGCAGGTGCTGCGCGAGGTAGCCGATCATGGCGCCTTCGCCGGCCGGCCAATGGATCGACACGCCGCCGGCCCCGCCGAAGACACCCGGATATTCCGCCACGGCGTAGGCCGAGATGAGGCCGCCCATGCTCGAACCGAGCACGAAGGTGCCGGCCGCGCCGGGCTGGGTCCGATAGGTGCGGTCGATGAGCGGCTTGAGCTCCTCGACCATGAATTTCAGGTAGGCGTCCGACCGGATGGTGTCGGTCGCGATGCTCTGGGTGCCCACGTGCAGCAGGACGACGGCGCCGGTCGCGGCCTTTTGGGGCATGTATTCGGCGAAGCGGCCCAGGCCGGTGTTCCAGATGGCGACCAGGATGGCGCCGCGGATCCGGCCGGCCTGCATCAGGCGGCAGACCGCCTGGTCTGCTTCCCAACTGTCGCCACCGAAGCTGATGGCGGGATCGAAGGCGTTCTGGCCGTCGTGCAGGTAGACGACGGGATAACGCTCGTCCGGATGCTCGTCATAACCCGGCGGCAGCCACACGTCGACGCGGCGCGGGACGACAAAGCGCGAGGCGAGCGGCGGCAGCGTTTCGATCCGGCCGGCGGTCGCCGCCGGGACGATCACCTCGCACTCCCTGCTGACCGCGGTGCCGGCGACCCCGTGGACCAGCGCGCGGTAACGGCCGGCGAGCGCCGCGCCGGCACGCGGGAACGACAGCACGGGTTCGGTGGCGCCGGGGAGCTCGACGCCGTCGCGCAGCCAGTGATAGGTGAGCGGGCCGGTGCCCTCGGCGCTGACCGCGAGGTTGAACGGCGCACCGAGGGCCAGCGTGAGCGCGGCCGGCGGCTGGGTCCGGAACATTGGCACGGTGGCGCCGTGGACCCCGAAGGCCGGCGTGACGGCGGCAAGCAGCGCGTTCGCGACGCCGTCGAGCCTGAGTCCCGCGAGCTGCGCCGACGCCCGGTGGCCGCGGAGGTCGTCGACGGTGGCGAGAAAGGAAAGCACCTCGCCGGGCACGAGGTCAGGCGGCGGGCACCAGAAAACCCGGTAGGGCGCGGCATCGTCCGTCCCGAGCAGCTCATATTGTCCGGGACGCGAGGCGCGGGTCATCACGAAGGTCACCTCGGCGTGGCCATCCGTGCCCGTGAGCTCGGCGCGCAGTTCCTGCCGCTGGACCAGCAGGTGGCCGTCAAGCTGGCGGGTCGGGAAAGACAGCACCGCACCGGCGCCCGGGGTGGCGAAGGCGATGCCGGGTGCGCGCGCCGGCACCGGCAGGGGCTCGTCGGCCCGCCAGAGGGCGAACTGCAGCGGGCCGAGGGTGACCGCGACGCGGCCCTGCGCGTCAGCGGTGAGTTCCTCCGGCCCGGCGGGCGCGGACTCGCCGGTGACGGGGACGCGCTGCAGCCGCGCCCCGGCCGGTTGGCTGGTCGGCAGCGTGACGGTCGCCGCGGCGGTCCGGGAATTGTTGAACGCGGCGAGGTACTCGACATGTTCGCTGCGTTCGATGCGCGAGAAGGCGAAGACCCCCGGCTGGCCGGAGGGCCGCACGATCATGGCGCCGCGACTGAGGGCCGGGGTGCGGTTGCGGAGGGCGGCGAGGCCGGCGATGAACCGGTAGAAGGGGTGCGACGGGTCGAACTTGTCGTCGGCCCCGGTCCGGCTGGTGCCGAGCAGCGCGGCGTTCCTGAAATCGGGTGCCTGGGCCGCGAACATGTCCTCGCGGGCCTGCATGTCGCCGCCGCCGCGGCCGATCATGCCCTGCTCGTCACCGTAGTAGATGACGGGCTGGCCGCGGACGAGGAAGAGCAGCGCGTGGCCGAACCGCACGAGCGCCGCCAGCTGTGCCGGCGTGGCCGCGGGGTTGTCGCGCTGCAGGAAATACGCGAAGCGGCCGGCGTCGTGGTTGCCGAGGAAGGTCGGGGTCGCGTGGACGTTGCTGTCGTGGTCGGTGTAGAGGTCGTCCTGGCCGAACAATTCGTCCAGTTTGCCCGCGTCCCGGCCCGCGGAGACGTAGGCGAGCGCGGCGCCGAAGAAGCCGAAGTCCAGGGTGGCGTCGAGCGGGGCCGTGGTGGAGAACTCGCTGAGGAGGGTGACGTCGCCGGTGCCGCTGGCGACCTCGCCGAACTGGATGAAGCCGGCCCGGCCCGCGCGGCGCGCGTGCTCGCGGAGGGCGGGGGCAAAGGCCTGCCAGAACTCGCGGTTGACGTGGCGGGTGGTGTCGATGCGGAAGCCGTCGACGCCGAAATCGTCGATCCAGTGTTCATAGATCGCGATGAAGCCGCGGACGACCGCGGGGTTTTCGGTGAACAGGTCGTCGAGCCCGGCGAAGTCGCCGTCGAGCGAGCTCTCGTCCTGGAAGAGGCTGTTGCCGCGGTTGTGGTAGTAGACGGGATCGTTCAGCCAGGCGGGATTCTTGGCGTGCGCCTCGTCCGGCGGCACGACGGGCACGTAGGCGAAGCTGCGCGCGGCGGCGAGCGCGGGGAAGGCCGCGGGAGAATTCACGCCGTTGTAGGCGACCGCGCCCACGTCGAACGGCCGGCCCGCGGCGTCGCGGTAGGGGGCGAGGGCCCGCGGGATGTAGGCGGTCTGCCCACCTTCGTACTTGATGACATCGGCGGTGTGGTTGACGACGATGTCGAGGCAGACCTTCAGGCCGCGGGCATGGGCGGCGGCGACGAAGGCCCGGAAATCGCCGTCGGTGCCGAGGTGCGGATCGACGTGCAGGAAGTCGAGGATCCAGTAGCCGTGATAACCGGCGCTGCCGAGCTGCATGGGCTTGTTGCGGAAGGGCGGCGTCACCCAGACGGTGGTGGCGCCGAGGCCCTGGATATAGTCGAGCCTGGCGGTCAGGCCGGCGAGGTCGCCGCCGTGGAAGTAGCCGATCCGCGCCGGATCAAAGCCGCTGGCCTCCGGCCCGCCCGCGATCCCGCCGGTGTCATTGGCGGGATTGCCGTTGGCGAACCGATCGGTGAGCAGGAAATAAAAAACCTGGCCCGCCCCGGGATGGGTGAATCGCGGGACGGCAACGGCCGGCGCCACCTGCGCCGGCGCGGCCACCGCGACGGCCAGCCCGGCCAGGATCAGGGTCAGGCGCAGCGACCGGGGTTTCATGGGGCGGGGACGAGCATGGTCCTCCGGCCCGGCAGGTCAAAGGGCGCACCGCGGAGAAGTCTTGCATGGCCCGGATAAAACCTAGGTCGGTTGGCCGGTCCCTGCCGGCCCCGGAGGCCGGTTCCCGGCGGCGACGGAAAAAAAGAAGGATTTCCCCTCTGAAAACAGCGGCGCGGGGGCGGCGCGGACGGGGGCGCGGAAAAAACAAATCCGTCGGACCGACCTAAGAGTTGTCCGACCCATCGAGGTTTTTTTGGTCCTTTGCTATTCGCGAAACCGGGAGCGCGAACAAATCGTGGGTGACACAAGACCGGTCGGCTCAACCCCGCGCCGGCACCACATCCCCTCCCCAACCCCGTTCGTTCCCGCGGCTGCACGCCAGCCGCCGATTGAATTACCACCATGCACACACCATCCATCCCCCATCACGTGCGCCGGCTCCTCCTGCGAGGCCTGGCCACCAGCCTCCTGTTCACCCAGGCGGCCCTCACGTTGCCGGCGCAATCGACACCCGCGACCGACTCCACGGCCGGCAAGAAGGCCGACGGCAGCGACAAGGTTGTGACCCTGGACACCTTCACGGTCACCAGCGGCTTTGCCTCGAGCCTCGCGGCCGCGGCCATCGCCAAGCAGAACAACCAGGCGCTCGTGGAAGTCCTCATGCCCGAGGATATCGGCAAGCTGCCCGACATCAGCATCGCGGATTCCCTGACGCGCCTGACCGGCATCACCAGCCAGCGCATCAACGGCCGCAACCAGCAGGTCACCATCCGCGGCTTTTCCCCGGATTTCAGCATCGGCACGTTTGACGGCGTCGAGCAGGCCACCACGAACGACAACCGCACGACGGAATACGACCAGTATTCCTCCGATCTCGTGGGCGGAGTCGTGGTCTACAAGACCGGCCAGGCCAACCTGGTCGGCGGCCTGGCAGGCACCATCGACCTGCAGACCGTCTCCCCCCTCAGCGTCACCGACCGGGTGATCGCGGTCAAGGCGACCCACAACTGGACCGCCTATTCCCAGCTCACCCCCGGGGTGGCCAAGACGGGCAACAATTATTCCGCATCCTACATCGACCATTTCGCCAACGGGACCGAGGGCCTCTACCTCGGCTTCTCCCATCTGGAGAACCCATACGAGGGCAAGCAGTGGTCGTCCTGGGGCTATCCCTCCGCCCCGGGCGGCGCGCTGGTGCTGGGCGGCGCCCGCATCTTCTCCCAGAGCGAGCTGCTCGCGCGCAACTCCTTCGTCGGGGTGCTCGAGAGCAAGCCGGGCGACTCCCTCCACAGCAAGGTCGACTTCTTCTACTCCAAGTATGACGACCACCAGCTGCTTGGCGGCATGCAGATCCCGATGTCGCAGTGGAGCGGCGCCCAGCTGTCGCCGGGCTTCACCGTCACGGACGGCCTCGTCTCCACCCAGACCCTCACCGGCGTGAACCCGGTCCTGGAATCACTGGTCACACGCTGGAAGACCACGATGGAATCCGTCGTCTGGAACCTCGACCTGGCGGAAAAATCCGAATGGCCCGTGAAGATGACGGCCGGCTGGTCCTCGGCCAAGCGCAAGGAAGAGGTGCTCGAAACCTACGCCGGCCTCGGCTTCAACAACACCGAGACCAACCCGGCGACGCTGACCATCGTCTCGCAGGCCGGCCCGAACCCGCCGGTCATCACTTCGAACAACGACTTTTCCAACGCCAGCCTCTTCAAGATCACCGATCCGCAGGGCTGGGGCGTGGGCACCCTGCCGGCCACCGGCCAGGAAGGCTACCTGAAATATTTCTCCGAAAAGGATATTGCCGACTCGGTCAAAGCCTCCACCACGCACGAGCTGAACTGGGCCGTGATCAAGAACGCCGAACTCGGCGTCAGCTACTCGCAGCGCTACAAGTACGCGGCCCAGAACCCGACCGGCTACCTGATCAATTCGAGCGGGCAGCCCACCGCGCCCCTCGGCACCCTCACGGGCACGACGGACCTCTCGTACGCCGGCAATCTCAAGCCGATCTCCTGGAACGCGGACGGTCTGCTGAACAGCGGCGCCCTGACCCTGCTGCAAAACCCGAATCCCGGGACCTTCGTGGGCGATGACTTCAAGGTGAATGAAGACATCACCCGGCCCTTCGTGCAGGCGGGGCTGAAGGGCACCCTCGGCGGCGTCCCCTACGAGGGCAACCTCGGCGTGGTGGCCAACCTCACCCGGCAGAGCTCGACCGGCCTCTCCGCCGGCGGCGGCACGCTGGTCACCCCGGTCAGCGCCTCCGCCAGCTATGCGGATGTCCTGCCGTCGCTGAACCTGATCTTCAAGGCCACGGACAGCGACATCATCCGGTTCTCCGTGGGCCGCCAGGAACAACGGCCGCGCATGTACGACATGCGGGCTTCGCGCAACTACGGCTATAACGCCACCTTCGCCAGCTCGACCACGATCAGCCCGTGGAGCGGCTCGAGCGGCAACACAAACCTCCGGCCCTGGCAGGCCGATTCCATCGACCTCGGCTACGAGCATTACTTCGCGCACGGCCAGGGCTACCTCTCCGTGGCGGTGTTCGACAAGAAGCTCCTGAGCTACATCTACCAGCAGAACGTGCTGACAGACTTCACCGGCTACAACTACACCTCCGCCACGGCCCCCGTGCTCCATACGGGCTACACCTCGACCAACGTCAACGGCCAGGGCGGCAACGTCCGCGGCCTCGAGGCCACCGCCCAGGTGACCAGCGAGCTGCTCACCGGCGGCTCGGTCAAGGGTTTCGGCGTCGTGCTCAACGGGCTGCTCGTGGACAGCAACATCCAGCCCTGGGGTCCGACCGGCCCCTCCGCCCCCCTCCCCAACCTGTCCAAGAAATCCGGCAACCTCACCCTCTATTGGGAGCGCTATGGATTCTCGGCCCGGGTCACCGCGCATTACCAGTCGGAGACCCGCGAGTACATCCAGAACCTCGGCGTGCCGACCCCGTCCAACTACGGGACGTCCAATGACGGTTATTCCACGGAAATCCCGTTCCACACCATCGACGCGCAG
The DNA here is from genome assembly GCA_964423065.1 of uncultured Oleiharenicola sp. Lineage (GTDB taxonomy): Bacteria > Verrucomicrobiota > Verrucomicrobiia > Opitutales > Opitutaceae > Lacunisphaera. The sequence continues at coordinate 12,049 of CAYRDN010000007.1, read as the reverse complement.
CTCAGCTACGAGTTCCCCAGCAAGAGCGCATTCAAGGGCCTGTCCGTCTATCTCGACGGTCGCAACCTGAACGACTCCGCCCTGATCCAGTACAACAACGGCGACCCGCGCCAGCTGGGCAACTGGCAGAAATACGGCGCGTCCTACAGCATGGGCGCCGCCTACAAGTTCTAAGCCGCCGGTTACATCCCCTGTAATCCCCGCCGCGCGGCCACCAGAACCGTTCTGGTGGCCGCTCTTTTTCCCCTGCCGGCCCCCAAGAAATCCCGCCCTCCCGCCGGTGCCGGCCGGGTCCGCACCCCCGCCCACCGTCCCCCGATGGAATCCCCTCCCGCCACCTGGCTCACCAACCGCACCGCCGGCGTGCTCGCGCACGTTTCGTCGCTCCCCGGCGACTACGGCATCGGCAATCTCGGCCCGGGCGCCCGGCGCTTCGTCGACCTGCTCGGCGCCGCGGGCGTCCGCCACTGGCAGATCTGCCCCGTCGGCCCCACCGGTTACGGCGATTCGCCCTACCAGCTGTTCTCCAGCAACGCGGGCAACCCCTACTTCATCGACCTGGGCGAACTGCAGGCCGCCGGCCTCCTGACCGCGGAGGAGCTCGCCCCGCTCCGCCGGCTGCCGGTCGCCCGCACGGACTACGGCCGGCTCTACGAGGCCTTCTGGCCCGTGCTCGCCCGGGCGCACGACCGTTTCACCGCCGCCGGCCGCGCCGGCCTCGCGGGCTGCGGGTCCCTGCGCGGCTTCGGCCGCGAGCACGCCGGCTGGCTCGAGCCCTACGCCGACTTCATGGCGCTCAAGGCGCATTTCGGCGGCTACGCCTGGACCCTCTGGCCGGAAAAATACCGCCGCTGGACACCCCGGCTCCACGCGTCCCTCCCCGCCCCGGTGCGGCAGGAGGCCGCGCGGCATCTTTTCTACCAATACGTCTTCTTCGCCCAGTGGACGCGCCTGCGCCAGTACGCCGCCGCGCGCGGGGTCGACATCATCGGCGACGTGCCGATCTTCGTGGCGCTGGACAGCGCCGACACCTGGCGGAACCGCGCGGTCTTCCAGCTCGACGCCGAGGGCCGGCCCCGGGCGGTGGCCGGCGTGCCGCCGGACTATTACTCCGCGCTCGGCCAGCTCTGGGGCAACCCGCTCTACGATTGGAAACATCTCGCCCGCACGAAATACGCCTGGTGGATCGACCGGCTCCGCGCCGCCTTCGAGCTCTACGACATCGTCCGGCTCGACCATTTCCGCGGCTTCGACACCTACTGGGAGATCCCCGCGGACGCGGCTGACGCCCGCCGGGGCACCTGGCGCAAGGGCCCGGGCCGGCCGTTCTTCGCGGCGGTCCGCGCGGCGCTTCCGTCGGCGCGGATCATCGCCGAGGACCTGGGCTACATCGGACCGGACGTGGTCGCCCTGCGCCGCGCCGCCGGCCTGCCGGGGATGAAGATCCTGCAGTTCGCCTACGGCCACGACGCCAACAACGTCAACCTGCCCCACTTCTATCCGCCGGACAGCGTCGCCTACACCGGCACGCACGACAACCTCACGACGCGCGGCTGGCTCGAGAGCCTGACACCGGAGGCCGCCGCCCCGGTGCGGGAGTATTTCCAGCTGCCCGCCGGCAACTCCGCCTGGCCGCTCATCCGCGCCGCCCTGGCCACCGTCTCGCGCCTGGTCGTCCTGCCGCTGCAGGACCTGCTCGACCTGCCCGCCACCGCCACCCTCAACCGCCCCGGCACCGCCGAGGGCAACTGGCAGTGGCGCTGCACCGACGCGCAGCTGCGGCGGCTCGGCGACGGCAGGCTGGCGCTTCTGCGCGCGTGGATTACACTCTACGACCGGACGGGCCTGCGCCCGCTCCGCGACTACAGCGAACCCCCCGCGCCATGAACCCGCCCGCCCGCCCCGCCCTGTCCCTGCCTGCGCTCTGGAACATGAGCTTCGGGTTCCTCGGCATCCAGTTCGGCTGGGGCCTGCAGATGGCGAACATGAGCCCGATCTACAAGTACCTCGGCGCCGCCGACGACCAGATCTCGCGGCTCTGGCTGGCCGCGCCGCTCACGGGGTTCATCGTGCAGCCCATCATCGGCGCGATGAGCGACCGCACCTGGGGCCCGCTCGGCCGGCGGCGGCCCTACTTCCTCGTTGGGGCGATCCTCAGCTCCCTCGCCCTGCTGCTGATGCCGAACGCCGGGTTGCTCGCCGGCTGGCTCGTGCCCCGGCTCCCCAAGTTCTACATGGCAGCCGGTCTGCTCTGGATCCTCGATGCCTCGATCAACGTGTCCATGGAACCGTTCCGCGCCTTCGTCGCCGACAAGCTGCCGGAGGCGCAGCGCGGCGCGGGTTTTGCCATGCAGAGCTTCTTCATCGGGGTCGGCGCGGTGGTCGCCGGCATGATGCCCTGGATCCTGCGCCACGGGTTCGGGGTGAGCAGCGCCGCCGACGGCGCCAACGCCCTGCCGCTGAACGTCAAGCTCTCCTTCTACATCGGCGCCGCCGCCTTTCTGGGCGCGGTCCTGTGGACCGTTGTCACGAGCCGGGAATACCCGCCGGCGGATCTGGAGGCGTTCCGGCGCCAGAAGGCGGCGAGCCGCGGCCCCGCGCATTTTTTCCGCGAGATTTTCTCCGCGCTGGCCGAGATGCCGGTCACGATGCGGCGGCTGGCCGTCGTGCAGTTCTTCACCTGGCTCGGCCTGTTCTGCATGTGGCTGCATTTTTCCAACGCCGTGCCCGTGATCTTCGGCAGCAGCGACCCGGAATCCGATGTCTTCAAGCGCGGGGTGGAATGGGCCGGCGTCTGCTACGCGGTCAAGGACGCCGTGACCTTCCTCGCCGCCTTCGGCCTCATGGCGGTGGCGCGCCGGACCGACCGCCGGCTGATCCACGGCGTCTGCCTCGTGCTGGGCGGGCTCGGCCTGCTCGCGGTCGGCTGCATCCACGGCGAGGAGCACCGCTACCTCCTGCTCGGCGCCCTCGCGTTGGGCGGCGTGGCCTGGGCCTCGATCCTCTCGATGCCCTACGCGATCCTGGCCGGGGCACTCCCGCCCGGGCGGATGGGCGTCTACATGGGCATCTTCAACTTCTTCATCGTCCTGCCGGAAATCCTGGCCGCGCTCTTCTTCGGCACCCTCGTGAAAAATTACCTCCACGGCAACCTGGTCCACGCGGTGATGGCCGGCGGCGTCTGCCTGTTTGTCGCCGCCGCGGCGCTCCTCTGGGTGCCGGCGGAAAATCCGGCCGTTTCCACCTGACCCGCCATGAAACGCGCGCTCCTGCTCCTGCTTGGCCTCTTGGCCGTTGGCCTCGCCGCCGCCCCGGTTGATCCCTACCAGCCGGTCCCCTCCGTCAAACTCAAGCACCCGGAGTGGACGAAAAACGCCGTGATCTACCAGCTCAACACGCGGCAGTTCACGCCCGAGGGCACCTTCCGCGCCGCCGAGCGCGAACTGCCGCGGCTGAAAGCGCTGAACGTCGACATCCTCTGGCTGATGCCGGTGCACCCGATCGGGGTGAAGAACCGCAAGGGCACGCTCGGCAGCCCGTACGCGGTGCGGGACTACCTCGCCGTTAACCCGGAGTTCGGCACGCTGGCCGACCTGAAGCACTTCGTCGTCGCCGCGCACGCGCTGGGCTTCCACGTCATCCTCGACTGGGTGGCCAACCACACCGCGTGGGACAACGTCCTCGTGGCCCGGCACCCCGAGTGGTACCAGCACGACTGGCAGGGCCGCTTCCGCCCGACGCCCTGGTTCGACTGGGCCGACATCATCAACCTCGATTACAACCAGCCCGGCCTCAGGAAATACATGACGGACGCCCTGAAATACTGGGTGCGCGAGGCCGACGTCGACGGCTACCGCTGCGACGTGGCCGGCTTCGTGCCGCTCGATTTCTGGAACAACGCCCGCCGGGAGCTCGATGCGATCAAGCCGGTGTTCATGCTCGCGGAATGGGAGTCGCGCGACCTCCAGGCCGAGGCGTTCGACATGATCTACGCGTGGAGCTGGTACGAGGCGCTGCACAACCTCGCGCAGGGCAAGGCCGACGTCGGCGCCCTCAACAACTACTACGCGTGGGACGAGGGCTTTTACCCGCGCGACAGCTTCCGCATGACCTTCCTCAGCAACCACGACAAGAACTCATGGGACGGCACGGAGTTCGAGCAGTTCGGCGACGCGCTCCCGGCGGCGATGGCGCTCTCGGTGGTCGGCAACGGGCTGCCGCTCATCTACAACGGCCAGGAGGCCGGGAACACCAAGCGGCTGCAGTTCTTCGAGAAAGACCCGATCGTCTGGCGCGAACACCCCAACGGCGAGCTCTACCGGAAACTCTTCGCCCTCAAGCACGCCCACCCCGCGCTCTGGAACGGCGCCTGGGGCGCGCTCATGGTCCAGGTGCCGAACGACGCCGGGTGCTTCAGCTTCGTGCGGCGCAACGACCGCGACCGGGTCTTCGCCGTGTTCAATTTTTCCCAGGAGGCGAAGGTCGTGCATTTCTCGGGCGGCCCCTTCCCCGGCGCCTACACGGAGTTCCTCAGCGGCGAAAAGGTTACACTGGACGACACGACTCGGCTGCACCTCGGGCCGTGGGAGTACCGCGTGTTCGTGCAGTAGGGCGAATCCTTCCGCCGCCGCCCAGGCCGGGGCGGAGAGGCCGGATGAGCCGCGCCGTCGGCCCGACGGGGCCGGCGCGCCCTACCCGCCGCCGGCGGGTGTCTCCTTGTCGTGCGGCACGCCGTGGGTGAAGTCCAGATGGTCGAAATACACCGTCTTCGGCTGCTCCTCCTGGCGGTGGCGCAGGGCCTCGAGCTGGGCGCGGTATTCCTGCGGCGGCACCCCCTTGTGCTGCTTGAACACGCGCGCGAAATACGCCGGGTCGGCGAAGCCGCTGGCGTAGGCGATCTCGGAGATCGTCAGCGCCGTGGTCTCGAGCGCGAGGATGGCGCCGCCGATCCGGATGCGCTGGATGTAGTGGGTGAGCCGCTCCTTCGTCTCGGTGTGGAACAGGTGGGAAAGGTAGTCCGGCGAGCACCCGAGCAGCTCGGCGATGTGCTGCACCCCGAGCTCGGAGTTGGCGAACTGCTCCCGGACGAGGCATTTCGCCTGGAAGACCTTCCCGATGTCGCTGTTCAGCTGGCCGGTCCCCGTCTCCACGATGTTGCGGAACAGCCCGAGCAGGGCGAGGAGCAGGCCCTTGAGCACGGTGTCGCGCGCCGGACCCTGCATGCTGTGGGCCTGCGCCAGGGAATGGGCCAGGGTGAGGAAGATCTCGAGGTTGGGCGCGTCGAAGAACTCGATCACCTCGATGTCGGGCTTGCCCGGCCGCACCTCGTGCGCGAAGTGCAGGCTCAGGGTGTTGTTGTAGAACCCGGCGACGAGGTTGCGGAAGGGCCGGTCCGCACCCGCGGCCACCACCTCGCCGTGCGGCACGCCGGCGGGGATGACGCAGATCTCATCCGGGGCCAGCCGGAAGCTCTCGCGGGGGAAACTGAACTCGGTGCAGCCGGCCAGCTGCAGGAACAGCTCCGGCCGGTAGTGGTAGTGCATGCCGCGGCGGTTCTGCACCGGCTTCGACTCGTGCGGCACGCGCAGCGGGAGCCGGTTGCGCTCCGCCAGCTTCAGCGCCGAGTCGAAGGCCGACCGCATCTCCGCGCGGTTGGGCGCGCTCATCGAGCGGGCGGCGAACAAGGCGAGGGGAACGCCAGGGGCAGACATGGGGGCGGTGGTGGAGCGGGCGGAGGCCCCGCGGCGTGGTGGGTGTTTGCCGAAAGCAATGTCCCCAAATGGCCGGAAACTCAAACGGGAAATAGCCCGCCGCGCCGTCAGCCCAGCGGCAGCCGGCGGGTTTCGCCGAAGGCCAGGGCGCTGAATTCTTCCGGGTCGACCCCATGGGCCATGCGGGCCGCCGCCAGGGCCTCCAGCGGGGCGTTGATCCCCTCGTCCGTGAGCTGGAAAGTGCCGAAATGCATGGCGACACTCCGCCGCGCCCCGATTTCGAGGTGGATCCGGACCGCCTCGTCCGGCGTGCAATGCACGGGGGCCATGAACCACCGCGGCTCATACGCGCCGATGGGCAGCAGGGCCAGGGCGAACGGACCCAGTCGCGCGCCGATGGCCCTGAAGTCATCACTGTAACCCGAATCGCCCGCGAAAAAGATCCGGCCGGCCGGGGTGGCCAGCACAAATCCGCCCCACAGCGTCCGGCACCGGTCCCACGGCGTGCGGGCGGCGAAATGCTGCGCGGGCGTGCAGGTGACCTCCAGGCCCGGCGCCGCCGCGACCGCCTGCCACCAGTCGAGCTCGGCCACGGCGCCGACGCCACGGACCTCGAGCCACGCACGGTTGCCGAGGGTCGTGATGATCCGCGGCCGGCGTTCCCGCGCCAGCCAGCGCAGGGACGGCAGGTCGAGATGGTCGTAGTGGTTGTGGCTGACCAGCACGACGTCGATGCGCGGCAGGTCCGCCAGGGCCAGGGCCGGCGGCCGCACGCGCTTCGGCCCGGCCCAGGAAAAGGGACTGGCGCGGGGCGAAAACATCGGGTCGGTCAGGAGGTTCAAGCCGGGCAGCTGCAGCAGAAAGGTCGAGTGGCCGATGAAGGTGACGGCAACCTCGCCCGCGGCCACCGGCGCGGTCGGCCGGGGGATGGCCGGCGCGGGCACGGTCTCCGGCCACGGCGTGCCCTGGCCGAGGAACAGCCGCTGGGCCCACCACCGCGGCAGCGCGGCAAAACCCGGCGCCGGCCGCCGGCCGGCGGGGTTGAAAAAAAGCTCCCCGTCGCAGTGGTCGCTGGGCGGGAATCGGGTGGGCATCGTGGGACCGCCGGGACTCCGGCTGTCAGGCGGCCGGTCCGCCGGGGACCGCGGCCCCGGGGTGCATTTTGCGCTGCGCCTGATCCCAGAACGCCAGCAGCGCCCGGAAGTCCTGCTCCTTCGTCCCGCTGTGGATCACGTAATCGTAGGTGTTCCGCTCCCCCAGCTCGATCTCGGCGGTGCGGAGCCGGCGGGCGATCTCGTCCTCCGAGTCCTTGCCGCGGTATTCCAGCCGCTCGCGCAGCACCTCGAACGAGTCGGGCGCGACGAACACCGTCACCAGTCGCGCGCGCAGCAGCGCGATCCGCTCCGCGGCGGCGCGGATGCTGCGCACGCCCTGGACGTCGATGTTCATGATCAGATTGGCGTGCGGCAGCCGGTCCAGCACCGCGGACCGCAGCGTCCCGTAGCGGTACCGCTGGTGCACATGGGCCCACTCGAGGAACTCCCCGGCGGCCAGCCGTTCGTCAAACTGCTTCTCGCTGAGGAAATGATAGTCGCGGTCGTTGATCTCGCCCACGCGCGGCGGCCGGGTCGTGGCGGTGATGACGCGCTCGAAGCCCGGGACGGTGGCGACGAGCCGGTCGCAGAGGGTGCTTTTGCCCACGCCGGCCGGTCCCGCCAGAATCAGCAGCACCGTGGGGGTTGGGGCGGGCGCGGCCATGGTTCAGTACGTGAACGCCGCGGCCGCCGTGACGAGCCCGTACGCCAGCAGGAGGCCGCCGAGCAGGCGGGCCCGCGCGGGCCCGCGGAAAAGCCAGGCGAAGAAGTCCCGCAGCCGGTAGGGCGCCGCGGCCAGGTACAGCGCCAGGGCGAGCCCGAGGTAGACGGCCGTGACCATCAGCAGCCGCTGCGGATGCGAGTATTCCATGTACGCGGCATACAGCAGCGGCTCGGCCGCCAGCAGCATCAGCGCGCACAGCCCGCGCACGGCGAGAAAATCCGGGGCATAGATGAAGGCCAGTCCGGCCAGCGCGCCGAAGCCGAGCATGACCGGCCGCGGGGTCGAGAAGAAGATCAGGTCGGACTCGCCGAGCCGGGACAGGCGCCAGAGGAACCAGACCGCCCCGGCGCCGAAAAACAGCCACGTCGCGGCCTTTGAGCGCGGCAGCGCGCGCGCGGCCGCGCCGACCCGCGGGTCGTTCCAGAGCAGCACCGCGCCGAGCAGCGCGAGAAACAGCCCGGGCAGGAGGGTGGCGAGGAAGAGGGACATCAGGGGTTGAAAGCTGAGAGTTGAAAGTTGAATGAGGCAACAAGAACGACGCGACCGGGGGTCTGATTCGGGACTTTCATCGTTCAACCCTCAACTTTCAACCCCGGTGAGTGCCAGCTCGCCGTAGAGGACAGCGCTGGAGAAACGGTCGATCTTCACCGGCACGAGCGCGCCGACCAGCCGGTCGGCGGCGGCGAAGTGCACGAGGCGGTTGCCGCGGGTGCGGCCGGTGAAGCGCCGGCCCTGCCGGTCCGGGCCCTCCACCAGCACCTCCTGCGTGGTGCCGACCAGGGCGGCGTTGCGCCGGTTGGAATTGGCCTCGAGCAGGCCCAGCAGGACCTGGTTGCGCTCCTCCTTCACCGCGGCGGGCACCTGGTCCGGCCGCGCGGCGGCGGGCGTGCCGGAGCGGACGGAATACTTGAAGACGTAGGCCATGTCGTAATTGCACTCCTCGAACAGCGCGCGGGTCTGCGCGAAATCCTCCGCGGTCTCGCCGGGGAAGCCGACGATGACGTCCGTCGAGAAATACATGTCTGGCCGCACCGCGCGGAGCTCCGCGACGATCTGCCGGTAGCGCTCGCGGGTGTAGGGGCGGTTCATGGCCTGCAGGATCCGGTCGGAGCCCGACTGCAGCGGCAGGTGCACGTGTTCGCAGAGCTTCTCCAGCCGGCCGTAGGCGGCGATCAGGTCCGCCTTGAACCCGCGCGGGTGCGGGGAGGTGAAGCGGAGGCGCGCGATCCCCGGGAGGGCGTTCAACCGCTCGAGCAGCTGCACGAAGGGCGTGACCCCGCCGGTGTGCGCATAGTCGCGGCGGCCGTAGCTGGTGACGATCTGGCCGAGCAGCGTGATCTCGCGCACGCCGCGCTCCGCCAGCTCCTCGCACTCGCGCACGATCTCGGCCATCGGCCGCGAGCGCTCGTCGCCGCGGGTCTTCGGCACGATGCAGAACGAGCAGTCCATGTTGCAGCCCTGCTGGACGGAGACGAAGGCCGACACCTGCCGCTCCGCGAGCACGTGGTCCCGGATGGTGTTCTGCGAGCCGGCCTCCTCGCCGGTCTCGACGATCGTCTCCGCGACCGGCACGCCGGCGGCCTGCGCGGCCCGGAGGTTGTCGAGGTAGTCCGGCACCTGGTGGAATTTCTGGGTGCCCACGATCAGGTCGACGTCCGGCAGCCGGTCGAGCAGCTCGGCGCCGCGGTTCTGCGCCATGCAGCCGAGGATGCCGAGGATGAAGTCCGGGTGCTTTTTCTTCCGGGCGGCCACGTGGGCCGCCTTGCCGATGGCCTTCTGCTCGGCGGCGTCGCGCACGCTGCAGGTGTTGAGCAGGAGGATGTCGCACTCCGCCTCGGCGTCCACCAGCCGGTAGCCGCGCGCGCGCAGCAGGGCCGCCACGGCCTCGCTGTCGCGCGCGTTCATCTGGCACCCGTAAGTCTTGATGTGGACCCGATTCATCGCCTGGGAGGTGTCTGACTACCCGACCGCCCGGGCGGGTCAACGCGGGAAAAAGGCGGACCGGCTGCATCATTCCGGCAAGATATTCCGGCGAGCAGGCCCGGGACTTGCGCCCGGCCCCGGGGCGGGGCAACCTCGGGCCGGAAGCCGGGTCTTCCTCTCTCATGAAACCGCGCCATGCCTGGAGCCTCGGCCTGCTGCTCGCGGCCGGCGCGGTGGCGGCGGATCCGCCGCCGGCGCCGCCGCCGCCGCCCGCGGCGGACGAGCTCTACCAGGCCGGCAAGGAACTCTTCGACACGTACGCCCCGCCCGAGATCAAGGCGCAGTTTGATTTTCCCGACCCGGCGCAGTGGGACGCCTTCGCCCAGCGCCTGCAGGCCGCCCTGGCCGGCGACGACTTCGCGGCGCTGGCACGCTACGAGCCCGAGGCGCGCGCGGCGCTGGCGGCGTTGCAGGCATTGTCCGGCCGCGAGGAGTATGTCGACTGGCTGGCGGAGCGGCTGGACTACATCGAGGCCGCGCAACAGATCGCGGCCCGGCCGCCCCCGGGGCCGCCGCCGGCGCGGCCCGCGCAATTCATCCCCTATTACGATCTCTGGCTGCAGCGCCAGCAGGCGCGGCCCCGGCCCGCCGGGGCGGATAAGGTCATCCCGGGGCTCCAGGCCGTGTTCACGGCGGCCGGGCTGCCCGCGGGGCTCGTCTGGCTGGCCGAGGCGGAGTCCACGCTCAACCCCGCGGCGCGCAGCCCGGCGGGCGCCCGCGGGCTTTTTCAACTGATGCCGGCCACCGCGCGGGAACTGGGCCTCCGCACGTTCCTGCCGGACGAGCGCACCGACCCGGAAAAATCCGCGACCGCCGCCGCGAAGCTGCTGCAATCCCTGCACCAAAGGTTCGGCGACTGGCCGCTCGCCCTGGCCGCGTACAACGCCGGCGCCGGCCGGGTGCAGCGCACCCTCGAGCGGGAGCACGGCCGGACCTTCGCCGACATCGCCGCCGCGCTCCCGGTCGAGACCCGCATGTATGTGCCGAAGGTCCTCGCCCTGATCCAGGTGCGCGCGGGCCTGCCGCTGTCGGCGCTGGCCCCGCCGCGGGCGTGAGGCCGCGCAAGGCCGGCCTTTACCTTGGCCCGCAAACCCGCTTTGGTGCATCACCATGGGATTCCTCGATCGTTTCGCCGACAGAAAAAATGAGCCGTCGCCCGCCACCCCGGCGGAAGCCGGCCCGGCCAAGGCCGCCGCCGGGGGGGTCCTGCCGCAACTGGCCGCCGCCCGCGAGAAACTGAAGGCCAAGGACCTGCCGGCCGCCCTGGCAATCTATGAGCAGGTGCTCGCGGCCGGCGCGAACGAGCGCAGCGACGTGCTCATGACCATCTCCGCCGACCTCGGCACCTCCGGGCACGTCCAGGAGCTCATCGAGCTCGTGGCCCCGCGCTACGTCGTGGAAAAACACGGCGCCCCGGCGGGCTTCAACCTGCTCCAGGCCTACATTGTCACCCGCCAGGCCGAGGCGGCGCAGCACCTGCTCGACCTGCTGTTCGCCCTGCAGCGGCCGGAGCTCGAGGCGCGGCTGCACGGGTTTTCCAACGCGGTGGCCGAGCTGTTCATCAGCGAGACGGAGGCCGCGGCGGCCACCGGCCCGATCGACGAACACGTCGGCCTGGCCAGCATCAGCAAACCCATCTGGTTTTACGGCCTCGAGGATGCCGCCCCGCACCTGCTGCCGCGCAAGGAGGGCCGGCTGCGCCGGGTGGCCTTTGCGCAGTGCTCCCTGCCCGGGCTCGAAAATGCCGCGGAGACCGCCGCCCGGCCCGAGGACGACCTGGGCCGGCTCACCCGCGGGCTGGCGCTGTGGCTGGCCGAGACCTTCACCTTCAGCGCCGGCTACGACTCCGTGGCGGCGATCGGCACGGCGGGGCGGCACTATGTGCTTTTTCCGGCGGAGTGGTCCGCCGAGACCATCCGCCAGCTGAACGATTCGACGGAAAACGGCCTGGACTATGTGGTCACCAGCGGGCTCCGGCACCGCAACGACGACTTCGAGCTGACCGTCCGCATCTGGGAGGTGAAAAAATTCCGCGAGCTGAAGGTCTTCACCGCGCGCTGGTCCCCCGCCTCGGCCGACGCCGCGCTCACCCAGCTGCACCAGCAGCTGCGCGGTTACATGGAATGGACGGCGCTGCCGGCCGGCGAGGGCCTGGTCTACGCCGCCCCTGCTGCGCCCCTGCCGTACCTGCTCGGCCTGGGCACGGCCCTGACTTTTTTCATCGGGGAGAAGGGAGTGCTCGCCCCCGGCCAGCTGCCGGCGGATGCCGGCGCCCTGCTTCGCGCCGCCCAGGCCAACCCGGAGTCCACCACCGCCCAGCTGAGCCTGGTTGCTTACCTGCTGCGCCAAAAGGCCGCGGGCCGGGTCCCCGAAGCGGAAGCCCAAAGCCACGCCTGCGCCTGGCTGTCCTCCGAGCGGGCGCAGGCCGCCGATGTCGCCGCGCTCGTGATCAAGCTGGCCTGAGCCGCGTGTAGGGCGGGGTCGCAGCGGCTCCCGGAAACCGGCACGACAGCAGCATAATTATCGGTGCAGCCGCC
>CAYRDN010000006.1:0-108361 GCA_964423065.1 uncultured Oleiharenicola sp. | reverse complement strand
TACACCGTGTTGCACTGGTCGGGCAAGAGCCGATAGTCTGCCTCGAGGTTTTGGGCCGCGTGTTGGATCTTACCCTGCGATTTATGTCACCATTCATGTCACCTGCCTCCCTTTTCTTTCGGCTGACTCGGGGCGCATCGTCCCTCCTGCCCTTGGCCGTGGTTGTAACCGGGGCGTCATTGCTTTTGCCGGCGGCCGGTTCCGCCCAGACACCGCCCGCCGCGCCCACTGGCGCCGTCGTGGAGGAACCCGGGGTCGCGGGCCCCGCGACCGCACCCGGTGCGACCGCCCGGCCGCCGCGCGATACCCCGGAAATGGTTGCCGCCGCGTTGCAGGGTATTCCCGCCGTGCCCCCGGGGCCGTTTGGGGAATCGTGGGAGTCCATCGGGCGGAATTACCAGGACCCGGACTGGTTCCGCGACGACAAGTTCGGCATCATGATGCACTGGGGCATCTACTCCGTCCCGGCGCACGGCAGCGAATGGTATGTCCGCTACATGTATGGCGGCAACGTCCTTGCGGGCGACGGCGGCGGCAATGCCGCCATCGTCCGGTGGCACACCGAACATTTCGGACCCCCGACCCGGTTTGGCTACAAGGATTTTCTCCCGCTGTTTACCGCGGCCAGGTGGGATCCCGCCGCCTGGGCCGCCCTGTTTCGTCAGGCCGGCGCCAGATACGTGCTCGTGCCCGGCGAGCACCACGACGGCTTTTCCAACTGGGACAGCGCGATCAACCCCTACAACGCGAAAAACTACGGGCCGCATCGTGACCTGGACGGCGAACTCATCGCGGCGTTGGAAAAGGCGGGTCTCAAGACCGGCATCTCCGATCACTCCAGCTTCCATTTCGCCTTCATCCCCGCGCTGTCCGGCAGCGACCAGTACGACCCCAAGTGGGCGGCTTTTTACAGCGTCGCCGACCGCAGCGAGGCGGCCCGGATCAAATTCATGCACGACTGGGTGGCGAAGCGGATTGAAACCATCGATAAATATCATCCCGACATGCTCTGGTTCGACATGAACACCGACCATGCCTGGGATCCGCTCAAGATCCGCGTCGCCGCCTACTACTTCAACCGTGCCCGGCAATGGGGGAAGGAAGTGGCCATCAGTGCCAAGCAGGCGGCGTGGGTCACGGGCCAGATCATGGACTACGAGCGCGAGGGGCGGTCGCCGATGGAGCTGACCGACTGGATCTGGCAGCCCGATGATCCCATCACCAACAAGTTCGGCTATGTGGAAGGGCAGAAGCCTTATCCCGCGGACCAGTTTGTCTGGAAGATCATCGAGAACGTGAGCAAGAACGGCAATCTCCTGCTGAACATCTCGCCCCGCGCGGACGGGACCATCCCACAGGAACAGCAGGACGTGCTGCTCGCGATCGGCCGCTGGCTCGGCGTGAACGGCGAGGCGATCTACCGCACGCGCCCGTGGATCAGATATGGCGAGGGTCCCGCCGCCGAGGCGGCGGCGGCGGCAATGGTCGCGGCCCGCGCGAAAGGTTTCGCCGGCCGGACCAACGGACAGAACCAGGGCAACCAGGTGGTTGGCGGCGGCGGGCTGCCGCGCCAGGGCTACACGCCGCAAGACATCCGTTTCACCCGGCACGGCGACACGCTCTACGCGACCGTCATGAGCTGGCCGGGTGAGGAAGCCGTCATCACCTCGCTGGCGACCGGGCGGGCTCCGCCGGGAAAGATCACGCAGGTCGAGCTGCTCGGTCACGCGGGCGCGCTCGCGTTTACGCAGGACAATACGGGCCTGCGCGTGAAATTCCCCGCTGAAAAACCCTGCGACTATGCCTACGCCCTGAAAATCACCGGCCTGGAACCCGGTCCTTCGGCCCCGTGATCTTTCCCGTTTGCCCCCTATCCCATGCGCGGAAGACTCCTCCTGTCATGCCACCTGCCTTTCATCGGGGCTGCCCCCGGGAACTGGGCTTCGACGGCGTACCCAGCGAACACGAGATCGCCCCTTATGAAAACCCCGCTTGAAAAACTTTTCCCGGCCGGGGCGAGTCTGGCTGTCTACCTTCTCCTGGCCGGCGCGACGACGGCGCAGATTCCCCCGGCCGCCGGCCAGACTCCACCCCGGCCCCCGCCGCCGGGCGCGTTCAGCAATGCCAGTCCGATCCTGTTTCGCGAAGGGGGCGCCGGTCTGCCGCCGTATCCGGTGCTGGTCCGTGAGGAAACACCGCCGGTCCGCGCCGCCCGCCTGCAATGGTTTCACGACGCCCGCTTCGGCATTTTCATCCACTGGGGTGTCTACGCGGTGCCGGGCCGGGGCGAATGGTACATGAGCAACGCCAAGGTGCCAGTCGCGACCTACCGGGCCTTCGCCAAGGACTTCACGGCCGCCCGCTACGATCCGTCGGCCTGGGCCGCGCTTTTTGCGGAGGCCGGGGCGAAGTACATGGTCATCACCGCCAAGCACCACGACGGCTTCACCCTGTACGACTCGAAGGTTTCCGCTTGGAATGCCGTGCGGGCGTCCGCCGCCCACCGCGATCTGCTGCAACCCCTGGCCGACGCTGTGCGCGCGCGCGGAATCAGGTTCGGGCTGTACTACTCGCAGTCGCAGGACTGGAACAATCCGGGCGGCGGCACGGGCAACCGGCTGCCGTGGGACGAGGCGCAGAAAAAGGGATCGTTCGACGATTATCTCGCGAACATCGCGGTCCCCCAGGTCCGGGAGCTGCTGGTAAAATATCATCCGGCGTACCTCTTCTGGGACACCGAGTATGCCATGTCCCCGGAGCGGGCCCGGCCGTTCTTTGACCTCACGTGCCAGGATCCCGGGCTCATCATCAACAACCGGCTCGGCGGCGGCGTGCTGGGTGACACCGCCACCCCGGAGCAACGCATCGCCCCGGATGCGCTGGGCCGCCAGTTTGAGGTGTGCATGACCATCAATGATTCCTGGGGCTACCACGCCGGGGATCTGCGGTGGAAGTCTGCGCAACAGCTCATCCGCAATCTTTCGGACATTGTGAGCAAGGGCGGAAATTATCTCCTGAACGTCGGTCCGACCGCCGAGGGCGTCATTCCCGAGCCCGAGGTTGAGCGGCTGCGCGCGATGGGTCGCTGGCTGCACACCAACGGCGAGGCCGTCTACGGCACGGAAGCCGGCCCCTATGCCCGGCCGCCGGCCTGGGGGCGCATGACGCAGCGGTTCAAGCCCGGCGGCACGACGCTTTACGTGCAGGTCTGGAACTGGCCGGTGGATGGAAAAATCGTTCTGCCCGGCGTGCAGCAGGCCGCGCTGTCCGGCCGCATGCTGGCCGGCGGCGCGGTCGTGACCGCCGCACTTTCACCCGCGGGGCTGGTGGTGACGCTGCCCGGTTCCGCGCCGGATCCGGATGTGTCGGTGGCGGCGCTGGAATTCTCGGGACCCGTGAGCGTGGTCGAAGCCGGTGCCAGGCCCGCGGATGCCTCCGCCGGCGGGACGCCGCTCGATCCGAGCGGGGGGCAGCCGCCAAAATAAACGACGCGGCGTCGCTCCCGCCCGCTCCGCCCTTGCCCGTCACTCGGCGACCTTGAAGTCGGTGAGCTGCCACGGGCGCTGCCTGACCTCGGCGCAGCTTTCAGCGAAGGCCCCGATCTCGGCGGCGGAGAAAAGCAGTCCGCCGTTCCGCGCACTGCGCGCGGCGAACTGCGCCGCGGCCTGGCCCGGCAGGCGGCAGGCGTCGTTGCCGTGGCCGAGGATGTCGGCGAGGACGGCCTGCACGTTTTCCACCTGGCTGCGACCCCGCGCAAACGCGCCGCCGCTCATCGCGTCGGGATGCCAGACCTGGAAGAAAAACGTGCAGGTGCGCTTGTCCTCGCTCGGCTGGTTCCACCGGTTGCGGAGCGTGGGCAGCGAGCCGCCGATGAAGGCCCCGACGATCTCGTTCACCAGCGAGAGGCTGTAGCCCTTGTGCCCGCCGAACGGCAGCAGGTATTTCACCTGCTGCGGGTCGGTCGTGGGCCGGCCGTTGGCGTCCACCGCGGCGCCGTCCGGGAGCGGCCGGCCCTCGCGCGCCAGCTGCTGGATGCGGCCCATGGCGATCACGGAGGTGGCCCAGTCGATCACCACGGGGTAGCCGATGGCCGGGGTGGTGGGAAAGCCCCACGAATGCGGATTCGTGCCGAGCGTCGGAAACCGGCCGCCGTAGGGCACGACCTCGGCGACCGCGGCCGTGCAGTTGGTGTAGGCCAGGTAGCCGCGCCGGGCGGCCTCCAGCACGTAACCGCCGCCCCAGAGATAATGGAAGGCGTTGTCGACGGACACCATGCCGATGCCGTAGCGGTCCGCGAGCCGGATGGCGGTCTCGATCGCGGCGTAGGCGGTGGCCTGGCCGTGCTTGCGGTTCGCATTCCAGACCTGCGCGCCGCGGAACCGGGTCGGGACCTTTTGGATTTTCGCCCGGGGCACGCAGCCGCCGGCGGCGGAGCCGATGGCGTGGTCCAGGTGCAGCGCCTTGATGCCGGCGTGGGTCCGGACGCCATGGCGCGTGGCCTCGGCGGCCAGGCGGGCGCCGGCCGCGGCCTCGGCGCGGGAATAGCCGCGTTTCCGGAAAACCGCGGCGATGAGCGCATCATGCTGCGCTGCGGGGACGACATGGAAGGTTTCGGACATAAATAAGCATGGCAGACAGGGGCTGCGCCGGAGGCCGTCAGAATTTGTAGGTCAGCGACACGCGGAAGTTGATGGGCAGGCCGGGCACCTGCACCAGTTCACTGCGCGAGGCGTAAATGTATTTTTGGTTGAAGACGTTGTCGATGTTCAGCTGGTAGGTGATCCGCCGGGTGGCATAGCTGAGGCTCGCGTCGGTGATCGTCCGCGCCGGCAGGTAGCCGTAGAAGACCTGGCTGCCGGAGTTGTCATCGATGGCGCGCTTGCCGAGGTAGCTGGTGCCCACGCTGACGGAAAATCCCGCCCCGGGCCCGGCGGTGAACTTGTAGCGGCCCCAGACGGCGAAGGTCTGTTGCGCGACATTGTTCACGGGAATGGTGCGGTGCACCCGGCCGTCGCCCGGCTGGATGATCTGGTTCCACGGGGCGGCGAGCTCGATGTGGGCCTTGAAGTCCGCGAACGAGCCGATGACGTCGAAATGCCGGTTCACGGACCAGGTGAAATCGCCGTCGATGCCGCGCGAGGTCTCGCCGCCGACGACGATGTTGGACGGCGGGTTCGTCTGCGGGAACGGGTTGACGATGTTGTTGAACTGGACGACGTCGAAATATGCCGCGTTGAACGTCAGCCGCTGGTCCAGCCAGCTCGTCTTGAGGCCGATTTCCTTCTGTTCGCCCTGGGAAGGCGGCAGCAGCCCGCTGGTGCCGTCGGGGCGGATGCCAAAGCCCGTGAACGCAAAATTTCTCGCGTCGCCGTAGAAGATGGAGACATGCGGCAGCGGCTTGAGCAGGAGGCCGTACTGCACCAGGTTCTTGTACGCGACCGAGTCCGGAAAGACGTTGCTGTCCGCCGCGGCGGCGTCCGTGACCTGGTTGTAGTTGTTCTGCACGCGCGCGCTCTCGTAGCGGCCGCGGGAGGCGCCGAGGTTTACGATCACGCGACCCTGCAGGAACGTCGCGGTCTCGAGTGCGAACAGCTTGCCGAAGTTCTGGCTGATGTGGTTGGTGGTCACCGGCGGCTGGTTGAAATTCACCGCGACCGTCCCGGGGAATTGCGGGTTGAACGGATCCAGCGGGCTGCTGGCCGCGGTGCTCGTGACCCCGCTGCTGTAGGTCCGGGTGTCCTCCGGATAATCGACGAGGACGGCGCCGAGCAGGAGCTGGTGGCTGGCGGGACCGGTGTCGAAGCTGAAGACATAGTCGTGCTGCAGCTCGCGGCGCGGTTGAAAGTCGGCGTTGACCGCCGTCGTGCCGCGGCTGAGCAGCGTGCCGGGGGTGTAGCTGGCGGGAATCTGGTAGCCGGGCACGGAGACCGCGACGCCGTTGACGACCTGCGTGGTGTTGACCGTGGCGAGGATCGACTCGATGCGGCGCTGGGTGTCCAGGGAATCGAAGGCCGCCAGCCGGATGGCGACCCAGGGGGCCGGCCGGGTGGTGAACTGGCCCCAGAGGCGGTAGTAATGGTCCTTGCGCCAGTTGTTCGGCTGGTCCTCGCCGTCGAAATTCGTGTTGGAGGGGACCGCCGCGATCGTGTTGGTGCGGCCGTCAAGCGGGATGCCGTTGTAGGAGGAGTAGTGGCTGGTGAAGGTCTCGAACTTGACCCACACCTGCGTGTCCTTGCTGAACTCGTAGCCCAGCATGGGCAGGATCGCCGTCCGCCGCTCGTAGGTGTGGTCGTAGTAGCCCCGCGAGTCCTGGCCGGAGAGCAGAAACCGGTAGGTCAGCCGCTTGTCGGCGGTGATCGGCCCGCCCAGGTCAAGGTCGGCCCGGTTCGCATCCCAGCGGCCGACCTGCACGGTGAGCGTGCCCACGGGATAGTCGGTCGGGCTCTTCGAGACCTTGTTGATCACGCCGCCGACGGTGTTCGCCTGGTTGGCGATGAAGATGGCGGCCGGTCCCTTGATGATCTCCACATGGTCGATGAGGTTGAGGTCGGTGTTCTTGTCGGTCTGGGTGCGGAAGCCGTCGACATAGTCACCTTCACCGACGAAGCCGCGGATCATGTAGCGGTCGACGGACCAGCTGATGGTGCCGGTCTGCGCGCCGCCGACGTAGTTGAGCACCTTGGCCAGGATCGTGGGATTCACGTCATCGAGGAAGCTCTTGTTCAGGACCACCACGGACTGGGGCAGATCGGCCAGCCGCACGCCCATGCGGGTCGTGCTGAGCGCCTGCTGGCCGGCGTAGCTGACATCGCGTTCCGAGCGGATGGTGAACGTGGGCAGGCGCACGGTTTCGTCCCGGGGCGGCGCCGCGGCTTCCGGCCGGTGGGTGGGGGCCGCCTTCGCCGGCGGGGGCGGCTTGCGCCGGATCGCGAAGGCGTCGGCATGGCTGTTCTGCACGACCTCCAGGCCGGTGCCGGCCAGCATGCGCTCCAGGGCCTCGCGCGCATCGAGCTCGCCCTGCACGGCGTTGGTCTTCACGCCGGCGACGGCGTCGGCCGAGTAGAGCAGCTTGCCGCCCGCCTGGGTGCAAAACTGCTTCAGCGTGGCCTGGGCATCGCCCGCCGGCAGGTCAAAGGGGCGGTTCGCGGCGGCGGCCGGGGCCGGCGCAAGGGTCAGGGTGAGGGGCCAGAGCACAGCTAGCAGCGCGCGGGGAAAGACAGAAAGGTGGGACATGGAAGCGCCAGGCAGACCGTCCGGTCGACCGGCGATGCGCGGCGGCGCGGCGAAGGGCAGCCGGGACTCGGGCGGTTTTTGGTGCGGGGTGCCGACCAAGCTAGAGGGCGGTCCCGCGGAGTGACAAGACCGCAGTGCGGCCCGCGGGCCGCCGCCGCGAGGCCGGGGCGCAAACGCCGCCGGCCCGGGAGCACTTTGGCAAAGGCCCAGCCGCCCACTAGAACTTGTAGGTCACTGACACGCGCGCATTGGTGGGCAGACCGGGCACCAGCACGAGATCGCTGCGCGAGGCATAAATGTATTTCTTGTTGAGTACGTTGTCGACGTTCAGCTGATAGGTCATCCGCTTGGTTTCGTAGGAGAGGCTCAGGTCCACGATCGTCCGGGCCGGCAGGTAGCCGAAGAAGACCTGGCTGCCGGAATTGTCGTCGATGGCGCGCTTGCTGAGGTAACTGGCGCCAAGGCTGACGGCCAGGCCCCGCAGCGGAGCCTCCGTGAACTTGTAGCGGCCCCAGATGGCGAAGGTGTGCTCCGCCGCATTGTTCACGGGAATGGTCCGATGCACCAGGCCGTCGCCCGGCTGGATGATCTGGTTCCAGGGCGAGGCGAGCTCGATGTGGGCCTTGAAGTCGGCGAACGAACCGATCACGTCGAAGTTCTTGCTCACGGAAAAGGTGAAGTCGCCGTCGATGCCGCGCGAGGTCTCGCCGCCGACGACGATGTTGGACGGCGGGTTGGTCTGGGGGAACGCGTTGACGATATTGTTGAACTGCACGACGTTGAAATACGCGGCGTTGAAGCTCAGGCGCTTGTTCAGGAAGGTGGTCTTGATGCCGAACTCCTTCTGCTCGCCCTCGGAGGGCGGGAGCAGACCGGAGGTGCCGTCGGGCCGGATGCCGAAGCCGGTGAACGCGTAGTTCCGCGAGTCGCCGTAGAAGACGGAGACGTTGGGCAGCGGCTTGATCAGCAGGCCATACTGCACCAGGTTTTTGTACGCGACCGAATCGGGAAAGACGTTGCTGTCCGCGGTCGCGACGCCGGTGACCTGGTTGTAGTTGTTCTGGAAGCGCGAGCTCTCGTAGCGGCCGCGGGAAAAGCCGACGTTGGCGACCACGCGGTTCTTCAGAAAGTTCACCGTCTCGAGCGCGAAGAGCTTGCTGTAATTCTGGCTGATGTGGTTGTTCGTCACCGGCGGCTGGTTGAAGTTCACCGTGACGACGCCGGGGAACTGGGGGTTGAACGGGTCGATCTTGCTGCTGGTCGCCGTGCTGGTGCCGCCGTTGCTGTAGGTCTGCGTGTCCTCCGGGTAATCGACGAGGACGGCCCCGAGGAGCAGCTTGTGGCTGGCGGGGCCGGTGTCGAAGCTGAAGACATAATCGTGCTGCAGCTCGCGGCGCGGCTGAAAGTCGGCGTTGACCGCCGTCGTACCGCGGCTGAGCAGGGTGCCGGGCGTGTAGCTGGCGGGAATCTGGTAGCCGGGCACGGACACATTCACGCCGTTGACGACCTGCGTGGTGTTGACCGTGGCGAGGATCGACTCGACCCGGCTCTGATAGTCCTTGGAATCGAAGGCCGCCAGGCGGATGGCGACCCAGGGGGCCGGGCGGGTGGTGAACTGGCCCCAGAGGCGGTAATAGTGGTCCTTGCGCCAGTTGTTCGGCTGGTCCTCGCCGTCGAAATTCGTGTTGTACGGCACCGCCGCGATCATGTTGGTGCGGCCGTCGAGCGGGATGCCGTTGTAGGAGGAGTAGTGGCTGGTGAAGGTCTCGAATTTCACCCACATCTGCGTGTCCTTGCTGAAATCGTAGCCCAGCATGGGCAGGATCGCGGTGCGCCGCTCATAGGTGTGGTCATAATAGCCCTTGGAATCCTGGCCCGAGAGCAGGAAACGGTAGGTCAGCTTCTTGTCCGCACTGATCGGCCCGCCCACGTCGAGGTCGGCGCGGTTGGCATCCCATTGGCCGACCTGCAGCGTGAGGGTGCCCACCTCATAGGAGGTCGGGCTCTTCGAGACCTTGTTGATCACGCCGCCGACGGTGTTGGCCGAGTTGGCGATGAAGATCGCCGCCGGGCCCTTGATGATCTCGATGTGGTCGACGATGTTCAGGTCGGTGTTCTTGTCGGTGAAGGTGCGGAAACCGTCCACGTAGTCGCCCTCGCCGATGAAGCCGCGGATCATGTAGCGGTCGACGGACCAGCTGATGGTGCCGGTCTGCGCGCCGCCGACGTAGTTGAGCGACTTGGACAGGATGGTGGGGCTCGCGTTGTCGAGGAAAAGCTTGTTCATGACCACGACGGACTGCGCGAGGTCGCCCAGGTCCACGCCGATGCGCGTGGTGCTGAGCGCCTCCTTGCCCATGAGGCTGTCGTCCTTTTTCGAGGTGACCGCGAAGGTCGGCAGCTGGACGGCCTCGCCGGCCGGCGGGGTGCTGTCATCCGCCGGGGCGGCATTCTGGGCCCGGCCGGTCAGCAGGCAGCCGGCTGTGAGCAGGGTGAGGAAGAGGTGGCGATAACGCGGGGTTGGTTCCATGGGGGGCGGCGGTTTGGGTGGGTCGGGTGTCGGGTCGGGGGTGAAGCCCAGCCGGCGGCCGCGGCTCGTGCCGGGTGGGGCAAAGCCGCCGCTGCGAACAGCAGGGTGGAGTCAGGAGCAGTCATGGCGTGGCCATGCTCGAAAAGCGCACTGACACTACGACGTGCGGGGCGGCCAAACGCTCTAAGCGTATTTAGAGTTTATTTTGTCCGCGCCCCGCGCGGACGGCGCGTATGACACGGGTCGCGGCCTATTGCGCGAGACGCAAACGGATTTCCTTGTCACCGCGCTCGGCCACGACGCTGAAATCAGCCTCCAGCAGGCGGACAAATTCCTCGTAATCCCCCGCGGGAAAGGTGCCGCCGAAGCGGCGCGTGGCCAGGCGGGGATCGGCGATCACCAGCTTGTGCCGGTTGTAGCGGTTGAACTCCTCCACGATGTCCGCCAGCGGCGTCGCCACAAATTCCAGGCGGTGCGACTGCCAGGCCAGGGTCTGGCTGATCTCCGCGGGGGCCACCGCCTCGACGCGGGGCGGGGCCGGCGCCTCGGCGGGTCCGGTGCGGATGCTGACCCGCTGGCCCGCGAGAAGATAGGCCCGCTCGCTGTCCGCCGCGGGGGCCGGCAGCAGGGAGTGCTCACCGAGCGTGTCATCCACCCGCACCTTGCCCTCGGTCACGAGAATCTCGACGGCATTCGCCCGGCGGCGCACGTCAAAGGCCGTGCCGACCGCGCGCACCGCCACGACCCCGGCGCCGACAATGAACGGGCGGGCGGGATTCTTGGCGACCTGGAAATGGGCCTCGCCCCGCACCAGCCGGACGCGCCGCTCGGTCGCGGTGAACTGCACCGCGATGGCCGTGTCGGTGTTGAGCTGCACGGTGGAACCGTCCGGCAGGGGCACCTTGCGCATCTTGCCCACCTCGGTGGCTGCGGTGAGCACGAACGGGGCGGCCGAGGGAGCGGGCGCCGGCCAGCTGACGTAGGCAAGGGCGGCGGCCGCCGCGGCCGCCGCCAACCCGAGCGGCAGCCACCGCCGGCGGGAGCGCGCCGGTTGGGCGGTGGCGGCCGCGGCCGTGAGGTCGGCGGACACCCGGCCGAGCAGGCTCCAGGTCTGGACGAGTTCACCGTAGACGGCCGCATGTTGCGGGTCGGCGTTGAGCCACCCATTGAATTCCTCCTGCTGCGCGGGGGTCAGGCCGGCGTCCTGCCGCACCAGCCAGTCCGCGGCCTGTTGCTCGGGCAGACTGGCCGGTTCCTCGCCTTCGGGCTGGTGGGGTGTTTCAGGGTGCATGGACGGTCACTTTCAATACGCCATGGTTGATCAAATGCTTGCGGCAGCGGAGCACCCCGATGGCGAGCTGGGCGTTGACCGTGTGTTCCGAGATGCCGAGGGCCGTGGCGATCTCCCGGTGCGAAAGGCCCTCCAGCCGGCGCATGGTGAGGATCTGCCGGCAGCGGTCGGGCAGGCCGCGGATGGCGTCGGTGAGGATTTCGATTTCCTGGTCATGGCTGGCCCGTTCGGCGGCGTCGGGACCTTCTTCTAAGACGGACAGCTGGTCGATTTCAGCTAGGCCGTCGATGGAAACAATTTTGCCGCGCCGGAACAGGTCGAGGGCGGCGTTGCGGGCCGTGGCAAAGAGATAGGCCTTGGGATGGCCGACGGGGCCGGCGTTGCGGGCCCGGATGAGCCGCGCGTAGGCTTCCTGCACCAGGTCGTCGATGTCCCGCAGGGTCGGGAAACTGCCGTGGAGGTAGGCGCGCAGGGCCGGCTCGTGCGGATGCACTTCCTCGATGAACCAGCGGGTTTGGTCGGCGTTGGGCGGGGACACGGGGTTACGCGGGCTGTTAAGACGCGTCGGCGGCAGATTGACAAGCCCGCATTGCCCGCCCGCAGGGGTCACCTGCCGCCGTAGTATTTCGGCTTGAGCACCCCGATGCAGGGGAGGTTGCGGTAGCGCTCGTTGAAATCGAGTCCGTAGCCCACCACGAATTCGTTGGGGATGCCGAAACCCACATAGTCCGCCTCGAACGGCACCATCCGGCGCGCCGTCTTGTCGAGCAGCACGCAGGTCTTCACCGAGGCCGCGCCCTTGGTCTTGATCAGGCCCGCCACGGCGGCGAGGGTCTTGCCGGTGTCGAGGATGTCGTCCACCAGCAGCACATGCTGGCCGCGCACATCGAGCTTCATCTGGTCGACGATGCGCGGCTCGCCCACGGCCTTGGTCCCATCGTGGTAGCTCGACGCCCGCAGGCAGTCGAGCCGCAGCGGGCTGCTCAGCTGGCGGAGCAGGTCCGCGGTGAAGATCAGCGCGCCGTTGACGATGGCCACGACCATCAGGTCCTTGTCCGCATAGTCGGCGTTGATCTGGGCGCCCATGGTGGCGATGCGGCGCCTGATCGCCGTGGGGGTGACAAGAATGTGGTCGAGGTGCTTGAGCTCCGGCAGGGGTTGGCGGGGGGGCATGGGCCGATCAGACCCTAAGCGCGGGCCAAGGCAACCCGTTACCACCCGCCCCGCGGGGTTTATTTTTTTGACTTGGCCCGGAGCGGGCGGTTGCCTCGCGGGGACGCGCGTCCCTCCCGCACTCTGAGCGCGATCCCCGGGCCCAACGAACCATGATTTCCATCCAGGTTAAGCAGCTGACCAAGCATTTCGGGCCCGTGGTGGCGCTGCATGGCCTCGACCTGACCATCAACCCGGGCGAGCTTTTCTTCCTGCTCGGCCCGAGCGGCTGCGGCAAGACGACGCTGCTCCGCAGCCTCGCGGGCTTCTACATTCCGGAGCAGGGCCAGATCCTGTTCGGCACCGAGGACGTGACCCGCCTCGAGCCGTACAAACGGAACACCGGGATGATGTTTCAGAGCTACGCGCTCTGGCCGCACCTGACCGTGGCCGAGAACGTGGCCTTCGGCCTGGAGGAACGCAAGGTGCCGCCGGGCGAGATCCGGCAGCGGGTCGCCGAGGCCCTGGCCTCCGTCCGGATGGAGCCCTACGCGGCGCGCAAGCCCAACGAGCTTTCGGGCGGCCAGCAGCAACGCGTCGCCCTGGCCCGCGCCCTCGTCATCCGGCCGCGCTGCCTGCTGCTCGACGAGCCCCTGTCCAACCTCGACGCCAAGCTCCGCCTGGAGATGCGCGCGGAAATCCGCCGCGTCTGCAAGGAGTTCCAGCTCACGACCGTCTACGTCACCCACGACCAGAAGGAGGCGCTCTCCATCGCCGACCGCATGGCGATCCTCGCGAGCGGCCGCATCCTGCAGGTCGGCACCCCGCGCGAGGTCTACACCCGCCCGACCAGCCGCACCGTGGCCCATTTCATCGGCGAGACCGACTTCCTCCCGGGCAAGGTGCTGGGCCTCGCCGATGGGCACGTCACCGTCGATACGCCCGTGGGCCGGTTCGACGGCGTCTGCGGGGACGGCGTGCAGGCCCCCGCGGTCGGCCAGGCCGTCACGGTCTCGATCCGGCCCGAGTGCTGGGAACTGCATCGCGACGCCCAGCAGCGCAACGCCATCCGCGGCCGCATCGGCGAGTCGATCTATCTCGGCGATGTGGCCCAGTACGCCTTCGTCACGAGCCAGGGCGTGCCGCTGAAGATTTTCGAACGCAACCCGCGCTTCGTCGACGGCGCCGCACGCGGCGAGCTCTACGCCACGGTGGCGCCCGGGGACGTGGTCGTGCTGGTGGGGTGAGCCATGCGGACCACGGCGGCGAGCACGGCAAAACGGGCGGGTCTCGCCCCGGCGGTGAGGACGGTCACATGAAACGCGCACTTCTCCTCCTTGCGCTGCTGACGGTCGTGGGCCTGCCGTTCCTGCTGCGACCCCGGCAGGCGGCGGTGCAGGTCGCGGACGAGACCCTGGTGGTCATCACGTCGCACAACGAGGCGCTCCGCTATGAATATGCCCATGGCTTCCGCGATTGGTACCGGGCCCGCACCGGCCGGACCATCGCCATTGACTGGCGCGTCATCGGCGGCACCAGCGAGATCACGCGCTTCCTGGAGTCCGAGTACGTGTCCGCCTTCGAGCTTTACTGGACGAAGACCCTCGGCCGGCCCTGGAGCATGGCGGTGCAGGCGGCCTTCCAGGACCCGAAGCTGGTGCCGGGCCCCGCGCCGGCGGATGACACGGTCGAGCTCGCGGCCCGGCGCGCCTTCCTTGGCTCCAGCATCGGCTGCGGCATCGACATCTTCTTCGGCGGCGGCAGCTATGATTACATCCAGCAGGCCGAGGCGGGCCGGCTGGTGGATTCGGGCGTGGTCTCGCTCCATCCGGAATGGTTTCGCCCCGAGGTCATCCCCCGGTCCTTCACCGGCGAGCCCTACTGGGACGCGCAGGGCCGCTGGATCGGCGACGTGCTCAGCAGCTACGGCATGATCTACAACCGCGACTCCCTGCAGCGGCTCGGCATCGCGGCGGAACCGCGCGATTGGGACGATCTCGCCGATCCGAAACTGCTGGGCGAGGTCGCCCTGTGCGATCCGACCAAGAGCAGCTCCATGACCAAGGCCTTCGAAAATGTCATCCAGCAGCACATCTACCGGGAGTGGACGCGGCTGGAGCAGGAGACCGGCCGGCCGCGCCCGGAACTGGAGCAGCCGGCCGTGGCGGCCGGATGGATCAGCGGGCTGAAATTGCTGCAGCGCATCGGCGCCAACGCCCGGTATTTCACCGACACATCCCAGAAGCCGCCGATCGACGTGCTCCAGGGCAACTCCGCGGCCGGCATGTGCATCGATTTCTACGGCCGCGGCAGCCACCAGGAACTTGCGCGCGGCCTCGATGGCTCGAGCCACCGCATCGGGTATTACTCGCCGCCGGACGGGACGGTGCTGTCACCCGACCCGCTCGCCGTGCTGCGCGGCGCGAAGAACCCCCGGGCGGCACTGGCCTTCATGGAATATTCCGTTTCGATGGACGGACAGAAACTCTGGAACTTCAAGGTCGGCACGCCCGGCGGAACGGTACTGTATGAGCTGCGCCGCCTGCCCATCCGCCGCGATTTCTACACCGCGGATTTCGGTCGCTACCGTTCCGACCCCGACGTGAACCCCTACGCCGGCGCCAATCCGCTGATCTACAACGCCGCCTGGACGGGCGGCCTCTTCCGGGAAATGGCCTTCGTCACGCGGGTCATGTGCCAGGACACGCACGCGGAGCTCGTCGCGGCGTGGCGCGCCATCATCCAGGCCGGAATGCCGGCGGAGGCCATCGCGGTGATGAGCGACATGTCCGCCGTCAGCTACCCGGAGATGAACGGCCGGATCAAACAGGCGCTGAATTCGAAGGACAAGGTCGACGAGGTCCGCCTCGCCAAGGACCTCGCCGCCACCTTCCGCCGGCAATACGCCAAAGCCGCCGAGATCGCCCGGGCCAGCCGGCGCCAGTAGCCAGTGGCGTGAGCCCTTGGCCCAGGTGACGGACACGGATCAACCGTGTTTGTAGACATCCGGAAAGCGCAGGACCATGTAGGTCTCCGGATTGTCCACTGGCTTGAAGCCGAACTGGGCGTAGAGCGGGTGGGCGTCGCGGGTGCGGAGGTTCCAACTGCGCAGACCCTGCAAGCCCGGGTGCCGCATGGTCAGCGCCATCATCGCCTTCGCCAGGCCCTGCCCGCGGTGATCCTCGAGCACGTAGACATCGCACAGGTAGGCGAATGTGGCGTGATCGGAGATGATCCGGACGAGGCCGACCTGCTTGTCCTTTGCAGCCTTGGCGAAGGAGGACGCGCCGGACTCCTCGTAGGCGCCGATGCAAAGCGAATTTTTCAGGGCCCGCTGCACGGTTTCGAGCGGGATGTTGGGGCTCCAGTAGGAACGGCTCAGGTAGCGGTGGACGGCGACGCCGTCCAGCCTGGCGGGGTCGTCGGAGATGAGGTAGGCGTTGTGGCGGTGCTCAAGGGGGGTGGCCATGGTCGGGTGCGGCGATCAGGGCCCGCCGCTACAGGGCGGCGAAGGCGGCGGCGAACGCGGTCTGGTCGGCGGCCTTGAAGAAGGCCGTGCCGGAGACGAAGGTGTCGGCCCCGGCGTCGCGGCATTCCTGTCCGGTCGCGAGGTCGATGCCGCCGTCGACCTCGAGCCGGAATTTCAGGCCGCGCTCCTGCCGCCACCGGTCGATCTCGCGGAGCTTGGGCAGCATGTCCTCCCGGAAAGACTGGCCGCCGAAGCCGGGCTGCACGGTCATGACCAGCACCAGGTCGACGTCCGCGATGAAGGGCTCGATGGCGGCGGCGGGCGTGCCGGGGTTGAGCACGATGCCGCACTGGCAGCCGAGTTCGCGGATGCGGGCGAGCGTCCCGCGGTGATCGTAGGCCGGCTCGACGTGGATCGTGATGTTGCTGGCGCCGGCCTGGGCGAAGGGCTCGATGTAGCGCTGCGGCTCGTCGAGCATCAGGTGGGTGTCGAAGAAAAGCTTCGAGCCGGCGCGGCGCAGGGCGGCGACGGTCCCCGGCCCGAAGGTGAGGTTGGGCGCGAAATGGCCGTCCATGATGTCGACATGCAGCCAGGTGGCGCCGGCCGCGGCCACGGCCTGTGCGCTGTCCGCGAGGTGGGCGTGGTCGCCGGCGAGGAGGGAGGGGGCGAGGATGGCGGGGAGCATGGAGCGGGGAGCCGGAGGACGGATGACAGAGGACGGCGGGCAGATGACGGATGACAGAGGACGGCGAAGGCTCAATCCTTGTTTCGCGTCTACCGGCAGGGCGGGGTGGCTGACCCAGTCCGAGAAAGGGGGATCGGCGATCCCGCCCGACAAAAACCCACTTCAACTCCGCCCCTACCACGTGTCCAGCACCGCGTGGGCGGTTTCGTTGGCGAGCTGCTCGGCGAGCAGGGGCAGGGCCTGGTATTCGGAGGGGACGAGGCCATTGTCGGTGAAGACGCCGCGCTGGGCGGTCAGGGGGCGCTTGGCAAAGTAGATTTCCTGCGTGCGGTGGTCGGTGAGCGTGGCCGAGGCGCGCAGGTTGACGTCGAAGCGGCGGGCCAGCCCGGTGTCGGTCGCCAGGGCCACGGCCACGGCGCGGTCGTAGCCGGTGAGGGTGATCTGCAGCACGGCGTCGGCGGCCTCGGGTGAATTCACGAGCGCGACGCGGCCGTCGCGGATGAAGGCCTCGCGCAGCTGCGTGGTGACGAGCACCTGCGCCTGCGGGATCAGGGTCTCGCTCTTGACCGGGGCGATGAAGAGCGTGGCGAACTTGAGCCTGGAGCCGGTGCCCAGCTGGTAGCTGGCGCAGCCGGCGAGCAGGGTGATCGCGCCCCAGATCGGGATCAACCGCAGCAACTGGGCGCGACGTGGCATCGGGAGCCGGTGCGCTCAGAATACCCAGAAGCGTTTTTTCTTCTTGGGCACGTCCGGCTTGGGGGCGGTGACCTTGCCGGTGGTATCGTTCAGCTCCAGCTTGGCGTCGATCAGCAGCAGCTTTTTCCGGGCGATCGCCGCCTGGTCGGAGTCCGGGTAAACGGTGATGGCCTCGTTGTAGAACACCTTGGCCGCCTTGTAATTCTTGCGGTACTTCAAGTAATAGTCCGCCATGACGATCTTGCTCTGGGCGAGGACCTTTTTCATGTCGGCCAGGCCCTTCTCAGCCGAGGCCATGCCGGCGTCACCCGGGAAAAGGATCATGTAATCCTCAAAGTAGGTGATGGCGTCCTTGGTCGAGGCCTGGTCGTATTCCGCGCCCTCGACGAGCGAGGCGTGGGTCTGCGCGATCTTCAGGTAGGCGTCGGGGGTCAGGACGTTGCGCGGATAGGTGTTGATCATGCGGTCGAGGGTGTCGATCGCCGCCTCGGTCTCGTGGATCTGGTGGTAGCCGCGCGCCGCGTTCATGAGGGCGAGCGGGGCGTAGTCACTGTAGGGGGCGGTCTGCACGATGATCTCGAAGTACGCGATGGCCTTTTCCTTGTTCCGGAAGCCCGGCAGCCAGGTGAAGATGTAGTTGCGCTTGCCCTCGAACAGGAGGGAGGCGATCCGGTACTGCTCGCCGATGACCTGGGTGAATTTTTCCGAGCTCGGGTAGCGGGAAACCAGCGTCTGGTAGGCGTCGAAGGCCTTGTAGTACTTGTGCTGCTTCTGGTAGATGCCGCCGGTGTGGAAGAGCGCCTCGGCCGCGAAGACGGAATTCGGGTACTTCCGGTTGACGACCTGGTAGTCCTTGAGGGCCTTGCGGTTCTGCCCGGCCTCCTCGGCGGCGCGCCCCTTGTTCATGAAATCGAGGGCGGTGCGGCCCTCGGCGGTGTCGAGGCCGCCGAGCACGCCGCCCTCGATCTTCCATCCGCCTGACGGCGTCCAGATCAGATCGGCGGCGAGCCGGGCGGGCTGGAGGAGCAACCCGGCGAGGGTGGCGAGGAAGATAGCAGAGGTGAGGCGACGCATGAGACTGGTGTTTACCATCGAATAAGAGTGGAACCGTAGGTCAAGCCAGCGCCGAAGGCGACGAGCAGGGTGTAATCGCCGGGTTTGATCTTCCCCGCGCGCCGGGCCTCGTCCAGGGCCAGCGGGATGGAGGCGGCGGAGGTGTTGCCGTAGCGGTCGAGATTGATGTAGAAGCGCTCCAGCGGCACGCCGAGGTTGCTCGACAGCGCCTCGATGATGCGGATGTTGGCCTGGTGGGGGATCACGAGATTGATTTGGTCAAATGTCAGGTGATGTTGTTCCACCATTTCCCGGGCCACGGTCTCCATGACCCGGACGGCGTTCTTGAAGACCTCCTTGCCCTTCATGTGGAGGAAATGGCCGCCGTCGGCCACGGTCTGGGCCGAGGCCGGGCAGCGGCTGCCGCCGGCGGGCGTGTAGAGCAGCTCCAGCATCTGCCCGTCGGCGCCGAGGTCGGAGCCGATGATGCCGATGCCGGACTGGTCCGATTTCCGCAGCACGGCGGCCCCGGCGGCGTCGCCGAACAGCACGCAGGTGGTGCGGTCCTGCCAGTCGACGATGGACGAGAGCTTCTCCGCGCCGACGATCACGGCGCACTTGTAGCGGTTGGTCAGCAGCTGCCCGTAGGCGATCTCCAGGGCGTAGAGGAAACCCGAGCAGGCGGCGGAGATGTCAAAGCAGGTCGCATGGGCCGGGATGCCGAGCTTGTGCTGCACGACGCACGCGGTGGAGGGCAGGGGATAGTCCGGGGTGGCGGTGGCGACGATCAGCAGGTCGATTTCCGACGCCGGGATGCTGGCGTCGAGCAGCGCGGCCCGGGCGGCGTTGATGGCGAGGTCGGAGGTGGCCTCGTCCGCCGCGGCGATGTGCCGCTCGCGGATGCCGGAGCGGGAACGGATCCACTCGTCGGTGGTGTCCACCATGGTGGTGAGTTCCGCGTTCGTGAGGATGCGCTTCGGGGCATAGGAGCCGACGCCGGCGATGATGACTGAGGGCATGGGGAAAGTCAGTTGTTGGCGGGGGCGGGGCGGCTCGGCGCGGCCAGCAGGGTGTTGGCACGGGCCACATCCAGCTCGATGCGGTGATAGAGGTCGTGCTTGATGATCTTTTCCGCCGACCGGATGGCGCTGGCCCAGGCATAACGGTTGCTGGAGCCGTGCGCCTTGAGGATGTTGCCGCGCACGCCCAGCAGGGGCGCGCCGCCGTACCGGTCGGGGTTGAGCCGCTCCTTCATCGCGTCGAAGGCGCCCTTGGCGAGGATATAGCCGGCGGCCCGGAGCGGGTTCCGCCGCAGTTCCTCCGTGAGCAGGTTCTTGATGAATTTCGCCATGGATTCCCAGGACTTGAGCAGGGCGTTGCCGACGAAACCGTCGCACACGACCACGTCGACGTGGTCCCGGAAGACCTGGAAGCCCTCCACCGGGCCGAGGTAATTGATGACGCCGTCGATTTTCTTCAGGAGCTCGTGCGCCTCGTTGGTCAGCGGCGTGCCCTTGCCCTCCTCGGTCCCGATGGTCAGCAGCCCGACCCGGGGGGTTGCGGTGCCCAGCACGGCGCGGGCATAGTTCGAGCCCATGATGGCGTTGTGCAGCAGGTGGAGCGGCTCGGAGGTGGGATTGGCCCCGGCGTCGATCAGGATGAAATGGCCGTTTTCCCGGGGGATGACGGGGGCGAGCGCGGGACGCTCCACGCCGTCCATCGAGCCGACGATGAGCTTGCCGCCGGCCATCAGCGCCCCGGTGTTGCCCGAGCTGACGAGGACGGTGACCCGGCCTTCCTTCAGCAGGTTGAAGCCTCGGACCATCGAGGAGTCCTTCTTGCGCGCAATGGCCCGCAGCGGCTTGTCCTCCATCGTGATGACCTCCGTGGCATGCACGATCGACAGACCGTCATGTCCGGCCAGTCCGGCCGCGGCCAGCAGCGGCTCGAGCACCGCCTGGTCCCCGACCAGCACGATGGGGTCGATGACCTCGCCCGAGTCGAGCGTCAGCTTGACGGCGGCGACGACTTCCGCCGGTCCCAGGTCTCCGCCCATCGCGTCGACCGCAATACGGGCCTGGGCTGGCGCGGGACTGGCCGTGTCGGGGTTGATGGGGGGAAGGCTGACCGGACGGACCTCAGACCTCGATGTTCAGCACCTGCCGGCCGCGGTAAATCCCCGTCTTGGGATTCACGCGATGCGGACGGAAGGAGCCGCCGTCGGTGTCCTTGGCAAATTCGGGAGCCTGGAAGGCATTGGCGGCGCGACGATTGGCGCTGCGGCGCTTGGATTGCTTGCGTTTCGGGTTGGCCATATGAAAAGGGAGGAGGTGTCCGGCTGGTTAAAACCGGGCTGATTTTGTGTTATAAAGACGAGGGTCGTAAGGTTCGCCCCAAGGGCCGTCAAGAGTTATAGTCGCCGCCGTCCGGACCGGTCAGAAGGTGAAAAACAAAAGCAGCACAACTGCCACCACCAGCCGGTAATACGCAAAAAGGGCGAGCCCGTGCCGGGTCAGGAAATGCACCAGGAACTTGACGGCGATCGCGGCCGAAATCGCGGCCACCAGGATGCCCAGCAGGATATGGGGCCAGCCAAACACCTCAATCATGGCCGGGCCGGACTGCAAGGACTTGAGGAGGGCCGCGCCGGCGAGTGTCGGCAGCCCGACCAGGAAGCTGAATTCCGCAGCCCGGGCCGGGTTCAGCCCGGCGAGGTAGCCGCCCACGATCGTGACCATCGAGCGGCTCATGCCCGGCCAGATTGCCACGCATTGCGCGAGACCGATGCCGACCGCACTGCGCGGCGGCAGTTCCTGGGGCTGGAGGCTGGCTTCACCGGCGGCGGTGTGGTGGGCGCGCCGCCATTTCTCCGCCCACAGCATCAGACCGGCGCCGACCACCTGCGCGAAGATCACGGTACCGATCGAGAACAGGTATTTGTCGATGAGCTTGCTGGCGGGCCAGCCCACCAGCACCACGGGCACCGTTGCCAGCACGACGTTCCTCAGCAGCCGGAATCCCGCTCCGCTCCGCTCGAACACGCCGATGAACATCGAAACCACCTGGCGCCAGTAAAGCAGCAGCACGGCCGCGATCGCGCCCACCTGGATGATGACGGTGTAGGTGTCCGCCGCCACCTTCAGGGTCAACGGTACGCCGTCGGGATACTTGGCCGAGGGGGGCTTGTGCCACAGCAGCCGGCCCGCCGGGTCCTTGAGCTGCTGCTCGGACTCGAGGCCCATGAGCTTGGTGGCTATGATGAGATGACCGGTCGAGGAGATGGGCAGGAACTCGGTCACGCCCTCCACCAGGCCCAGGACGACGGCGTCGCCAGTGCTGAGTTCGGCGACGGGTGGAGGCGGGGTCTCCGCCCCGCGGGCGGCGAGGGCGAGGACGGTGCTGAGCAGCAGGGAACAGCCAAGGGTGCGGGCGGGAAAAATCACACGGGGAGTTTCAACAGACGAAGGTCGCTGTCGAGATTTATGCCGCCCAAGTTTATGCTTTGCGCCACCCGGGGAAATCATTCTGCTCGGCGCGCAATGTCCCTTCTCGTCGAGCTCACCTCCAAGCTGGCCGCCCGGCAGGATCTGTCCGCGCCGGAGGTGGCCGCCGCCGCCTCGATCCTCGCCGCGACGGGCGAGACCGACGCGGCCAAGGGGGGATTCCTGACCGCGCTCGCGGCCAAGGGCGAGACCCCCGCCGAGATCGCGGGCTTCGCCCTGGCCTTCCGCAACCTGGCGGTGAACCCCGGGGTCGAGGCCTGGGCGCCGCACGCGATCGACATCGTCGGCACGGGCGGCGACCACGCGGGCGGCTTCAACATCTCCAGCCTGGTCGTGCTCGTGCTCGCCAGCGCGGGGGTGACGGTGATGAAGCACGGCAACCGCGGCATCACCTCCAAGTGCGGCAGCGCCGACCTGCTGGCGGCCCTCGGGGTCGACCTGGCGGCACCGCCGGAGAAAATCCGCCGCGCCCTCGACGAGCTCGGCTACGCCTTTTTCTTCGCCCCCAACCACCACCCGGCGTTCAAGCACATCGCGCCGGTGCGCCAGGCGCTCGCCGCGGAGGGGCGGCGCTCCGTCTTCAACATCCTCGGCCCCCTCATCAATCCCGGCCGCCCGGCCCACATCCTCCTTGGCGTCTATGCCCTGCCGCTGGTGGACAAGCTCGCCCGCACCCTCGAGGAACTGGGGCAGGTCGCCGGCGTCGTCGCCCATGGCGTGATCGGGCCGGAGCACGGCATCGATGAACTGACCACCGCCACCGGCAACCACGTCCGCGGGGTCGGCCGCCTGCGCGACCTGGCCGCGACCTGGCGCGCGGAGGATTTCGGGCTGAGCCCCCGGCCGTTTGCGGAAATCCAGGGCGGCGATCTCGCAGCCAACCTCGCCCTCGTCGACGCCGTGCTCACCGGCCGCGGCCCGGCCGGCCTCGTCGACACCATCGTCCTCAACGCCGCCGTCGGCCTCCACGTGGTCGGCCGCACGGCCGCCATCCGCGCCGGCATCGCTCCCGCCCGCGAGCTCCTGCTCGGCGGCGCCGTGGCCGCCAAGATCGCCGCGACCCGGGAGTTCTACCGCGCATGAGCCGGCAATTCTTCGGCACCGACGGCGTGCGCGGCGCCTATGGCGGCCCGGTCATGAACGAGGCTTTCGCCTGGCGGCTCGGCGTCGCCGCCGCCCGCTTTGCCCGCGAGCGGCGGGGATTTTCCAATCCGCGGGTCCTCCTCGGCCGCGACACCCGCGCCTCCGGCCCGGCGCTCGAGCAGGCGCTGGCGGCGGGCCTGCGGTCCGGGGGCCTGCAGCCTGTCAGCCTCGGCATCGTGCCGACGCCGGTCGTCAGCCTGATGACGCGCAGCGCGCCGGCCGCCCTCGGCGTGGTCATCACCGCGTCCCACAATCCGGCGGGCGACAACGGCATCAAGTTCTTCGGCCCGGCCGGGTTCAAGCTCACCGACGAGGAAGAACTGCACATCGAGCAACTGCTGCCGGCTTTGCCGGCGGGCGGGGTGCCCGTCCCGGAAACGGTCGCGACCTGGCCGGATCCGCTGGGGCGTTACCTCGAACTGGCCGCGGGCTTGCTGCCCCCGCGCAGCCTCGCGGGCTGGGCCATCGTGCTCGACACCGCCAATGGCGCCGCGTGCGTCAGCAGCCGCACCGTGCTCGAGCGCCTGGGAGCCGCGCTCACCCTGATCGGCAACACGCCCGATGGACGGAACATCAACGCCGGCGTCGGCAGCGAGCATGCCGGGGAAATGTGCGCCCGGGTGAAAAGCTCCGGCGCCCGGCTGGGCGTCGCCCATGATGGGGATGCCGATCGCTGCATCCTGTGCGACGAGCATGGCGAGGTGCTCGATGGCGACGAGATCCTCACCATCCTCGCCCTGCAGGCGCTCCGGCTGGGCCGGCTGGCCAACCGGACCCTCGTGGTGACCGTGCAAAGCAACCTCGGGGTCGATGCCGCCGTGACCGCCGCCGGCGGCCGCGTCTGCCGCAGCGCGGTGGGCGACCGTTATGTCATCGAGCGGATGCAGGCCGAGGGCGCGGAGCTCGGCGGCGAATCTTCCGGCCATGTCATCTGCGCCGAGATCTCGCCGACCGGCGACGGCCTCGTGGCCGCCCTCAAGGTCATCGGGGTCATGCTTGCGACGGGCCGGCCGCTTTCCGACCTGCGCCGGGAACTGGTCAAGTTCCCGCAGCTTTCCACGGCCCTGAAGGTGCAGGAGAAAATTCCGCTGGAGAACTTGCGCCAGCTGCCGGCCGCAATCCAAGCCGTGGAGGCCGAGCTGGGCGCACAGGGCCGCGTGCTGGTGCGCTACTCCGGCACCGAACCGAAGCTGCGCCTGCTGGTCGAGGGCCCGACCGACGCCGCGGTGCAGGCGGCCATGGCCCGGCTGCAGGCCGCCGCCCGCGCCGACCTCGTCGTCCTTTAGGGCCGCGTTTTTTGCCGGCCCACTTTGAAACAGAGCCTGGGGTCTGAATGTCCCTCCGTGTTCTCGGTTTACTCCTGTGAAAATACCCGGTTGTTCCCCGGTCTTGCGGCGCGGCCGGCCCGCGTCATCTTGCGGTCATGCCCGAAGTGACGGTCGCCGAGCTGGAGCCGCGCCTGCAAAAGCAGGTGGAAAGCGCGCGCGCGGCTTTTGACCAAGGCCGTCACGATCATGTGATCGAGAATCTCGCGACGGTCCTGCGCGAGCAGCCGTCGTGTCTCGCGGTGCGCAGGCTCCTGCGCGCGGCCCAGCTCCGGCTGGTGCCGGCCCGGGCCGGTTTGTTCGACCGGCTGGCGACGAGGGTTTCCAGCTCACCCTTCGTGCTGACCGGCGCCCTGCTCCTGAAACAGCAACCCTTGAAAGCCATCGTGAGCGCCGACCGGGTGTTGCTGCGGGATCCCGGCAACGTCGCGGCCCTGACCCTGCTCGGTGAGGGGGCGACGGCGCTCGGTTGGACCGAAACGGCGGTCTTCGCCTTCGAGGCGGCGCGCGAGCGTGAACCCGGCCGCCCGGAACGGCTGCTTTCACTCGGCCGGGCCCTGCTCGGGGCCGGCCGCGCACCCGAGGCGGTCAAGGTTGCGGAGGAGTTGCTGCGGCTGCAGCCCGCCAACGCCCTGGCCGTGGCGCTGCTGCGCGACGCGGCCGTGGCGGTCACGCTGGCGCAGGGCCGGTGGGAACAGGCCGGCGACTTTCGGGGCAAGCAGGCTCCTGCAGGCTGACGCAGATTTCGCTGTCCGCGCGCCAGGGTGTGACTGCAAATTGACTTTGTGGGCCAGCGCTTGCTCACGCTTCATCTGCGCCCGCAAGCGGGCTGCCTGCATGGCTTGATCGGCTGGATTTTGTGGACAGGCCTTAGAAAGTATACCCCACCGAGCCGAAGAGGCCGCGGCGCATGCCGTATTGCGCGGCGTTGACGCCGACGCCGGAGCCATCGCGCAACTCGTAGGACTTGTCCGCGACGTTCACCACATCGAGCCGGACTTTCCAGAATTTGTTTTTGCCCACCTTGAAGCTTTTTTCAGCCCCGACGCTGACGGTGAAGGAGGCGGGCACGGTCCCGCCGTTGGGAATGGTCGAGCCGTCGGGGGCGAGGGCGTCGGTCCGCAGGCCGCTGCCGTAGAGCGCGTCGACGTAGACCCGTGCGTCGCCGCGCACCCGGGTCCAGTGGTAGGACATCCCGCAGGAGCCGGTCAGCGTCTGGTCGTGGTCAAGGGAGATCCAATGTGCGTGCACGTAGGAAAGATCAGCGGGGTCGAACAGGAACTGGGACGAGCTCCAGTCTTTGCCCCGGGCCACCGAGTGGGCGAGGTTCAAGTCGGTGGCGAAGCCGCCGCGGTTGTAGGAGGCGGTCAGCTCCATGCCATAGATCTCAC
Organism: uncultured Oleiharenicola sp.; assembly: GCA_964423065.1. Lineage (GTDB taxonomy): Bacteria > Verrucomicrobiota > Verrucomicrobiia > Opitutales > Opitutaceae > Lacunisphaera. The sequence goes on along the minus strand of CAYRDN010000006.1, from coordinate 82,890 downwards.
CCTGGCCGTAATTGAAGGCCGAAAGAATGAGGGTCTGGCCGAAGAGGCCGTCATCCAGCTGGTTCTGGGCCCGCTTGTAATAGCTGTCCACGCCCACCTGCAGCCCGGGCGCGAGCTTCTGGCTGAAGCCCACGTCGAAATAATTGGCCCGCTCCGACCTGACCGGATCGGCCTGGTCGCCGGGCGCGGCGTTCGAGGTGCCGTCGAATGCCGCCACCGTGCTGCCCGGCACATCCTCCACCGGCGGCGGCGTGAAGTAGCGCGCATAGCCGGCATGCAGGGTCGTCGTGTCGGTCAGGGTGTAGAGGAGATTGACGCGCGGGCTGAGCTGGCTCTCGCGGTCGAACGACGAATCGAAGGCGTCGAAGCGGGTGCCGAGGTTGAGCGTCAGCCGGGAGGTGAGCTTCCATTCGTCCTGCAGATAGGCGCCGGCGAACAGGCCGTGCAGCCGCTGGCTTTGGTCGATCGGGAAGGCCGGCCCGGTGGCGTCGCCGTTGGCGTCCACCGGAAACACGGTCGTCTGCGCCGCGGCGGCGACGGATTCGTGCAGCAGCATCACCCCGCCGCGCAAGGTGTGCCGGTCGCCCAGCGCGTCGCTGGCGTCGAGCTGCAGGCCGGCCGACCGGAGGGTGCGCGCGACATCGCTGGCCACGCCGTTGAAATAAAGGTCGCCCACCGGGTCCGGCGTGAAATGCACGCGGCTGTCGCGACCCAGCACCGAGACCTGGTAATCAAGCCCGCTGACCGACTTCTGGTAGGTGACGATGCCGAAATAATTCTGCTCGCGCTGGTTTTCGTCCAGCCGGGCCGAATCGAAGGTGCCCGGCACCCACGGGGTGCCGTCCGGGGACGTGCCGGCGGCCAGGCCCGGCGTGTTCGGCACCTGGAACCGGCTGTCGGAGGCACTGAGCATGACCGTGACGCGGCTCTGGTTGTCGATCAGGCCGGAGAAATAGGAGAACAATTTCCCCTGGTCGGTCGTGTCATGGACCGCCCGGGCGCCGGCGGTCGGGTTCTCGATGCCGAGATCGTTGTGATCATAGCTGCCGTCGATGAAGTAGCTCACGCCGCCCGCCGCGCCGCTCGCGGAGAAGGTCGGGCGGACCGTGCCGAAACTGCCGCCGTACAGGGCGAAGCCGCCGCCGGGGCTGCTTGTGCCGCTGTTGGTGTGGATGTCCACGACGCCGGCCGTGCGGAAGCCGTACTGCGCCGGCAGCGAGCCGGTGACGAACTGGAGGCTGCTGACGAAGCGCGGATCGAGCTCGAGGCCGAAACCGGAGATGCCCTCCGGCAGCAGGACGTCGTTGATGCGGTACTGCAGGTTGGCGTGCTCGCCCCGGACGTGGAGGTCGCCGTTGGCCGAGGAATCGGCCGCGACGCCCGGCACGCGCAGCAGCACCTGGTTGAAGGGGGCGTCCTCGCCCTGCGGCAGCACCTGGATCTGCTGCATGTCGATGTGGAAGGAGGAGGCGCCCAATTCGGGCACGATGCTCTCGCGCGCCTGGTCGAGCTTGCCGTTCACGACGAACGGGTCGAGCACGAGCTTGGCGGCGGCGGCGGCGTCTTCGGGACTGGGCGCAGGGTCGGCGGACTGGGCCCGCAGGCCGGCGCCGCCCGAAAGGAGGGACAGGAGGAGAAGGGAACGGAAGGGAAAGTTCATGGTGGAGCAATACGCACGGAAGGCGGCCGCACGGCGGCCAGGGAGTCAGGCGACGCAGACAAGCGCCGGGCGCGCACGCCCGGACACGAACGGAGGCTGGCTCAACCGCGCGGCGGACCGCAGGCCGGCGGCAGCCGGTGCGGCGCGTTCGTGACCAACGCCACCGGCGCCACGGGGCAGGAGCCCGTGACCAGCAGCAAGGGCGCACCGACCGACAGCTGCGCCCCCGTGCCATCTTCCACGCCATGGCTGAACAGCGTGACCGCGCACGAGTGGTCCTGATGATCCGCATCGTGGTGCAGGGCGGCGTGCAGCTGCGGACTGGCCGCCAGCAAACCCAGGGTCCAGACGGCCAGGGCGCAAAAGACCGCCACCCCGCGAAACACGGGCGACGGCTTTTGGGCGGTTTTGGCGGCGGGCAGCGGCACGTTGGCAGGCAAGATTATTAACGCAGGGAAAACGTCAAGCGACTACCCGCGGCCGGACCGCGGTTGGGCGTCAAGGTCCCGGGGTGGTTGCCATCCGCACGAGCAGCCAGGGCCCGGCCCCTTCACGTTGCCAGTCGGCGGCGAAGCGCCCGCGCACATGGACGGTCGTGCCGCCGGGGACCACGACCGCCTGGGTGTAGGTTCCTCCCTGGTGGGCGGACGAGCCGTCGATGCGGGTGGATTCGGCCCGCACGGTGTTCTCCACCACCTTGTAACCGGCGAAGGACTGGAGAAACCGGCGGATGGTTTCGCGGCCGCGCACGGGTGCACCGCCCGGGTTGACCACCTCGCCGGCGGGCGCGAACAGATCCGCGACCTGGTTGAAATCCATGCGCCGGATGCCGTCCGCATAGCGTGCCAGCCGGGCCAGCACATCCTTTTCCGGGTCCACCCGCGTCCGCAGGGCCGTGCAGCCGCCCAGGAGGAGCAGGCCCACCAGGATTGCTGCGTTGAAGCGCGAGGGCGGGGTGAAAGCCATGGGTGGAATTTTCGCGGACGGATTTCAACCCGGATCAGCGCTTCTCCGCCAGCCAGACGGCGGCGGCGAGGATCGCGAGGCTGAGCAGCAGGCGGGGCAGGTTGGCGGATTCGCCGAAGAAAAGCAGCGAGACGGCCACGGCGAGCGGGATCTTGACGTTGTTCATCACGGCGAGCGTGCCGGCGTTGACGCGGGTGGCGCCGTGGTTCCAGAGAAAGAAGCCCAGCCCCGACGCGACGACGCCGAGATAAAGGAGCGTGCCCAGCTGGCGGGTCGTGAGCGTGACGGAGGTGTCGCCTTGCAGGAGCAGAACAGCCAGGGTCAGGGCAAACGCCCCGCCGTAGAGCAGGCCGAAGAGTGCGCGCTCAGGGGGCAGACCGGGCCAGGCCCGGACCCGGCGGTACAGCACCTGGCCGGCGGCGAACGCAGCGTTCGAGAGCTGCACCAGGGCGAAGCCCCGGACGGTGCCCGTGAGAGCCGCCGGTTGAAAGACCATGATGCCCATGCCCGCCACCGCCAGCAGCGCGGCGAGGAGGGCGCGGAGGCGGAAGGTCCGGTCGAAAGCATCGGCCAGCAGCGTGACCAGGATCGGCGTGGTGATGGTGCCGAGCGCGACTTCGTGCGCCGGCAGGTACTGGAAACTCGCGTTGTAGGCCAGGTACATCAGCCCGAACTGCACCGCACCGATGCCGGCCAGCGCCGCGGCCGGGCGCAGCGCGACGCCCTTCAACCGGAGAAACGGCAGGAAGACCAGCAGCGCCAGACCCAGCCGGGCGGTCGCGACGAAGGTGCCGTCGAGGCCCGCGGTCAGTCCCTTGGTGAGCCCGAAGGAGAAGGCCCAGAGGAGGGACACGGACACGAGTTGGAGCATGCGGGCGGAGATTGAGCGGACGGCGGAATAATTCCACCACGGATTTGCCCCGGACGCCAAGAAATGCGCAGGATTTTTCCGGCGGAGAGGATTGACCGGACGCCGACCATGGGATTTCTATCTTTCCTTCCTTACCCCATCGTCCGCGCATCCCCTCGTATGAAAGCATGTTTCGCCCGTGTTTCGTTTTTTGTCATCGCCCTCTCGCACGGCCTGCTCGCCGGCGCCGCGGACTCCGCCCCGCGCGAACGGCTCCTGCTGGATTTCGGCTGGAAATTCCACCTCGGCAACGAGTGGGGCGCCGCCCAGAACCTGGCCAAGGCCGGCTCGGGTTATGGGGCGGCCAGCACGACCTTCAGCGACGCGAGCTGGCGCCGGGTCGACCTGCCGCACGACTGGGCGATCGAGCTGCCCTTCGACCGCAAGGCCGATGCCGCCCACGGGTTCCGGGCGGTGGGCCCGGGCTTTCCCGACCACAACATCGGCTGGTACCGCCGGACGTTCGCACTGCCGGCCTCCGACACCGGCCGGCGGCTCTGGCTGGAACTCGACGGCGTGTACCGCGACTGCACGGTGTTCGTCAACGGCTGGGCCATCGGCCGTCACGAGAGCGGATACAGCGCCGCCCGTTACGACATCACCGACGTCGCGAACTGCGGGGGCGAGAATATCGTGGCCGTCCGCGTCGACGCCTCACTGGCCGAAGGCTGGTTTTACGAGGGCGCCGGCATCTACCGGCACGTCTGGCTGGTGAAGACCGGCCCACTGGCCCTCGCGCCCGACGGTGTGTTTGTCTACAGCAGTTTCCCGGGCAACGTGCCCGCCGGCCCGGCCGCGATCCACCTGCAGGCCACGCTGGCCAACGCACTGCCGTCCGCCGCCGACGCCACGGTGTCGTGGGAGATCCTGGCGCCTGACGGCAGGAGCGTGGCCACCGCGCAAAAAGCGGCGCCAGTGCCCGGCGCCGGCCAGGCCGAGGTGATCGGGACGGCCCAGGTCGCTGGGCCCGAGCTGTGGTCGCCGGAGACGCCGCGCCTCTACAAGCTGGTCACCACGGTCGCCCGCGACGGGCAGACCATCGACCGCGAGGAGACCGAATTCGGCATCCGCACCGTGGGCTTCGACGCGGATAAGGGGTTCCTCCTGAACGGCCGGCCCTATGTGCTCCAGGGCACCTGCAATCACCAGGACCACGCCGGCGTCGGCGCGGCGCTGCCCGACAGCCTGCAGTATTTCCGCATCGCGAAGCTGAAGGCGATGGGCGCCAACGCCTATCGCAGTGCCCACAACGCCCCGACCCCCGAGCTGCTCGAGGCCTGCGACCGGCTGGGTATGCTGGTCATGGATGAGAACCGCCTCGTCGGCAGCGACGCCCAGCACCTGCAGCTGTTCAAGGAACTGGTCCTGCGCGACCGCAATCACGCCAGCGTGGCGATCTGGTCGCTCGGCAACGAGGAGTTTTCCGTCCAGAGCACGCCGTCCGGCGGGCGCGTCGCCGCCACGATGCAGGCGTTGGTCAAACGGCTGGATCCCACCCGCCCCGTGACCTGCAACGCCGCGGTCGGGAACGATTTTTCCGGCATCAACACCGTGATCGAGGTGCGCGGCTGGAGCTATCACATCGGCAAGGACAACATGGACGCCTACCACGCGGCCCATCCGGCGCAGCCGAACGTCGGCAGCGAGCAGGGCAGCACCGTCGGGACGCGCGGCATCTACGCCGCCGACCCAAAGCGCGGCTATGTGAGCGCCTACGACGACAACGGCCAGGCCTGGTCCAACACCGCCCAGCAGTGGGTCAGCTTCTTCGGGCCGCGCCCGTGGCTGTCGGGCGGCTTCGTCTGGACGGGCTTCGACTATCGCGGCGAGCCGACGCCGTACACCTGGCCTTGCGTCAACTCGCACTTCGGCATCTACGACACCTGCGGCTTTCCCAAGGATAATTTCTGGTATTACCAGTCGTGGTGGACCGCCCAGCCCGTGCTGCACCTGCTGCCGCACTGGAACTGGGCGGGCCGCGAGGGGCAGGTGATCGATGTCCGGGCCCTGAGCAATTGCGAGGAGGTCGAGCTGTTCCTCAACGGCCGCAGCCTCGGCCGGCAGCCGCTGCCCCGCTACGGGCAGCTGAAGTGGCAGGTGCCTTACACGCCGGGCACGCTTTCCGCCAAGGGCTACACGGGCGGCAAGCTGGTGGCGGAGACCAAGGTCGAGACGACCGGCGCCGGGGCGGCCGTGCAACTGGCGCCGGATCGCGCCGCCATCCGGGCCGACGGCGAGGATGTGGCGGTCGTCGCCATCTCGGTCACCGATGCCGCGGGCCGGGTGGTGCCGCTGGCGGGCGACCTGGTGAGCTTTGACCTGGAAGGTCCGGGCCGCATCATCGGCGTCGGCAATGGCGACCCGAGCAGCCACGAGCCCGACACCTATTTCTCGGGACCAACCCTGCGCACGCTGCCGGTCGGCGGGTGGCGCTGGAGCGAGGTCAAGGACCCCTATGCGGTGGACCTGCCGGAGGCGGCGGTCAATTTTGACGATTCCGCATGGTCGCCGACCGACGTGGACGCGGCGACCGGCCAGCTGGGCCTGCACGGCCGGGCGGTTTTCCGCACCCGCCTCACCGTGACGCCGGAGTCCCTCGCGGCCCCGGGCGTCGAACTCTGGTTCGGCAAGATCGAGGGCGACGCCACGGTCTACCTCAACGGGGAAAAGCTCGGACCCGGCGGCGGCGCCGGCGCGCCGTCCGCCTACGACGTGAAGGCGAAACTCCACCCGGGCGTGAACACGATCGCGGTCGCCGTGGCCAACTACGGCGAGACGGCCGGCGTCAGCCAGGGCGCCAGGCTGCGGCTGGTGGACAATCCGGCGCCGGTGGCCTGGAGCCGCAGCGTCTTCAACGGCTACGCGCAGGTCATCGTCCAGTCGGCCAAGTCTGCCGGCACGATCACGCTGACGGCGCGGGCGGCAGGCCTGAAGCCGGCGACGCTCTCGATCGAGACCAAGGGCGTGACCCTCCGGCCGGCAATGCCCTGAGCCCGCTGGCGCATCAGACCAGCGCCATTCGACAGTCCTGGGTAGGGCTGGACCTTGTGCAGCCCTTCCACAACCGACCCGCGCTGGTCGAATATGCCCTACACGCGGAAGATCGCGCCCAGCTTCTTGCCAAGCAGCAGGGTCATGAGGGCGATGATGATGCCGAGGAAGGCCATGGCCCACACGCCGAGGGCGGAGGCGAGGTACTTGCCGTCGCCGAGCAGCTGGAAGAGCTCATAGATGGCCTTGGTGATCGGGTAATACTGCTGCTTCTGCGCGAGCACCAGTGAGTCCGACACCTCGAGCATGGCGAAGGAGAACGCCAGCAGCCCGCCGGCGATGAGGTTGGCCATGATCAACGGCAGCGTGATCCGGAACACGGCCTTGAGCGGCGGGCAGCCGAGGTTCTGGGCGGCCTCCTCCAGGGTTTCGCTCGTCTGCTGGAAACCGGCGGCGGCCGAGCGCACGACGTAGGGCAGCCGCCGGATGGCATAGGCGATGATGAGCAGGATCGTGGGATTCTGCACGGGGTTCAGGAAGGAGAAAAATTTCCCGTCCTGGCTCATGGCGAGGTAGCCGAAGGCCAGGACGAGGCCCGGCACGGCGAGCGGCAGCATCGCGAGGAAGTCGAGCACCTGGCGGCCGGCGACCTTGGAGCGGACGATGACGTAGGCCAGGGCGACGCCGAGGATGAGGTCGAGGACGGTCGAGAGGCTCGCGTACTTGAGGCTGTTGGCGATGGCCGGAACGGTGAGGTCGTGGCCGAGCGCGAGTTCGAAGTTGTGGAGGCCGAGGTGGCGCGGCAGCACCGTGGCGTACCAGTCGGTGGAGCAGGCCACGAGCACGACGCCGAGGTGGGGCAGGATGGCGAGGAACGTCACAAGGCCGAACAGCGCGGTGCACAGCCAGGCCCGCCCGCGGGGCAGGGCCCGCGGCCCGCCGGTGGAGGTGGCCCGGGCCATCATGGCGTAGGCGTCGCGGCCGAACAGGCCCTTGCCCAGGCCGTAGAACGCCACCGAGCTGGCGAGCATCACGGCCACGAGCGCGTAGGGGAAGGGGTTGCCGCCGATGTCCTTCAGGCCGTAGAAAATCTGCACCGCGGTCACGCGCGAGTAGTCGAAGATCAGCGGCACGCCGAGGTCGGTGAACGCCCAGATGAACACGATGGTGCCGCCGGCGAAGAGACCGGACTTGATCAGCGGCAGCGTGATCTTGAAAAAGCGGCGGAAACCGGTGCAGCCGAGGTTTTCCGCGGCCTCCTCCATCGCGGGGTCGATGTTGGCCAGCGCGGCGACGGCGTTGAGGTAGATGATGGGGTAGAGGCTGAAGGCGTTGACGAGCGCCACGCCGAGGAACTGGTGGGCGCCGAGCCAGTCGTAGGTCCACCCGGCCGGCCGCAGGCCGAGGTCGATCAGCAGGGCGTTGAGCGCGCCGTATTGCCCGAGGATCTGCCGGATGCCGATCGCGCCGACAAACGGCGGCAGGATCATGGGCACGAGGATCAGCGAGCCGAGCCAGCTCTTCGCGGGATAGACAAACCGGTCGGACACGTAGGCCAGGGGCAGCGCGAGCAGCAGCGCGAACGTGGTGCTCGTCAGCGCCAGCAGGAAGGAGTTCGCCAGGCCGCCGAGGTAGACCGGGTCGGTGAGCAGGGAGCCGAGGTAGGCAAAGGTCAGCCGCCCGTCCGCGTCGACGAACCCGCCCTGCACAATCTGCCCGATCGGCCACAGGAAGAACGCGCCGAAAAACAGCAGCGTCAGCGTGAAGACCAGTCGCGCAAGGTTCCTCGACATGCAGCCGTCCACATGCCCGGGTCCGGCGCGGCTGACAAGGGCGAAACCCGGCCGCCGTCGCCACCGGGCGGGTATATTAGTCTGCCCTAACTTTATTATTGCGCCCAATCACAGGGCGCGCCTTGGTTCACGGGCATGAGACGCACACTGACGGGGGGATGGCTGCTGGCGGCGGGGGTGCTCGTGGCCGCGACGGCCCACGCGCAGATCACGGAGACGCCGGACACCGTGGCCCCGGGCCGCTTTCTGCTCCGGCTGGATGCGCTGTCGCTGGCGCTGAACCATGACGCCGGCACCCGGTATGCGGCCAACGGAGTGGCCTCGAGTTTCCTGACGACGGGGCTGACCAACAGCCTGGACGTGCAGGTGGGCGCCGAGGTGTTCATCGACCAGCGGTTCGACTCGGGCGGCCTGAACGACCGGCGCTCCGGCATCGGCGACCTCTATTTCCGCACCAAGTGGAAGTTTTACGACGACCCGTCGACGGGCACGGCCGTCGCGCTGCTGCCCTTCGTCAAGCTGCCCACGAGCACCGGCGGCGTGGGCCAGAAGTCCGCGGAGGGCGGCCTGATCGTGCCATGGAAGGCGGACCTGCTGGGCGGCATCAGCCTGACCGCGATGGGCGAGCTCGATTTCCTGCGCAACGACACCGACACCGGCTACGATTCGTTCTGGTTTGCCTCGGTCGCGCTGCACCGGCCCGTGACGAAGGCCCTCGGCTTCTATGGCGAGATGACGCTCGGCAAATCCTCGGGCGGCCGGCCCGCCGAGGGGAAACTGGGCGGCGGCGTCAAGCTGTCCGTGTCGGACGATGTGACCTGGGACTACGCCATCTACCGCGGGATCGCGAGCGGCACCTCCGCCTGGACGCACGTGCTGCGCCTCAACTGGGGGTTCTGACACCGGCGGCCGCGCGATGATCTCCGACCCACAAGTGCCCGGGGAACCCGGCTGGCGGCAGGCCCGAACCACGCTCAGCCTGCCGGAGTCGCACCGCAGCATCACCGTGCCGGTCGGGGTGGGTTTCTGGCGCAAGCTGCTCGCCTTCTCCGGCCCCGGTTTCATGGTGGCGGTCGGCTACATGGACCCGGGCAACTGGGCCACGGACCTGGCCGGCGGGGCGCAGTACGGCTACACGCTGCTGTCCGTCATCATGATTTCCAACCTGATGGCGATCCTGCTGCAGCACCTGTCGCTGAAGCTCGGCATCGCCACCGGCCGGGACCTGGCGCAGGCCTGCCGCGACCACTACTCGACGCCCGTGGTCTGGTTCCTGTGGATCCTGTGCGAGCTCGCCATCGCCGCCTGCGACCTGGCCGAGGTGATCGGTTCGGCCATCGCGCTGCAGCTGCTGTTCGGCATCCCGCTGGTCTGGGGCTGCATCATCACGGCGGTCGACGTGATGATCGTGCTGCTGCTGCAGAGCCGGGGTTTCCGGTGGCTCGAGGCGGTGGTGGTCACGCTGATCCTGACCATCGGCACCTGCTTCGCCGTGGAGCTGTTCCTGGCCCGTCCCTCGCTCGCTGGCGTGATGGCCGGCTTCGTGCCCGTGGCCGACATCGTGCGGAACCCGGGCATGCTCTACATCGCGATCGGCATCCTGGGCGCCACGGTGATGCCGCACAACCTCTACCTGCATTCCTCGATCGTGCAGACCCGCATGTATGAGCAGAACGCCGGCGGCAAGCGCGAGGCGATCAAGTTTGCCTCCCTCGACTCGGCCTTCGCCCTGATGTTTGCCCTCTTCATCAACGGGGCCATCCTGGTGCTCGCGGCAGCGGCCTTCCACGGGAACGGCCACGAGGCGGTCGCCGAGATCCAGGAAGCCTACCACCTGCTCGACGGCGTGCTGGGCGTCACCTTCGCGGGGATCCTGTTCGCGCTGGCGCTGCTGGCCTCGGGGCAGAATTCGACCCTCACCGGCACCCTGGCGGGGCAGATTGTCATGGAGGGCTTCCTGAACATCCGCCTGCGGCCGTGGCTGCGCCGCCTGATCACCCGGGCCCTCGCCATCGTGCCCGCCGTCATTGTGATCGGCATCTACGGCGAGGCCAAGTCCACCGCGCTGCTCGTCGCCAGCCAGGTGTGCCTCAGCCTCCAGCTGGGCTTCGCCTGCTGGCCGCTGATGCGCTTCACGGGCGAAAAATCCAAGATGGGGGAGTTCGTCAATTCCTGGTGGATAAATGTGCTCGGCTGGACCGTCACTTTGGTCATCATCGGGCTGAACGTGAAACTGCTGCTCGATCTCGCCGGGCTGACCGGGGGCGGCTGACCCCAGCATGTACAAGAAAATCCTCGTGGCGCTGGAAAACGGCGAAGCCGACAAGCGGCTGCTGCCGCACATCCGCGCGCTCGCGTCGCAGGTCGGGGCGGAACTGCTCCTGCTGCATGTCGCCGACGGCTGGGCGGCGCGGAATTTCGAGCAGCTGAAGCTCGCCGAGTCCGACGAGATGAAGGCGGACGGCGAATACCTCAAGGGCCGGGCCGACGAACTCCGCGCCGCCGGGCTGACGGTCGACACGCTGCTGGCCCTGGGCAATCCGCCGAACGAGATCGTGAAGGCCGCCACCGCCGCCGGCTGCGACCTGATCGCCCTGGCCTCGCACGGGCACAAGCTGATCGGCGACATCCTCCACGGCAGCACGATTGACAAGGTGCGCCACAACACGACCGTGCCGCTGCTGGTGGTGAGCGCGGTGGTCAAATAATCCGGCTCGTCCTCCCCGGTCCGCCGCCTAGGCTGGACGGTACCCGCGCATGCCCCTCATCGACGTCCACGTGCATCTTTATCCGCCGGAGGTGAACCGCGACCCCGCGGCGTGGGCCACGGCCTGCGGCGAGGCGCACTGGGCCGCGCTTTGCACCCGCCGGCGCAAGGATGGCAGCAGGGTGCAGGGCTTCCCCTCGGTGGACCAGTTGCTGCACGCCATGGATGCGGCCGGTGTCGCCCGGGCTGTGCTCCTGGGTTGGTACTGGGAGCGGCCTGAAACCTGCCAGATGCAGAACCGTTATTATGCCGACAGCGTGCGGGCATACCCGGACCGGCTGGCCGCCTTTGCGACGATTCATCCGGGGGCTGGCCTGGAACAGACCATGGGGGAAATCTGGCTCGCACGAGATTCGGGGTTTCTCGGACTGGGTGAGTTGTCGCCCCATTCGCAAGGTTACGGCCTGCAGGATCCCGTCTTTCGCGCAGCGCTCGGGCGGGCGGGCGAATACGGCATGCCGGTCAGCCTGCACGTCACCGATCCCGGGAGCCGCGATTATCCCGGTCGCGTGGAAACCCCGCTGGCGGACTATGTCGCGCTGGCCCGGGAGTTTCCCGCCACGACCTTCATCCTCGCCCACTGGGGCGGCGGGCTGGCCTGGTCGCCGGAGGCGGCGGCGCTGCCCAATGTTTGGTTCGACACCGCCGCCTCGCCCTTGCTCTACGGCCCGGACGTGTGGGGCCGGTCGCTCAGTTCACGCGTGCTGTTCGGCTCCGACTTTCCGTTGGTCCTCTACCCGAAGACGGAGAGCGCTCCGGGAGTGGTCGGCTTGGTGCGGGAAGCGGTGAACGCCGGAGCCTCGGCCGCCGTGCTGGGCGGCAATGCGGCCGGGCTGCTCGGGCTGTGACGGCGGTCACCCAGCACCGCGATAATTTTTCAGCACCCACGGCACGGCGGGGCTGCCCGCGTGGGGCAGGATCACCTGCAGCCCGGTGGACAGTCCAGAGGGCAGGGACACGGGCAGGCTGAGCACCGGCAATCCGCCCAGGCTGGCGGGCGCGGTCAGCGTGAGGATGTCGCGGCGCAGTTCGGGGGTGCATTCGGCCTTGCGGGGAGCCACACCGGGGACGGCGGGCAAAACCAGAAAATCGTGGTCCATGAAATACTGCGCGAATGCCGCCCGGACTCCGTCCCGGGTGGCGCGCGCGCGGGCGATCCGGTCCGCGGGGTAATGACCCGCATCGGTGAACCGCTGCCATATGACCGGGTCATAATGCTCGCGGTACGGCGCCAGCCAGTCGCGGTGCACGGAGTAGGCCTCGCTCATGCCGATCGTGACGTAGGCGTCGACGGCCTCGCGCCAGGCGCCGCGGAGGCCGGCCTGGGTGGCCGCATCGGCCGGCGGACAGAATTTTTCGGCCGCGGTCTCGCCGGCGCGGTCGGTCGCGGCATCATGGCCGGGCAGCAGCGCATGCAGTGGCAGATAACAGCCGCGCCACATCCCGCTGCCGGATCCGAAAGGGTGGGGCGAGTCCGCCGGATGAGTCGTGCCGTTCCTGCCTGCCCGCGGCTCATCGGGACGATTCGCGCTGCCCAATACGATCGCCCGCCACACCGTCATCAGGTCGGGGGCGTTGGCCGTGAACCACCCCGCCGTGTCCAGGGTCGGCGCGAGCGGGAAGGCATCCGCGATCAACTTGTCTCCGGGTGTGAGCCGGAAGCCAAACAGCCCGCACCAGGCCGCCGGCACGCGCACCGAGCCGCCTGTGTCCGTGCCGACGGCCAGCGGCACGACGCCCGCCGCCACCAGCGCGGCCGAGCCGCTGCTGGAACCGCCGCTCAGCCGGTCGGGAAACCGCGGATGCGGACAGTCGCCGTAATGTGGATTCTCGCCGGTCAGCCCGGACGCAAACTCGACCAGCTGCGACTTGCCCGCGCAGACCGCGCCCCGGGCGTGCAGCAACCGGACGATGGCTGCATCGCGGTCCGGTGTGCCCCGCACCTTGTCCAAAAAGGTCGAACCGGCGTTCGTCGGCACGCCCGCGAGATCGAACAGGTCCTTCAAGAGATAAGGGATGCCTTGCAGTGGCCTGGCGGCATCGGTTCCTGCTGTAGGAGCGAGCTTGCTCGCGACCTCAGGATCCTGAGTCGCGCGCAAGTTCGCTCCTGCATTCTCAGCCAGCTCGCCCGCCAGTTCCCGCTCCGGCCGCAGCCACGCGAGCGCGGCCGACCGCAAGGCCGGTGGCAGCGCGTCGACCCGGCCCTGGACCTCGCGGGCGGCCGCGGCCGGCCCCAGCGCCTGCCAGGCGGCGAACGGCAAAGTGGCTGGCGTTTTGGGCGCGATTGTGTCCATTCGGGGCCATTCATGGCGGCCGATGCACCCATCGTCAAATTTACCTCGCTGCAAAAGCGCTATGGCGACGGTCCGCTGGTTTTGAGCGACATCAACCTGGCCGTGGCACCGGGGGACTTCGTGACGATGATCGGCCCGAGCGGCTGCGGCAAATCCACCGTGCTGAAGCTGGTGTCCGGGCTCAGCCCGTGGACGGCGGGCGGCCTGACGGTCGCCGGGGTCCGGCCGCGCCAGGCGCGGGACCGGCAGGCGTTCATCTTCCAGGACGCGACGCTGCTGCCCTGGCTCACGGCCCAGTTGAACGCCGAGCTGCCGCTGCGGCTGCGCGGCGTTCCGGCTGCGGAGCGTATCGCCCAGGCGTCCCGGATGCTCGGGCTCGTGGGGCTGGGCGGGGTGCGCGGGTATTATCCGCGGCAGCTTTCCGGCGGCATGAGGATGCGCGTGTCGATCGCGCGGGCGCTGACCCTCGCGCCGCAGCTGCTGCTGCTCGACGAGCCGTTCGGCGCGCTCGACGAGATGACCCGCAACCGGCTGAACGAGGAGCTGCTCGCCCTGCGGGCCGCCGCGCCGTTCACGGCGATGTTCGTCACGCACTCGGTGACCGAGGCGGTTTTCCTGTCGAACCGCATCCTGGTCATGGCCGCCGGACCCGGGCGCTTCCATGCCGAGGTGCCGGTTGATTTTCCGTACCCGCGCCGGCCGGAGCTGCGCGAGCGGGCGGAATTCCAGGCCAAGGTCAACGAGGTGTCTCACCTGCTGCACGAGGTGGAGGAACCGGTGCGCGCATGAAGAAACTGCCGCCACTCCTCGCCTGGGGCCTGCCGGCGCTGAGCGGGCTGCTCTTTGTCGGCCTCTGGTACGGTGTGCGCGCCGCCAGCGGGCTGCAGAGCTGGATCCTGCCCACGCCGCGGGAAATCATCGCCGCCGCGTGGCAGGAACGCGAAACCCTGCTGGCGGCGGCCGGCAACACGGCGGCCGGGGCGCTCGCCGGCTTTCTGCTGGCCGGGGTTTTCGGCTTTCTGACCGCGCTGCTGCTGGGCGTGTCGCGCTCGCTGCGCGCGGGGCTGTACCCGTGGCTGCTCGTGCTGCAGATGACGCCGGTCATCGTGCTCACCCCCGTCATCGTCCTGTGGGCCGGCCCCGGGCTGCCGGGCATCATCACGGTCACCTGGCTGATCAGCTTTTTTCCCATCGTCGCGAACATGACCCAGGGCCTGCTCTCGACGGACATGAACCACGTGGCGCTCTTCCGCATGTGCAATGCCAGCCGGCTGCAGGAGATGCTGCTGCTGCGGGTGCCGTCGGCCATGCCGTATTACCTCGCGGGGCTGCGCATCGCGGCGACGCTCGCCCCCATCGGCGCGATCTTTGGCGAGTACATGGTCGGGAACTCCGCCGGCGGCACGGGCGGGCTGGGCTTCCTGGTCTACCGGTACAACACCCAGATCAAGATCCCGGCGCTGTTCGCCACGGCCTTGACCAGCTGCCTCCTCGGTTTCATCTTCGTCGCCGCGGTCGCCTGGCTCAACTGGGCCGTGCTGCACAAGTGGCACGATTCCTTCGAGCGGACCGATCATTGACATGAGGATCTTCGATTTACTTCCTGCACTGAGGTGGGTGGGCCAGCGCGCTTGCTCGCGCCTTCACCGCGTTCCTCACTGGCGCGAGCAAGCTCGCTGGCCCACACTGCTGGCGGCCGGCCTGGCGTTGATGATCGCCGGCTGCGCCAAAAAGGCCGGGTCCACGCCGGCCACCACCGCGGGATTGGTGAGGATCAAGTTCCAAACCGACTGGTTTCCGCAACCCGAGCACGGCGGCTACTACCAGGCGCTGGCCAAGGGCTACTACGCCGCCGAGGGCCTCGACGTGGAGATCCTGCCCGGCGGCCCGAACGCCCAGGTTATGACGTCAGTCGCCGTCGGCCGGGCGGATCTGGGCATGACCAACGGCGACGATGTCATCGTGGCCATCGCGCGCGGCGTGCCGCTCAGGATGGTCGGCGCCGAGATGCAGCGCGATCCGCAGGGCATCCTTTTCCACTCCGCGCACCCGCTGCACGACCTGCACGACCTGGAGGGCAAGACGCTCATGGCCGGCGCCGGCTCCACGTGGCTCGAGGTGCTGCGCAAGAAGCTCGGGTTGAAGTTCAACCTGCTGCCGCTGGTCGGCGACCTCGCGCGGTTCATGAACAACCCGGAGTTCGTCCAGCAGTGCTTCGTGACCAACGAGCCCTTTTTCGCCCGCCAGCGCGGGGCGGACGTCGGCGCGCTGCTCATCGCCAGCGACACCTACGAGCCGTACCGCGTGATGTTCACCGGCAATGAGTTTCTCGCCCGTCATCCCGACCTTGTCGGCAAGTTCGTCCGCGCGAGCATCCATGGCTGGGTCGACTACCTGACGGGCGACCCGACGCCGGCGAACCGGCTCATCGCCGCGAAGAACAGCGTCATGACGCCGGATTTCATGGCCTACAGCATCAGGGCGATGAACGACTTCAAGCTCGTCGCCGGGGATCCCGCGAAGGGCGAGTTCACCGGCCAGCTGACCGCGGCGCGGCTGGAGAAGCAGATCAAGCTGCTGCAGGAGGTCGGTGTGCTCGACCGGCCGGTGGCCGTGGGCGACGTCGCCACCTTTGAATTCATCCCTAAGATTAATGTGGAACTCAGGAAATCAGGAACGGATTGAGTTGGGTTCATTCCCGCCTTCCTGAGTTCCACATTTCCATTGTTTCACTTCCAATCCCCCACTCCATGAGCATCGAAGCCCGACTCGCCGAACTCGGCCTGACCCTCCCCAATCCGCCCGCCGTCGCCGGCAGCTACGTGCCCTACGTGCGCACGGGCAGCCTGCTTTACCTCGCCGGCACCATCGCCTCCTTCAACGGCCAGATGACCCACACCGGCCAGGTCGGCCAGGAGCAGACGGTCGCGACCGGCTGCGAGGCGGCGAGGATCTGCGCGCTCAACACCCTCGCCAACATCAAGGCCGCCACCGGCAGCCTCGACGCCGTGAAACAGTTCGTGCTCGTCACCGGGTTCGTGAACGCCGTCAGCGGCTTCGCCGACAGCCCGGCCGTCATCAACGGCGCCTCGGAGTTGTTTGGACAGGTCTTCGGCGAGGCCGGCAAGCACGCCCGCGCCGCCGTGGCCGCCGCCGGTTTGCCGAAGGGCACGACGGTGGAGATCCAGGTGATCGTGGAGCTGAAGGCCTGATGGAGGGCCGGCGCTGGTCGCCGGGCGAGCGGCGACCCGGCATTCCGCTCACACCCGCTTCGTCATCACCTTCGAGTTGCGGCCGCTGTCCTCGTAGGCCTTCAGGCGCGACTCGGGCAGGACCTCCTTGTCGGCCTCCTCGAAGCCGACGACGGAGGTGAAGAAGGAAAAGGCCTGGGTGGACAGGGCGATGACGGTCGTCGCGCCGCGCTCCTTGGCCATCATGCAGGCGTAGTCGACCATCTTCTTGCCGATGCCGCGGTGGTGGTAGAAGGGCATGACGTAGAGCGAGCCGACCTCGGCGAATTTCGGCTTGTCGGCGTAGAGCTGGAGCGAGACGCAGGCGATGATGTTCTCGTCGATCTCGAAGACATAGAACTGCTCGATGTTCTTCTCGATGGCCGCCTGGGTGCGGTAGAGGAGCTCCTCGCGCTTCACCGCCTGGCGGGTGAGGTTGTAGATCGCGCGGACGTCGCGCTTCGTGGCCTGCCGGATCTGCTGGTATTCGTTGCCGTGGATGAGCGTGCCGACGCCCTCGTTGGAGAAGATCTCGTTGAGCAGGCCGTCCATCAGCCGGCCATCGAGCAGGTGGATGCGCGGCGTGCCCGTCTCCACGGCCTTGACGGCGTGGGCGGCGGTGCTGCGCATGGGCTCGTTGATCGACTCGGGCTTGCTGTCGAGGATGCCGCGCAGGGTGGCGGCGGCGATCTGGTGCTGGAGCTTGCCGTTGATCTCGAGGCCCTCGTGCGGCGTGAGGTAGATGATCTTGGTGGCGTTCAGCGCCTCGGCCAGCTCGGCGGCGAGCAGGTCGGAGTTGATCCGCAGCGGCCGGCCGTCCCGGTCGAAGCCGATGGGATTCATCACCGGCACGACCTGCGACTCGATCAGCTGGGCGATGAACTCCTTGTCGATGCGGTCGACCCGGCCGGTGAACTGGTGGTCCACGCCCTTGATGATGCCGAGGGGCACGGCGCGCACGGCGTTGGTCAGCGCGGCCTTCAGGCCGTTCTGGGTCAGCCCCTCGATCACCAGGTGCGTGACGCGCGAGGAGGCGCGGATGGCGAGGTCGAGGGTGGCGGCGTCGGCCACGCCCGTGCCCGCCACGTCGGTGATGGGGATGTTGCGGGCCTTGGACAGCTGCTCGATCTGGTGGCCGATGCCGTGGACGATGATGATCTTGATGCCGAGGCTGCGGAGCACCGCGATGTCGGTCAGGATATTCGAGAAATTCTCGTCGGCGACGATGATGCCGTCGGCGGAAATGACAAAGGTCTGCCCCTGGAACCGGGGGACGTATTTCAGGATGCCGCGCAGGTCGGTCGGTTTGATGTCGGAGCCGTTGCTCATCTGGGTGGTGCGCCTTAATCAGGCATCCCGGCGCGCGCGTCAATGGGGATTGCGCCCGTCTGTCATTCTGAGCGCAGCGAAGAATCCAGCGAATTCACACGCCAGTCGGCGCTCAGGTGAGTTGGTCACCCCGCTATGCCCGGAACGACGCGGTTGATCACGGTATTCCTCTGAACTCGAGAAACTGAATAGTGCGACGGTAGGCCAGCCCGCTGGCGGGCGCCCAAAGAGCGCGAGCAAGCTCGCTGGCCCACGGCCACTGCATAGATCCGGATATACCGGGTGCCAATCCTTTAGTTCGTCAGCATGCAGACCCCGTACGAGTGACTGGCCGCATGCGCGCACATGGCTCGCTGGATTCTTCGCTGCGCTCAGAATGACAAGCCAAAATCACCGCACCGTGAAGCTCCACGCCGCGGCGCGGCCCTGCGCGACGATGCGCATCTGGTACCGGCCGGGCGGCAGGGCCGTCGTCGGGAAGCTCACCCAGTAGGTCGAGTCGGCCCAGCGGCTCTTGAGGTCCCGGCCGGGCAGCGGCTCGGTCGACGGGACGAGCACCAGTTCGTGGCCGTTGCGGTAGAGCGTGAGCTCGCCGACCTGCTCCTTCAGCCCCGCGAGGCTCGCGGTGAAGTAGGCGGTATAGTCGCCGGGCCGGGCGACCGCCGCCGGGGCGACGACGCGGTCGATGCTCGCGAGCAGCCTCGGTTTCGTGGCGAACCTGGCCTCCAGGTCGGCGCCGAGTCCGGGGAAGTCGCGGGTGACGGCCGCCGGCGTGTCGGCGGTCGAAGGGGTTTCGACCGGCCGGCGGGCGTCGACCGGCAGCTTCTGCCAGCCGGCGGCGAGCAGCCGGGCCGTGGTCGCCCGGTCCTGGGCATCCTGGTAGGGCCGGTAACCGGGGCCGGGCTTGCGATAATACACGTTCACCAGCGTGTAGACCGCGATGAAGAGGCCGATCACCAGCACGATCCACTTCATGGGCCAGGGCGAGGGGGCCGGACGCTTGGGCGGGGCGGTCATTTTGCCTCTTTATCACGGGGCGGGGCGGGCGGGTGCAAATACATTTGCGCCGCCCGGGGGGAGTTGTTCTCGTGGCGGGCTCACATGAAATATTGGTCGCAGACCTTCATCCCCACGCTCAAGGAAAGCCCGGCGGACGCCGAGATCGCCTCGCACAAGCTCCTCCTGCGCGCCGGCCTGGTGCGCAAGCTGGGCGGCGGCCTCTACACCTTCCTGCCCGCGGGTCTGCGCGTGGTGCAGAAGATCAGCCAGCTCTGCCGCGAGGAGATGGAGCGCGAGGGGGCGATCGAGCTCGCCATGCCTTTCATCCACCCGGCGGAGAACTGGACGGACGGCCCGCGCTGGGCCGCCGCGCGCGAGATCATGTACCGCGTCGACCACGCCGGCGCCGGCAAGGGCCGGAGCAAGGAGCCGGAGTTCGTCCTCGGGCCGACGCACGAGGAGATCATCACGCCGCTGGTGAAGCACGAGCTCACCAGCTACCGCGACCTGCCGAAGAACTTCTACCAGATCGGCACCAAGTTCCGGAACGAGATCCGGCCGCGCTACGGCCTGATGCGCGCCCGCGAGTTCATCATGAAGGACGCCTACAGCTTCGACGTGGACGACGCGGCCGCGATCGTGAGCTACAACCGGATGAAGCGCGCCTACACGGCGTTCTTCGCCCGCTGCGGGCTGAAGACCATCGCGGTCGAGGCCGACACCGGCGTGATGGGCGGCAGCTTCTCCCACGAGTTCATGGTGCCGGCGCCGGTCGGCGACGACGACATCGTCTACTGCGAGGCGAGCGGGTATTCCGCCAACCGCGAGAAGGCCACCAGCGGCCTCGTGCCGCCGGATCTCGCCGACGCGGACCCGGCCGGGGCGCTGGAGGAATTCGCCACCCCGGGCATCGTGACCATCGCGGCGCTCGCCGCCGCGCCGTATGGCGTCGCGCCGGACCGGCAGTTCAAGACCCTCGTCTACATGGGCGACGGCCGGCCGTTCCTCGTGGTCCTCCGCGGCGGCGACGACCTGGAGGAGGCGAAGCTCGGTGCGCTCGGCTTCCAGCTCTGGCGGCAGGCCACGCCGGAGGAGATCGAGCCGGTCATGGGCGCCAAGCCCGGCAGCCTCGGCGCCGTCCGGGGCACGATCAAGAATCCCGGCGCGCTCGCCGGCATCTTCGCCGACCACGCCATCCGGCTCGTCGGCAACGGCACGACCGGCGCCAACCGCGACGGCTTCCACCTGCGCAACGTCAATGTCGTCCGCGACCTCGCGGTCACGAGGTTCGGCGACTTCCGCACCGTGCGCGCCGGCGAGCCCGACCCGAAGTCCGGCGCGCCGCTCCAGATCGCCCGCGCGATCGAGGTCGGCCATGTCTTCAAGCTCGGCACGAAATACTCCGAGAAGTT
This sequence comes from uncultured Oleiharenicola sp., assembly GCA_964423065.1. GTDB lineage: Bacteria > Verrucomicrobiota > Verrucomicrobiia > Opitutales > Opitutaceae > Lacunisphaera. Next base: position 62,539 of record CAYRDN010000006.1, on the reverse strand, counting down.
CGGCGCCGTCTACACCGACGACCAGAAGCAGTCGCACGCCATGGTCATGGGCTGCTATGGCATTGGCATCAGCCGGACGCTGCAGGCCGTCATCGAGCAGAGCAACGACGCCGACGGCATCATCTGGCCGTGGGCCGTCGCCCCGTGGCAGGTGCTGGTGGTCAACCTCGACCCGGCGGACGCCGCCGCGGCCGATCTGTGCCGGCGGCTCGCCGGCATCGCCGAGGCCGCCGGGGCGGACGTGCTCGTCGACGACCGGGCCGAGCGACCGGGCGTGAAGTTCAAGGACGCCGACCTCATTGGGCTGCCGCTGCGCCTGACCGTGGGCGGCCGCGGTTTGAAGGAGGGGATCTTTGAAATGAAGTGGCGTACGGCCAGGGAGGTCGCCAAGGTCGCCATCGCGGAGGCCGGAACCACGCTGACCCAAGCCGTGCGCCAGGCCGCCAGCCAGGCATGATTGTCGCCGAGACCAGCCCCAACCCCCAAGCCCGCCCGGCCCCGGCCAGCCAGCAGCAACCGGCGGATCTCTGGCACGTGGTCGTGCTGAACGACCCGGTGAACCTGATGTCGTATGTGGTCATGGTCTTCAAGAAGGTCCTCGCCTTTGACGAGATGAAGGCGCGCAAGCACATGCTGGAGGTCCACGAGCAGGGCCGGTCGGTCGTCTGGTCCGGCGTGCGCGAGCAGGCCGAGGCCTACGTCTTTACCTTGCAACAGTGGCACCTGAGTGCGGTGTTGGAGGCCGATGAAGCGCGTTGAGGTCAAGCTGAACCTGGAGGCGGTGGCGCCGCTGCTCGACGTCATCAAGGACGCGGCGGACGACCTCCGGCCGGTCCTGGCGGTGGCGCCGCACGTGCCGGACCACGAGGCCGACTTTGCCGACGGCTGGAAGCGCGAGCTGCTGGAGGGCCAGAACGGCGACATCGGCGTTTTCCTCGGGCTGTTCGGCAGCGAGTTTTTCCTCACCGGCGTCGTGCCGCTCGACCCGACGAACAGCGAGGCGATCCTGCGCGCCTGCTCGGCGGTGCGCCTCCGGCTGCGGGCGAAGCACCTGGAGCCGCTCGGCGACGAGGCGCTGGAGAGCAACGAGGTGCCGCTGGAAGAGATGCCCGAGACGCAGCAGAAGGCCTTTGCCGCCTATGTCTTCCTGGCGACCCTGCAGGAGCTCATCGTGCAGCACCTCGACCCGACGGGGCTGGAGTGAGGCGGGGGCGCCGGAACCGCCGCGATCGCGTGAACGTGGGCCCGCCTGCTTGCGGGCGCCTCGGGGTGATCGGGGGCGCGAGCGAGCTCGCTGCCTACGGGTGGAGGCAATCGCGGGCGACGCCGCCCGCAGATCGGCGCCGCGGTTCGCATTTGACGGCGGGGGCCGGGCGGGTAGCGTCCTCGCCGACACCCTGCAGTGTTCGAGGTGCTCCCATACCGCTCTTTGCCTTTGCTATAATTTGGGAACCGCTGACAGGCGGGCTGATGCCAGGCCGTAAACCGGAAGGCAGGAGGTCCGTCGGGTGGTGCCCACCTTTAACTTAAAAAGGACATGAGCCCCGGGGCGCACGGCACAGGCGGGGTGTCACTATTTTCAACCACGACCCACATGGAAAGATTACCCTATTATCAGGTGCTGCACGTCTTCTCCGTGCTGGTGCTGACGGCCCAGACCTTCCTGGCGTTCGGCAACCCCGATCCGGCGAACCGCAAGCGCACGCTCATGATCACGGGCATCGCCGCCCTGCTGGTCATCGGCAGCGGCTTCGGCATGCTGGCCCTCACCAAGATCCCCTTCGTGAAAGGCTGGGTGCTCGTGAAGTTTTTCTGCTGGCTGGGCCTGGCCGCGCTGGCCGGCATCGCCTACCGCCGGCCGCATCTCCGCGGCGGCCTGAGCCTGATCGCGCTGGTGCTGCTGCTGACGGCGGTGACCATGGTTTTCTTCCGGCCGTTCTGAGGCCGGGCCCGCGGCCGGCACGGGGCCGTTGACCTCCGGCGTTTCCCCGGCTTCGCTTCGCGCGGATGACCCTTGAGCATCAGGCAACCCTCTGCGGCCTGTGGATCGGCGACGACGGCCGGGCGCGGCTGAGCGTGGCCACGGCCGGCGGCCGCCGGGAGGAACGGGTGGAGGATTTCCGGCCGTTCGCCTGGCTGGGTAGTGAGACCAGCCACGAGGGCGTCCGGCTCGAGCGGCTGCAGGGCGAGGGCGTATTCCACTGGCTGGCCGAGGCGGAATCGCTCGCGGTGTTCGAGGTGTTTTTCAAGAGCGTGCGCGACGGGGCGGCGGTCGACGTGCTCAAGCCCTATGAAAGCCAGTGGCTGCTGCAGCGGCGCGGCCGGATGTATGCCGGCCTGCATTTTGCCGACCTGCGGCGCTGCCAGCTCGACATCGAGACGGGGGCGGCGGAGCCGGGTGCCTTCAGCGATGCGCGCAACGCCGGCGACCGCGTGCTCGCCATCGGGTTGCAGTGCGGCGCCCGGCGCGAGCTGCTGACCCTCGGGGAGGAGTCCGACGCCGGGGAAAAGCGGCTGCTGCTCGCCTTCAACGACCTGCTGCGCGAGCTCGATCCCGACGTCATCGAGGGGCACAACATCTTCAAGTTCGACCTCGACTACCTGCGGCAGCGCAGCCGGCGGCACAAGGTGCCGTGCGCCTGGGGCCGGTTCGGGCTGCCGGCGGAGTTCCGCAACAGCCGGCTGAAGGTGGCCGAGCGCTGGATCGATTTTTCCCGCTGCGACCTGCCCGGCCGCGCCGTCATCGACACCTACCTGCTGGTGCAGCTCTACGACATCACCGCGCGGGAAATGACGGCCTACGGGCTGAAGGACGCGGCGGTCTACTTCGGGATCACGCCCGAGTCGGGGGCGGGGCGCACCTACATCGACGGCGCGCAGATCCAGCACGCGTTCCGGTCGGACCGGGAGAAATTCCTCGCCTACCTGGCGGACGACCTGCGCGAGACCCGGGGGCTGGCCGACGTGCTGCTGCCGACGTATTTCGAGCAGGCGCGGGCGTTCCCGCTGCTGCTGCAGGAGGCGGCGCTGCGCGGCACGGCGGGCAAGGTGGACCTGCTCTTCCTCGAGGAATACTACCATGCGCGGGCCAGCTGCCCGGCGCCGGTCGACATCGCGCCGTTCGAAGGCGGCTTCACCCGGAGCTTCCAGGAGGGCGTGTTCAAGGACGTGCTGCATTTCGACGTCGCCTCGCTCTACCCGAGCCTGCTGCTGCAGATGGGCCGCAACCCGCAGAGCGACCGCCTGGGCGTGTTCATCCCGCTGCTGCGCCAGCTGCGCGAATACCGGCTGAAATACAAGCAGCTGGCGAAGACCGCGCCCACCGCCGCCGAGCGCGACGAGGCGCAGGCGCGGCAGGCGACCTTCAAGATCCTCATCAACTCCTTCTACGGCTACCTCGGTTTCTCCGGGGCGCGCTTCGGCGACGGCGAGCTGGCGGCTGAGGTGACCCGGCGCGGCCGCGAGCTGCTGCAGGCGCTGATCGCGGAGTTCCAGGCGCACGGCTGCGTCATCCTCGAGGCGGACACGGACGGCATCTACCTGGCGACGGAACAGTATTTCACCCGGCCGGACGAGCTGCTCGCGCTGGTCGGGAAGATCCTGCCTGCCGGCATCGAGCTGGAGCACGACGGCACCTACGACGCGATGTTCTGCTACAAGGCCAAGAACTACGCCCTCGCCGCGAAGGGCGAGGTCACGCTGCGCGGCTCGGCGCTGCGCTCGCGGGGCATCGAGCCGTTCCTCAAGCGGCTCGGGGACCAGCTGATCGCCTTTCTCCTCGGGGTGTCCGCCGAGTCGCCGGTGGCGGAGATCACGCGGCTGCGCCGGGCGATCGCGGCGCGCGAGCAGCCGGTGTCCGACCTGGCCAAGGCGGAGAGCCTCAGCCAGAATCCCGACGCCTATGAGCAATGGGTCGCGGGCGGGGGCAAGCCGCGCCGCGCCGCGGCGGAGGTGGCGCTGCGGATGAACCCGCGGCCCCGGATGGGCGAGCGCGTGAGCTATTACATCGGACCCAAGGCGAAGGGGCAGAATTCCGACTGGCAGCGGGCGCAGCCTCTGGCGGGATTTGACGCGGTCCGCGCCCCGTATGATCCCGACTATTATCTCGTAAAAATTGATGATTGGCTTGAACGATATGGTCGTTTTATCGGTGTTGGGCCTGAAAAGGCGCAGCAAGAAATGTCCCTCTAGATGATCCGCACCCGCATTTGCCTCTATGTCCTGCTCCTGACGCCGCTCGTGGTCTACTGGCAGACCATTTTTCACGAGTACGGTTTCCGCGACGACTATGCCCACATGCGCGAGGCCCGGGAGGAGCCGGGCAAACTGGTCCGGTTCACTGCCTCGCAGGGCCGGCCGCTTGACGGCGCCCTGTTGGAAACGTCCTTTACCGCCGCGTCCGAGGTCGACCGGCTGCCCTGGCTGCGGCTCACGAGTGTCATCCTCCTGTCCCTCCTGGCGCTCGCGCTCTGGCGACAATTGTTCCAGTCGGGCTGGACGGAAATCGAGGCCGCGGTCATCGGGCTCGGCATAGTCCTGCTGCCCGCGGGCCAGATCGTGGTCAGCTGGGCGGTGTGCTGGCCGCACGTGCTCGCGTTGCTGCTGGCCGTCGCCGGCTTTTCCGCGATCGAGACCGAGCTGGAGCGGGGCGGATTGAAGCGCCTCGTCGCCCTGCTTGGCGGCGGCATGATCTATTGCCTCGCCGGCCTGATCTACCAGTCGGACGCCCTGTTTGCCGTCGTGCCGATCGCCGCCGTGCTGCTGGTGCGCTCCGGGCGCGAACCCCTGACGGACACGCGCTGGAGCCTGATCCACCTGCTGACCCTGATGACCGGGCTGGGCATCAGCTACCTGCTCGTGAAGATGATGTTTGCCAACGGCGTCTTCCACGAGTCCGCCCGGATGCAGTTGGAAACCAATCTCCTGACCAAGCTCGGGTGGTTTTTGTGGATGCCGGTGCCCAATGCCCTCGCCCTCTATCTGTTGCGGGACACTTATTACACCGGCGTGGTTCTTTTCTGCGCGGCGGCCCTCCTCGTCGGAACCGTCATCGGACTCGGCTACCATGCCTCGGTGAAGCAGGCGGATGCCATCGCGCGGAAGAAATGGCTGATCTGTTTTCTGGTGATGCCGTTTCTGGCCCACGCCGCGAGCCTGGCCGCCGCGGAACGCGCCAATGGCTACCGCACCCTGTTCGGCCTGTCGGGCCTGGTCCTCGTCCTGCTGGTGTTTGCCCTGCGCACCCTGCGCGTGGCCGAGCGGATCAAGCCGCCGGTGTATTATGGCGGGCTGGGTCTGGTGATTCTGGTCGGCGGCCTCAGCGCCTTCCACAACCCATACGCCCTGATCGCCGAGCCTCAGGGCGAAGAGTGGGACCTGGTGCACAATGCGGTCATGCGGACCACATTCAAGGCGAGCACCAAGGTCTACATCATCACCCCGCAGCTCGCCGACCGGTCCACCGTCCGGGTGTTCGCGGATGAGTTCGGTTCGCTTTCGTCCGACTCGGACTGGGTGCCGAAGGAAATGTTCAAGACCGCCCTGCGCGACCGCTTCGGCCTCAAGCTGCCCAAGGGCACGGATTACACGGTCGAATCCGGCGCGACCGAGCCGGCGGCCAAGGCCTACGACATCGTGATCGACATGCGGAAACTGAAGCTGCTGCTGCGGCCTTAGAGCATATCAACCGGAAAAATTCAGTTGCCCGCTAATCACGCGGATAAACGCGAATAGAATTGCCGGAAATCCCAGTCCACGGGGTGGTGGGTTTGAACAATCAATCCCATTTTCTCCTGTTGCCCCACTGTAATCCGCGTGGATTCGCGTTATTTGCGGGCGATCATCTGCCTGGATCCGGATTAATCAATAGTGTAGCCGATGGCTGCAGGGCTGCACTTGGTGCAGCCGCTCTCCGCCCCGCCAGCCCAGACACGGCTGGACCAGGATCCAGCCCTAACCAGGAAGAGCGGATGGCCATGATCCGGAATCATGCAATTTAACCACGGATTTCACGGATAGACACGGGTCGATTCCCTGTGAAACCGATATAAGGTTTGTCGTCTCGATGGTTCCACCGGACAGTGATCTTAATTTGTGCCTGAATCTTCAGCCCATGTTTTGATCCGTGACGATCTGTGTGATCCGTGGCCAATTTCGTCTGCATGAATTCGGATTATATTTTCCGGGATAATTCAGCATCCCGCCAATCACGCGCATAAACGCGAATGGCATTACCGGAAATCCCCGTCCACTGGGTGGTGGGTTTGACCAAGCAATCCCAATATCTCCTGTTTTCCCTCTGTTATCCGCGTGCATTCGCGTTATTCGCGGGAAATCATCTGCATGGAACCGGATGCTATTAATTAATCTGCCCTAGTGTGATGTCCCATAAGTAACTACCTTAAAGATGAATCGTCTTGGTGGAGATGAAACGAGGACGTCCCCAGAAGTTTGAATTGAAGTTGAGTTCCCAGGAACGTGAGAACCTGGAGCAGATGAGCGGCTCGCGCTCGTTGCCGGCTGGAATCGTGCGCCGGGCGCGAGGGATTCTGCTCTCGGCGGATGGGCAGAGTAATCCGACGATCGCCCGCGGATTGAACGTTTCCGTTCCCAGTGTCTCCTCCTGGCGAAGGCGTTTCAGCGAGCACGGACTTGCCGGGCTGTACGACCGGCCGAAGTCAGGCCGCCCGCGCACGCATGACGATGAGCGTGTGGCCGGTCTCCTCCACAAGGTGCTGCAATCGCGGCCCAAGCACGCGACCCACTGGACGGTCCGGCGCGTCGCGACAGAGACGGGCGTCCCCAAGAGCACCGTCCATCGGTTTTTCCAGTTGTTCGGATTACAGCCGCATCGGAGCAAATCCTTCAAGCTTTCGAACGATCCGTTCTTCGTGGATAAAGTGCGTGATATCGTGGGGCTCTACCTCAACCCGCCAGACAAAGCGCTGGTCCTCTGCGTCGATGAGAAGAGCCAGATTCAAGCCTTGGAGCGCACCCAACCGGTCTTGCCGATGGGCCTGGGCTACCTCGAAGGGGTCACGCATGACTACGTGCGCCACGGCACGACCACGCGGTTTGCCGCCCTCGACGTGCAAAGCGGCAAGGTCATCACCCAGTGCAAGGCCCGGCACCGCCATCAGGAGTTCCTCGCCTTCTTGCGGCACCTCGATGAGAGCGTTCCGGCCAGCCTCGACCTGCATCTCATCATCGATAACTACGCCACGCACAAGCACCCCAAGGTTCGCGCCTGGCTCGCCGCCCGGCCGCGTTATCACGTCCACTACACCCCGACTTATTCCTCGTGGCTCAATCAGGTGGAACGCTGGTTCGGTCTCATTACCCAGCGCTCCATTCGCCGCGGCTCCTTTCGCAACGTCAAGGAACTCGTCCAGCGGATCGACGCCTACGTCAAAAATCACAACCGCCACGCCGGTCCCTTCCAATGGACTGCAACCGCCGACTCAATCCTTGGCAAAATCGAGCGACTTTCAAAAGTTATCTCTGGGACATCACACTAGCCGGATCAGGCTCCGGCAACTGAATGCCCCCGGCTTGTCCGCGCGCCGGTTTCACGACCAGCGCAGGTCGCTCCGGCTGATGGGCAGCTGCCGGATGCGCTTGCCGGTCGCGGCAAAGATGGCGTTGCAGATCGCAGGCGGGGTCGGGGGCAGCCCGGGTTCACCCAGGCCGGTCGGCGGGTGCTTGCTCTCGATGAACACCGCCTCGACCGGCGGCGCGTCGGGGATGCGCAGCAGCGGGTAGTCGTTGAAATTGGCCTGCGTGACCCGGCCGCGGTCGAGAGTGATCTCCTGCAGCCACGCCGCGCTGAGACCGTCCGTGATGGCGCCCAGGATCTGGCTCTCCGCCCCGCTGCGGTTGACAATCGGGCCGACATCGGCGGCGCACCAGACCTGGTGGACCTTGAGCGTGCCATCCGGCGCCACGCTGACCTCGGCCACCTGCGCGACATAGCCGGCGTGGCTGAAGTGGAAGGCCACGCCCTGGCCGCGGCCGCGGGGCAGCGTTTTGCCCCAGCCGGCGATCTCGCCGACCCGGCGCAGCACGCCCTTCATGCGCGCCGTGTCGTAGACGGGACCGCGGTTGTTGGCGGCCGGCAGCAGGCGGTCCGCGCCCAGCAGCTCCAGCCGGAATTCCAGCGGGTCGCGGCCGGCGGCGTGGGCGAGCTCGTCGAGGAAACCCTGCATGACAAACGCGAGGCCGTTGCTGCCCGGGGCCCGCAGCGGGCCGGTCGGCACGTTCGTCGACTGGATCGACTGCTCGAGGCGGTAATTGGCCAGGAAGCGCGCGGGGAGCTCGTCGCCGCTCAGTCCCGCCGACGAACCGACGTTGGTGTCGCTGTTGAGGCCGACGGTGACAAAATGGTTGTGCCAGGCCGAGAGCCGGCCGGCGGCGTCGACCGCGCCCTTGAGGAAGTGCCAGCCGGCGGGCCGGTAAAAGTCATGCCGCATATCATCCTCCCGCGACCAGGTCAGCTTGACCGGCGCCCCGGCCCGCCGGGCGATGGCGACCGTCTCGACGGCAAAGTCATTGTTCAGCCGCCGGCCGAAGCCGCCGCCGCTGCGCGTGAGGTGGACCGTGATGTTCTTCTTCGGCAGTCCGGCGACGCCGGCGATCTGGTCGAGCTTGTCGCCGGGATTTTGCGTCGGCGCCCAGATTTCCAGCCGGTCGTCCTTGAACCGGGCCGTGCAGTTCTGCGGCTCGAGCGTGGCGTGGGCGATGAACGGGTAGGAATAGGCGCCCTCGACGACCGCCTTGGCGCCGGCGAACGCCGCCTCCACGTCGCCGTCGTTGCGCACGAGCGTGCCCGGTTTCGCGCCGAGCGCCGCGGCGACCGTGTCGTAGACGGCCGAGTTTTGCGCCGCCGGATCACCCTCGTTCCACTCCACCTTCAGCTGCCGGCGGGCGCTGAACGCGGCCCAGGTCGAGTCCGCGACGATGGCGATGCCGGTCTGCAGGCCGGGGGCGGCGGGCACGATGAAGGCGGCGCGCACCCCGGGCTGGGCCTTGACGCGGTCGAGGTTGGCGCCGGCCACCGTGCCGCCGAAGACCGGGCTGCGCTCGTAGACGGCGTAGAGCATGCCCGGCAGCTTCATGTCGAGGCCGAAGAGCGGCTGGCCGGTCACGACCGAGGGATTGTCGACGCCGCCGATGCGGGAACCGATGATCTTGAACTCGCTCGGATCCTTCAGCCGGACCGAGGCGGCGTCGGGCACCGGCAGCAGCGCGGCCCGGAGCGCGAGTTCGCCATAGGTGAGGGCGCGGCCGGTCGGCCGGTGGATGACCGCGCCGTTCTCGGTGAAGAGCTCGTCGGGCGGCACGCCCCACTGCTGGGCGGCCGCGGTGAGCAGCATGGCGCGGGCGACCGCGCCGGCGCGGCGCATCGCCTCATAACTGGTGGCGATGGTGCGGCTGCCGCCGGCCGCCTGGCCCCCGTACATCGGGTCGAGGTCCGCCTGCTCGATGATCACCTTGTCGAACTCGACGTCCATCTCCTCCGCGATGATCATGGGGAGGGCGGTCTTGACGCCCTGGCCGGAGTCGGGGGTCTTGGCCATGATCTTGACCGTGCCGTCCTGGTAGACGCGGATGAAGGCGTTGGGTGAGAAGACGCGGGCCGTGTTGTCGATGGCGCCGGCCTGGGCGAGGGCGGCGACGGGCGCGAGGTAGTAGCTGAGGGCGAAGCCGCCGCCCGCGAGCGCGCTCACCTTGAAGAAACCGCGGCGGTCCATGGCCGGGGCTTTCATCGGGGCAGCTCCCTGGCCGCGTCCTTGATGGCGGCGCGGATGCGCTGGTAGGTGCCGCAACGGCAGAGATTGCCGGCGAGCGCCCCGTCGATGTCCTCGTCCGTCGGCGTGTGGTTTTGCGCCAGCAGGGCGGCGGCGGTCATGATCTGGCCGGCCTGGCAGTAGCCGCATTGCGGCACGTCATGCACGATCCAGGCCTTTTGCAGCGGGTGCGAGCCGTCCGGCGAAAGCCCCTCGATGGTCGTGATGTTCATCCCGGCGACGGTGGAGACCAGCGACTGGCAGGAGCGGGCCGGCACGCCGTTGAGGTGGACGGTGCACGCCCCGCACAGACCGAGCCCGCAGCCGTATTTCGTGCCGACGAGATCCAGCTGGTCGCGGAGGACCCAGAGGAGCGGTGTGTCGGCGGCCGCGTCCACCTTGCGGGTCTGCCCGTTGACTTTCAGGGTGTACGAGGGCATGGGGCTGCGAGGAGATTGGAAATTATCGCCCGCCCGTCAATGCCGGTTTGGCGGCCGTGGCGCCGTCCGGCCGTTCACTTCGCCGCGCTGCGGCGCACCACCCAGTCCACGATCGCGGCGTCATTCTGCTCGTTCCGCCAGACCAGGCTCAGGAACTCCGCGGGATTGATGTCGTGCTCATGGAAGAAGCGCCGGTCGCCGCCGCAGCAATACATCAGCGACGGCGGCAGCTCGCCGCGCAGCTTGGCCCGGGTCTTCGGGATGATCCGCGGCAGCCATTCGATCCCCTGGATGGCGTCGGTCTTGGCGGGCAGCTTGTCCGGGTCGATCAGCCGGCCCGTGGCGTGTCCGTGCTGGACGTTGAGAAAATAGTCCCGGCGCACCGACTCGATGGCGAGGGCCTTGGCCCAGCCCGGGCCGTTGCCCCCGGTGTCGTCCTCGGCATAGTCATAGAGATTCTGGGCCGTGAGGCCGTTGGCGGCGAGGAAGGCCAGCTCCGCGGCGTTGAAAAAAGTTTCCGCCCCGCGCTGGCCGCGCGCGTAGGTCTGGCCGGCCTTTTCGTAGAGTTCGCCCAGCTGCTCGGCAAAGTCGTAGTGGTTCATGGTTGGGATGGGGCCACGAAAAGCACAAAAGGCGCAAATGCAACCGCGGCGCGCGGGAGCCGGGACTTCACGGCACGGTGAAATCGATCAGCCGCTTCTGGCGGTCGACCTTGTCCACGACGACCGACACCTTGTGGCCGAGCTCGAACCGGCGCTTGGTCTTGCGGCCGATGAAGGCCGTGCCGGCGCCGTTGAGCACGTAGAAATCGTCCTTGAGCGAGGACACCGGCACCATGCCGAACGCGCCCGCCTCGGCCACCTCGATGAAGAAGCCGTGGTTGCGGACGTCGGTGATGATGGCGGTGAAGACCGTCTTCTTCTTCCGCTCCGCCTCGCGCTCGAAATACTCCATGAGCTTCACCTTCACGGAATCGCGCTCGGCCTCCGTGCTGTTGATCTCCGTCAGGCTGAGGTGCTCGGCGAGGTTGTCCACCTGGGCGATGCGGTAGCTGGTCTGGCTGCCGTGGCCGCCCTGGTGCCTGGCCAGGTAGGCGTCGAAGACGCGGTGCACCACGAGGTCGGCGTAGCGCCGGATCGGCGAGGTGAAGTGGGTGTAGTCCTTTTTGTGCAGGCCGTAGTGGCCGTCGGGCGTCGCGCGGTAGCAGGCCTTGCGCATGGAGCGGAGCAGCTGCGTGCGGAGGATGTAGCCCTGCGGGTGGTCCTTGAGCAGGGTGAGCAGCCGGACGACCTCGTCGCGGTGGGCGAGATCGCCGACCTTGAGGTTGAACGTGGTGAGGAACCGACGGAAATCGTTCAGCTTCGCCTCGTCGGGATCGTCGTGCACGCGGTAGAGCGAGGGCAGGTGGTGCGAGCGGATGAGCCGGGCCACGGCCTCGTTGGCCAGGAGCATGAACTCCTCGATGAGCTGGTGGCTCTCGTCGTTGTGGATGAGCTCGATGCGGTCGGCGTAGCCCCCGGCGTCGACGAAGATCTTCGTCTCGGGCATGTCGAGGTCGAGGCTGCCGGCCTTCATGCGCTCGCGGCGGAGCTTGCTGCCGATGGTCCAGAGCTGGCGCACCCATTTCTGCAGGTCGAGGAGCTCCGCCGCGGGGAGCTCGCCCAGGGCGCGGCCGGTCGCGCCGGTCTGGTGCGCGGCGGGCAGGGGGAGCCGGCGGATCCGGCCGGGGTCGTCCTCGAACATCAGGGCGAACGCCTGCTTGTAGGTCAGGCGCTTGGTGCTGCGGATGACGGTGTTCGCGAAGGCGGTGTCCTTGAGCCGGCCGTGGGGCGCGAAGGTGAACAGCACGGCCTTGGTCAGCCGGTCCTGCGCCTCGACGAGCGAACAGAGCCCGTTGGAAAGCTTTTCCGGCAGCATCGGGACGACGGTGCCGACCAGGTAGGTGGAGTTGCCGCGCTCCTGGGCCTCGCGGTCGAGGGCCGTGCCGGGTTTCACGTAGTGGCTGACATCCGCGATGTGCACGCCGATGCGGACGTCGCCGCCGGCCAGGTACTCGACCGACAGGGCGTCGTCGAAATCCTTGGCGTCGTCCGGGTCGATGGTGAAGGTCGGGATCCGCCGGTAGTCGAGCCGGCCGGCCAGTTCGGCGGGGCCGACCGCATCCGGCTGGGCCGCGGCCTCGCGCATGACGTCGTCGGGGAAAACCGGCGTGAGGTTGTACTTGTGATAGATGGCGGCGAGCTCGGCGCGCGGCTCGAAGGTCCGGCCGAGCCGCTCGGTGATGACGCCGTCGGGATTCTGCTGGCGGTCGGTCCATTCGTTGAGCCGGACCACGACCTTGTCGCCGACCAGCACGGGCGGCTGCAGCGTCGCCCTGGCCGGGTCGGCGACGATGATGTTGTGGCCCATGCGCGGGTCGTCGGACACGACGTAGAAATACGTCGGGGCGCGCTGCAGGGTGCCGGTGAAGTCGGCGGTGCCGCGGGCGAGGATCTTGATGACGCGGCCGGCCTGCTCGCCGGGCTTGAGGAAGTGGGGGAAGTCGCGTTCCTTGGGCGAGCGCAGGCGCACGACGACGGTGTCGCCCTGCAGGGCCACGCCGGTGTCCTCGCCCGCGATGAAGATGGCGGGCTTGCGCGGCTCGGTCACCTTGACCTCGGGGAAGACCATGGCCGAGCCCTTCTGGCGGAAGTTGATCTTGCCGGTGACGAGGTCGGCCTCCTTCGGCACGCAAAGACGGTCGCCCTTGATGACGGCGATGCGGCCGGCCCGGACAAGTTCGCCGACCTGCTGCGAGAATTTGCGGCGGTCCTTCGGGTTGAGCCGCCATTCGCGGGCGATGGCGTCGGCGGGCGCCGGGACGTAGCCACGGCGCTGGAGATGGGCGAGAAGACGGTCGGAATAACTCATGCGTGAAGACGGGGCGGGCCGGACAGATGTTGCAGCGGCGTGACGGGGCCCGAGATTTTCGGATGGAACCGTGCGCCCGGGTCGGTACTGTTGCAACATGCGAATTGTCCATGCGGCCAGCGAACTGTTCCCTTATCTCAAGACAGGCGGCCTGGCGGACGCGGTTGCGGCGCTGACGGGGGCCCTGGCGGACCGCGGGCATGAGCTGGCAGTCTTCATGCCCGGCTACCGGTCCGTGCTTGACGGCCCGTTCGTGGCGGGGGCGAAGGCGAGCCACAAGCTGAAGATCGAGATGGGCGACACTTTCCTGGCCGGTGATGTCTACACGCTGAATCCGCGCCCGGGCCTGACCCTTTACCTGATCTGCCGCGAGGAGTTCTTCGACCGGAAGCTCCCGTACTGGACCGGCGAGCGCGACTATGACGACAACGACGCGCGCTTCATCTTCTTCCAGAAGGCGGTGGTCGAGCTGCTGCGGCTGACGGATTTCAAGGCGGACATCGTCCACTGCCACGACTGGCAGACCGGGTTGCTGCCGTGCTTCCTGCGGGACGCCGAGCGCCGCTACGAGGTCACCCTCGCGCTGAAGACCGTGTTCACCATCCACAACATCGCCTACCAGGGCGTGTTCCCGCGGAAATCCTACGCACTCACGAACCTGCCCGAGGATCTCATGACGATCGACGGCCTCGAGTACTACGACCAGATGTGCATGCTCAAGGGCGGCATCGTCTTCGCCGACCGGGTGACCACCGTCAGCCCGCAGTATGCGAAGGAGATCCAGACGCCCGAGTTCGGCAACGGCATGGACGGCGTCATCGGCACCCGGCTCGACGACCTGTACGGCCTGCTCAACGGCATTGACACGGCGGTCTGGAATCCCGCCACCGATCCGGCGCTGCCCGCGCGCTACACGATCGACGACCTGGCCGGCAAGGCCGTCAGCCGCGCCCGGCTCATGCGGGAATTCGACTGGAACGCCAAGTTCAAGGGCCCGGTCTTCGGCATGGTCTGCCGCTTCACCCCGGGCAAGGGCCTGGACCTGATCCTCGGGGCGCGGGAGTTTTTCGAAAGGGAAAACTGCCGGCTGGTGGTGCTCGGGGGCGGCGAGAAGAAGTACGAGGTGCTGATCCGGGATTTTGCCGCGGCCATGCCGGCGAAGGTCGGGGTGTGCGTGAAGCACGACGAGGCGATGAGCCACCTGGTGGAGGCGGGGGCGGATTTTTTCCTGATGCCGTCGCTGTTCGAGCCCTGCGGCCTGAACCAGATGTACAGCCAGGCCTACGGCACCGTGCCGCTGGTCAGCAATGTCGGCGGGCTCGTCGACACGGTCACCGACGTCGCGGTCAGTCCGGAGACGGGGACGGGCATCATGTTCGCGCCCAAGCAGGCGGATTTCCTCGCGGGCCTGCACCGGGCGCTGGTCCTGTTCGAGGACAAGGAGCGCTACGCCGCCGCCCAGCGGCGCGCCATGCAGCAGGATTTCTCCTGGACCAAGGCGGTCGTGGCCTATGAGCAGCTCTACAATGATGCGCTCTGAGCCGGGCGTGACGTGAAGCGCTCCGTGGTACCGACGGGCCGGATGACTTCCGGGAACCAGGCCGCGACCATCGTCTGGTTCCGCCAGGATCTCCGCCTGCAGGACAATCCGGCGCTGGCCGCCGCATGGCGGCAGGGCGGGGCGGTCATCCCGGTCTACATCTGGGACGAAGCCGGCGAGGCGGCGTGGCCGTTGGGCGGGGCGTCGCGCTGGTGGCTGCATCATTCGCTGCGGCGGCTGGACGAATCCCTGCGCCGGCGCGGCTCGCGGCTTTTGCTCCGCCAGGGCGCGGGCGGCGCCGTGCTGGCGGCATTGGCGAAAGAAACCGGTGCCACGGCGATTTATTGGAACCGCCGCCACGAGCCGGCCGGCCGGACCCGGGAGTTTGCGATCACGGCCGCCCTGTTGAAGCAAGGGGTCGGGGTGCAGGGCTTCAACTCGGCGCTGCTCTTTGATCCGGACACCGTGCGGAACAAGGCCGGCCGGCCCTTCCAGGTTTTCACGCCGTTCTGGCGGCACTGCCAGACCCTGGCGGTCGCGCCACCGGTCAGGCTGCCGACGGGAAAACTGCCGGCGCCGGCGCGGTGGCCCACATCGCTGGAACTCGCGCAACTGGGCCTGCTCTCACGGCTCAAGTGGCCGGCCGGCCTGGCGGCGGCCTGGTCGCCCGGCGAGGCCGCGGCGCGGCGGCGCTTGAACAAATTCGCCGCCGGCGCGATGCGGGACTACGCCGAACGGCGGAATTCGCCGGACACGGACGGCACATCGGCGCTGTCGCCGCACCTGCATTTCGGGGAAATCGGCCCGCGGCAGGTCTGGGCGGCCGTCCGCGCGTTGTCGAAGGACAGCGGCGTGTTCCCCGCGAGCCGGGGGGCGCAGGTTTTCCTGACCGAACTGGGCTGGCGCGAGTTCGCGCATCATCTGCTGCATCATTTTCCGCAAACGCCGGAGAAACCGTTGCGTCCGGAGTTCGCCGCGTTTCCCTGGCGGCAGGACGCGGCGCAGGTGCGGGCGTGGCAGCGGGGCCGGACGGGTTATCCCATGGTCGACGCCGGAATGAGGCAGTTGTCGCGGACCGGCTGGATGCACAACCGCGTGCGGATGATCGTGGCGTCGTTTCTGGTGAAGCACCTGCGGTTGTCCTGGCAGGAAGGGGCGGCCTGGTTCTGGGACACGCTGGTCGACGCCGACCTGGCCAATAATACGCTCGGTTGGCAGTGGAGTGCCGGCTGCGGGGCGGATGCCGCGCCGTATTTCCGGATCTTCAACCCGATCATGCAGGGTGAAAAATTCGACCCCGATGGCGGGTATGTGCGCCGCTGGGTGCCGGAACTGAGGCGGCTGCCGGCGAAGTTCATCCACCAACCGTGGGCGGCACCGGCCGGTTTGCTGGTGGCGTCGGGCGTGCGCCTGGGAGGAAATTACCCGCAACCCATGGTCGACCATGGGGAAGCACGGGCGGCGGCGCTGGCGGCATTGCAAAGCATGAAGGCGGGCCGGGCCTGAAAGATTCCCGAAATCGGGGCTTTTCAAACGACCCTCGGGAACTAAGGTGGGCCGCTTATATGCAGAGAACATTCGTTATTTTTAAGCCGGATTGCATGGCACAGAACCATGTGGGCAATGTGCTCAACCGCTTTGAGGCCGCCGGGTTCACCGTGGTCGGCTGCAAGATGATGCGCCTGACCCCGGCCCTGCTGCGCGAACACTATGCGCATGTCGCGGACAAGCCGTTTTACCCGGAAATCGAGGGATTCATGAGTTCCCGGCCGGTGATCGTCATGGCCTTGCAGGGCGAGAACATCGTGCAGAAGGTGCGCGACCTGCTCGGCCCCACGGACTCGCGCAAGGCGGCCAAGGGCACGATCCGTGGCGACTTCGGCACCGAGATGATGAAGAACGTCGTCCACGCCTCGGACAGCATCGACAACGCCAAGCTCGAGTTGGCCCGGTTTTTCAAGCCTGAGGAATTGTTCAGCATCTGAGCGTTCTGCGCACTTGACGCCCGCCCGTCCGGTGCTCTTTTCTCCTCCTCCAGTTTTTTGCCCTCATCGTCTAGCGGCTAGGACAGTAGATTCTCATTCTATAAACCGGGGTTCGATTCCCCGTGAGGGCACCAATTACCGCACGAGCGCTTTATGTCAGAGCGCAGCCAGAACGTGGCTGAAAAGCATGTTCTGGCTTCCTCATCGATGGGCCAACCATTGAGGATTACCAAAGAAGGTGCACCGAAGGGTATGACGGGTAGGGCGAGTCGTCCCTGACGAGCCGAACGCAACCGGCTCATCCGGCCTGTCCGACATGGCACCTGGGCGACGGCGGAGGATTCGCTACTGGCCTCGGGTAGCCCGCTCGTCAGTGATCAATTCAACTTCGCCCGGCGGCTTCGATAACTGTGGCGAGATCACGCTCGCCACATCATGGTAGGTCGAGCCATCCGGCAGGCGATAGGTGATCTTGAACACGCTGATGTTCTCAAACTGCACGATGAGTTTTCGGGCAATTTCGACAGCGTCCATGTATTCATGTATTGCAGGTATCAGGCCATTCTAACGCCTCAGAAATGGGGCCTATCTTATTCAATAAGTTACGCCCTATTCGGGTGGCAATTCCATCCCAGCATCGTTTTTCCCGGGAGGAAAACGTAAAATTATCCGACAATTTGACCTGGCGGATTTACATTATGGCTTATTGGTGGAAAGCAAGATCTGCGCAGTTATGATGCAGACTCGCAGCCTGCTTGACGGTGTTGCCATGCCATTTGGCCTGGCTGCAACGGGCTCTGGCCGGCTCGCAATCGTCATCGACATTCATGCGGAGCGGTGGCGCAGAGGTTGTAAGCGGTATGACTGGGCGGCAATCGAAGTCACCGTTGGCGCAATGGAGCCTGATGGACGTGCACAGGTCTTGGACAGCGCAGCAAAGGACCTGGAAGTCAGATAACACCGTTTGCACAGGGAAACATACCGTTTGGAATTTAGCTGCAAGTTCCCTGCTTTGTTCTGCAACCGCACGCAGGGGGGTGCAACTGCCTGCCAGCATTCTGCAACGATCAGTCGGGTATTGCCATGGACTCACGCACATCTGGAACGGGCGCGGGTATTCTTGCGAACCGCATTTCACTGGGTGCGATTGGCACAGGTGATGATGCAATCGACTCGTGATCCGGTGCAATGACGAGGTCAGTTTACTGCATCGGCAACTGCATTGACGCGAAAGGCGCGTGCGATTCCACAATCGATGACTTCGCTTTTGCAATAGAGGACAATTGGAACAAACCAATCGGAAAACACCCAGCCGTATCCCCAGAGGGAAAACAGGATATGAATTTCGCGGCCAATCCCCTCTGCAGAAACTTGCTTGCAGGTGATTCAGAGTCTGAGCCGCGGGCGCGCAAAAAAATCGCCTGCAAGCAGGCTCCTGCAATAGGAATCGAACTTACCTGGCGGGACATTCCCGCCTTGCATGATTTCGTAACAGCGTCAGCCACCTGCAGGGGAATCGCACCATGCGAATTGGCTCCCCATGGGACTCGGTTGCGTCCAAGTTGCCGGTGCGCATGGCGCTTCTTGGCAAACGTAACCTTCTTACCATCGTCCGCTTCGCCCCGCCGGGGTTTTACCTCGATGGCGGGACGCATGGGGAGATCCTGCTGCCGGCGCGCTTCATCCCGCCGGGAGCGACCCCGGGCGGCACGATCGAGGTGTTTGTCTACCGTGATTCCGAGGACCGGCTCGTCGCCACGACGCAGTCGCCGCGGGTGTCGGCGGGTGAGTTTGCCGCGTTGCGTGTGGTCAGCATCAGCCCCCGGATCGGCGCCTTCCTCGACTGGGGCCTCGACAAGGACCTCCTGCTCCCCATCCGCGAACTCGCCGGCCCGCTGAATCCGGGCGATCCGGTGGTCGTGTGGGTCGGACTGGATGAGCAGACCGACCGCCTCGTGGCCAGTGCGCGGATCAACCGGCACCTGGACCTGACGCCACCCCGTTATCAGGAGGGTGAGTCGGTCAAGCTGCTCGTCGCCAGCAAGAGCCCGCTCGGCTACAACATGATCATCAATGATGCGCACCGGGGCCTGCTCTACGACACGGATGTGTCCGCCCCGCTCCAACCCGGCCAGCTGGTCGAGGGCTATGTGCGGTCAATCCGGCCCGACGGGAAGATCGACCTGGCCCTGGGGAGGGCAGGGTACCGGCGCATCGGACCGCTCACGGAGCAGATCCTCGCCGCCCTGGCCGCGAAGGGTGGCCGGCTGCCGTATCACGACAACAGCCTGCCGGAGGAAATCCGCGACGCATTCGGCGTGAGCAAGAAGGCCTTCAAGCAGGCCATCGGCGCACTGTTTCGCGAACGGCGCATTTTCATCGAGCCCGACGGCATCCGGCTGGTTACACCGGAACAGGACATTCAGAAAACCACTAATTGACACGAATGAACACTAATTGGGTGCAGCGGAGAAATTCATTACCGAGGGCCCCCATCGGTTTAAGTGTTTGCTTCACTCATCGGGTCAAAAACCTGTTCCCAATTCGTGCCCTTTCGTGTTCATTCGTGGTTAAAAATTGAATCAGATGACTGTCATGCAGAAAACCAACTCATCCAGCCCGCGCAAGGTCGTCGTACGGGAAATCCCGATCGAACTCTGCCAGTTCATCAAGTTTGGCGGGCTGGCCGGGACCGGCGGCGAGGCGAAGCAGGTCATCAGCGCGGGCCAGGTGCTGCTCAACGGCGCGGTCGAGACCCAGAAGCGCAAGAAACTCGCGGTCGGCGACCGGGTGACGGTCGATGGTCACACCATCGTCGTGCAGCTGGGCTGAGGCCATTCCGCCCATGCCCTTTTCCTCCCTCGGCCTGTCCGAGCCCCTGCAACGGGCCGTCATCGAGCGCAATTATTCCGCGCCGACCCCCGTCCAGGCGGGCGCCATCCCGGCGGTATTGCGCGGCAGCGACGTGTGGGCCTCGGCGCAGACCGGTTCGGGCAAGACCGCCGCCTTTGCCCTGCCCATTCTCCAGAAACTGTCGGCCGGCCGCCGCGAGCGCGGCCGTTACGTCCGGGCCCTCATCCTCGCGCCGACCCGCGAGCTGGTCGCGCAAATCGGCGAGTCGTTCCGCGTCTACGGGCGCTGGCTGCCCGAGCCGCACAAGATCCTGGTGGTGTACGGCGGAGTCTCCATCAATCCCCAGATGATGGCGCTCGGCGGCGGCGCCGACATCATCGTCGCCACGCCGGGCCGGCTGCTGGACCTCGTCGACCACAACGCCGTGTCCCTCTCGGCCGTGGCCACGCTCGTGCTCGACGAGGCCGACCGGCTGCTGGACCTGGGATTCGCGGACGAACTCAACCGGATCATTGCGCTGCTGCCCGCCCGCCGGCAGAACCTCCTATTCTCCGCCACCTTTCCGCCGGCCGTCCATGCACTCGCCGCCGCCCTGCTGCACGATCCCGTCCGGATCGACGTGCCGGCGGCACCGGCCACGACGCCGGACATCCTCCAGCGCGCCATCGAGGTCGATCCGCCGCGGCGGACGCAGCTGCTGCGGCACCTGATCGAGGCGAACAAGTGGACGCGGGTCCTCGTCTTTGTCGCCACCAAGTACGCCACCGAGCACGTGGCCGGGAAGCTGCGCCAGGCCGGCATCGCCGCCACCGCGTTCCACGGCGAGCTGAGCCAGGGCGCGCGCACGCAGGCGCTCGCGGATTTCAAGGCGTCGAAGGTGCAGGTGCTCCTCGCCACCGATGTGGCCGCCCGCGGGATCGACATCGCGGCGATGCCGGTGGTCGTCAATTTCGACCTGCCGCGCTCGGCCACGGACTACACCCACCGCATCGGCCGCACCGGCCGGGCCGGGGAGAGCGGGCTCGCGGTCAGCTTCATCAGCGCCGGCACGCACGCGCATTTCCGGCTGATCGAGAAACGCCACCGGCTCGATTTGCCGCGGGAGCAGATCCCGGGCTTCGAGCCGGCGGAACTCGAGCCGCCGCCGCCGCCCACGGGCGGCATCAAGGGCCGGCGCAAGAGCAAAAAGGACAAGCTCCGCGAGGCCGCGGCCGGGGGACCAAGCCCCTCGCCCGGGATTCCGGCACCGACGCCCGGAAAGAAATTTTCGTGGCCACGATTACGCTAGTGTAGTGTCTTCAACAATCCGATTTGCCCGATCAAGCCCGGTGGGCAGACCGCTTGCGGGCGCGGATGAAGCGCGAGCAAGCTCGCTGGCCCACCGGCCGATTAGAAGACGCGCGCCAGGCGGCATTCAGACTGTCCGCATTAATTTCAGGAGCGGACGTTTGACGCGCCGGCCTGGGTCTGGCGTTATGCGGAAACTTTCCCCGCGCCGTCGCGTCATGCTGGATGCCCCCGGCGACCTCCCGCCCCGGCGGCCCCCAACCCCATCCCCACCCCGATGAAACTCGCCCCGCATCAATCCTTCCGCCTGCGCCTGCTCACCCTCCTGGGCGCCGGCCTGCTCCTGACCTTGTCCGCCCCGGCCCAGATCGGCACGCGCTTCCCCTCGGAAAAGAAAATCGTCATGGATCCGGTGACCGGCGTGCCGCTGAGCTTCCTGACCAGCACCTCGCAGGGCGACTCCAAGATTTACCAGACGCACCATCAGTGGACCTCCGACGGCAAATGGGTCATCTTCCGCTCCAACCGCGTGCGCGGCCAGGCCATGGCGGTGAACGAGGAGACCGGCGACATCGTGCAGGTCACCGAGAACGGCTACTCGGGCATGCTCTGCCTCGCCGACCACTCGATGAACCTTTATTTCCTCCGCATGCTGCATGCGGCGCCGCCCGTGGCGGTGACGGGGGCCGAGCCCGCCACGCCCGGCAACATCCCGCGCAGCCCCGCCCAGATCATCCGGGTCGACCTGGCGACGCTTTTTGCCGACAGCGCGGCCGGCAAGCTTCAGCCCGCGACGGCCTATGAGCATGTCTGCGGCACCATCCCGCTGGAATGGGGTGCCGGCGGCGACATGGCCCTGGATTGCACGGAGGAGTTCGCCTATTTCCGCGTGGGCAAGGAGGAGGCCGCCAAGCATCTCGCGGCCGATACCAAGCTGGAGCCGGCCTACGGTCCGCGGCACATGGGCGCCGGGCCCACCGGGCTGGGCCGGATGAATCTCAAGACCGGCGAGGTCAACTTCATCGTGGCGGTGCCGTTCCAGATCGGCCATGTGCAGACCAATCCGTGGATGCCCGGCGAGATCGTGTTCTGCTGGGAGACGGGTGGCAAGTCGCCGCAGCGCACCTGGACGGTGATGGCTGATGGCACGGGCCTGCGGCCGCTCTATCCCGAGGCGCCCTACGAGTGGATCACGCACGAGGCCGTCATCACCAAGGACGAGGTGGCGATCGCCATCCTCGCCCACCTGCCGGTCGGCACGAAGAACGACTGG
Organism: uncultured Oleiharenicola sp.; assembly: GCA_964423065.1. Taxonomy (GTDB): domain Bacteria; phylum Verrucomicrobiota; class Verrucomicrobiia; order Opitutales; family Opitutaceae; genus Lacunisphaera. The sequence continues at coordinate 40,466 of CAYRDN010000006.1, read as the reverse complement.
GGCTTCGCCGGCACCGGCGAGCATCCGTCCGGGCTCGGCATCGTCAATCTCCGCACCCGGGAGATGCGGATCGTCGGGCAGGTGCCCGTGGGCAACCCCGGCCGCTCCGTCTGGCACGTCAACGGCTCGTCCGACGGACGCTGGGCCGTGGCCGACGATTTCCAGTACCGGCTCTGGCTGATCGACCGGCATTCCGGCGAGATGAAGATGCTCGCGGACCTCGGGCACATGACGACCGCCGCCGACCACATCCACCCGACTTTCAGCGCGGACTGCACCAAGATCGAGATCCAGTGCGCCATGCTCGCGGCGAACAAGCGCACGCTGAACATCTGCGTCGTTCCGGTCCCCGAAGCATGGCTCAAGCGGACCTACACCTTGACGATGCCCTGAGCGCCAAGCTGGTCTGGCCCGCGGCAGGTCAACCCGCTCGCGGCCGCTTTTGTAGCGCGAGCGTCGGCCGTCGCCAAGGCTAGGGCCCGACAAGAGCGCGCTGGCCCACGGGCCGGGTCAGTTGTCCAGGTCGACCACGCCCTGCGCCGTGCACAGGGCGGTCAGCACGCGGAAGTCGAGGCTGTCCTTGTCGTGCGAAGCTGGGTTCACCTTGAACCCCGTGACGAGGGTTTTCATGACCTCGGAGTGTGATTTCGCGTTCGGGGTGATCTGGATCCGCTCCAAGGCGCGCGGTCCGTGGCCGATGAAGGCGGCCGCGGCGTTGTAAAGGTGCTGCACCTCGATCCGGCTTTCCCGGCTGCCGCTGCGGACGGTGATTTCCATCAGGCCGTCCGGCGTTTCAAATTTGAAGGGCATTTGCGGCAGGCGGATTTCCATGCTGCCACCATACTCACAAATGCTGTAGAGGAAAGGTTTTACGCCGTACGGGCGCGGACCGCTGGCTTAAGGCCTCCGGCTGATCGCTTACCACCGAAACAATGCGGGATGATGGCGGGCCCACCCCGGCGGGATCGCCGTGGCTCCCGCTCAGGCCGTTGGTTTTGTCCTTTGGGTCCTCGCGTCTTTGTGGTTCAAAGCAGTCCCGTTCCGCGGGCACCCCATGAAACCCAACATCAAGCTCGCCGAGACCCGCATGCCCGACGGGGCGCGGCTGACGCTGCACGCCCATGACGGCAGTTTTTGCATCCGGCTGGATGGGCGGGACCTGATGCACTCGATGACCGCGGCCTCCGAGCTGCTGCTCGGCGACCTGGCCACGGCCGGGCTGGCGCGCGGCGGCGCCCCGCGCATCCTCATCGGCGGGCTTGGCCTGGGCTTCACCCTGAAACGGGTGTTGGAACAGACGGGGGCGCATGCGGTGGTGCACGTCGCGGAGCTCATGCCCGAGGTGGTCGAGTGGAACCGCACGTTCATGGCCGGGCTCAACGGCACGCGGCTGAACGACCCGCGCGTCAAGCTCCTGGTGGAGGACGTGGGCCGGGTGCTGGACCGGGCGGCGCGGGCGCCCTACGATGCCATCCTGCTCGATGTGGACAACGGTCCCGCCGCCATGGTGCTGCCGGGCAACACGCGGCTCTATGACCACCACGGCCTGCAGCGGCTGAAACGGGCGCTCAAGCCCGGGGCCCGCGTGGCGATCTGGTCGGCGGGCCCCGACCATGCGTTCGCGAAACGTTTTGCCGCGACGGGCTTCAAGGTGGAGGCCGTGCCCGCCCGGCTGCATGCCAACGCCAAGAGCTCGACCTACGTGATCTACGTGGGGGACCGGCTGGCGTAGTCCAGGCCAAGTGGGCCAGCGAGCTTGCTCGCGCCTTTCCCGATCCGCGCGAGCAAGCTCGCTGGCCCACCGGATGGACCCTTGCTTTCTTGACCAAGGCGCCCCGCGCGGCGAGCATGTGGCGATGGCCACCCCTGCAATCAAGATCGAATCGCTCAAGACCGGCACCGGCCGCGCCCCGAAAAAAGGCGAGGCGGTCACCGTGCATTACACCGGCTGGTTCACCGACGGGAAGAAATTTGACAGCTCCGTCGACCGGGATGAGCCGTTCGAGTTCGTGCTGGGCGCGGGGCAGGTGATCGCCGGCTGGGACCTCGGGGTGGCGACCATGAAGATCGGCGACAAGGTGAAGCTCACGCTGCCGCCCGAGCTCGCCTACGGCCGCGACGGCTACCCCGGTGCCATCCCGCCCAACTCGACCCTCGTGTTCGAGGTCGAACTGCTGGGGATCAGCTGACGGAAGCAACGGCTCAGCAGCCTGCCCCGGCCTGGATCATCAGGCTTTTCAAGCGGCCGACCTCTGACGCGGAGGTCTTCGCGACGAATCCGCGGACATGGGCGAAATGGACGTCGGGACAGCCGGCGATCCGGGTGAAATCCAATCGCGCATTATCCTGAAAGCGCGACAATCCGTAGCCGGAGCTGCGCCGGTCGGGATAGACCAGGCCGACCACCGCGCCCGCCAGGCCCCGCTGGATGATGAATGGGTCAAGGCCCAGCGACGGCTCGTCCGGCAGCGGCTCGGTGCGCGGGAGAAACAGGACCTTCGCGGGCCCGTCGCCGAGGGCCAGATCCCAGATTTCCGCGTGCCGGCCGATGAAATCGAGCCGGACCCGCATGGCCTGCACGAAGTCGAGCAGGTCCTCGCCGATCATCCGCATCACCTCCCAGAGCGGGTCGCCCGGCTCGATCCGTTGCGCGAGTGCGAAGCGCCGCAGAAGGGTGAGGTCGACCGGCGAGATGAGTTTTGTGACCACCTCCGGTTCCACGCCGAGCCACTTCGCCGTGGCCACGAGTCCGCGGCAATCGAACCACTCGGCCGGCTCCAGCCAGTCGCAGAACCGGCGGGCATCCTCGTAGAGGCCGAGATGCTGCAGCACCAGCGACAGCGAGCAGGTCGGCGGGTGGTCCTTGGGCAGCTGGTGGTGGTCGAAGTTGTTCAGCGCCGGCTCGTGCCGGTGGCCGACGTCGATGACGCACACCGTCGGGCTGGCCAGGTCTTCCGCCGCCGGCTCGCGGCGCACCACGGGCACGCGGTGCCGGGCGAGCATGACGCTGCACGCGAGGAACTCGTCCTTATGCGCGCCGCCCGGATGGGTCAGGATGATATCGATGTTCGTCATGATAAGAGGGAGCGGGTGCGGTCAGCGTCGTCCGTGCTGGTGGGCGCGACCGTAGCCCTGCCGCCATCCGCGGTGATCGCCCTCGCCGGCGGCAGCGGGCGGGGGAGTCGCGTGATAGTCGAAGCCCCCGAGCTTGAGCTGGGGGATGCTGGCCTTGAGAAACCGCTCGATCTGCCGCACCGCGTCGGCCTCCGCCGGGGTGACCAGCGTGAACGCGTCGCCGACCGCTGCGGCCCGGCCGGTGCGGCCGATGCGGTGCACGTAGTCATCCGGCGCCAGAGGGATGTCGTAGTTGATGACATGGGACACGCCGGCCACGTCGATGCCGCGCGCGGCGATGTCGGTGGCCACCATCACCTCGAAGCGTCCCTCCTTGAACCCGGCGAGGGCGGCGGTGCGCTGGGCTTGGCTGCGGTTCCCGTGCAGCACGGCGACGGAGTGCTTCGCCTCGACGAGCCGGCGGGCGATCCGGTCGGCGCCGTGCTTGGTGCGGGTGAAGATGAGCACGCTGTGGAAATCGGTCTGCTCCAGCAGGGCGAGCAGCAGCGAAAACTTGAGGCCCGGGCTCACGGGGTAGATCGCGTGCGTGACGGACGCGTTGACCGCGCGCGCCCGGCCGATGGCGATGCGGACGGGATCGTGCAGGGCAAAGCGCGCCACCGCCTCGATCTCGGGCGGCACGGTGGCGGAGAAGAACAGCGTCTGCCTTTTTTTGGGGCAGAGGCCGACGATCCTTTTCACGCCGTCGATGAACCCCAGGTCGAGCATCCGGTCCACCTCGTCGAGGACCAGCACCTCGAGGCCGTCGAGCCGGAGGGCGCGCTCGTCCAGGAAGTCCAACAGGCGGCCGACGGTGGCCACGACGATATCGGCGCCCTGGTGCAGGGCCTTGCGTTGGGCGCCATACCCGACGCCGCCGTGGATGAGCGCCGTGCGCAGGGCGGTGAAGCGGCCGAACTCGCGGAAGGCCTCGTCGACCTGGGCGGCGAGCTCGCGGGTGGGCTCGAGCACGAGGACGCGCGGGGCGGGCAGCTTGTGCCCGCCGAGCCGGTTCAGGATCGGCAGGGCGAACGCCGCGGTCTTGCCCGTGCCGGTCTGGGCCGAGGCGATCAGGTCGCGGCCGGTCAGCACGGCCGGGATGGCCTGCAGCTGGATGGGCGTCGGTTCGGCATAGCCCTTGGCGGCGACCGCCCGGACGATGCTGGAATAAAGCCCGAGTTGGTTGAACGGCATGGGCCGTATGCCGGGGGGTAACGGCCCAAAGGCGAGGCGAAAATCCCGGTTTGCTCTCCGTCGCGGTCGCGGAGTTGCGTCCCGAAGATTCCCGGGCACTGTGGGCGGCAATCACAGTCTTAACCTATGCCTGCCAATGCGGGCCTCCCCATGAAATCAAGATATTGCCAGCTCGCCGGATTGTGCCTGCTGTTCGCCGTGAACCTGGCCGCACAAGACCCGGCCCGTCCGCCCGGGCCTTTGCCCACGGAACAGGAACTCGACCAGCTGTTCGGCCCCATCGCGCTCTACCCGGACGCCCTCATCGCCCTGATCCTGCCGGCCGCGACGGTGCCGGATGATGTGGCGCAGGCGGCCGGCTACCTGCAGGATGGGGGTGACCCGGTCCGGACGGACGAGCATGATTGGGACGACAGCGTCAAGGCACTCATGCATTATCCCGAGGTGATGAAATGGATGGGGCAAAACCTGCCCTGGACGCGACAGGTGGGGGCCGCCTTCCTCGACGAACGGGCAGCGGTGTTGAATTCCATCCAGCGCCTGCGCACCCGGGCGATGACCACCGGCGCACTTTTCGACACGCCGCAACAGCGGGTGCTCGTCGAGGATGGCCTCATCAGCGTCATTCCGGCGGAACCCGACATCCTCTATGTTCCGGACTATGATCCCGACCTCGTATACGCCGCGCAGCCTGGCTACCACGGATCGGCCTATGTCACGTTCGGACTGGGTTATCCGACCGGGCTGTGGCTGGGTTACGATCTCGATTGGAGTCACCATCGTGTATGGGAAATCGAACCAAGTGAAAGGGCGGACTACTGGCGCAACCGCGGCGACTGGCGTCGTCCGGCTTTTCCGGGCCGGCCCGGTTATAAGCGCGATCCGGAACGTCATCCGTGGGCACCGACCCCCGGTTCGTTGCAACCTTTGCGCCCCTCGCTCGACCGGCCGGGCCAGACCCGTTCACCCATCGTCCGGCCGGCGCCATTTACCAACCCCACCCGGCCAGACGACGCGCGCCGAAATCCCGCCGCCCGGCCACCAGATGACCATCCGGCGCTGCCGGCCGACCGACGAACGCCCGCTCCCGATGGACGAGCAGAAAACCGTCCGGACCGGTTTTCACCCCCGGTGACAGCTCCCGCTCAGCCGGCCCCGTCGCCCCGCCGCCCGGAGCAGACTGAACCGGATGACCGGACGAGCCGCGATAATCGCGAACGCGACACCCGCGCGGAGCCCACGGGCACTCCGGGTCCGGGTCGGGTGATGAATCCTCCCGCCGCCGCACCGGCGAGGCCACCGGCAGCCCGGCAGGCTCCGCCGCCGGCCAGGGAGAACCGGGACAGCCGTGATTCCAAGGATGCCAAGGATACCAAGGACGATCGCGACGACCGGCGGGAACGATAGGCGTCCTTTGCGGCCGGCGATGCCTCCGGCCGGTCAGGGGGACGAGATCCGCCTCGTCATGGCGCGGCGAGCCGTTATTCAAGTTCACCATGCCCCCCGACGCCAATACCCAGTTTGACCAGACCGTCCTCGACATGATCGAGCGCAGCCCCATCGGGGCCGTGCCCGTGACGCCCGCCTATCAGGATGCGGTCAAACGGCTCTATGCGTCGCACCAGGCCTATGCGGATGCGGATCACAAGGACGGGCATGTCACGGCGCGCTCGCTGGCCAGGTTGCCGCTGTTCCACGCGAGCAATCTCGCCGCGGTGATCGCGGGCCAGGCGGCACCCGAGGAACTGGAGGCCAACAACAGCATCTTCGACCGTTACGTCCAGTCCCTGCCCGCGGCCCGCCGCGCGAAGGCCGAGAGCCACCGGCTGACGGTGGCCGGCCGGGTCGCGCACCACCGCGCCAAGCATGGCGTCGTGCTCGTGCACGATCCCGTCCACACGCTGTTCCTCGTGCCGGGGAGCGGTCCGCATCCCGGGCTGCCCGGCAATTATCTTTACGGATCGGCGTTTCAGGTGAACGGCGACGACGCGAGTCCCTGGGCGCTGAATCTGCATGACAGCGACGACGGCGCGGCCCTGTTCGATGCCCCCGACACCGCCGCGGCGCTCGGCAAGCTGCAGGAGGTGCTTGAGAGCGCCCCGTTCAACATGAACGAGCTCGAGGCCCTGGGCTTCCGGCTAGTTTAAGGCGGGTCCGGGGGGCGTCGGTTCATCCGGGGCAGGCGGTGCCGGTTTTTTCGTCCGGTAACCGGGGGTCGCCACAATCTCTACAAAAACGGCGGTGCTGCCGCTGCCCGCAGCTGCTTCGATGGCCCCGGTGACCTCGGCCAGGTGCTTGGATTCGGATGACGCCGGTTCCGGGCCCACCCGGCAGGTGAAATCCCAGAAATCCACGCCCGCCGGCAGGGCCTTCCGGCGCTCCCGCTTCACGTATTTGCGGACATCATTCTTGACGGCTTCAACGACGCGTTGATCCGCCTTGCCCGGCTCCTTGAGGCGAAATGTTTTTTTCATCGTTGGTTCCCCTATGCCTGAAGCATCCGCGGCAGGGGAGTAAATTCGCTGGCCGGCCGCGGGCGTAAACGAAGAAGGGCCGTCCACCCCTGGACGACCCTTCACCCTAACACCAAATAAACCTAATTGAACTACGGGGAAAGACGCAGCTGTGCCAAAACCGTTCAACGATGTTGGCCCTGATTTCGGTGTTTACATCTCTGTAACAAGCCGGCCGTCCCGGCGGGGAGTATACCCCGGGGGATTGCCGGTTTTACCTCCACGCGGTGGTTTCACGCGCATGCCGGCGAAGCCACCGCACCACCCATGTGATCCCGGGTCCAATGCTGGTACCAGTCCCTGGCCGGAATTACCCGCGTCGCCGGGCTCGAACCATCATGAAAAAGACCACCGCCATCAGCCGTCACGAAATGATCCGCCTCTTGAACAAGGATCTGGCCGGGGAGTACCAGGCCATCATCTCCTATGTCGTCTACAGCCAGACGATGAAGGGGGCGAAATACCTGCACATCGCCGCCGAGCTGGAGAAGCACGCGGGCGAGGAATTGAGCCACGCCCTGCTCATCGCCAAGCAGATCGATTATTTCAACGGCACGCCGGTGGTGGCGCCCAAGCCGGTCAAGATGTCGGCCAAGCCCGACGACATGCTCCGCTTCGACCTCGAGAACGAGCGGACGACCATCCTCAACTACCGGCAGCGCATCCGCCAGGCCGAGGCCATGGGTGAATACGGGCTGGGCGAGGTGCTGCGCGAGATCGTCGTGCAGGAGCAGGAACACCTGACCGATCTCGCCGCCGCGCTCGGCATTGACAATCCCAAGGTGCAGGGCTGAGGCGCGTCAGTAGAACACGTTCCGGTCGAGACTGCGGTATTGGATGGCCTCCAGGAGGTGCGGCGACTCGATGCTTTCGGCGCCGGCCAGGTCGGCGATGGTGCGCGCGACCTTGAGGATGCGGTCGTAGGCGCGGGCCGAGAGCGAAAGCTGTTCCATCGCCTGCTGGAGCAGGTCGCCGAGCTTCTTCTCGAGCGCGCAGTATTTCTTCAGCAGCGAGACGGGCATCCGGGCGTTGGTGGAGATGCGCGCCCCGTAGAAACGGGCCCGCTGGTATTGCCGGGCGGTCTCCACCCGGGAGCGGATGGCGGCGGAGGATTCGCCCGCCTGGTCCTGGCGGAGCTCGGCGAAGGAGAGCGCGGGCGCCTCGACGTGCAGGTCGATGCGGTCGAGCAGCGGGCCGCTGATGCGCGCGCGGTAGCGCTGGATCTGCGCCGGCGCGCAGCGGCACTCGTGCCGGGGATCGCCCAGGTAGCCGCAGGGACAGGGATTCATCGCGGCGACCAGCATGAAATGGCAGGGCAGCGTGATCTTGCCCGCGCTGCGCGAGATCGTGACCTCGCCGTCCTCCAGCGGCTGCCGCAGCACCTCGAGGGCGGAGCGCTTGAACTCCGGCAGCTCGTCAAGGAAGAGCACGCCGTGGTGGGCGAGCGAGATCTCTCCCGGGCCGGGAATCGTCCCGCCCCCGAGCAGGCCGACGTCGGAGATGGTGTGATGCGGGGCGCGGGCGGGGCGCTGGAGGTAGTGGACGCCGCTCTCGATGGTCTGCCCGGCGGCCGAGTGGATGCGCAGGATGTCGAGGTATTCCTCCAGCGACGGCTGGGGCATGATGCCGGGAATGCGCTTGGCGATCATGGATTTGCCGGAACCGGGCGGCCCGATCATGATGAGGTTGTGCCCGCCGGCCACGGCGATCTCGACCGCGCGCCGCACGGCGTGCTGGCCCTTGATGTCGGAAAAATCCGGCTCGTGCTCCCCGGTCCGGGTGGCGCCGGCGGCGGCGGCCGGAGGGGAGAGGGGCTGCAGTTTCAGCGCGCCGCCGAGGAAGCGGTGGGCCTGGTCCAGCGAGGTGATCTCATAGACGGCGATCCCCTCGACCAAGGCGGCCTCCTGGGCGGCGAGCGGCGGGAGCAGGACGGATTTCTTGCCCAGTTCGCGGGCGAGGACCGCCATGGCCAGCCCGCCCTTGATGGGGCGCGTGGCGCCGGAAAGGCTGAGTTCGCCGGCGATCAGGTGGTCGGCCAGCCGCTCGCACGCGAGCTGGCCGGTGGCCACCAGGATGCCGAGGGCGATGGGCAGGTCGTAGATGGCGCCCTCCTTCCGCAGGTCGCCGGGGGCGAGGTTGATCGTCGTGCGCGTGCGCGGCATCCGGAGGCCGGAGTTGCTGAGTGCCGAGAACACGCGGTCTTCGGATTCCTTGACGGCGGCATCGGGCAGGCCGACGAGGATGAGGTTGGGTACGCCGGATTCGCCCGTGTTGACTTCAACTTGGACGGGCACGGCGTCAATGCCCAGCAAAGCTGCCGAGCAGGTGGTCGCGAGCATGAGACAGGGAACTGGAGGATGTAGTTTAGCCCAGCCCCGCCTGCACACGCCGCTGCACTTCAAAGATATTGGCTTCGACCGCCTGCAGGTAAGGATTGGGTTGGCCCGCTGTCGTCAGATAGCGATGCACACCACCCGCCTCAAAGTCGAGCATCGGTCTTACATAATTTGTCCAGAAGCCGGGGGTCTTCACGAGCATGTCGTGGAGTGATTTGTAGGGACGCTTCTCGGGCGGTACCTGTTCGTATTCGAAGGCTTCGTGAAATTCCCGGTAGAGGATCGGCAGTTCGTCAGGATAGTCGGGCGCACTCATCTGGGCGAGGTAGTCGGCCGTGACCAGGATGAAGGCGAATACGCGGGCTTCCTCGCGGTGGAAGGTGATCTGGCTGATCCGGCTCCGGGGACCGGTGCAGATGATGGCGGAGCAAATGTCCTCGATTTCAGAGGCGGTGACACCCATGCGGGGCAGGTATTGCCGGGCAAATTCGCAGCTGCGCCGCTCATGGACGATGGTGTACTTGGCTCCCGTGCCACTGGTATCGTGGGCTTCCTTCAGGTAGCCGCTGTCATGCAGGAGGACCGCCATCACGGCCAACTCCCAATCCCGGGGCATCAGCACCGGCTTGTCGAAACTTCGGCTGCGGCCTTGCATGAGCTTGATGAGGCATACCGTGGCCTGGAGCGTGTGCTCGAAGTCATGGTAATGCATGTCGATGGCCCTGTAGCCTGGGTATCGTCCCTCGAACATGTCGGTCACGTCCGCAAACAGCCGGTCGAGCAAGGGGTAGCTCGCTGCGGCTCCAATATCGCCAAACGCAGCCTTCACCATCGCGGCCACCGCGAGTGGATTTTTAGTGTTAATGGTGTGCGGTGGGACCATTTCGGGCTTAAGCAGATAGGGGTTGCTCCCTATCGGGCAAGCCCATTGTCTGAAGCTGATACGAATGACTGGCGCCACCAACTTAATCGTCGGCCTTACAGGCGGCATGGGGTGCGGCAAATCAACGGCGGCGGCACTGTTTGCCGCCCGCGGATTTCGCCAGCTCGACGCCGACCGGATGATCCGCGACGAGATTTTGACCGATCCCGCCGTCGTCGATGCCATCCGGGCCAAACTGGGCCAGGCGATGCTGGCACCCGGCGGTACTGTGGACCGCCACCGGGTGGCGGGAGTGGTGTTCAAGGACCCCGCTGCCCTGGCCTGGCTGGAAGGGTTGCTCCATCCCCGGTTGCTGGCCCGGTGGCGCGAGATCTTCGCCCGGAGCCGGGGGCAGGCCTACATTGTCGAGGTGCCGCTATTGTTTGAGAAAGGGTTGGAGAATTGGTTTGATTTTACCGTCTGCGTGACCACAGACTCCGACCAGCAATTGAGGCGGTTGGAGCAGCGCGGCATTTCCCCTGAACTCGCCCACCAGCGCCTAGCCAAGCAACTGCCACTGGCCCGAAAATGCGAGCTGGCAGACCATGTTCTCCTGAATGACGGATCCACCGAATTTCTACGTGAACAGGTTAATGTCCTGGCTGACCGCCTCTTGAAATCCCAATCCGACCGGCCTCACGGCCTTATTCATGTCAGTCCCCCCTAAATCCGACGAGGAAAGCCCATCTCCCGACACCGCCGGCAGCGAAGCGGCCAAAACCAAGCGCCCGGCGCGCTCCCGACTCTATCGCACCACCAAGAAGGTGGCCACGAAAAATGTGGAGGCTGAGGCCGGACCGCGCGAATCACTTCCTCCGCCTGCGCCGGCATTTGTCCCGACCCCCGTCCAGGCCCGCGCCCCGGAGCCGGAACCGCCGGCGCCGGTCGAGTCACAGCCTGCTCCCGCCCAAGGCGACGGGGGCCAGGACCAGGTCCAGCCATCCTCCGGTGGCGATGGCAATTATGAGGAAGGTGGCAATGGCGGCGGCCACTACCAACAGCACGGCGGCGGCAAATTCGGCCGGCGGGGCCGCGGCGGCAAACATTTCCGCGGTGGTGGTGGTGGTGGCGGCAAATGGGTCAACCCCAATTTCCAGAACCAGGCCCCGAAGCACCCGCCCCAACCGGGCCCGCCGAAGGAAGCCGTCCATTACGGCGATCTCCCGGACCCCGCCCGCTTCCAGAATCTCGAGGCGCTCGCGCAGCTCGCCGCGGAGATATCCAGCAGCAATGCCGAGCCGATCTGGTTGAATGAGCTCTACGCGCTCAATCTCGCCGACCTGACCGCCTTCGCCAACAAGCTGGAGGTGAAATTCGAGGGCGCGCCGAACCGCCGCCAGCTGATCACGCAGATCTTCCTCGCCGCCACCGAGCAGAAGCGGCCGCTGTACGACCGCGGGTACATCGACCTGACCGATCGCGGCCACAGCTTCATCGTGCATGAGGACGTTAACTACCGCCTCTATCCCGAGGACGCCTACCTGCCGGAGATTTTCCTCAAACAACTCGGCCTCAAGCGCGGCCACGCCGTCGAGGTGCAGCTGCAGCCCCCGCAGGGCATCGACCGCTGTCCGTCGGTCGTCGCCATCCGCAAGGTCATGGGCGGCGAACCCTCCGAGATTTCCAAGGTGCCACCCTTCGAGGAACTGACGCCCTATTACCCGCTCAAGCGGATCATCCTCGAGCAGCAGGGCGCCAAGGACGTCTCCATGCGCATGGTCGACATCGTGACCCCCGTCGGCTTCGGCCAGCGCGGGCTGATCGTCGCCCCGCCGCGCACCGGCAAGACCATCCTGATGCAGAACATGGCCAACTCCATCGCGGCCAATTCGCCCGAGGCCAAGCTCATCATCCTCCTCGTCGACGAGCGACCGGAGGAAGTCACCGATTTCAAGCGCCACTGCAAGGGCGAGGTCGTCAGCTCGACCTTCGACGAAACGCCGGAGAGTCATGTGCACTGCGCCGAGATGGTCATTGAGAAGGCCCGCCGGCTCGTCGAGCAGGGCGAGCACGTCGTCATCCTGCTGGACTCCATCACCCGCCTTGCCCGGGCCTACAACGCCCTGGCCGGCAACAGCGGCAAGATCATGTCCGGCGGGCTCGAGGCCAATGCCCTCCAAAAGCCCAAGCGCTTTTTCGGCTCCGCCCGCAACATCGAGGGCGGGGGCAGCCTCACCATCCTGGGCACCGCCCTGGTCGACACCGGCAGCCGCATGGACGAGATCATCTTCGAGGAATTCAAGGGCACGGGCAACATGGAGCTCCACCTGGACCGCGACCTCGTCAACAAGCGCATCTTCCCCGCGATCAACATCGACAAGAGCGGCACCCGCAAGGAGGAGCTCATCTACCATCCCGACGAACTTCTGCGCGTGTACGCCCTGCGCCGCGCCATGCAGGGCGTGCCCGCGGCCGACTCGCTGGACATGCTCATCCAGCGCCTCAAGAAGACCAAGACCAACGCGGAGTTCCTCATGAGTCTCAACCGCTGACGGCCACCGTCGGCTCTCCTCGTGACCCAAGCCGACGACCCGCTCAGCGCCCGCGGACGAAACCCCGGTTCTCCGGCCGGCGGCCCCGCGGCGGCGGAGTCGGGCGGCTCGGATGAGTCTGGTCTGCTGCCCGTCGCGCTGGCGGCGCGTTTGATCCCCGCTGAAATCCTGGCGACTCTGCCTCGTTCCTTTGTGTTGGAACACGCTGTGATCCCCTACGCCCGCGAGGGGGGCGTCCTGTGCGTGGCGGCCGCCGGGCCCCTGGCCCTCGATGTCCTCGATTGCTTGGGCTACCTGGCCGGTTCACCCGTCCAGCCGGCGCTCGCATCCACCGATGACATCCGTGACGCCATCGCCCGGCACTATGGACAGGTGCCGGACGAAATGCCCGGTGCTGCACCCGGTGCGGCAAACCTGCCGGCTGCCCTGGCTGAGTCCGGACGCGGGCCGGCGGGCGATCCCGACGCGCCGCTCATCCGACTGGCCGAATCCATCATCACCGAGGCCGTCCGCCGCCGCGCCTCCGACATCCACCTGGAGCCGCTGGCGCGGCGTTTCCGGGTGCGCTACCGCATTGACGGCTCCTTGCTGGAGGCGGAGGCCCCGCCCAAGCAGCTGGAACCCGCCGTCATCTCGCGCCTGAAAATCATGGCGAACATCAGCATCGCCGAAAAACGCCTGCCCCAGGACGGCCGCATCCAGCTTGAAACCGACGGACGCAGACTGGACCTGCGCGTATCGTCGCTGCCCACGGCGCACGGGGAGAGCATCGTCATGCGCATCCTGGACCAGGCGGCCCTGAAACGCGGCCTGCCGGAACTGGGTTTCCTGCCGGACGACCAGGCGCGGTTCGAGGAGCAGATCGCCTCGCCGGACGGCATCATGCTGGTCACCGGCCCGACCGGTTCGGGCAAGACCACGACCCTTTACACCGCCTTGCACCAGCTCAACCGGCCCGACCGCAAGATCATCACCGTCGAGGATCCGGTCGAATACCAGCTGCCCGGCATCAACCAGGTCCCGGTCAACGCCGCCATCGGCATGACCTTTGCCGCCGCGCTGCGCGCCCTGCTGCGGCAGGCGCCCAACGTGGTGATGATCGGCGAGATTCGCGACCGGGAGACGGCGGAGATCGCCATCAACGCCTCGCTGACCGGCCATCTGGTCTTCAGCACCCTGCACACCAACGATGCGCCGGCCGCCGTCACCCGACTGATCGACCTCGGCGCCAAGCCCTTTCTGGTCGCCGCCGCCCTGCGCTCGGTCATGGCCCAGCGGTTGGTCCGCCGTATCTGTCCGCAGTGCCGGCGGGCCTGCACGCCGGCCAACCATGAGATCCGCGCCCTCGGCCTGACGCCCGATCAGGCGGCCGGCGCCTCCTTCGCGGAAGGGGCTGGCTGCGAGGCCTGCCAGGGCACCGGCTACCAGGGGCGGCTGGGACTCTTTGAGATCTTTCTCGTCCACGACGGGATTCGCGCCATGATTTACGACAATGTTACCGCCCCCCGCTTGCGCCAGCAGGCGCGGCGGGATGGCATGCGCACCATGAGAGAAGACGGCATCCGCAAAGTTCTCGCCGGCCTCACCACAATCGCCGAGGTTGCGTCCGTGACCATCGGCGACCAACCTTGACCATCCCCTTCAACCCACCCACCGCATGAGCTATGACATGAATGATCTCCTGGAGCTGGTCGTGGACCAGAAGAGCTCCGACCTGCACCTGCAGGTGGGCGTCCCGCCCTGCCTCCGCCTGCGCGGCAGCATGACCCCCATCGACGGCCCCGAGCTGCGGCCCGAGGACACCGAGGCGCTCATGATGTCCATCACCCCGGACAATCACATCCAGAACGTGAAGCTCAACGGCGGCACCGATTTCGGCTTCGCCTTCGGCGAAAAGGCCCGCTTCCGCGTCAGCGTCCTCAAGGCCAAGGGCAACTACGGCCTCGTGCTCCGCCAGATTCCCAACCAGCTCTTCGACCTCCGCACCATCGGCATGCCCGACAAGATCAAGGAACTGCTCTACCGCCCGCGCGGCCTGTTCCTGGTCACCGGTCCGACCGGTTCCGGCAAGTCCACCACGCTCGCCTCGATGATCAATTACATCAACGAGAACCGCGACGGCCACATCATCACCATCGAGGATCCGATCGAGTATTACCACGCGCACAAGAAATGCGTCGTCACCCAGCGCGAGGTCGGCTCCGACGTCCCGAGCTTCGCCGAGGCCATCAAGCGCGCGCTGCGCCAGGATCCCGACGTCATCCTCGTCGGCGAGTTGCGCGACCTGGAGACCATCGAGGCCGCCATCAGCGCGGCCGAGACGGGCCACCTGGTCTTCGGCACCCTCCACACCAACAGCGCCGCCAAGACCGTCGACCGCATCGTCGACGCCTTCCCCGCCAGCATGAAGGAGATGATCCGCATGCAGCTCTCCACGTCCATCATCTGCGTGATCTCCCAGTCGCTCTGCAAGAAGAAGACCGGCGGCCGCATCGCCGCCTACGAGATCATGGTGAACACCTCGTCGATCAGCTCGCTCATCCGCGACAACAAGACCTTCCGCATCCCGTCGGACATCCAGACGGGCGCCGCGCTCGGCATGATCACGCTCGACACCCACCTGATGAGCCTCGTCAACCGCGAGCTCATCGAGCCCGACGAGGCCCTGGAGAAGTCGCAGGAACCTGTCGCCATGCGCGAGAAACTGGTCAGCATGGGCTTCAAACTGCGCGAACTCTAAACATTCCCCTTCCCGCCGTGGGCCCGGCCGGACTTCCTCATGTACGAGGGACACGACCAGGCCATTCATCAGCTGCTTGCCGCCCGCGGGCTGCTCGGGCCCGCGGCCCCGCCGGTCACGCCGGTCACGCCGGCCGGTACCGGCGGCCGTTCCTACGCCGCCGCCCTCATTGCGCTCGGACTGCTCGACCCGGCGGTCTTGCTCCGGGCCGTGGCCGAGCACCTGGGCGCAGGTTATGATCCGGATCCGCCGGCCGCGCTGCCGGCCGAGGCCGTCGCCCTGCTTGACGGGGCCCTGGCCCGCGCTTACGGCGTCGCGCCGGTCTCGGCCAACCGCCACTCGGTCGCCCTGCTGGCGGCCGATCCTTTCAACCCCAACCTCGCGGACAATCTTGCCTTCGCCCTCGGACGCGAGGTGCGGATTGTCGTGGCCGATCCGGCGCGCGTGCTCAGCCTGATCCGCCGGCATTACGGGGACGCCGCGGATGCGGCGGGGACGCCGGGCGAAATCCCGGCCGCCGCCGGCGAGGCGGATCTGGAGCGGCTGGCGGGGCAGCCGCCGGTCATCCATTTCGTCAACCTGGTCCTGACCCAGGCCATCCGCGACCGGGCGTCGGACATCCATTTCGAACCCTTCGAGCATGGCTTCAAGATCCGGTACCGCATCGACGGGGTGCTCCACGAGATGTCGCCCCCGCCGGGCGTGCTCGCGCGGCCGGTCATCTCACGCGTCAAGGTCATGGCCGGGCTCAACATTGCCGAGTGCCGCCTGCCCCAGGACGGCCGCATCCCGCTGACCCTCGGCGGCCGCGCCGTCGACCTGCGCGTGTCCACGCTGCCGACGTCGTTTGGCGAGAGCGTCGTGCTGCGCGTGCTCGACCAGTCGTCCGTCCGGCTGGAACTCGCCCGCCTGGGCCTGCCGGCCGCGATGCACGCGGAGCTCGCGGAGATCATCCGCCGGCCGAACGGCATCCTGCTGGTCACCGGCCCGACGGGCTCGGGCAAGACCACGACGCTCTACAGCTGCCTGGCGGCCCTCAACACCGTCGACACCAAGCTGCTCACAGTCGAGGACCCGGTCGAGTACGAGATCGACGGCGTCATGCAGGTGCCGGTCAACCCGGGCGCCGGGCTGACCTTTGCCCGCGCCCTGCGCACCTTCCTCCGGCAGGATCCAGACATCGTCATGGTCGGCGAGATCCGCGACCTCGAGACCGCACAGATCGCCCTCCAGGCCGCGTTGACCGGGCACCTCGTCCTGAGCACGTTGCATACGAACGACGCGCCTTCCGCCGTCACCCGCCTCGTGGACATGGGCATCGAGCCCTTCCTGCTCGCCTCGACGCTGGAAGCCGTGCTTGCCCAGCGGCTCGTGCGCCGGATCTGTCCGGCGTGCAAGAAAGCGTCCGCGCCGCCGGACGCGTTGCTGCGGCAACTCGGGTCCGATCACACCGGGCTCGCCGGGCGGCCGTGCCATGCCGGCGCCGGCTGCCCGGACTGTCATCACACCGGCTACCAGGGCCGGCTCGGCATCTTTGAGCTCCTGCGGATGACAGACCCTCTGCGCGAGCTCCTGGTGCAAGGCGTGTCGCTGCTGCAGCTGCGCCGGCACGCGGCGGAGCAGGGGATGACCTCGCTGCGCGCCGCGGGGCTGGCGGCCGTATTCGCGGGGGAGACGACGATCGATGAAGTGCTCAAATACATGTAGCAGGCCGCCGGGAAAATCCAAAGCCATGATCAACCCCCGTTCCATGCAGAAGAAATCCCGATGCCGACCGGGGCTGATCCAGCAGCCGTTGGCCAGGTCGCGGGTCGGGTTGACTGGTTCGGCCTTTGGAATCTGGCGTTTGGACTTTTCATTCTGATGCCTCCCTTCAATTACACCGCCGTCGACGCCCGTGGCGCGGAGCATGCCGGACACATCGATGCACCGGATGCGAGGCTGGCCGCGACGCGACTGCGGGAGCAGGGCCTGCATCCCACCGCCGTGGTCCCCGCGGCCGCAGCCCGGCCGGCCGAACCATCCCGGGAGCAGCGCCGGCGCGGAGACGGCGGGGGATGGTTTGGCGGCCACCGCGTGCGATCGCCGGAACTGGCGGTCATCACGCGCCAACTGGCGACATTGCTGCACGCCGGCCTGCCGTTGCTGCGGGCCTTGGAAGTGCTCGCGCGGCAGGAACGCCACCCGGCCTTGCATGCCGTGATCGAGGCGCTGGCCGCGGCAATCAAGTCGGGGGGCACCTTTTCCGAGGCGCTGGCCCAGCATCCCCGGGTGTTCGAGCCGCTCTATGTCAACATGGTCCGGGCCGGCGAGGCCGCCGGGAAGCTCGATGTCGTGCTCGACCGGCTGGCACGCTTCCAGGAAAAGAGCCTGCAGCTGCGGGGGAAGATCATCGCCGCGATGATCTACCCGCTGATCGTCACGGCCGTGGCCGGACTGATTCTCTCCGGCCTGCTGGTTTTCGTCGTGCCGCGGTTCCAGCAGATCTTCGCCGATCTGCTCAAGGGCGCGCCGCTGCCGCCGCTGACCCGGTTCGTGCTCGCGGCCAGCCAGGCTGTGAAGGGCCACCTGCTGCCGGTCCTCGCCGGCGTGGTCGCGCTCGGGGCGGCGCTTAAATTGCTCCGGCGGTCGCCGGCGGGGGCGCGGCTGCTCGATGCCGGGATGGTCCGCCTGCCGCTCTGCGGCGATCTCTTCCTCAAGGGCAGCATCGCCCGCTTTGGCCGCACGCTCGGCACCTTGCTTGAGAACGGCGTGCCCATTCTGCCGGCGCTGGTGATCAGCCGCGATACCTGCGGCAATGTCCGCGTGGCGGAGGCCATCACCGCGGTGCACGACCGGGTCAAGGAGGGCGCGGCGGTGGCCCGGCCCCTGGAGTCGACCCGGGTGTTCCCGCCCATGGTCACGAGCATGATCGACGTGGGCGAGCACACCGGCCAGCTGCCCGCGATGCTCACCAAGGTGGCGGAAATCTACGAGGAGGAGGTGGACCACGCCGTCGCCGGGCTCAGCGCGCTGCTCGAACCCGTCCTCATCCTGTTCCTGGCCCTGGTGGTCGGCACCATCGTCATCGCGCTCTTCCTGCCGATCGTGCGGATCGTGCAACTGCTCACCTAGGCAACGCCGGCGGTGAAAATAAACAGGCCAGCGTGTCCACTCGCGCCTGGTGACTGGGCGTCAAGCCGGCCCGCTGGCCCGTAGGGGAAGATGAAACCGGCCGCCTACACCCCGTCGCAGCCGATGGAAGTGGTCGCACAGGCGTCCATCGCTTCCTCCACCGAGGCGACGTCCTCGGGTTTCACCGGCTGTTTGAGGATATAGGACATGCCGTCCTCGGTGCGCCCGAAGAACTCGGGGGCGAGGGCGCGGCATTGGTCGCAGTCGATGCAGGAGGTATCGACATAATATTTGCCGGTGGCATTTTGGGCGACGCGGTCAAGGAGAGTGGCCATGGATGGGAGGATTGATTGTTGGCCACACTCTAGCCGGTTCCCGGTGCGGCTACTCCCCACTTTTTGACCTAATCTCGGCGTATATTGGCGGAGCGGCCTGAATCCCGGTTCCGCGGCGGGATCGCCGTGGCTCCAAAGGTTGGTTGGAGCACGGACGACCTCGTCCGCGGGCACACGCGCCCCTTCAACCCGGATACCAGACAACCCGCGGATCATCCGCCGCCCGGCGATAGTCCCAGGCGGCATCGGTCATTTTCGGCATGTCATAGGCCGGCTGCCAGCCGAGCTTGCTGCGGGCCTTGGTGTTGAGCAGGTGGGTCGAATGATACGGCGTGGGCACCGGCACGGTAGGCAGGCCGCGTGTCCGGGCGAGGTAGGCGCCGAGTTCGCCGTAGTCCACCGGCTCGTCCATGGCGATGTTGAAGGTCTGCTGCCGGGCCAGCGGGTGGTCGAGCGCGGCCAGGATGGCGCCCACGAGGTCGTCCACATGGACGAAATTCCGTTTCACCGGCCGGCCGGCGGGATCGAGCATGACCGGGACGGCGCCGGTCCGGATGTATTCCGCGGCCCGGCCGGGTCCGACCAGTTCGCCCCAGCGCGGGCCGCCGAAGACGTCCGGGCCGAAGGAAAGCTGCTGCTTGAAATCGTCCTTCTCCATGATCCACGGCGCGCGCAGGCAGCAGCCGTTCAGTCCATACTGGATGTAATACTGCTCCAGCATCACCTCCTCGAGCACCTTGGAAAGGGCGTAGCAGCCGGGATAGGCGCTGTGCCGCTGCTCCTCGGTGACCGGGGCGGGATGCGGGTAGAAGAAATGCCCCATCGCGGCATCGCCGCCGATCAGGATGAATTGGCGGAACTCCGGATTCGCGCGCGCCGCCTCGAGCAGCCAGAACATGCCCTTGACCGTGACGTCCATGACGGCCTCGGGGGTTTCCTTGCACGTGGCGAGGTGGAGTACATGTGTGCAGCCGGCCAGGGCCGCCGCCACCACGGTGCGGTCGGAGATGGACCCGCGGACCACCTCCAGGCGGTCGCGCGGCGGGAGCTGCCGGTTGTGACACAAGCCGCGCAGCGTGAACCCCGCGAAGCGCGGGTCGGCGAGCAGGCGCGGAATGAAGGCCTGGCCGACCTTGCCGGTGGCACCGGTGATGAGAATGCGGGACATGGAGCGGGGAGCAGGGAGCGGGAGCGGAGAGTAGGATTCGAAATTTAGGAGACGGGCGTCCAGGCGACAAGCTCAGAGCTTTGCCCGTTGGCTGCCGAAGTCCTCCGGCATCTGGCTCGCTGGTCCCCGCTCCCGGGCCCCGCTACTTTGCTGGCTTGGTAAGCAGGAGCTGCGCGTTCAGCCCGGCGTGCTTGTCGGAGAACTCGTCGTTCTCGCCGGCCTGGCGGAGCAGGCGCTGCACCATGCCCATCTTGGCGTCCAGGTCGTCGATCTTGGCGACAAACACGGCCTCGGGGGTCGCGGCGACGACGGCGGCGCCCCACTCGAGTTCGCCCTGGTGGCTGAGCACAATGTGCTCCAGCCGCTCCAGCAGGTCGGGATTGAGCTTCACCCTGAGCCCGGCCTTGCGGACGAGCTGGTAGCCGAGGACGACGTGGCCCTGGAGGATGCCCTTGCGGCTGCGCGAGGTGGCGAGCGTGCCCTGGTATTCGATGACCTTGCCCGTGTCGTGCACCAGCACGCCGGCCAGCGCGAGGTCGGCGTCGATCTCGGGATAGAGCGGCGCGAGGGCCCGGCAGGCGCGCGCCATGTGGCAGGTGTGCTCGAGCAGGCCGTGCCGGTAGGCATGGTGCATGGCGAGGGCGGCGGGGGCCGCGCGGAAGGCCTCGCCGATCTCCTCGAACACGGCCGTCACGGTCGCGCGCAGCTCGGCGTGGGTGATGGCCGCGACGTGCTGCTGGAGTTCCGCCCAGAGCGCGTCACCGTCCTCGGGCGCGGTCTCGACCAGGTTGGCCATGAGCGGCGAATCCGCGAGCTGTTCGGCGGAAATCTCCTCGGCGCGCAGCAATTTCGGCGAGAACCGGTTCTGGTAGTAGTCCACCTTGGCCTCGATGCGCACGACCGCGCCCTCCTTGAGGCCCTTGAAAAACTCGAAGGCCGGGTTGTCACTGAAACAATTGCAGTTGAACGTGCCGGTCTTGTCCCCCAGCTCGACCGCAAGAAAGGCGTTGCCGGTCTTGGTCGGCCGCTCGGCGAGGCGCTTGACCAGCAGGACGCTGGCGAAGGTGTCGCCGCCGTCGCGGGGCAGAGCCTTGATATCGCGGACGGCGAGGGGAGTGGAGATGTCGGCCATGGGGGGGGAAGCGGGGAGCTTGGAGCGGGAAGCAGTGAGCAAACAAGCTGAACGCCCGCCCGATGGCCACACAAACCCACCGGGACCGGTGGCACTGTCAGGCGGGAGATTTCCGGGGATTGCTTGCTGCTCCTTGCTCCCCGCTCCCTGCTTGCCCGTCAACCGTATTTCTTCACCAGCGCGGTGTAGTCCCGAAAAAAGGGGTGGCGGGCGTTCTGGAGCAGGGCGTAGAAAACGGTCTCGGCGGGCAGGACGGCGCAGCCGGCCTGGGCGAGATGGGTCAGCACAAGGGCGGCGTCAGCGGCGCGGCGGGCGCCGACGCAGTCGGCGAGCACGGTGACCTGCAGGCCTTGCCTGATGGCGTCGCGGGCCGTCTGGTAGACGCATACGGGGGTCTCGACGCCGCACAGCAGCAGGTGTTTCGGGCCGGCTTGCAGGCGTTCGGCGATCTTCTGGTTGCCGAAGGCGGAGAAGGCGTCCTTGCCCATCGCCTCGGGCCGGGGGCAGAGGGCGAGCAGGTCCTCGGCGGTGCCGCCGAGCTTGGCCGGCACCTGCTCCGTGAAGAGCACCGGCAGGCCGAGTCCCCGGGCCGCCTCGAGGGCGAACGAGCAGCGCCAGTGCACGCGCTGGCTGTCGGGGATCGCGGCCAGAAAGACCGGTTGCAGATCGATGCAGAGCAGCAGGGTTTTCGACGGACTCGGGGTGGCGGGCGACGGAGACGTGCTCATGGCCGCAAGCAATAGGCTTTCAGCCCGCCGCTACAAGTCCGGAGCCCGGCGGGACGCCGCGCAGGACAATTTAAATCACATTCTGACCAAGCTGTGGTCCGAGGCAGGGCTGGACCTTGCGTGTCCAGCCGCGAACCGGGAAAACGCCGCGAGCCGGCGGCGGCACCAAGGTGCCCCCCCACGGTAATCGGTGGCACGATGCTTTAATCTCACGATTTGAAGTAGGCCTCCCGCGCCTTCACCTGCACGATCTTCTTTTCCGGGAGGATGTAGGCGGTCAGGCTGCCGCCGAGCACGCAGGCGGTGTCGATGCCGAGCGTCCACCGGGTGCGGGCGATGTCCTCGCGCGGGGTGTGGCCGTAGACGACGAATGGCGGGCCCGCCCACAGCTCCGACCAGTGGGGCGCGGTGGGCGCCTCGGCGCGCTTGCGCGGCTCGCCGTCCTTGTCCACGACCTGGATGCGGGTGACGATGCGGGCGGGCTGCCGTTGCCAGGGCCGGTCCGGGAGAAAGCCGGCGTGGACGAACACGACGCCCAGTTCCGCGTCCTCGTAGGTGAGCTTCATCGACTCGAGGTAGTCCCAGTCCTTGCCGCGAAGCTGTTCCATCGTGGCGTAGTCGTATTTCTTGAGATGGGTCGGATCGTCGGTGCGCCGGTAGTTCAGCTGGCGCAGCTCGTGGTTGCCGAGGAGGGAGGCGGTGGCGTGCTCCCGGGCGAGCTCGACCACCTTGCCGCTGTCGGGCCCGCGGTTGATCAGGTCCCCGAGGAGGATCAGGCGGTCCTCCTTGTCCAGGGCGAGCTTTTCGAGCAGGTCGGAGAATTCCTTGTGACAGCCATGGATGTCACCGACGGCGATGAGTCTACCGGGCATGGGAGGGAGCAGGGAGCAGGGAGCGGGGAGCGGCGAGCCTGAATGCAAGGCGCGGCAGGATCCCGTTTCCGGCCGGCGGGTCTGGTGCATTGCTCCGGGCTCCTGACTCCATGCTTTTCTTGCTAGCGTTCGGGGTCCGCGAGGGTAAACAGGAAAACGCCCATGGAGCTGAATCTTCACCCGATCGCCACAAAGTGCTTCGTCAGCGGCCGCGAGTTCGCGGAGGACGACCGCGTGGTCAGCTACCTCGTCCGCGAGGCCCCGGCCCCCGGCGCCGGGCCGCTCGCCGGCGAGGTCGCCCGGCGCGACCTGCTGGAGGCGGAGGATGGGCGTTTCATGCCGCCGGCCTTCGTGTACTGCCGCTGGGTCGTGGCCTTCAAGCAGCGCAAGGCCGGGGAGAACCCGGCCCTGACCCTCAAGCTCACGGCGGAGAATCTTTTTCTTACGTTGGCCGATCCGGCCAACGAACCCAACGCCACCAACACCCCGCTGCTCCAGTTCCTGACCCTCATGCTGGAGCGCAAGAAGCTCATCAAGCCCCGCGGCCTGACGGAGGACGGGGTCCGGCAGATCTACGAGCACATGGGCAGCCACCAGCTGTACGAGGTGCCCGTCGGCGACCTGAACGTGGAATTTTTCCAAAAGATCCAGGAGCACCTCGGCGTGCTCGTGGGCGCGCCGAAACCGAAGCCGGCCCCGGTGGCGGCGGTGCCGGTTTAGTTGGCGCGGGGCCGGGAATGGCGTATAATGGCGCCGCCATGCCGCACCGCACGCTGACGCTGGATGAGCTCGCCGCCTACCTGCATGTCGCGCGCCGCCACGTCGAGCGGCTCATCAAGGAGGGCGACCTGCCCTGCACGCTGCGGGGCGGCCGGATGCTGTTCCAGCGGGATGAGATCGACGCGTGGGCGTCGCAGCGGCTCCTGCGGCTGCCGGGCCAGAGCCTCGACTGGTACCACCAGAAGACGATGCAGGGCACCCGGCAGCTTTTCCCCCGGGCGGCGCTCATCCCGGTCCTGCTGCAGCCCGGTTACATCGACCTCGCGGTCCCGGCGAAGACGCGGGCGGCGGTGATCCGGGACCTGGTCGGGCTCGCGGAGCGGACGGGCCGGGTGTTCGATCCGCGGGAACTGCGGGACAGCGTGGAGGCGCGCGAGGCCCTGTGCTCGACCGCGCTGCCCGGCGGGCTGGCGCTGCTGCACGCCCGCCAGCACCAGCCGTTCCGTTACGAAGGCTCGTTCATCGTGCTCGGGCGCACCCTCCAGGCCATCCCGTTCGGCGCGCCCGACGGGCGGGCGTCGCGGCTTTTTTTCCTCGTCTGCTGCCAGGACGAGCGCATCCACCTGCACACCCTGGCCCGGCTCTGCCTGCTGGCGATGAAGACCCGGATCCTGGACGAGCTCCTCGAGGCGGAGGACGCCACCGCCGCCTATGCCGCCCTGGTGGCCGCCGAACTGGCGGTGCTGCCCGCGCCCGAACCGGTGAAAGGCGGGGAAACGCGCGCGAGGCACCGGAAGTAGCCGCATTACAGGTGGGTCAAGGCCCCATTGGAACGGCGGTGGCGGGGTGATACCTTCCCGGCATGAACCCACTTCTCCTCATCGTCATCCTGGTCCTCCTGTTCGGCGGCGGCGGCTTTTATATCGGCGGTCCCGCGTATGGTGGCGGCGGCCTCGGCCTGATTCTCTTGATCTGCCTGATCGTCTACCTGATGGGCGGGTTCCGCACGAAGACCTGACGCCGGGGCCGGCGCCCGGCGGCGCCGTCCAGGAGTCAAGTTTTCAGATGGAAAATATTTGGGCGGGCAAGCTCCTCGCCCGCCGCGGGAAACGGAAACCGGCGGTTTCGGTTTTTGACCGGGCGCACCCGCGGGCAAGCGTCGCGGCATGCCCCTCCGGAGTCTCGCCGTCGATTTCAATTCCTTCTTCGCCTCGTGCGAGCAGCAGGAGCGGCCGGAGTTGCGGGGCCGGCCCCTCGGCATCGTGCCCGTGCTGGCGGAAACGACGTGCTGCATCGCGGCCAGCTACGCGGCCAAGGCCCGGGGCGTGAAGGTGGGCACGGGCCTCGCCGAGGCGCGGGCGCTGTGCCCGGACATCCGGCTGGTCCCGCAGCGCCCCGCCGTCTACATCGGCTACTCCCGCCGGCTGCGCGCCATCATCGAGTCGTGCCTCCACATCCGCGAGGTCCGCTCCATCGATGAGGTGGAATGCGACCTGACGGCGACGTTCGCCCCGCGGGCGAAGGCGCTGGCCGTGGCCCGGGAGATCAAGGCCCGCATCGCGCGTGAGATCGGCCCGTGCCTGACCAGTTCCATCGGGATCGGACCCAACTGGATGCTGGCGAAGATGGCCACCGACCTGCAGAAGCCCGACGGCCTGGTCGTGATTGACGACGCCGACCTCCCGCAGCGCCTGCTGGGGCTGAAGCTGCAGGATTTCCCCGGCATCGGCGCGAACATGGAATTCCGCCTGCGCGCGCGCGGCATCGACACCGTGGCCAAGCTCTACGCCGCGCCCAAGGCCGTGCTGCGCGGCGTGTGGGGCGGCATCGAGGGGGAGCGGATGCACGCCCGGCTGCGCGGCGCGGCCATCCCGCTGCCGGTGGAGAAGAACCAGACCATCGGCCACTCCCACGTGCTGCCGCCCTGCCTGCGGACGGGGCCCAAGTCCCTCGCCGTGCTCCACCGCCTCGTGCAGAAGGCCGCCCTGCGCCTGCGGCACATCGGCCACTACGCCGGTGCGCTGGGGCTGACGCTCGACTTCTATGACGACCTGCACTGGAGCGACGAGCTGCGGTTCAACGAGACGCAGGACACGCTGCGGTTCACGGAGGCGCTGAACCGGCTCTGGGCGCGGCGGCCCGCCGCACTGCAGCGCCGCGCGCCCTTCCGGGTGGGGGTGGTGCTCACCCGGCTGCGGCTCCCGGGCGGGTCCACGCCGGATCTCTTCCACCAGGCCCGGGACGAGGCCCGCGGGCGGCTCCACCGGGCGGTGGACACGCTCAACCAGACCTTCGGGCACGGCTCGGTTTATTTCGGCGGCGCCCACGGGGTCCAGGCGGCCGCCCCGATGCGCATCTCCTACACCTGCATCCCCGAGCCGGAACTGGAGGAGATCGACCCGGCGCGGGAGCGGCGGCTGCGGCCGAGACAACCCCCGCGGCCGCCCGCCGCAGCCGCCGACGCGTGACCCCCGCGGCGGCTACTGCGCCACGACCTCGATCTGCTCGGCGGCGCGCTGCTGGGCGGCGGCCATGAAATATTTCTGGGCGGAGAAGGGCTTCTCGCCCTCCCGGCGGACGGGCGGGAGGTAGCTGCCGTCGGGCTGGAGCTCGCGGGCGTCCTCGTTGTCGCGCAGCTCGGCCGGGAGGATGTCGTTGAGGATACGGTCGCGCAGGTCGGGCTGGTAGACGGGGAAGAGGGCCTCGACGCGGCGGAAGAAATTGCGGGTCATCCAGTCGGAGCTGCCGCAGTAGAGGAGGGGCGCGCCGCCGTTCTCGAAGTAGAAGACGCGGGCGTGCTCGAGGTAGCGGCCGACGAGATTGCGGACGCGGATGTTGTCGCTGAGGCCCTTGACTCCGGGCAGCAGGCAGCAGGTGGCGCGGACGACGAGGTCGATCTGCACGCCGGCCTGGGAGGCGGCGTAGAGGTTGTCGATGGTGACCTTGTCGACGAGCTTGTTCATCTTGGCGATGATGCGCGCGGGCCGGCCGGCGGCGGCGTTGGCGGCCTCGGTGGCGATGAGCTCCTGGATGCGCGAGTGGAGGTTGAACGGCGCGACGAGGAGGTGCTTGAACTCGGGCGAGCGGGCGAAGCCGGTGAGGGAGTTGAACAGCAGGGCCACCTCGGCGGTGATCTCGGGCCGGCAGGTGAGCAGGCTGAGGTCGGTGTAGAGGCGCGCGGTCTTCGGGTTGTAGTTGCCGGTGCCGAGGTGGGCGTAGCGCCGCAGGCCGCCGGCCTCCTGCCGGACGATCATGCTGCACTTGCAATGGGTCTTGTGGCCGACGAGGCCGAAGACGACGTGCACGCCGGCCAGCTCGAGCTCGCGGGCCCACTTGATGTTGTTGGCCTCGTCGAACCGGGCCTTCAGCTCGATCAGGGCGGTCACCTGCTTGCCGTTCCGGGAGGCCTCGATGAGCGCGCCGATGATGGGCGAGTCGCCGCTGGTGCGGTAGAGCGTCTGCTTGATGGCCAGCACGTCCGGGTCGCGCGCGGCCTGCTGCACGAAGTCCACGACCGGCGTGAACGACTCGTAGGGATGCTGCAGCAGGATGTCGTGCTCCTGCATGGCGTTGAAAATGCTGGTGGCGACGCGGAGGCTGGGCAGCTCGACGGGGGTGAAGACCGGGTACTTGAGGTCGGGCCGGTCGACCAGGTCGGCGAGGCTCATCATGCGGACAAGATTGAGCGGCCCGTCGAGCTTGAAGACGTACTCCGGCGCCATCTGCAGGTGCTCGCAGAGCAGGGCAAAGACGGCGTCCGGCACCCCGGCCTCGACCTCGAGGCGCACGGCGGCGCCGCGGCGGAGGTTGCGCAGCTCCTCCTCGATCCGCTTGAGGAGGTTTTCCGCCTCCTCGTCGTCGATGTAGAGGTCGCTGTTGCGCGTGACGCGGAAGGCGTGGGCGCTGTTGACGCGGTAGCCGGGGAAAAGCTCGCCGGCGCAGAGCTTGATGATCTCGCTCAGGAAGATGAAGGTCTGCGTGCCGGACCGGTCGGGCTGCATCTGCACGAGCCGGGGCAGGATCCGCGGCACCGGCAGGATGGCGGTGTGGCTTTCCTGGTCCGGGGAGTCGGGGTTGTCGAGGGCGACGATGACGTTCAGCGTCTTGTTGCCGATCTCGGGGAAGGGATGCGACTGGTCGATGGCGAGCGGGGTCAGCACGGGATGGACCTGCTGGGCGAAGTAGTCCTCCACCCAGGCCCGCTCGGCGGCGTTGAGCTGGGTCGCGGTCTTGAAGGTGATATGTTGCGCGGCGAGCGCGGGCACCAGCAGCTCGTGCCAGCAGCGGTACTGGGCCTTGACGAGGTTCTTGATCTCGTTGAAGGCGCGCTTGAGCTGTTCGCGCGGGGAGAGGCCGTCGATGCTCGGCTCGCCGCCGCTCGAGTCCTTCAGCTGCATCAGCCCGGCGATGCGGATCTCGAAGAACTCGTCGAGGTTGGAGCTGACGATGGCGAGGAACTTGGTGCGCTCGAGCAGGGGGTTGGCCGCGCTCTCGGCCTGTTCCAGCACGCGGCGGTTGAAGGCCAGCCAGCTCAGCTCGCGGTTCGCGTAGACGATCTTCCCGCCCCCCGCCACGGTCTGGGCGATGGATTTGCCGGTCTTGGCGGTGATCTTGATGGAGCGTGGCTTGACGCGCGCGGGAGGGGACATGGGAGTGGTGACACGGGCCGGCTGACGAGGATGCGGCGAAACCGCAGCTTGGACGCGGCGGAAGGAAAGAGCAAGGTCCGGCCCGGGCCGGAAAGGGAAAGGCCGGGGCGGCAGGATCACAATCCGGCTGCGCCCCCCGACCCCGGGAGCGGCCGTCGCCTCAGGCCTCGACCAGCGTCAGGTCCGGCTCGAAGCTGACGGCGAGGCGGTAGACCTGGCCGGGGCGCATGATGAGCGGATGGTCGCGGATGAACATCTGGACGTAGTGCAGCTTGCCGTAATTGGTGCGGTAGGTCGGATCGGCGCTGACGACCTCGGTCTCGGCCCAGTTGGCCTGGAAGTCGTCCTTCAGCACCGAACACCGGTGGCCGAGGGGCCCGAGGGCGGGCGAGTTGCCGAGGCGGTATTTCGAGTGCGGGGCACCGATGACGAGCGCCATCCGGAACTTGTCGAGCTGCACCTGGTTTTTGACGGTGTAGGCGAACTCGGCGACGATCTTGCTGCCGGTGAAGGTCCACTGGACCTTCACGCTGCCGATGCCGCGAACGATCTCCTCCCTGGTGTTGATCAGTTCCGGCTGCTCGTAGCGGAAGTAGAAGGAGTTCTTCAGCCCGAGGCCGGTGACGCATTTCTGGCCGTAGAAGGCGGGCAGGGTGATGTTCTCGCCGAAGGTGAGCTCGGGGACCATGACCGGCAGGTAGAGGTTGTTCGGCCAGTCGAAGACACCGGGACAGTGGGGAAAGGGCAGGTTGTCCGCGGTGCAGTCGGTGCCGGAGCTGACGAGCGGCAGCTGCACGTGCAGGCCGGACTCGGCGTCGCGGTAGAGGAAGAGGCCCTGCTCCTTGCGGTTGCTTTTGTCGTAGATGACAAAGCGGCCGCTGGTGCGCGGGGCGTCGACCTTGACCGTGTCGGGCAGGTTGACGGTCTTGGCGAGGCGCGCCCACTGGCAGAGGTAGCGTGCGGCGTCGAAGTTCGCCATGCGGGTGGTGTGCGAGGCGACGGCGGTGCGCTCGTCGTCGCGGATGTCGAGGAAGCCCTGCTCCTGGTCGAGGTAGGTCTGGAAGAAATAATAGAACAGGCGGCGAAGGATGTCGAAATACTTGTTCTTCTGGTCGTCGGGGATCCACCCGTCGCGCAGGCCCTGCAGGATGAGGGTGATGCAGTGCATCTGGCCGTAGGCGCCGGCGGAGCGGCCGTAGGCCCAGCCGAGGCCGTCGGCGCGCACGAGGTCGGGCATCATCTTGATGTATTTCTCGGCGTAGGTGCGGAGGGTCGGGAGCTTGCGCTCGCGCAGGGCCGAGTTGGCGTGCAGCTGCAGGGCCGAGCGGGTGAAGACGAGGGTCATCACGCCGTAGAGATTGAAGTGCCCGCCGATGCCCTTCTCGTGGTCGTCGAAGAAGCCGGAGGAGCTGGTCTGCTCGATGCGCTCGGCGAGGCGCTCGATGAGGCGCGAGGTCTCGTCCTTCTTGGACAGGCCGAGGCTGTAGCGGCAGACGGCCTTGGCGATGTTGAAGGCCTGCCAGTAATTGTCGTAGTCGCTGCGGGTGAGCAGGAGCTTGTCGAGCCGCTGGCGGGTTTCCTCGACGAGGCGCTCCCAGACGGGATTGCGCTCCTTGGACGGGCCGAAGGAAAGGAGGCCGAGCGAGGCATAGGCGAGGCCGTTTTCCACGGCGGGCTCGGTGAAGGCCTGGGCGGTGATGCAGCGGGCGGTGAGGTCGATCAGGTCGTAGCCCTTGAGCGCGGTCTCGCCGGTGGCGCGGTAATATTCGCCGAGGGCAAAGGCGACGTGGCCGGGCTCGTCGGAGCGCGGGCTTTCACCGGGAATGGGAGTGACGGTGCCGTCAGCGTTGATCGCGTCGAGGTTGTGGCTCAACATCGAGCGGGCCATATCGAGACATTGCTCGGAGAAGCTGTTCATTCAGGAAGATTTCGTGTCAAAGGTGGGAGCGGGAAGGTAATATGTCGCGGCTTGGAAAAGCCGGGGCAAGCGTGAATTTTCAGCGGGCGATCAGTTTGATGAACTCGGCGTTGGTCTTGGTCTTGCCCAGGCGGGTCACCATGGTGTCCGTGGCCTCCTCGATCTTCTGCTGCACCAGGGCGCGGCGGAAGAAGTGGATGCCCTCCAAGGTCTTCTCGTCGAGCAGCAGCTCCTCCTTGCGGGTGCCGGAGGAGGCGACGTTGACCGCCGGCCAGATGCGCATCTCGGCGGCCTTGCGGTCCAGCACCAGCTCCATGTTGCCGGTGCCCTTGAATTCCTGAAAAATCACGTCGTCCATGCGGGACCCGGTCTCGACCAGGATGGAGGCCACGATGGTGAGGGAGCCGCCGTCCTCGGTGTTGCGGGCCGAGGCGAAGAGCTGGCGGGGCCGCTCGAGGGCCCGGACGTCGAGCCCGCCGGTGCCGGTGCGGCCGGAGTTCTTGGCCGTGTTGTGCGCCCGGGACAGGCGGGTGAGCGAGTCGATCAGGAGGACGACGTCCTTGCCGGCCTCGACGAGGCGCTTGGCGCGCTCGATGCAGAGGTCGGAGACGCGGATGTGGTTCTCGACCGGGTCGTCGTTGGACGAGGCCCAGACCTCGGCCGGCACGCTGCGCTTGAAATCGGTGACTTCCTCGGGGCGCTCGTCGACCAGCAGGATCATGACGTGGCACTCGGGGTGGTTCTCGATGACGCCGAGGGCGATGTCGCGGAGGAAGGTGGTCTTGCCCGTGCGGGGCGGGGCGACGATGAGGCCGCGGGTGCCCTTGCCGATGGGGCAGAGGAGGTCGATGACCCGGTTGGTCATCCGGCCGTCCTTCAGCTCGAGCTTGAGCTGCTCGTTGGGCGTGATCGTGGTGAGATTGGCGAAATCGATGGCCCGGCGGCGGGCCTCGATGTCCAGGCCGTCGACCTTCTCGATGAAGCGGACCTTGGGGTTGGGGAACCGGTCGTCGGGGGTGGCCTGCGCCGTGATGATGCTGCCCTGTTGCAGCTTGAAGCGGCGCACGAGCTCGCGCGGGACAAAGGGGTCGGTCGGTCGGCGCTTGCCGTGCTTCGCGAGATCGAGCAACTGGCCGTTGCGGCTGTTGTCGATGTCGAGGATGCCCTCGACGCGGATGCTGTTGTCCGGCGGGACTGGAGCGGGTGAGGGGGGCGGCGACGCCGGAGCGGCAGGCGGATTTTCTTTATCCATACAAAACGGGTTGGGTGTGCTGCCTAGGCTTGACCGTGCAATCCGTCGGGGGCATTTCTGAAACGCTTAAGCTTCAACCCAAAACAGGAGAAACTTGTGACGGACCAAACGATAACCTCAGTGTCCCGGGAGAGTCGAATTTTCAAGCCCTCGGCCGGGTTCAAGAGCCAAGCTAATCTTGGCAGCTACGCGACCTACCGTAGGCTCTACACTGAGTCTGTCAACGCTCCAGACAAGTTTTGGGCCAAACAAGCCCGGGAACAGCTCGTCTGGCGCAAGCCTTTCAAGCAGGTCCTGGATTGGAAGCCTCCGCACGCCAAGTGGTTCCTGGGTGGCAAGTTAAACGTATCAGAAAACTGCCTCGACCGCCACCTCGGCACCTACCGCGAAAACAAGGCGGCATTAATTTTCGAGGGCGAGCCGGGTGACGTCCGCACCATCACCTACCGGCAGCTCTATTTCCACGTCTGCCGCATGGCGCACATCCTGGAGAACATGGGCATCAAGCCGGGCGACCGCATCGCCATCTACCTGCCGATGATCCCCGAGGCGGTCATCGCCATGCTGGCTTGCGCGCGCATCGGCGCCGTGCACACCGTCATCTTCGGCGGTTTCAGCGCCGAGGCGATCAAGGACCGCATCAACGATTGCAAGGCCAAGCTCGTCATCACCGCCGACGGCGGCTGGCGGCGCGGCAAGGTCATCGAGCTCAAGGCCAGCGTCGACCGCGCCCTTGAGGGCGCCCCGACCGTCCACACCGTCCTCGTCGTCAAGCGCTGCGGCAACCCCGTCGTCATGCGCGAGGGCCGCGACGTGTGGTGGCGCGAGGCCTGGGAGGGCGCGCCGAATTCGCACGCGGCGAAGGCCTTCGATTCCGAGCATCCCCTCTTCATCCTCTACACCTCCGGCTCCACGGGCAAACCCAAGGGTGTGCTCCACACCTCCGCCGGGTATCTGCTCGGCGCCAGGCTCAGTTCGCATTACGTCTTCGACCTGAAGGAAAACGACCGCTACTTCTGCTCGGCCGACATCGGCTGGATCACCGGCCACAGCTACGTCGTCTACGGCCTCCTCTCCAACGGCTCCACCGTGTTCCTCTACGAGGGTGCGCCCAACCAGCCGGAGCCCGACCGCTTCTGGCAGATGATCGACCGCCACGGCCTGACCATCCTTTACACGGCGCCGACCGCCATCCGCGCCTTCATGCGCTGGGGTGACAACTACGTGCTGCGCCACCGCCTCGACTCGCTCCGCCTGCTCGGCTCCGTCGGCGAGCCCATCAACCCCGAGGCCTGGATGTGGTACCACCGGATGATCGGCAAGAAACGCTGCCCGATCGTCGACACCTGGTGGCAGACCGAGACCGGCTCCATCATGATCACGCCGCTGCCCGGAGTCACGCCGACCAAGCCCGGCTCGGCCACGTTCCCGTTCTTTGGCGTGCTGCCGAAGATCGTCGACGAGAAGGGCCACGAGGTGCCGCGCAACCACGGCGGCAAGCTCGCCATCATGCAGCCCTGGCCCTCCATGCTCCGCACGCTCTGGGGCGACGACGAGCGCTTCAAGAAGGCCTACTTCAGCGAATTCCCCGGCAAGCCGGGCATCTACTTCACCGGCGACGGGGCCCGGCAGGACAAGGACGGCTACTTCTGGATCGTCGGCCGCATCGACGACGTGCTCAACGTCTCCGGCCACCGCATTGGCACCGCCGAGATCGAGAGCGCGCTCGTCTCGCACCCGGCCGTGGCCGAGGCCGCCGCCGTCGGCCGCCCCGACGAGCTGAAGGGCCAGGCCCTCGTCGTCTTCGTCACCCTCAAGTCCACGCACACGGCCAGCGACCAGCTCAAGGAGGATCTCCGCACCCACGTCGGCCGGGAGATCGGCTCGCTCGCCAAGCCCGACCAGGTCCGCTTCGCCGCCGGCCTGCCCAAGACCCGCTCGGGAAAAATCATGCGCCGCCTGCTCAAGGAACTCGCCACCAGCGGCGAGATCAAGGGCGACACCACGACGCTCGAGGACTTTTCCGTCATTTCCGCGCTCAAATCCGATGAGGAGTAACCCACCCGGCGGCTAGATGTTTTCGGCTCCCCCAGGGGCCGGGCCACGACGCGCAGCCTTCACGCTGCTCGAACTGCTGGCTGTCATCGCACTCATTGCCCTCCTGGCCGGGATCGTCCTCGGACTCGGCCCGCGCGCCTCCGCGACCGGCCGCACCGCCCGCGCGCGGGCGGAACTGGCCGCACTCGCCGCCGCACTCGAGAACGGCCAGCGCAGTCTCGGCGACTACCCGCAGACGGAGGATCCGGCGCAGCTGCTGCAGGCGCTCATCGGCCGGCGCAACCCGCACAATGCCGTCATCGCCGCCCGTGTCCTGATTGAAACCGCCCGCTTCCGCACCGCGGACGGACGCGATCCGTTCGCGGATGACACTGCCGTCCTGATCGACCCGTGGGACCGGCCTTACCGCTACGTCTACAAGACCCGGGCGCCCTGGACCAATGCCGGCTATGTCCTCTGGTCCGCCGGCCCCGACGGCCGCGACTCCGGCACGCTGCTGCCGGGTGGCTTTCCCGATCCCACCCCGCCCGAGAACGCCGACAATATCTACGCCAACCGATGAAAACCGGAAAATCCCACCTGCGACCATTGCCACTGCAACCACTCCCTGGCTCCTCGTTTCCGGCTCCCGGCTCCCGGCCCGGCGCCTTCACCCTGCTGGAACTCCTCACCGTCATCGCCGTCATCGGGCTTCTCGCGGCGCTGATCTTTCCCAACATCCGTGCCGCCCGGATCTCCGCCAACCGCGCCCGGACACGCGTCCAGTTCAACCAGTGGGCCGCCGCGCTCGAGGGTTTTCGCGCCGAATACGGCTATTACCCGGCGCTCCATGGCTCCAACCTGGTGAATCCACCCGGGCAGAACACCGATCCGTCCTCGCTCCATCTGTTCCACGACCTCCTGGCCGCCCGGCGGCGCGACGGCTCGGCGTTGCCGGCCTACAATGCCGCGTCGCCGCAAAACCCCGAGGCGCAGAACCGGAAGCTCATCGCGTTCCATGCCTTCAGCGACGCCGACATCACCGGCGCCGGTTCGCCGGCGCCCAACCTGCTGCGCGATGCCTTCGACAATACGGAGATCGCCGTGCTCACCGACCGGAACCTCGACGGGATCATCACGCCCGCCGACTACGGCGGCACGCTGCCCGCGGTCGCCGGGCTCACCCCGGGCGCCGCGGACATCCCCGCCGCCGGGATCCGTGCCGGCGTCATCTTCTACGCCCCCGCCCCCGGCGCGGACGCCGCACATCCGGATTTCATCTTCAGCTGGAAATGAGCGCGGCCGGTGCAATCGCGGGTAGGTCGCTTTCTCCGAAAGCGCCGCGGCGCGTTGGGACAACGCGGCCTGCCTCTGCCTTCACCCTCCTCGAACTCCTTGTGGTCGCCGGCCTGACCGCCGCGTTCTCGGTCGTGCTCATCCGCGGCCTCGGCGGCGGCGGCCAGTCGGCCGCGCTGCAGTCCGCCCAGGCGACTCTGGCGAACCTCGTCTCCCTCGCCCGCACCAAGGCGATGGCGAGCGGACAGTCCTCGCGCCTGCTGGTCCACGTCGATGCCGGCAGCTCCAGCCAGCCTCTGCGATATCTTCGTCTGGTCGCAGTCCAGACGCAGGCCTCGGGTGGATGGCAGACCATCACCGACGCTTATCTGCCCGACGGCGTCTATGTCGTGCCGGGCAATTTCACCGTGACGCCCGCGGGCTTGTTCAGTGCCGTCTCCTGGACCAGGGCCGACGGTTCCGCCCTGCGCTCGACCGCCTTGCGCTCGAACCAGATCTCCACGGAAACGATCGACGGCCCGGCCGCGGAGCAGTGGGTGAGTGTCACGATCTCCGCCGCGGCCGGCACGGCGCAGTCGGGCGACCTCATCCTGGCGCCTGGCCGGCTGCGTCCGCCCGGATCCTATCTGCCCGGGGAATCGCCTGTGGTCCTCGACAATCCCGACGGCGTGCGCGGCCTGACCCTGAGTGCCTACGGCGTTCCGGCGCTGATCAATGCCCGGAACGGATTCTGATGGGGGCAACCTGAAGTGGTATGGCCACAACAAGCACTCAAGGCGCAAAAAGGGCGTTCTCTCTCCTCGAGGTTGTCATCGCCACCGGCATCTTCGCCGCGGCGGTGACGGTGCTGCTGGCCTTCCTGCCGGCGCTGGCGGGACAGGCCGCCGGGTCGGCCGACACGCTCGCCGCCTTGCGCCTGCCGGATGCCATCCGCATTGAATTGCAGCGGGTCGCGGCGGCCGGGGGCCTCGACAGCCTCGCCGCGCAAATCACCCCGATGTCCTCGCCGCTGCCGGCCACCCTCTCGTTGGTCGCGTCACGCGACACCACGCAGGTCCAGTCGTTGGGCTACCTGCCGCCAGTCGCGACCGAGCAGATCGCGCCGGCCCAACAATACTATCTGGTCGAGGTATGGCGTTTCACGGCCGGGCCGCCCGCCTATGATTCCAGCGGCGCTGTTCTCGCGCTGCACGTCCGTGTGTCCTGGCCGTATCTCACTCCCGGCACAGCCGCCGCGACCCCGCTCGCGGCCCGCGAACGGGTGGCATTCAACATGGCGCTGAACCGATGAGGAACAGCCGCATGTTCCGTCACCGTCCAGGAGCGGCGGTCTATGACCGCCGAATCCCCGACGGCGGTCACAGACCGCCGCTGCATGAATCCGCCGCCTTCACCCTCCTCGAACTCCTTGTCGCCGCCACGATCACCCTGGTGCTGGCCGGGCTCATGCTGGCGGTCGTCGCCGGCACGCTCAATCTTTGGCACCGCACGCAGGACAGCTTTTCCACGGCGACCGAGGCCAAGCTGGTCCTGGACCTGGTCGAACGCGACCTGCAGGCGGCGGTTTTCCGCCAGGACGGCACCACGTGGCTCGCGGTGGATGTCATGAACAACCCCGGCAGCCTGGCCAGCCACGGCTGGCTCGTGCCGCCGGCCGCGGGCAAACCGGCGGGCGCGGAAAGCCAGCGCCTCGTGCCGGACGGTGCCGCGCCGTCGATCACCGATGCGCGTTTCGGGCTCTCGGGGGCGTGGCTGCGTTTCCTCACGACCAATGTGGAGTCAGGCGGCAGCCTGCCCGTGGCCGTGTCCTACCAGATTGCGCGCCGGCCGCTCAGCGGCGCCGTCAGCGCCTCCAGTGCGGCGGATGTGCGCTATTCGCTCTTCCGCTCGGCGGTGAGCACCGACAAGTCATTCGCGTCCGGCAACGATGTGCTGGCCGCCGGCTATGGCAGTGCGACCGTCAACCCGGGGGCCTCACGCAGCCCTCCGACGCTCACCAATCCCAGCAGCAGCGATGCGCTGGCGACGAATGTCGTGGACTTCGGAGCCTGGCTCCAGGTGCGCGACGCCAACGGCGGGCTGCGGCGGATCTTTCCGGCCGACAACAGCGACACCACGCACGCGGCCCGCGACCCCGGCGGCGCGACGGATGCGAACCGTTTCCCCGAGGTGGTTGATGTGATGGTCCGGATAATGACCGAGCAGGGGGCGACGTTGCTGGCGGAGATGGAAAACGGCAGCGGGCATCTGGTTCGTCCTCCCGCCTACGCCACCGACGCGGCCTGGTGGTGGGCGGTGGTCGAGGCCAACTCGCGGGTCTACGTGCGCCGGGTCGAAGTGAAGGGGAGGGCGCCATGAATCCTGGCCGTCACTACCGACATCGGTCAGCCCGCGGCTTCGCTCTCGTCCTTACCCTGGCCCTGCTCGCCCTGCTCGTGCTGGCGGTTCTCGCCCTCAGCGCGCTCACCAAGGTCAATTCCCAGATCGCCGCCGTGTCGGTCTATCAAACCCAGGCACGGCAAAATGCACTGCTGGGACTCAGCCTCGGTCTCGGGGAACTGCAACGCCAGGCCGGGGCGGACATGCGGCTGACCGGCATGGCCGGAGTCACGGGCATCGCGGCCAATGCGGCGAACAGCACCCGCCACTGGTGCGGCGTCTGGGAGCAGGCCAACGGGGCCTTCGTCTGCTGGCTGGCCTCGGGGGCGCAGACGGCCGGCGGTGCGGCGGTGCAGTCAGGTCTGGCCGCGGTCGAACTCATCGGCGCAAACACCGTCGGCGCGGCGGCGGCCAACTCCGAGCATGTCATCGCCGGCAAGCTGCCCCTCGTGCTGACGGACACCGCCGCTGCGCCGGGTGTGCCGGTGACCGTTGGCAGCTACGCCTGGCTCGTCATCGACGAGGGCGTCAAGATCAGCGCCTATGCGCCCGCGGCGCTGGCCATTCCCGGCATCAGGCCTCTCATCACGAGCACGTCGGCGACCTCGGCCGCCGGCAAGCTGCGTGCGGCGGTGGACACCTATGGCGCCAAACTGCCGGCCGTGATCGCCTATGAGCAACTGAGCCTGCTCCCCACGCCGGCCGCCGCGCTCACGGCCTCGGTGCTCCAGGATAATTTTCATCATATCACGCTCACGGCGCGCACGGTTTCGGACAGCGCGTATTACGCCGGCACGCTCAATGTGAACACCACGTCGACGATCGTCTGGCGCAGCCTTCTTGAAACATACAACTCGCTGCCGGCGGTTCCGCCGATCACGGCGGCCAACCTGACCAGCAAGGGCAACGCGCTCGGCAACGGTCTCGCGGCCGCCACCGCCGGCAAGGCGGCGAACGGCCCGTTCGCGAGTGTGACCGCCTTCGGCGCCTACCTGGCCACCGTTTTCCCGGCGAACGGCAGTCCGACGGCCACGCAGATCATGAACGCGATCGGGCCGATGCTCGCGGTGCGGTCCGACACCTTCCGGGTCCGCGGCTACGGCGAGGCGGTGAATCCGTCCGATGCGACCAAAGTGGAGGCGGCCGCCTGGTGTGAGGCGGTCGTGCAGCGTACGCCGGATGCCGCCACAAACGGGTTGGGCCGGAAGTTCGTGATGCTGTATTTCCGCTGGCTGGGTCCGGACGACCTGTAGCCGCGCCGGTGACGGCGTGGTCTCCGTCTGACGGCCGCGGGACGCGAAAGAGGTTTGAGCCCGGCCATGCTCGTGGCAAGCTGGTGCAGCTTGAACATCGAGGAGTCATTCGCGGCCGCGCGGCGGCTGCAGCAGGGCGGTCAGCTCACCGCGGCCGAGGCGGGCTACCGCCGGATCCTTGACGTCGCGCCTGACCAGGCGGAGGTGCACTATAATCTCGGCATCGTCCTGCGCGATCTGGGCCGGTTTTCCGAGGCGGCGATGTCCTACGCGCAGGCCCTCAAGGCCCAGCCCCGGTTTCCCCAGGCCGCGAACAACCTGGGCGTGATGCTCGAGCGCATGAGCCGCATGGACGAGGCGGAACACTGGCTCCGGGAGGCGGGCCGGATGGACCCGGCGTCGGCCGAGGTCTGGAACAACCTGGGCGGCGTGCTCAAGGACCTCGCCCGGTTCGACGAGGCCGTCGAATGTTACGACCGCGCCATTGCCCTCCAGCCGGGCAATCCTCGCCTGGACAGCAACCGGATATTTGCCCTCCATTACGGTCCGGCCGACGATCCCGCGGTCTTGCTGGGCGCCGCGCAGGAGTGGGGGAGGAGATTCGCCGACCCGCTGGCGGTCGCGGTGCGCGACGGCGAACGTCCCTCCGGCCGACGCCTGCGCATCGGCTACCTGTCGGCGTATTTCCGCGAGCATTGCCAGGCACTTTTTACCGTGCCCTTGCTCGCCCATCATGATCACGCGGCATTCGAGATCTTCTGCTACTCGGACGTCACCGCCCCGGATGCTTTCACCGGGCGGTTGCGGGCCGGGGCCGACGTCTGGCGCGACACCGCACGGCTTGGTGACGCCGAGGTGGCCGCGTTGATCCGGTCGGACCAGATCGATGTGCTCGTGGACCTCACCATCCACATGGCGCACGACCGCCTCCTGGTCTTCGCGCGCAAACCCGCGCCCGTGCAAGTCACGTGGCTTGGCTATCCCGGCACCTCGGGACTGAAGGCCATGGACTGGCGGCTGACCGACGCGTGGCTGGATCCGACTGCGGCGGCCGATGCCTGCTATGTCGAACGCTCCCACCGGCTGGACGGAAGCTTCTGGTGCTACGATCCCCTCACGGATCAGCCGCCGGTGAACCCGTTGCCGGCGCTCGCCGGCGGGCCCTTCACCTTCGGTTGCCTCAATAACTACTGCAAGGTCACCGACCTCACCTTGGAACTCTGGACGCAGGTGCTGCAGGCGGTGCCCGGTTCGAGGCTGCTCATGCTGGCCCCGCGCGGTTCCGCACGGGAACGGGTGCGGGAGCGCCTCGGGGTGGCCGCCGGCCGGGTGGACTTCGCCGCCTACCAGCCGCGGGCGGCCTATCTGGAACTCTATCACCAAATCGACCTCGGGTTGGATACGTTTCCCTACAATGGGCACACCACGAGCCTGGACTCGCTGTGGATGGGTGTTCCCGTCGTCAGCAGGACCGGGCGAACGGCCGTCTCCCGCGCCGGGCTCAGTCTGCTGGCCAACCTCGGCCTAGGCGAGCTTGCAACGCCGTCGCCCGCCGAGTTCGTGCGCATTGCGACCACCCTTGCCGGCGACCCCGGGCGGCTGGCGGCGCTGCGTGGGGGCCTGCGCGGCCGGATGGAAAAATCGCCCCTGATGAACGCCGCCCGCTTCACGCGCAACCTGGAACAAGCTTACAGGGAGATGTGGTCCGCGCGAACGCCGGACGTGTCACCCCCGCGCCCGTGACGGCGAGCCAGTTGAACCGTCGGTTAAACGGCCGCCTGACCCTCCCGCTTCCCGAACCGTAGCCGGTCAGAGGAGGAATCGGCTGAGATCATCCCAACTTCGCAAGCCTGCTGGTCCTGCTCGAGTCCGATTCAAGCGCACCTCATGTCGGGAACGGATGCTTCGCCGTTGGAGCCCGCAGTAGGGGGTGAACCGACCGATTCCATTTGCTGGCAGGTCCCAGGTCCGATGTCGGGGAGAACGGGGAAACGGGAAGGCGATAAATTCGGGTCAAGGGAAGGTGTGGTGAGGTGCCCAAACCCTAGTAGCCATGCGCCCCGTAACGCGCTAGGTAAGCTATGCAACAGGGGAAAGCGTCCCCTGCATACCGGGCTCTGTAAAGTGGCAAGAAGCGCGATTACCGGACAGTAACCGGACAGACGATTTGCCATTTATCACTCTCTATTCCGCAACCTGTTGGTGAAGATGGTGCCAGGGGCGAGGATTGAACTCGCGACCAAAGGCTTATGAGTCCTCTGCTCTACCACTGAGCTACCCTGGCTAAATGGTGCGCGAATGA
>CAYRDN010000005.1:10025-108623 GCA_964423065.1 uncultured Oleiharenicola sp. | reverse complement strand
TGCATTTTGACCCGCCGGTCGTGGTCATGGGCGATGCACCGCCCGGCGCACTTTTCCAGTGGGTGCCCGCGACCGTGAATTTCTCCCTCGCGGCCGCGTTGCCCCGGCCCGCGGATCCCGCCGGCGGCGCCATGATTGCATGGCGGAGAGGGAGGGATTCGAACCCTCGGTAACCTTGCGGCTACACATGATTTCCAATCATGCACATTCGACCACTCTGTCACCTCTCCAGACAAGCAAAGGAGGGCGAATAAAGGGTGCTCCCCTGCCACCGGTCAACGGTAATTCTATATAACCCGCCGGCGCCACCCCGTTCGCAGCTGACCGGCTCAGCCCATGCCCTCAGCCGGCCCGCCGGACCGGTTCAGGATAATCCTTCATAGCGCTGCAGTGCCTCCTGTTGGAGATCTACGGCCGGACCGGCGGACGGCGTGCTTTCCGACTCTCCGGCCGTTTGCCGCTTTCCCGCAGGCCTCCCGGACATGATTGCTGGCGGGATCCCCTGCCCCGGCCGATCCGTTTCTCCCACGTAGAGCCGCCGGAGATGCACCGGACTGATCTCGATGTTGAACCCGCGCAGCCATTCGCCCAGCTGCCGCCAGCTGTAGCCCTTGCCCCGCATGACCTGCAGCGCCGGCAAATAGGCAACGATATCGAAACGCCTGGGCGCTTCCTCCGCCGCCGCCAGCAAGACTCCGGGATCAGCCATTTCCCCTCGCTTGGGCTGGCTCAAAGCAATGGATTTTGGCGATGCGCCCGGCATGAGCATAATGTAACATATTGTATCGTATTGTGTCTAGCTGTATCTTCGTCGCCTCTCTCCGCCATCGGACGGCCATCGGTTGCAATCGGGCCGGCAGGGCGGAAGCAGCGTATTGCAAATCGCCCGTTCCCCGCCCAAGTTGGAAAAAATCCACGCATGCCCAGGAAACGTATCGTCATCATCGGGGGAGGTTTCGGCGGCGTGAAGTGCGCCCAGACGCTATCGGGCCACCTGCGTCATGACGATGCGGAAGTCGTCCTCTTCAACAAGGAGAACCATCTCGTCTTCAGCCCCCTGCTGGCTGATGCCGTCGGCTCGTCGCTGAACCTGCAGGATGTCATCGTGCCCCTGCGCCAGCTGCTGCCGGGCGTGACCTGCCGCACCGAGGAGGTCAAGGGGATCGACCTCGCCGGCAGCTCCCTCGAATACGAGGGTTACGACGGCCAGCCGCGCCGGCTCGCGTACGACCACATCGTCCTCGCCTGCGGCAACGTCTCCAACCTCAACGTCGTCCCGGGCATGGCCGACCACGCCTACCCGTTGAAGACCGTCGGCGACGCCGCCGTCCTGCGCACCCACATCATCTCCCAGATGGAAAAGGCGGAGGTGTGCGACGATCCCGAACGCCGGCGCTGGTTCCTGTCCTTCATCGTCGTCGGCGGCGGCTACAGCGGCGTCGAGACCGCGGGCGAGATCAACGACCTGGTCCGCTCCAGCCGGCGGTTTTATGCCAACATCACCGACGCGGACATCACCGTCACGCTGATCCACTCGCGCGACCAGCTCCTGCCGGAGATCAGCCCGCAGCTCCGCGAGTTCGCCCGGGTGAAGATGGAAAAGGCCGGC
The DNA here is from genome assembly GCA_964423065.1 of uncultured Oleiharenicola sp. Taxonomy (GTDB): domain Bacteria; phylum Verrucomicrobiota; class Verrucomicrobiia; order Opitutales; family Opitutaceae; genus Lacunisphaera. The sequence continues at coordinate 107,014 of CAYRDN010000005.1, read as the reverse complement.
GTCACGATGAAGCTCAACGCCCGCGTGCAGCTCGCCACCGGCGAGGGCGTGGGCCTGAAGGACGATTTCGTCCACGGCGGCACGATCGTCTGCACCATCGGCAGCACGACCGCCCCGGTCGTCGAGCGGCTGGACTCGCCCAAGGAGAAGGGCCGGCTGCTGACCGAATCCGACATGCGCCTGCCCGCCCGGGCCAACGCGTGGGCCACCGGCGACTGCGCGAACATCCTCAACGCCCACGACCAGCAGCCCTCGCCCCCGACCGGCCAGTTCGCCGAGCGCCAGGGCCGGCAGTGCGCGGAGAACATCCTCCGCGTGCTGCGCGGCGAGCCGACCCGGGCGTTCTCCTTCCGGGTGCTCGGCCAGCTCTGTTCCATCGGCGGCCACAGCGCCGTGGCCGAGATGTTCGGCTTCAAGCTCTCCGGCTTCTGGGCCTGGTTCACCTGGCGCGGCGTCTATCTCTTCAAGCTCCCGACCTGGTCGCGCCGCATCCAGGTCGGCTTCGACTGGGCCTGGCTGCTCGTCTTCCCGCGCGACCTCAGCTGCATCAAGACCGATGTCACCGACCGCGTCTCGCACGCCCACTACGAGCCCGGCGACTGCATCATCCGGCAGGGCGAGCCGCCCTCGAGCTTCTACGTGATTGAAAAGGGCGAGGTGGAGGTCGTGCGCACCTCGCCGGAAAAACCCGCCGGCGAGGTCCTCGCCGTGCTCGGCGCCGGCAACTTCTTCGGCGAACAGGCGCTCCTCAGCAACCAGGCCCGCACCGCCTCCGTGCGCGCCCGCACGCCCGCCGAGGTCGTCATCCTCGGCCGCCACGTCTTCACCAGCATCTCCCAGTCGCTGGCCCCGCTGAAAATGGCGCTCACCGCGGCCCTCACCCGCCGTTCCGCCGGCTTCTGGACCCAGCGGCCCGAGGTGCTGGCCGCGCTGCGCAACCTCGCCCTCGCCGATTTCATCGAGCCCGCGCCGCTGCCGCTCCTCAAGCCCGCCGACCGGATGATCGACGTCATGCGCGTGTTCACCGGGCACAACGCCGACTTTTTCTACGTCTCCGCCGACGGCGTCCGGCTCGACGGCATCGTCACGCTCACCGACCTGCTCCGCGCCCAGGCCGGCGACACCAACGCCGACACGCCCGCGAGCGCCTTCATGATCCGGGAACCCACCGTCCTCACGTCGGCGGATTCCGCCCTGGTCGCCGCCGCCGGCTTCCGCGAGCACGGGCTGAAATACCTCCCGGTCGTGGCCGACCTGGCCAGCCGCCGGATCGTGGGCTTCATCCGCGCCCGCCAGCTCATGGCCGGCGTCATGCACCGGGTCAGCACGGGCGACGGCGGCGCGTAGGGGCACGCCATCACGTTCAAGGCCGCAGCCGGTCTGCACCCCTGCGGCCCGCAAACTCTGTTTGCCAAACGCCGCCGCCGGCGTAGCCTCTGGCCTTCACGTTTCCGGCGATGCAAGACCTCACCGAACTCTACCAGTCCGTCATCCTCGATCACAACCGCCGCCCGCGGAACTACTCGGTCCTGCCCACCGCCAACCGCGTCGGCAGCGGCAACAACCCGATGTGCGGCGACCAGATCACGGTCTACGTCCGGCTCGAGGGCGACCGCATCGCCGACGTCAGCTTCCAGGGCAGCGGCTGCGCCATCTCCAAGGCCAGCGCCTCGCTCATGACCGTCAACCTCAAGGGCAAGACCATTGCCGAGGCCGAGGCCATCTACGCCGGCCTGCACCGGATGGTCACCACCGGCCAGGTCGCCGCGGACGACATGTCCGACCTCGCCGCCCTCGCCGGCGTCCACCAGTTCCCCGCCCGCATCAAGTGCGCCACCCTCGGCTGGCACGCCGCCCTCAACGCCGCCAAGGGCGACGCGCAGCCCGTCACGACCGAAAAACCCGGCGACTGACCCCCATGAATCCCGCCTGGGCCAACCTCCGCGCCGATTTCCCGATCCTCGACCAGCAGGTGAACGGGAACCCCCTCGTCTACCTCGACAACGCCGCCACGTCGCAGAAGCCGCGTTGCGTCATCGACGCGCTCTCCCATTACTACCTCCACGACAATGCCAACGTCCACCGCGGCATCCACACGCTGTCCATGCGCGCCACCGCCGCCTACGAGGCCGCCCGCGAGCGCAGCGCAAAATTCCTCAATGCCGCCGAGCCGGGCGAGATCGTGTTCACCGCCGGCACCACCGACAGCATCAACCTCGTCGCCAACGCCTGGGGTGACGAAAACCTGAAGGCCGGCGATGTCATTCTGCTCACCGAGATGGAGCACCACAGCAACCTGGTGCCGTGGCAGCTGCTCGGCCGCCGCACCGGCGCCAAGCTGCGCTACCTGCCCGTCGTCGCCGGCGACACCGGCCTGCTCGACCTCGCCCAGCTCGGCCAGGTCCTGACGACCGAGGTGAAGATCTTCGCCTTCACCCACGTTTCCAACACCCTTGGCGTCATCAATCCAGCCGCCGAGCTGTGCGCCGCCGCCCGCCAGGTGGGCGCCCTCTCGGTCGTCGACGCCGCCCAGAGCGCCGGCCATATGCCGCTCGACGTCCGCGCGATGGGCTGCGACTTCCTCGCCCTCTCCGGCCACAAGATGTGCGGCCCGACCGGCGTCGGCATCCTCTACGGGCGCAAGGCCCTGCTCGACGCCATGCCGCCCTACCGTGGCGGCGGCAGCATGATCTCGAACGTCGAGTACTTCGAGAGCAAGTGGGCCCCCGCCCCGCAGAAATTCGAGGCGGGCACGCCCAACATCGCCGACGTCATCGCACTCGCCCGCGCCATGGACTACCTCGACGACCTCGGCCGCGAGGCCATCGCCCAACACGACGGGCAACTCGCCGCCCTCGCCTACGCCCGGCTGCGGGCGGAGGTGCCCGGCATCCGCATCCTCGGCCCGGCCCACCACCGCAGCGGCGTCGTCAGCTTCGACCTCCCCGGTGTGCACGCCCACGACGTCGTGACGATGGCCGACCAGGAGGGCGTCGCCCTGCGCGGCGGCCACCACTGCAACCAGCCCCTCATGCGCAAGCTCGGCCTCAGCTCGACCTCCCGCGCCAGCTTCTACCTCTACAACACCGAGGCGGAGATCGACCGCCTCGTCGCGACGCTCCAGAAGATCCAGCGATTCTTCGCCGGCTAGGATTTCCGCCCCGCATCATCGCCCCCCAATCGCCGCCCGATCTTGCGCAAAATATGCGCAGCCGGCCCCCGGGGGTTCGGCTATCCTGTCGGCCTTATGGTGTCACCACGCAACACCGTCCAGGTCCCCGTCGAACCCGCCCTCGGGCTTGTCCGGAAATACAACATTCCCGGCCCGCGGTACACGTCCTATCCGACGGCGCCACAATTCTCGACCGCCATCGACCGCGCCGCGCTGCTCGCCGATGTCGCCATCGACAACCGGGACGCCACCTCCCCGCTCTCGCTCTATTTTCACCTGCCGTTCTGCGAGACGCTGTGCTGGTACTGCGGCTGCACGACCGTCATCACCAAGCGGCTGTCCGCCGCCGGGGAATACGTCGGCTGGCTGGAGCAGGAACTGGCGCTCACCGCCCCGCTCCTCCATCCCGCCCGCCCCGTCACCCAGCTCCATTTCGGCGGCGGCACCCCCACGTTCCTGCCCCCGGCGGTGATCGACCGCCTCGCGGCCGCCATCCACCGGCACTTCCGGTTCGCCCCTGACTCCGAGAACTCGGTCGAGATCGACCCGCGCCGGCTGACCGAGGCGCATGTCGACGCCTTCCGCCGGCTCGGCTGCAACCGCGCCTCGCTCGGCGTGCAGGACACCAACCCGCGGGTCCAGCTCGCCGTCCACCGCTGGCAGCCGCTCGCCCAGACCGCCCAGGCCATCGCGTGGCTGCGCGCGGCCGGCTTCCAGTCCGTCAGCCTCGACCTCATCTTCGGCCTGCCGCTGCAGACGACCGAGTCCTTCGCCCGGACCCTCGACGAGATCATCGCCCTCAACCCCGACCGGCTCGCCGTCTTCAGCTACGCCCACGTGCCCTGGATCAAGCCCGCGCAGAAGATCTTCGACGACCGCCGGCAGCTGCCCACCACCGAGGACAAGCTCACGATGCTCATGACCGCCGTCGCCCGGCTGACGGCCGCGGGCTACGTGCAGATCGGCATGGACCACTTCGCCCGGCCCGACGACGAGCTCGCCGTCGCCTTCGCCGACGGCACGCTCCACCGCAATTTCCAGGGCTACACCACCCGCGCCGGCGCCTCGCTCTACGGCTTCGGCATGTCCTCGATCTCCGAAACCGCCGGCGCCTTCCGCCAGAACCACAAGGAGCTGCCGGATTACATCGACGCCGTCGAGGCCGGCCGGCTGCCCATCGAGCGCGGCTACCTGCTCAGCGCGGACGACCAGCAGCGCCGCGCGATCATCTCGGACATCATGTGCGGCCGCGGCCTGGATTTCCCCGGCCTCTCGCGCCGGCTCGGGCTCGACTTTGCCGCCACCTACGCGCCCGAGCTCGCCTCGCTCACCGACCTCGAGGCCGACGGCCTGCTCACCCGGCACGCCGGCCGCATTGTGATCACGGAACTCGGCCGGCTCTTCCTGCGCATCATCGCCATGCGCTTCGACGCCCACCTGACCAGGCGCCCGGGCGGTTTCTCCCAGACGGTCTGACCACCGGGCGCGATCGCCGGCCCCGCCCGCTTCCGGGATTGTCGCCGGACCGCTTTGCCGTCATCGGTGGCGGTGTGAACCCGTCCCCCGACCCAGCGGCCATCCTCGCGCTCGAGCGGCCGCACCGCGACCTGCTGACCTATTACCTGCTGAGCGCCCTCGTCATTCCGCCGGCGTTTCCCTTCCTCGCGCCGTACCTGTATTTCCGCTACCACACGATGCGCTACAAGTTCACCGACGAGGGCATCTCGATGAGCTGGGGCATCCTGTTCCGGCGGCAGATCATCATCAACTACGCCCGCATCCAGGACATCCACCTCCGCTCCAACCTGGTCGAGCGCTGGCTCGGCCTCGCGCGCGTCCTGGTCCAGACCGCCAGCGGCAGCGCCGGCGCCGAGATGACGCTCGAAGGCTTCAAGGAATACGAGGCCGTGCGCGATTTCCTCTATTCGAAGATGCGCGGCGTGAAGGATCCCGCCCATCATCCCGCCGCGCCGGCCGCCGCGCCGGCGCCGGACCCCGCGCTCGCCGCCGCGCTGCGCGAGGTCGCCCGCGAGCTGCGCGCAACCCGCCTCGCCCTGCAGGCGCGCCCGAAGGACTCCGGCCATGTATGACCGGCTGCGCACCTGGGTGCTGCAGGTCATGCGCGTGCCGCACGAACCCGCGCCGCCGTTCGGCGCCCCGGGTTCCGTCCGCGTCTTCCGCGCCGGCCGGAATTATTTCAAGCTGCGGCTGGCCGGCTGGGGCCTCGCGCAGCTGACGGTCCTGGCCGGCTTTGTGTTCTGGACCGCGGTCCTGGTCGACGTCGAACACACCGCCCATGAGCAGAAGCAGGGCCGCGCCACCGCGCCCGCCTTCACCCGGGAATCCCTCGACGAGACCCTCAAGGCCGTCACGGCGGCACCGGCGGCCGCGGACAAGAACATCCGGCGCAGCCGCAACAACCTCGACGGCTGGACCGGCTTCAAACGCACCCTGGTCGAGGTGGCCGTGCGGCTGCCCGGGTGGGCCTTTCCCCTGATCTGGTTCATCAAGGTGTCCGGCTTCGTCCTTTTTCTCGCCCAGATCCCCGTCACCTACATGCTGCGCCGGCTCGATTATGAGCTGCGGTGGTACATCGTGACCGACCGCAGCCTCCGCATCCGCACCGGCCTGGTCCGCCTGCAGGAATCCACCATGAGCTTCGCCAACCTGCAGCAGGTCGAGGTCCAGCAGGGCCCGCTCCAGCGCCTGCTCGGCCTGGCCGACGTGCACGTCCAGTCCGCCGGCGGCGGGGACCACGACCCAAAGCGCGGCCGGGCCGGTGACTCGCTCCATACGGGCATTTTTCACAGCGTCGACCACGCCACCGAAATCCGCGACCTGATCCTCGAGCGTCTCCGCCATTTCCGCCAGGCCGGCCTCGGCGACCCCGACGACCACCATGAGCAAGTGCCGGCGGGCGCGGTGCCCCCGCCCCGCGAGGCCGCAGCCCCGGATGACGATCCCGTCGCCGCCGCGCACGAACTCCTCGCCGAGGCCCGCGCCCTGCGCGCGGCGGTCTCGCCGTCGTAGGCCGCGGGCGGGCCCGCGTTTCCCGGCGCGACCAAGGTCGCTGGCCTACCCTTGCGCCGCGATCCAGGCCATCGTCTTCGCCGCCAGTTTGTCGAACGCCGTCACGCTCAGCGCGAGGTGCTCCTCCTTCGTGTCCTCGATCTTGTTGTGGCTGATGCCGTGCAGGCTCTGCACGAACATCATCACCGTCGGCACCCCGGCCCCGCACGCCTCGGCGGCGTCGTGCAGCGGGCCCGACGGCAGCCGGTGCGACTTGGGCACGGTCTCCCGGATCGCCTGGTCGCAGAGCTCGATGAGCGCGGGATGAAACGGCCGCGGCTCGATCCGCCAGAGGCGCTCCCAGGCCACCCGCACGTTGCCCTCCGCGGCAAAACGCTCGCTGGCCGCCTTCGCCGCCTGCAGCATCCGCGCCAGCGCCGGGGCGTCGAGGTGCCGCTGGTCGAGCGTAATCCGGCACTCCTCGACCACGCTTGTGACAATGCCGGGTTTGGTCGTGCACGAGCCGATGGTGCAGACGCCGTTGCCACTGCGCTGCGCGATCTCATAGATCTCGGCGCTCATTTTTGCGGCGGCGAGGAACGCGTCCCTGCGCCGGTTCATCGGGGTGCTGCCCGAGTGCGCCGCCTGGCCGTGGAAGGTGAGCGCATGCCGCTCGACCCCGAAGGTCCCGAGCACCGCGCCGAGCGGCCGGTCCAGGTCGAGCAGCACCGGCCCCTGCTCGATGTGCAGCTCAAGGTAGGCCGCGGCGTGCATCAGCTCGACGCGGCTGGCCTTCACCTTTTCAAAGTCGATGCCCACCGCCTGGAGCGCGGCGGGCAGGGTGACGCCCTGCTTGTCCTTCAGCCCGCGCGCCTCGGCCAGGTCGAGCGCCCCCGAGCATGCCGACGAGCCGAACAGGCTCTTGCCGAACCGTGCGCCTTCCTCGTCCGCCCAGTCGACCAGCCGCACGGTGATGGGCGGCCGGCCCGCGTATTGTTCGTTGATTCGCCGCAGAATCTCCACGCCGGCCAGCACGTTCAGGCAGCCGTCGAGCCAGCCGCCGTTCGGCACCGAGTCCATGTGACCGCCGATGAGCAGCGCCCGCTCGCTTTCCCCGCGGAGCGTCGCCCAGAAATTTCCCGCGGCATCGGTGTGCGTCTCGAGCGGCAGGCCCGTCAGCTTCGCCTGCAGCCAGGCGCGGGTCTGCACCCACACCGGCGTGAAGGCCACGCGCTGCGCGCCGTGCTCGTCGCCGGTCAGGGCGCGCAGCTCCTTGAGCTCGGCGATGGTGCGGGCGGGATTCAGCGGCATGGGAAAGCGGGTGGCATCGGCCTGATTTCTGCTTGGAAACTACCGCCTTCCCCGCTGTATTCAACCCACCAATCATCCACCATTCCTGCAGGTGCCCGCGTTGCGGCCCTGGGAATAGCCGGCCAAAGTTGACCTGACTTCCCTCGTGCTGCGCCCGGCCGGCCTGTTTCCTCCACGCTGCCATGTCCCTTTCCCCCCTGTTGCCGGCCGACGCGCTCGCCCGGAACTTCACCGATCTCAAGCCCCCGCTGCGTCCCCAGGAGGCCCTCGTCGAGGCCGGCCGCTGCCTCTACTGCTTCGACGCTCCATGCATCATGGCCTGCCCGACCGGCATCGACGTCCCGGCCTTCATCCGGAAGATCGCCTCCGGCAACCCGGCCGGCGCCGCGCAGACCATCCTCACCGCCAACATCCTCGGCGCCTCCTGCGCCCGCGTCTGCCCCACCGAGGTCCTGTGCGAGGGCGCCTGCGTCCTCGGCGACCGCGACGAGCAGCCCATCCGCATCGGCCGGTTGCAGCGCTACGCCACCGACTTCGTCACCGAGCACAATCTCTCCGTCCTGCCGCCGCCACCCGCGGTGCAATCCGGCCACCGGATCGCCGTCATCGGCGCGGGCCCGGCCGGCCTGGGCTGCGCCGCCGAACTCGCCCGGCTCGGCCACCGCGTCACCATCCTGGAGAAACAGCCGCACGCCGGCGGCCTCAACACCTACGGCATCGCCTATTACAAGATGAAGCCGCAGGTCAGCCTGGCCGAGGTCGCGCTCGTGCAATCCCTCGGCGTCGAGATCCGCACCGGGGTCACGGTCGGCCGGGACGTCAGCGTCGCGCAGCTGGAAAAGGACTTTGCCGCCATCTTCATCGGCGTCGGCCTCGGCGCCGCCACCCGGCTCCGCATCCCGGGCGAGGACCTGCCCGAGGTCCGCGACGCGCTCGAGTTCATCGCCCAGATCCATACCGAACCGCTGGAAAAAATCCCCGTCGGCCGCCGCGTCGCCGTCATCGGCTGCGGCAACACCGCGATCGACGCCGTCACGCAGGCCAAGCGCCTCGGCGCCGACCGCGCCTTCATCGTCTACCGCCGCGACGAGGGCGACATGTCGGCCTACAACTTCGAGTACGAGCACGCCAAGCACGACGGCGCGCAGTTCCTCTTCAAGGCCGCGCCGGTCGAGATCCTCGCCACCGAGGGCCACGTCTCCGGCCTCCGGCTGGTCCTCACCCACCTCGTCAACGGCCGGGCCGAACCCGTCCTGGGCTCCGAGTGGATCGAACCCTGCGACCTCGTGCTCAAGGCCGTCGGCCAGGAAAAACAGGTCCGGCTGCTCAAGGAACTCTTCCCGGCGCTCGCCATCGACGCCCGCGGCGTCATCGCGCACGACCCGCTCTCCGGCCAGACCGGCGTGCCGCACCTCTTTGCCGGCGGCGACTGCGGCAACGGCGGCCGCGAGGTGGTCAACGCCGTCGGCGAGGGCAAGAAGGCCGCGCACGGCATCCACGCCTTCCTCACCGGCTCGCCCGCCGGCCCGCCCGTCCAGCCCTCCCGCCTCGGCGCCAAGCAGGGCGCCAGCGGCTCCGGCCTCCTCCGGCCGATCCGGTCCCGCGAACTCGAAGCCGCCATGAACAAACCCGTCTGACCACCAATCTTCACTCATTTCTCACTAATCCTTAGTGTGCATTAGTGGTTTAAGAATTTCCCCTCCCCATGGCTGATCTGAGCTGCAACCTCGCCGGCATCAAGTCCCCCAACCCCTTCTGGGTCGCCTCCGGCCCGCCGGCCAACACCGCCTACCAGGCCCACCGCGCCTTCGAGGCCGGCTGGGGCGGCGTCGTGTGGAAGACCATCGGCACGCCCATCATCAACGTCGCCTCCCGCTACTCCGCGCTCAACGCGGGCACCCAGCGCATGATCGGCCTCAACAACATCGAGCTCATCTCCGACCGCTCGCCCGACACCAACTTCCGCGAGATCGCCGAGGTCAAGCGCCGCTGGCCGCACCACGCCGTCATCGCCTCCCTCATGGTCGAGACCCGCGAGGAGTGGCGCGAGTTCGTCCAGCGCGCCACCGACGCCGGCGCCGACGGCATCGAGCTCAACTACGGCTGCCCGCACGGCATGTGCGAGCGCGGCATGGGCTCCGCCGTCGGCCAGCAGCCCGCCGTCACCGAAAAGATCACCGGCTGGGTCATGGAGACCGCCACCATCCCGGTCATCGTCAAGCTGACGCCGAACATCACCGACATCACCGCCGCCGCCCGCGCCGCCCGCCGGGCCGGCGCCAACGCCATCTCCCTGATCAACACCATCAACTCGATCACCAACGTGAACCTCGACACGTTCGTGCCCGAGCCCACCGTGCGCGGCCTCAGCTCGCACGGCGGCTACTGCGGCCCCGCCGTCAAGCCCATCGCCCTCAACATGGTCCAGGCCTGCGCCGCCGACCCCGCGGTCGGCCTCCCCATCTCCGGCATCGGCGGCATCGCCTCCTGGCGGGACGCCGCCGAATTCATCGCCCTCGGCTCGACCTCCCTGCAGGTCTGCACCGCCATCATGCACTTCGGGTTCCGCATCGCCGAGGACCTGAACTCGGGCCTCAGCGCCTACCTCGACGCCAAGGGCATGAAGTCCCTCGCCGACCTCCGCGGCCTCGCTGTCAACAAGCTCAACAAATGGGAGAACCTCGACCTCCACTGGCAGCGCGTCGCCCGCATCGACTACGACAAGTGCATCGGCTGCAACCTGTGCTACATCGCCTGCGAGGACGGCGCCCACCAGTGCATCGATCTCACGTCGCCCGACGCGCTCAAGCTCGGCCTCGGCCCTGGCCGCGTCCCGCACAAGCCCGTCCCGCAGGTCCGCGAGGAGGACTGCGTCGGCTGCAACCTCTGCTCGCTCGTCTGCCCCGTCGACGACTGCATCACGATGACCGTGATTGAAAACGGCCAGTCCCCGATGACCTGGAGCAACTACCAGGACCGCCTCGCCCGGGGCGAAATGTCGCCGATCCCGCCGCATCCTTGATTTCATGAGTTCCCTCACCCCGTGCCCCCTTTTCATCAACGGCGAATGGCTCACCCCGAAGATCGCCGGCACCCCCGTCTACAACCCTTCCATCGGCGACGTCATCGCCGAGTGCCCGGCGGGCGGCGCGGACGAAGTCAATGCGGCCGTCGAGGCCGCGCACGCGGCCTTCCCGGGCTGGCGCGACACGCCCCCGATCGAGCGGGCGCGCGTGTTCTTCAAATACCGCCAGCTGATCGAGCAAAACTTCGACCTCCTCTGTGCGACGGTATCGCGCGAGCACGGCAAGACCCACGCCGAGGCGCGCGGCTCGATCTTCCGCGGCCTGGAGAACGTCGAGTACGCCTGCGGCATCCCGACGCTGCTTTTCGGCGACTCGCTCCGGAACATCGCCCGCGGCGTGGATTGCGAGACCATCAACCTGCCGCTCGGCGTCTGCGCCGGCATCACGCCGTTCAACTTCCCCGCGATGGTCCCGCTGTGGATGTTTCCCACGGCCATCGCCTGCGGCAACACCTTCGTCCTGAAGCCGAGCGAGAAGGTCCCGCTCAGCGCCGTCCTCCTCGGGCAGCTGCTCGAGCAGGCGGGCCTTCCGAAGGGCGTGTTCAACCTCGTCCATGGCGGGCGCGAGTCGGTCGACGCCCTGCTCACGCACCCGAAGGTGAAGGCCGTCTCCTTCGTCGGCTCCACCCCGATCGCGAAATACATCTATGAGACCGGCATCCGGCATGGCAAGCGCGTCCAGGCCAACGGCGGCGCCAAGAACTACATCGTCGTCATGCCCGACGCCGACGTCGGCAAGACGGTGGAAAACCTCGCCACCGCCGCCTTCGGCTGCGCGGGCGAGCGCTGCATGGCGGGCTCGACCGCCCTCGCCGTCGGCGCCGCGGCCGACCGCGTCCTGCCCGAGCTGGTGAAGGCGGCCAACGCCATCAAGGTCGGCCCGACCGACCGCGCCGCGCAGCCCGACATGGGCCCGGTCATCACCGCGGCCCACCGCGACCGCGTCCTCGGCCTCCTTGCCCGCGGCGAACAGGAAGGCGCGAAGATCATCGCCGACGGCCGCGGCGCGAAGGTCGCCGACGCCCCGCGCGGCTTTTACCTCGGCGCGACCGTCGTCGACGGCGTGCAGCACAACATGACCCTCGCCCGCGAGGAGGTCTTCGGCCCGGTGCTGAACGTCATGCGCATGGACGACCTCGACGCCGCCATCGCGCAGGCCAACCAGTCCGCCTTCGGCAACGGCGCGGCCATCTTCACCAACAGCGGCCGCGCCGCCCGCGAGTTCACGCTGCGGGTCAAAGCCGGCATGGTCGGTGTCAACGTCGGCGTCCCCGCCACGATGGCGATGTTCCCGTTCACCGGCTGGGACGAGTCCTTCTTCGGCGACCTCCATATCCAGGGGAAAGAGAGCATCCAGTTCTACACCCAGCAGAAGGTCGTCTCGTCCCGCTGGTTCGGCGGCGACGTGGGCGACGTCTGGAAGAAATGATTCCTAGTTTAACACAGAGATCACAGAGGACACAGAGACCGACTGTTGTCATTAACTCTATGCGCCCTGTGTCCTCGGTGTTTAAAATCTAACCCTATGGCCCTACTGATTAAGAACGGGGAGATTGTCACCGCGGACAGCCGCTATGTCGCCGACATCTACTGCGAAGGCGAGACGATCACGAAGATCGACAAAAACATCTCGGCCCCCGCCGGCACCGAGACCATCGACGCCAAGGGCAAATACGTCTTCCCGGGTTTCATCGACCCGCACGTCCACATCTACCTGCCCTTCATGGGCACGTTCTCCAAGGACACCTACGTGACCGGCAGCCAGGCCGCGCTGGTCGGTGGCACCACGACCCTGATCGAGATGTGCTGCCCGGCCCGCGCCGACGACACCCTGCAGAGTTTCGAGCTGTGGCTGAGCCAGGCCGCGGGCAAGTCGGCCTGCGATTTCACCTTCCACATGGGCGTGACGAGGTTCGACGCCGGCACGGAGGCCCAGCTGCGCGAGATCGTCGCGCGCGGCATCAGCTCCTTCAAGATCTTCCTCGCCTACAAGGGCGCGTTCGGCATCGACGACACGGAACTCTACCGGACGCTCAAGCTCGCCAAGGAACTCGGCGCCATCGTCACGGCCCATTGCGAGAACGAGACCCTCGTCGCCGAACGCTGCAAGGAACTGCTCGCCGCCGGCCTGACCGGCCCCGGCCAGCACCACGAGAGCCGCCCGCCCGCCGTCGAGGCCGAGGGCGTGCACCACCTCATGACGTTCGCCGAGCTGACCGGGGCGGCGACCTACATCGTCCACCTCAGCTGCCAGGAGGCGCTCGACCAGGCCGTTGCCGCCCGCCAGCGCGGCGTCCGCGTCGCCGTCGAAACGCTCATCCAGTACCTGACCCTCGACAAGTCCTACGCCGAGCGCCCGGATTTCGAGGGTGCCAAGTATGTCATGTCGCCGCCGCTGCGCGACGCCCGCAACCAAAGCGTCCTCTGGCACGGCCTGCGCGACGGCCTGATCCAGACCGTGGCGACGGACCACGCGCCATTCGACTTCGAAAAGCAAAAGCCGATGGGCCGGGCCGACTTCACGAAAATCCCCAACGGCATCCCCTCGCTCGAGGAACGCGTCAACCTGCTCTACACCTACGGCGTGAAGACCGGGAAGATCGACCTGCACACCCTCGTGAACGTCGCCAGCACGCAGGTCGCGAAGCTCTTCGACCTCTTCCCCCGCAAGGGCGCCATCCAGCCCGGGGCCGACGCCGACCTCGTGGTGTTCGACCCGGACTACCGCGGCACGATCTCCGTCAAGACCCAGTCCATGAACGTCGACTACAGCGCCTTTGAGGGCTGGAAGCTCGAAGGCCGGGCGCGTGACGTCACCGTCCGCGGCCAGGTCGCGGTCCGCGACGGCAAGTTCTGCGGCACTCCCGGCCGCGGGCAATTTCTCCAGCGGAAACCAAGCCATTTTTAGCCGCGAAAAGTCACGAGAATGCCCCAAAGGAAAATCTGCCTGGCGGTGCCGCTTTTCGTGGCTTTTTGTGACTCTTTGTGGCCATTCCCATCCGGGTCTTGCCGTGAAATCCGTGGATAAATAATCCGATGTCCACCTCCGAAGGCCTCCGCCAGAACGCTCCCGATGTCGAGGCCGACATCGCGGCCAGCCACCTCTCCAACGCGGACCTCGCGCCCGTGCCACCCGCGCAGCGCAAGTGGGGCGTGCTGAGCTTCGCGGCGCTGTGGATCTCGATGTCGGCCTGCATCCCCACCTACATGCTCGCGTCGTCGCTCATCGGCGGCGGCATGAATTGGTGGCAGGCCGTGCTGACCATCTTCCTCGGCAACCTGATCGTGCTCGTCCCGATGGTGCTCAACGCCCACGCCGGCACGAAATACGGCATCCCCTTCCCCGTGCTCTGCCGTGCCTCGTTCGGCACGACCGGCGCCAACATCCCGGCGGTGCTCCGCGCGCTGGTGGCCTGCGGCTGGTTCGGCATCCAGACCTACATCGGCGGCGAAGCCATCTACAAGATCCTCGCCGTATTCTGGCCGGGCATCGCCGCGGCCGCCGGCTCCGGCGCGTTCGGCATCACCGCGCCCGAGTTCGGCTGCTTCCTGTTTTTCTGGGGCGTCAACCTGTTCGTCATCTACAAGGGCATCGATTCGATCCGGCTGCTCCTGAACATCAAGGCCCCGCTGCTCATCGCCCTCGGCCTGCTGTTGCTCTGGTGGGCCTGGAAAAACGCCGGCGGTTTCGGCCCGATCCTCGCGCAGCCCTCCGCGTTCGATCCCGGCCAGCCCAAGGCGGGCCGGTTCTGGGGCTTCTTCTTCCCCGCCCTCACCGGCATGATCGGCTTCTGGGCCACGCTCTCGCTCAACATCCCCGACTTCTCCCGCTACGCCAAGTCCCAGCGCGATCAGGTCCTTGGCCAGGCGCTCGGCCTGCCCCTGACGATGGCGCTCTACTCGTTCATCGGCGTCGCCGTGACCTCGGCCACGACCATCATCTACGGGCAGACCATCTGGGATCCGGTCGATGTGCTCACGCGGTTCAAGAATCCCGCCGTGCTCGTTGTCGCCATGGTCGCGCTCTGCATCGCCACCCTGGCGACCAACATCGCGGCCAATGTCGTGAGCCCGGCCAATGACTTCGCCCAGCTCGCGCCGCGCAGGATTTCGTTCCGCATCGGCGGACTGATCACCGGCCTCATCGGCATCCTGATGATGCCGTGGAAGCTGATCGCCGATCCCTCCGGCTACATCTTCACCTGGCTCATCGCCTACAGCGCCCTGCTCGGCCCGATTGGCGGCGTCATGATCGCCGACTACTTCGTCATCCGCCGCAGGGAGCTCAACGTCGCCGCCCTCTACTCCGCGACCGGGGGCTACACCTACTCCCACGGCATCAGTTGGGTCGCGATCACCGCGCTGGTCGCCGGTGCACTACCGAGCCTGCCGGGCTTCCTGGTCACGATCAAGGTCATCGACGGTGCCGGGCTGCCCGGCTTCCTGCTCGGCCTCTACCACTACGCGTGGTTCGTCGGCTTCGGCGTGGCCTTCGCCGTCTACCTCGGCCTCCGTAAACTCGCGCCAACCAGCTGACCTTTTAATTTCACAGGAGGTAACAGAGACCACAGAGAATCGATCGCTGACTTTCCTCCATTTACTCCGTTATCTCCTGTAAGAATTTTCCCCATGAAATCCATCCCCCTCCCGCCCACCTCTTTCATACCCGCGCCCTACACCGGTCCGTCCGCCGAGTCGGTGCTCGCCCTGCGCAAGCAATATCTCAACCCCGGCATCCTGCTCTATTACAAGCAGCCGATCATGATCGTCGAGGGGAAGATGCAGTTCGTCTGGGACCACACCGGCAGGCGCTACCTCGACGGCCTCGGCGGCATCGTGACCGTCAGCGTCGGCCACTGCCACCCGCATGTCGTCGCCGCCGCCAACCGGCAGAACGAAATCCTCCAGCACGCCACCACCCTCTACCTGCACCCGAACATCGCGCTGTACGCCGAGATGCTCGCCTCGAAGCTGCCGGGCGACCTGAAGGTCTGCTACTTCGTCAACTCCGGCTCCGAGGCCAACGACCTCGCGCTGCTGATGGCGCGGCTCTACACGGGCAACTACGACCTGATCGCCCTGCGCAACGCCTATCACGGCGGCAACGCCTCCGGCATGGGCGTCACCGCCAACAGCGCCTGGAAGTTCAACGTGCCGCACAGCTTCGGCGTCCACCACGCCCTCGCGCCCTACCCCTACCGCGGCACCTGGGGCTATGACGATCCCGACGCCGGCCGGAAATACGCCGACGACGTCAAGCAGGTCATCGAGTACACCACGCCGGGCAAGGTCGCCGGCTTCATCGCCGAGTCCATCCAGGGCGTCGGCGGCTTCGTGGTCTTCCCCGACGGCTACCTCCGGCACACCTACGCCCACGTCCGCGCCGCGGGCGGCGTCTGCATCGCCGACGAGGTGCAGACCGGCTTCGGCCGCACCGGCACCCACTACTGGGGCTTCGAGACGCAGGGCGTCATCCCCGACATCGTCACCATGGCCAAGGGCATCGGCAACGGCGCGCCCCTCGCCGCCGTCGTCACCACGCCGAAGATCGCCGCCATGCTCGCGCAGAAGACCCATTTCAACACCTTCGGCGGCAACCCCGTCGTCAGCGCCATCGGCCGGGCCGTGCTCGAGGTCATCGACCGGGAAAAACTCCAGGCGAACTCGCTCCGGCTGGGCGCCTACATCATCGCCGGCCTCGAGCGGCTGAAGGCGAAGTATCCCGTCATCGGCGACGTGCGCGGCAAGGGCCTCATGCTCGGCATCGAGTTCGTCAAGGACCGCACCACCAAGGAGCCGGCCAAGGAGGCCTGCGCCCAGGTGGTCGAGAACGCCCGCGAACTCGGGCTGCTGCTCGGCAAGGGCGGCCTCTGGGGCCAGACCATCCGCTTCGCCCCGCCGATGAACATCACGCAGGCCGACGCCGACTTCCTGCTCGCCGTGCTGGACGAGGCGATCGGGGCGCTCTGACCGCCGGCCGGTTATTTTGACTGTCAGCTGAATCGGGCTTTGCGGCCGGCGGCCGGCGCGGATTGACTGGCGGCGCCTACCCCGGCTGGCCGTCCCCGCCCAAACCCGCCGCGCATTTTCCCCATGCCCGCCCCACCCCGCCCCACCCCGACCGACCCGGCCGCCTGCACGCGCGCCGAATTCCTGCGCCGCAGCGCCCAAGGCCTGGGCTCGCTCGCGCTGCTTTCCGCCCTGCCGGCGAGATCCTTCGCCGCCGATCCGGCCCCGCCGGCCGGCCCCGCCCCGGTCTTTGACCTGCGCGAGTTCGTCCACTGGATCACGGCCGGGTTCGAGCCGTCGGTCCGGCTGCCCGGCGGCGCCGGCCGCTACGCCCGGGCCCCGGGCGAGACCACGCCGGAACTCTACGGCGTCGCCGACATGGCCTGCATCCTCCACACGCTCGGCGCGCTCCACCCGACCGAGCCGGAGCGCGCCGAGTGGGCCGCCGCCTTCCAGGCCTTCCAGACCCCCGACACGGGCTGGCTCGTGGAAAAATCCCCGACGCACGACCCGCTGCACAACACCGCCTTCGCCCTCGCGGCGATGCAACTCCTCGACCTCGCGCCCGCGCGGCCGGTGCGGATGGACGCCACCTTCGCCGATCCCAAGGCTTTTCTCGCCACCCTGGACTGGCGCACCGCCGTCTACCTGGGCAGCCACCGGGGCGCCGGCGTCGGCGCCATCCACGCCCTCGTGCCGGCCCTTGCGGACCCCGCGTGGTTCGACGCGTACTTCGCCGCGTGCGACGGCTATTTCGACCCGGCCAGCGGCCTGATGGGCGTGGGCAAGCCGCCCGGCGGGGACGCCGACCAGGTCGGCGGCACATTCCATTACAGCTTTCTCTACGAACATTTCAACCGCCACCTGCCGTACCCCGAGGCCCGCATCGACGCCGTCCTGCGCACGCAGCAGCCCGACGGCTACTGGCGCGACGACAACCACCTGTGGCTCACCCTCGACGCGATCTACCTGCTGACGCGCTCGCTCCGCATCTGCACCCACCGCTTCGAGGACGTGCGCACCACCGTCCGCCGGATCATGGCCCTCCTGATGCGCGACCTCTACAGCCCCGCCGGCCGCCGGACCGCGCTCTCGCCCAAGCTGCCCGTCCACTCCGTCACCGCCGCGATCAGCATCGCGGCCGAGGCGCAGAAATTCCTCGGCGCGCAGGAAGTTGTCACCGACCGGCCGCTCCGGCTGGTGCTGGACCGCCGGCCGTTCATCTGACCCCCCGATGCAATTCCGCCATCCCCGCCGGCTGTTCATCCCCCTGTTCCTGGCCCTGGTTCCGGCCGTGGTCGCGCCCGCGCAGGATCGCTTTGCCGGCCTCCCGGACGCGCTCCGGCCGTTCGTCACCCGCGGCGAAATCTCCGGCGCGGTCATGCTCGTGGCCAATCCCGACCGCGTGCTCCACCGGTCGGCCGTCGGCTCGAGCGACCTGGCGACCGGCCGGCCGATGCAGCCGGACGATCTTTTCTGGATCGCCTCGATGAGCAAGCCCGTCACCGCCGCGGGCATCGCGCTGCTCGTCGACGACGGCCGGCTGGCCTTCGACGATCCGGTCGAGAAATATCTGCCCGAGTTCCGGAAACAGTGGCTCGTCGCGGAGCAGACGCCGGAACGGCGCGTGCTGGTGAAAGCGGCCCGGCCGGTCACCGTGCGCGACCTGCTCACGCACACCAGCGGCCTGGGCGAATATCCCGTGACCGACCCGCACTGGACGCTCGCGGAAATGGCCAAGATCATCGCCCGCGAACCGCTGCGTTTCGCCCCCGGCAGCCGCTGGGCCTACTCGACCGCCGGCTTCGACGTGCTCGGCCGCGTGATCGAGGTCGCGAGCGGCGAGCCCTTCGCCGCCTTCATGCAACGGCGGCTCTTCGACCCGCTCGGCATGAAGGCCACCACGTTCTGGCCCACGCCGGCGCAGGAAAAACGCCTCGCCCGGAGCTACCTGATGAATCCGGCCGGCCGGCTGGAACCCACGCCCATTTACTACCTGTATGGCGGCGCCGTGACCGACCGCGCCCGGCCGCCGCTGGGCGGGGCCGGCCTGTTCTCGACCGCGGAGGATGTGGCGAAATTCTACCAGATGATGCTCCACCAGGGCCGGGTGCACGACCGGCAGATCCTCCGGCCCGCCACCGTCGCGGAGCTGATCCGCCCGCAGACCGGAACGCTGGTCGCCCGGCCCGGCATGCCCTGGGGCCTCGGTTTCTGCGTGATCACGGACCCGACCAAGATGGCGGCCAACACCACGCTCTCCCCCGGCACCTTCGGCCACGGCGGCGCCTACGGCACCAACAGCTGGGCCGATCCCACGCGCGGCCTCGTCTATGTCTTCATGATCTCGCGGGACAAGCTCAGCCCTAATCCCGACAACTCCGCCATGCGCCGCGCCTACCAGGACGCGGTCGCGGCGGCCCTGGCCCAACCCTGACCCTCCGATGCGCCCACTCCCTGCCCTCGCCCGCTGCCTGCTCATCGCCATTTCTGCGGCCCTGCCGGTGCTGGCCGCCGTCCCGGCTTCGCCGCCCGCCCCGGCGGTCACACTCGACTGGCTGGGCGGCACGCCCCCGGCCACCGCCGCCAACGTGACCTGGGGTGTGCCCTGGCCGAAGGGCGCCGTCCCCGCCGGCACGCCGCTGTTCCTGACCGACGCGGCCGGCCGCCGGGTGGAGATGCAATCCTGGCCGCTCGCCTCCTGGCCCGACGGCTCGGTCAAGTGGTCCGGCCACGCCATCACCGCCCCGGCCGGCCTCGCCGGCCCTTTCACCATCACACCCCGGCCCGGGCTCAATGAGGAGCGCGGCCCGCGCCTCGAGATCAAGTACACCGAGGACGCCACGTCCCTCTCGATCGACACCGGCGCCGTCCGGGCCCGGATCGCCCGGTCGGGCGACAATTTTTTCGAGTCGCTCACGCTCGGCGACCGCGAGGTCGCGACCCACGGCCGGCTCGTCGCGCTCCGCGAGGACCGCACCGATTATGAGGCCAAGGGCCTGCTGCGCGAGCAGCGTTTCACCAGCCGGGTGAAAAAGGTGACCCTCGAGCAGGCCGGCCCGCTGCGCGCCGTCGTCAAGGTCGAGGGCGTGCACCGCGCGACGGATGACGGGCGCGAGTGGCTGCCCTTCATCGTCCGCCTTTATTTCCACGCCGGCTCCTCCGACCTCCGCCTCGTGCACACTTTCATCCACGATGGCGACGCGGCCCGGGATTTCATCAAGGGCCTCGGCCTCGCCTTCACCGTGCCCTTCAAGGAGGAGCTGCAGAACCGGCACCTCCGTTTCGCCGGCGACGACGGCGGCATCTGGGACCAGCCCGTGCGCCTGCTGCCCGGCTACCGGCCGCAGGCCGGGCCGGAAGTGGGCAGACTCTACGCCGCCCATCTCGCCGGGGAACGCATCCCGAACCTCGCCGACCTGACCCCGCAGGCGCGCAACGCCCTCCTCAGCGTCCCGGTCTGGGCCGAGGCGCGGCTCCTCCAGCCCGGACCGAATTCCTGGACGATCACCAAGCGCACCTCCCCCGGCGCCGGGTGGCTGCACTTCACCGACGGCCACCGCGCCGGCGGCCTCGTGGTGCTGGGGGATGTCAGCGGCGGGCTCGCCGTTGGCGTGAAGGATTTCTGGCAGAAATACCCGGCCGCGCTCGAGGTGCACGACGGCGCGGCGGCGGCCGGCGAGATCCGGGTCTGGCTGTGGTCGCCCGACGCCCCCGCGATGGACCTCCGGCGCTATGACGACGAGCCGCACGGCCTGCCGGTCAACTACGAGGACTGGAAGCCCGGCTGGGGCACGCCCCTCGGCATCGCCAACACCCATGAGCTGACGCTGCGCGCGTTCGCGGCGATCCCCGCCAACGCGGAGCTGGCCGCCTTCGCCCGGGCCGCGGGGGCGCCGCCCCTCCTCGTCGCGACGCCGGAATATTACCATGCGCTGCAGGTGTTCGGGCACTGGAGCCTGCCGGGCCGCGCGACGCCGGCCGCGCGGTGGGTCGAGGACCAGGTGCAGGGCCTGGTGGATTTCTACCGCGACCAGGTCGACGAGCGCTCGTGGTACGGCTTCTGGGACTTCGGCGACATCATGCACAACTATGATTTCGGCCGCCACGAATGGCGTTACGACGTCGGCGGCTGGGCCTGGGCCAACACCGAGCTCATGCCCGACATGCTGCTGTGGTATTCCTTCCTGCGCACCGGCCGGGCGGACCTCTACCGGCTGGCCGAGCGGATGACGCGCCACACGAGCGAGGTGGACGTGTACCATGCCGGACCCTTCGCGCCCCTGGGCTCGCGCCACAATGTCAACCACTGGGGCGACGGCGCCAAGCAGCCGCGCATCAGCCACGCCGGCCTCAAGCGCTTCTATTATTTTCTTTCCGGCGGCGACGAGCGCACCGGCGACCTGCTGCACGAGCAGGTCGACGCCGACCTCACCTACCAATATTTGTCGCAGTTCAACGGCTCCCACTATGTGCCGGACGCCGACGGCAGCCCCCGGCTCGACGCCCACGCCAGCGGCCCCGCCCCGCGGCCCGCGGACTTCGGCCCGCGGCCGCTGGCCTCCGCCCGCCGTCCGTTCACCCGCTTCGGCCTCGAGTGGATGTGCTATGCGCTCAACTGGACCACCGAGTGGGAGCGCGGGCTCGATCCTTCCTGGCGGCCGCGCATCGAGGCCGACATGAAGGCGATGGCCGCGAGCGTCGACACCCAGGGCCGGTTCCCCGGCCGCTATTTCGACATGATCTTCGGCGGACCCGAAAACATGTTCGAGCTGGAGCCGATGTACGACCTGCCGGAATTCTGGCGTGCCTGGGCCAACACCTGCGAAGCCGTCGGCCGCGAGGTCAACGGCAACCAGATGACCGGGCCGCGGATGCTCGCCTATGCCGCCTACAAGAAGCACGACGCCGAACTCGGCCGGCTCGCCTGGGACAAGCTCATCGGCGACCACCTGCCGGCCCGCTCGGTGCCGGTCAAGGTCGAGGGGCCGGCCCTGCTCCGGCCCGTCACCGACCCCGCCTTCCTCGGCGCACCGGTGGGCTGGCAGCTGCACGGCGTCGCCAGCGTCCAGTGGGCACTCAACGCCATCGAGACCCTCGAGCTCGCCGGCCCGTGGCTGCCTGAGTGGGAACAAGCCCACTCCGCCGCGCCCGGATCCGTCCCCCCACCTGCCGGCCCGCCCAGGGCCGGCGACACACCCGGCGGCAATTAAGCCGCCCGACTGCGTTCCGCCGTTGCAGCCGGACCGGTTTGCGCTTGGGTAGGCCGCATGGACCTCCCGCACCTCCAACCCGCCAGCGCCGCCGCCCAGGCCCTCGGGTTGGTGGACGAGACGACGCGGGCCATCATCCCCGCCCTGCATCCGTCGACCACGTTCCTGCGCGATGCGGACAACCAGTTCCGCTCGGGCCGCGTCTACGCCCGCGCCGAGAATCCGACCTTCGAACCGGCCGAGGCGCTGCTGGCCCATCTCGAGCACGGCGCGGGCGCGCTCCTCTTCAGCTCGGGCATGGCGGCGGCCACCACGGTGTTCATGGCGCTCAGGCCCGGCGACCACGTGGTCGCGCCCCGGGTCATGTACTGGGCCCTGCGGCACTGGCTGCTCGGCCACGCCACCGCCTGGGGCCTGTCGGTCGACCTCGTCGACATGGACGATCCTGCCGCCCTCGCCCGCGCGGTGCAGCCGGGCCGGACCAAGCTCGTGTGGATCGAGACGCCCGCCAACCCCACGTGGGTCATCACCGACATCGCCGCCGCGGCGGAGACCGCCCATCGCGCCGGCGCGCGGCTCGCGGTGGACTCGACCACCGCCTCGCCCGTGCTCACCCAGCCGCTCGCGCTCGGGGCCGACCTGGTCATGCACTCCGCCACGAAATACCTGAACGGCCACTCCGACGTGGTGGCCGGCGCACTGGTGACGGCGCGGGACGACGAGTTCTGGGCGCGGCTGAAGTCCGGCCGGAAAAACGGCGGGGCGATCCCCGGCGCCTTCGAGGCGTGGCTGCTGCTGCGCGGCATGCGGACGCTGTACCTGCGCGTGCCGGCTGCGTGCCGCGGGGCGCAGCGGATCGCGGAGCATTTCGCCGCGCACCCGCAGATCGCGGCCGTGCTCTACCCAGGCCTGCCCGCGGCGCCCGGCCACGCGGTCGCGGCGCGGCAGATGCGGGGCGGTTTCGGCGGCATGCTGTCGGTGCGCGTGGCGGGCGGCGAGGCCGCGGCCATCGCCGTGGCGGCGCGCGTCCGGTTGTGGAAACGCGCCACGTCGCTCGGCGGCGTGGAAAGCCTCATCGAGCACCGCGCCAGCGTCGAGGGCGCCCACAGCCCCACCCCGCCCGACCTGCTGCGCCTGTCGGTGGGCATTGAGGACGCCGGCGACCTGATCGCCGACCTGGAGCAGGCGCTGGGTGGGTAGCGCGGGGGCGGGGGCCCCGCCCGCCGCTCACGGAATCTTCAGCTCCGTGCCGACGTGGAGGTCGGCCTCGTTCTTCATCACGTTCCGGTTGGCCGCATAGATGTCGTGCCACCGGGCGCGGTTGTTGTAATATTTCTGGGCGAGCTTGGAGAGCGTGTCGCCGGGCTGCACGGTGTACGTGCGCCCGGCGGCGGGCGCCGCCGGCACCGCAGCGGGGGCCGGGCGCGCCGGCGGGGCCGCCACGGCGCGGACCGGTGCGGCCGGCGGCGCGGGCCGGGTGCGGACCACGGGGATGCTGTCCGTCGAGAAATTGAAGCCGCCGGCGGATGCATCCGGCGCCGGGCCGGGTCCGCCGGTCGCCGCGGCGGCCAGGCCGCGGCTGGCCTTCAGGTCGGCCAGCTCCTGCTTGAGCGCCTCGTTCTCCTTGTTGAGGCGGTCGAGCGTCGCCACGAGGTCGACCCGCTGGAGCTGGGTCTCGAGCGGCTGCGCCGGCAGGGTGCGGGCGAATTCCCGGGTGGCGGCGTCGATCCGCTGGCGCACCAGCGGCGCCTGCGGGCTGTTGGGCCGCAGGGCGAGGTATTTCCGGAAATGGTAGATCGCGGAGAGCGGGTCGTTGATTTCCGACAGGTACAGCAGGCCGACCTCGAGGTGCGACTCCGCGGAATCGTCGCCGCGCTTCACGATGACCTTGAGGAAGGCGTTGAGCGCCTCCTGCTTCCGGCCGGTCTTCAGCAGCGCCGCCCCCTCGCGGTAGGCGGGCTCGTCCGTCTCGGCGGCGTAGGAAAGCCGCTCGTTGTCGCCGCAGCCCGCCAGCCCCAGGGCCAGCGCCCCCAGGAGGAGGAGCGCGAGGGCACGGCGGGCGGAAGCGGGACGGGACATACTGGAAATGAATTGAACGAGGGAGGACGCCGGCTACGTTTGCGCGAGCCCCGAGCCAACACAAGATTTTGATGCCCCTGGATTCCGCCACCCTCCTCGCCCAAGCCCGCCGCTGCCTCGCCATCGAACGCGAGGCGCTCGACGCCACCGCGGCGGTGCTGAACGAGGACTTCGTGGCCGTGGTGCGGGCGGTGGAGGCCGTGGTCGCCTCCGGCCACAAGCTGATCCTCTCCGGCGTCGGCAAGAACGCGGCCATCGCCCAGAAGCTGGCCGGGACCTTCAACAGCACCGGCGTGCCGTCGTGCTTCCTCGACTCCACCCAGGCGTTGCACGGCGACCTCGGGCTCTGCGCGGCCGGCGACCTCGCCCTGCTGCTGAGCAACGGCGGCGCCAGCGCCGAGATGCTCCGGCTGCTGCCCCTGTTCGAGAAGTTCGGCCTGCGGACCGTCGCCCTGACCGGGTCGGCCGACAGCGAGCTGGCCCGCGGCACCGACCTCCGGCTGGTCTACTCCGCCCCGCGCGAGGCGTGCCCCCTCGCCCTCGCGCCCACCGCCAGCACGACGGCGGCGCTGGCCCTCGGCGACGCGCTCGCCATGGTGCTGCTCGAGAGCCGCGGGCTGACGCGCGAGGATTTCGCAAAATACCACCCGGCCGGCACGCTCGGCATGACGCTCCTGCTGCGGGTCAGGGACATCATGCGCACGGGCGAGGCGTGCCCGGTGCTCGCCGAGGCGGGCACGACGGTGCAGGCGGCGATCTTCGCCATGACCCGGGCCAAGGCCGGCGCGGTGGCGCTGGTGGACGCCGCGGGGCGGCTGACGGGCATTTTCACCGACGGCGATTTCCGGCGCAGCGCGCTGCACGGCGGCGCGGATTTCCTGGCGCAGCCGGTGGCGCAGTTCATGACCCGCCATCCGCGCACGGTGCCGGCGGACGTGCTGGCGGTGGAGGCGCTGAAGGTTTTCCAGCAGTGCAAGATCTCCGACCTTTTCGCCGTGGACGCCCGGCAGCAGCCGGCCGGCTACATCGACGTGCAGGACCTGCCGAAATTGAAGATCCTTTAGGCCTGAAGCCCGCGTTATGGGCCCGGAGCAAAAGGTAATAAGCGGCCGCGGCAGTTGCGCCGGCGTTGCTTTCGCGTAGGCTGGCGGGCAGGATTCATCCGCCGCCCTTCCCCATGCCCACGCCCCCCTTCATCTATCAGGATCCGCTCCCGCTGGGCGCGGACGACACCGCGTACCGCCTGCTGTCCAAGGAGGGGGTGGCCGCCACCACCTTCGAGGGCCGCGAGATCCTCAAGGTGGCGCCGGAGGCGCTGGCCTACCTGGCGCAGTCGGCGTTCCACGACACCAATTTCTTCCTCCGCACGAAGCACCTGGAGCAGGTGGCGGCGATTCTGCAGGACCCGGAGGCGTCCGCCAACGACCGCTACGTGGCGCTGACGCTGCTCAAGAACGCGGAGATCGCCGCGCGCGGGATCCTGCCGATGTGCCAGGACACGGGCACGTGCTCCATCTTCGGCAAGAAGGGCCAGCAGGTCTGGACCGGGGGCAACGACGCCGAGCAGCTGGCGCGGGGCGTCTACGAGTGCTACACCCGCGAGAACCTGCGCTACTCGCAGGTCGCGCCGCTCGACCTGTTCAACGAGGTCAACACCGGCACCAACCTGCCGGCGCAGATCGACCTGTTCGCGACCGAGGGGGCGAAGTACGAGTTCCTGTTCGTGGCCAAGGGCGGCGGCTCGGCCAACAAGCTCTATCTTTTCCAGGAGACCAAGGCGCTGCTGAACCCGAAGAGCCTGGAGAAATTCATCGCCGACAAGATGCCGCTGCTCGGCACGTCGGCGTGCCCGCCCTACCACCTCGTGTTCGTCATCGGCGGCACCAGCGCCGAGGCGTGCATGAAGACGCTGAAGCTCGCCACGACCAAGTACCTCGACTCCCTGCCGACGACCGGCAACGCGCTCGGCCGCGCCTTCCGCGACCCCGCGCTGGAGGCCCGGGTGCTGCAGCTGGCGCAGCAGAGCGGCGTGGGCGCGCAGTTCGGCGGCAAGTATTTCGCCCTCGATGTCCGCGTCATCCGGCTGGCGCGCCACGGCGCCAGCTGCCCGGTCGGCATGGGCGTGTCGTGCAGCGCCGACCGCAACATCAAGGCGAAGATCACCCGCGACGGCATCTTCCTCGAGCAGCTGGAAACCAATCCCGGACGCTTCATCCCGCCGGAAATGCGCGCCTTCAAGGACGACAACTTTGTCCGCATCGACCTCAACCGGCCGATGCCGGAGATCCTCGCCGAGCTGTCGAAGCATCCGGTGACGACGCGGGTGTCGCTGACGGGCACCTTGGTGGTGGCCCGCGACATCGCGCACGCGAAGCTGAAGGAGCGCCTTGAGGCCGGCCAGGGCCTGCCCGACTACGCGAAGCAGCATCCGATCTATTACGCCGGTCCGGCCAAGACGCCGACCGGGATGGCCTCGGGCTCGTTCGGCCCCACGACGGCCGGCCGCATGGACAGCTACGTGGATCTTTTCCAGTCGCATGGCGGTTCGCTGATCATGCTGGCCAAGGGCAACCGGAGCAAGGCGGTGACCGACGCCTGCAAGAAATACGGCGGTTTTTATCTCGGCAGCATCGGCGGCCCCGCGGCGATCCTGGCGCAGGACAACATCACGCGCGTCGAGGTGCTGGACTATCCGGAGCTCGGCATGGAGGCGGTGTGGAAGATCGAGGTGAAGGATTTCCCCGCGTTCATCCTCGTGGACGACAAGGGCACGGATTTCTTCACCAACCTCTGCAACCTGTGCGTGCCGGGGAAGTGAGCGCCGGGGGTGCCCGGGCCCGGGAGCGGGCAATAAAAAACCCGCCGTTCGGGCGGGTTTGAACTCAGAGCCGGAGCGTCAGGCCGAGGGAGACCTGGTCGCCCTTCAGGCCGATGCGGCTGATGCGATCCGAGATATCCGGGTCACCCAGGTGCCGGGCCAGGCGTTCTCGCACATAGGCGGGGGCGGTGGGCTCGGGGGAAAGCGGGTGGTCCGTGTACTGGGCCAGAATGCGGCTGCGCCGGGTGGCGCCGGTCGGCACGGAGGCCAGTTCGGCGGCGGGCGCGGTCGGGTACTGACCGCGGGGCAGAGCGCTCAGGCGGTTGCCCATGACGGCGTTGACGAGCTCCGGCTCGGACTGCTTGAGGGTTTCGAGATTGGCGGCGATCGAGCGGGCGGACGGTGTCTCATCCGCCGGCGGGGGGATCAGCGCGGGCAGGAGTTCCGCGGTCGCGAGGGACGACGGGACGGCCGCGGCGACGCTGCTGGGCGCCGGGGTGACCGGTTCGCTGCGATTGACCAGGGGGGAGGAGACAGCCGCGGGCAGGGCCATCGTGGCCGTGATGCTGGCGGCGGGAGGACGGGCGGCGACGACCGCGGGTGCCGCCTCCGCCTGGGTGGGCTGGGCCGGCGTGTAATACTTGACCGAAACCAGGGTGAAGGCGAGGACGGCGCTGGCTCCGAGCGGCAGGTAGGAGTGGCGGGCGAAAAACTGTGGCAGCTCCTGCCACCAGGGGCGCTTCCGGAGCAGGGCGGTGAGCTGCTTCTGGCGCAGCTCGCGCTCAAAATTGGTCCAGAATTCGGCGGCGGGCCGCTCGGCCCGCTTGAGCCGAAGCAGGTCCTCGACGGAGATTTTCGAAAGTTGATCGGTGGGAGGCATGCGCGGAAAATCAGGTGCGGAGGTATTTGGCGAGCTCGCCTTGCAGGAACTGTTTGGCGTAATGGAGCCGCGAACGCACGGTGCCTTCGGAGCAATCCATGACTTCGGCTATCTCGGAGTGGCCCAGGCCGTCGATTTCAAAAAGTGTGATCACTGTTCGGTGTGGGATAGACAATTTTTGCAGCGCTTCGTTCAATTTTTCCTGGAGCTCCCTGAGGTCGGCATCCCGGTCCGCCCCCTTCTTATCCGTGAGTTGTTCAAGGATTTGGGCATTGGTGCCGTCCTCATGCAGTTTCTCGAGGCTGAAAAAAGTGCGCAAACGGTTCTTGCGGAGATGACTGAGGGTGGTGTTGACGGCGATCTTGTACAGCCAGGTGAAGAAGGAGCAGTTGCCCTGGAACCGGGTGATGGACTGGAAGGCCTTGATGAAGGCCTCCTGGGTCAGGTCGGAGGCGTCCTCCCGGTTGGAAGTGAGATTGTAAACCACGCCAAAAACGCGTTCGCGGTACTTGAGAATGAGATGGTCGAAGGCGGCGACATCCCCCGCCTGGACCCGTTTCACGATGGATAAATCCGTATCCGCCTCCTGTTGTCGCTCCGGGGAGGTGATGATGCCCTTGGTGAAGACCCGCGACAGATTCATCGTGCGAATGACAGGCTAGCGCCGGGTTGGAGCCGTGCAAACGCTAATTATGCCGGGGCGGACTGCAACGCGGCCACCTGGCGCTGGAGCATCACCCCCAGCTGGAGCATTAGGGGCACGGGGGCGAGCCCGGCATGGGGGGCGAGCACACCGGTGGCGGCCGCCAGTTCGTCGTTGATGGCGGTGACGACCCCCGCCGCGATGTCCAGCTCCTGCATCCGCCGCCGGCTGGCGGCGAGGCCCTGCGGCTGGCCTCCGCGCAACGCGGCCACCAGGGCCGCCCGCTCGTCGGGCGGGACGCGATCCAGCATCAGCATCAGCGGCAGGGTGAGCTTGCCGGTGGCCAGGTCGGTGCCGAGGGTCTTGCCGATGCGCTGCTCCTCGCCGACAAAATCGACCAGGTCATCGTAGATCTGGTAGGCGATGCCGAGGTGGTGCCCGAACCGGTCCGCCGCGGTGGCGAAGGCGGGATCGAGCCCGGACAGCCGGGCGCCCAGAAAGCAGGAGACCCGGAAGAGCTCCGCCGTCTTCAGGTCGATCATGCGGCGGTATTCGGCCAGCGAGATGTTGATGTCGCGCCGGCGGAGCGTCTGCATGATCTCGCCCGAACAGACCCGGCGCGTGGACTCCGCGACGAGCCGGCAGACCTCGGTCGTGGGAAACTGCGCCGCCACGTGCAGCGCCTGGGAAAACAGCGCGTCGCCCAGCAACACGGCGGCGTCCGGACCAAATTCGCGCGCCGCGGTGCGCCGGTTGCGGCGGATCTCGGCCCGGTCCATGATGTCATCGTGCACCAGGGTGGCCAGGTGCACCATTTCCACGACGCCGGCCGCGCGGACCAGGTCATCCGCCACGATGCCGTCGCCCTGCCAGCCGCTGACAAAGACCAGCGTGGGCCGCAGCCGCTTGCCGGTGGTGTCGAGGCAATAGGCCGCCATCTCCCGGATTTCCGGCTCGAAGCGTTCCACCTGGCCGCGCATGAAGACATCGAGCGCGGCCATCTGGGGTCCGACCCGGTGGAACAGTTCGCCGAAATCACGGGGCGGCTGGGAGGAGACAGGGAAACTCGGCATGGGACCGGCCATTCCGCGCAAGCTAGAGCGGTTGGCCGAAATGGCTAACAAATACTGCCGTGCCGGCTCCCTCGCGGAGGGTCGGCCGGGGCCGCCCGAATAAACCGGGCGTACCTGCATACGCCCGGTGGAGGTGAGGCCGCTGGCCGTGCGGCTATTGCTTCTTTTCCGCCGGCGCGAAGACATCCGTGCCCTTGCTGGCGCGGTAGCCGGGCAGCTCGTCGCGGGTCATGCCGACCGCCTGGATGGAGCGGGGATCAAAGACCTCCTCCGGGGAGGCGCCGTCCGCATTGACGGTCTTCGCGGTGATAAAGATGAGCAGGTTGGAGGTGACGTCGTTGACGGTCTTCGAGGAGAAGAGTTTGCCGAGCAGCGGGATGTCGCCGAGCAGGGGCACCTTGGTGCCGCCGTGGTCCTGCGAGGTGGTGATGAGGCCGCCGATGCCCATGGTGTAACCATCCTTGAGCGAGACCTGGGTCTTCACCTTGCGGGTGGCGATGATCGGGATGGAGGCGCCGCCGGCGCCGCCGAAGGAGGTGGAGCCGTTCTGCTGGCTGACCTCGGGCTCGATCGCGAGGCGGATGACACCGCGGCCGTTCACCTGCGGCGTGACTTTCAGGATGATGCCGATGGGCTTGTAGACGAAGCCGGAGACCTCGAACGAGCCGCGCTCGCTGTTGTAGGTGTAGCTCGGCACCGGGAATTCCTGGCCGATGTTGAGGACGGCCTCAGTGTTGTTCAGGGTCACGACCGTGGGGTTGGAGACGACCTTGGTGTTGTCAAGGGTCTTGAGCGCCGAGAGGATGACGTTGAAATCGGTGGCGGAGAACACCGCCGTGGCCACGCGCGCCGTGCCGCCGGTGTTGGTCAGGCTCGTCAGCGCACTGATGGCGTTGCTCACCGTGCCGCTCGTGCCGGTAGGTACGGTGGTGGTGGTGGTGGTGGTGGTGGTGGGAAGCGTGGTGGTGCTCAGGGAGTTGATCGCACCTGGATTGGGGATCGTGGTGATGGACGGTATGCCAGTGGTTGGGTCGAAGGTGAGAAGCGTGCCGGTGTTGGTCGAGGTGGTTCCGGTGGTCGATCCTGCGACCGCAGTCGTGGTCGCAGTAGTGGTTGAACCGGTCGGCGTTGTGCTCGCGGTGCTATTGGTGCTGTTGATGCCATTGCTCGAGTCCTGCCCGCTGTTCTTGGTGAAGGTCTGGCTCATGCTGCCGGCACCCAGTTGCAGGTGGTCGAGGCCCGACCAGTTGACGCCGATGTTGCGGGTGTCGCGGTCGGTGACCTCGACGAACTTCGACTCGATCATCACCTGGTCGGTGGCCTTGTCGAGCTGCTCGATGATGGTGCGGATGCGGCCCATGCGGGAGGGGCGCTCGGTGATGACGAGGGAATTGCTGCGCGCATCGATGACGATCTTGCCGCCGGTGGCCGCATCGATGAGGCCGTCGATGGTGGGCTTGATGTCCGCCGCCTTGGCGTTGTTGAGGATGAAGACCTCGGTGGAGCCGGGCTCCTGCTGGAGCAGCTCATTGCTGACGATCTTGATGATGTTGCCCTCCTCCACGTAGGTGTAGCCGGCCGGGGAGAGCACGACCTGGAAGATCTGCCGCCAGGTGACATCGCGCAGCTTGATGGAGGTCTTGCCGGTCAGGGACTCGGGCACGACGAGGTTGAGTTCGAAGAGGTCGGCGACATTGCGGAGGATGGTCTTGATGTCCTCGTCGGGGAAATCAACGGACAGCGTGTCCTTGTCGCGGGTCACCGGAGCGGCCACCGGGGCGGCACCCTGGACGGTGACCACGGGCTCGGCCGCCGGGGGCGTGGCCACGGCCGGGGCGGCGGGTGCGGCGGCGGGTGCGGCGGCGGGCGCGACTGCGGGCGCGGCCGGCGCCGGAGCGGGGGTCTCGGCCGGGGGGGTGGCGGGTTGGGCCAAAACCGGCAGGCTGAGTGCCGTGGCGAGGAGCGCGGTGAAGAGAGTGCGTCGTGTGCTCATAGTTCGGTTCCTTATTTGATTGGCCGGGTAAATTCCTCGCGATTGAGGCGGATGGTAAAGTTGGGAAGGTTGATGGAAATGACCTCTAAGGTGTATTCGGTGCCTTCAAAGGTTATAGTCACGAAGCCGCCGGCTTTGACCCGCTTTTGACCGAAGACCAATGTCGGCTCGCCACCGAGGACGAAGAAGCCGCTGGGCTTGAGGCCGGTGGCGATCGCCTGCAACAGGCCGTGGGGGCTGCGCGGACCCGGGGCCGGAGCCGCGTGCGTGCCCGCGATTTCACCGCCCGTGGTGGTGCCGCCCCCATGGCTGGCCGCAATCAGGTCGTTGAAGGCTTCCGAGTGAAAGGGATCGAAGGCCGGGGGCACGGCCTCACGGGGCGCGAGCAGCTTCTTGGCCTGGTCCAGCAGTTCCTGCCGCTTGGTCGGGGTCTGCACATCGCTGACCTCGGCGGCGCGGACCGGCCCCGCCCAGGTGGCGGCAGCGAGCACCAAGATCAGACCGACCGCGGATGGGGACGGTGTTTTCATGGCAGGCCGAGCAGTTCAATGTTGAGGTTCATCGTCATGGCATCGGCCGTGGTGCCGGCGGCGTCACCCCCGCCGCCCCCGGACTTGGTGAAACTGACATTGGAGAAGTGGCAGAAATGCGAACGGTCCTCCAGCCGGTGGAGCAGGGTGAAAAGCTGCTTGTAGGTCCCCTGCACGGCGAGGGTGAAGGGGATGGCGACAAACTGCGTCTTGGTCTTGGCGGGGGTGCCCTGGCGCACATCGGCCAGCTTCACCTCGGTCTCGGCCTCGAGCTTGTAGAAGAACTGCAGGTTCACCGCCAGCTGGCCGGCATGGATAAGCCGGTTGTCCAGTTCCCTGCTCAGGGCCTGCATCTCCGCCGCCTGCTCGGGCAGGTTTTTGGAATTGCTCACGTTGGTGAGGATCCGGGCGGCTTCGGCGGACTTCGCATCGTACTCGGTCTGGCTCTCCTCGATCTTGTCGCTGCGGACATAGAGCACGGCGGCGAAAACGAGGCAGAGGACGCCGCAAACGACGCCCACGGGCTGCTTCTTGACGGTCGCGATCAGGTCGGCGGAGTTCATGTTATTTTTTCTCCGTCCCCGCGGCCTTGCCCTTGAGCATGATGTCAAAGGTCAGATAGCTGGTGCTGGAGCCGCGCACCAGGTTGTTGAGCACGATCGAATCGAACAATTTGCCCAGCCGCGGATGCGCGCGCAGCCCGTCGACATATTTCGAGGCCGCCCCGCTCGCCTGATCCGGCGTGCCGGCGACGGAACCCTTCAACAGGACCGTCGAGGTGCCGTTGGCCTCCGCCAGCCGCGCCTCCATGTAGTCGATGGAAATGTCCTTGGGCAGGCTCTTGGCCAGCAGCGTGACCAGCTCCGTCAGGGTGGCCGGGGTCCGCTGGAAGGCGCTGGCGCTCTCCAGCCGGGCCTGGTCATCGGTGAAGGTCTTGGTCAGGCGGATGGCGTCCATGCTCAGCCGCGAGTTGCCGTCGATCACCTTCTGGGCCGCGGCGATCTGTTCGCGCAGGTCATGCAGGTGGTATTCCCGGAACCCGAGCCACAGCAGCAGGGACAGCGTGATGGCGATCGCCGCGGTGTTGACGAAGAAGGTCGTGCGCACGACCTTCGTGTCCGGCAACCGTTCAAAGTTGCGGAAGTTGGGATGCCAGAGCGGCGCCGCCGCCGACTCTTCATCACTTTTTTTCGTCAGTGAGAGATTGAACGCCATCGGTGTTGTAGGAAGCCATCAGGGAAAAGAGACCGGCCCAGCGCTCGTCCGGGGGATTGGGCGAAAGGCCCTCCGCCAGCTTGATGTTCAGCGACTCGAGCCAGGGGATCATGTCCATTTTCAGCACGGGGACGCCCAGGGCGCCGTTGCCGGCCATGGTCGTCCCCAGCCAGGTCAGGCTGGACGGCAGCTGGGTGCAGAACACACTGCCGATGGACTGCCCGGTCTGGACCTCGTAGAATCCGATCGAGGACTGCAGTTCCTTGAGCAGTTTCTTGACCAGGGTCAGGCCCATGCTGGTGAAATCAAAGGTGTTCGAGTAAAAGAGTTTTTTCGCCGACTCCTCGTCCTTCAGGCCCAGTTCCTTCTGGACGACGGGGATCATGGCGGCGATGCCGCTCGGAATCGGCCGCGAGATATCCACCCCGTCCGCGCTGAGGATGAAGCTCTGCGTCATCTCCTCGCCGATCTCCAGCAGGAGCAGGGGCGATTTGCTCTGCTTGAACTTCAGGTAGCTCACCATGCCCCCCAGCGTGGCCAGCGTGGCCACCTCCAGCCGTTCCGGATAAATCCCGAGTTCGAGCAGTTTGTCCTGGGCGGTGATGATCTCGTCCGCCGGCAACCCGCAGAAGAGCACCTCTTTTTGCGTGCCTTTGCCCGCATCAAAATCGCTGCCGTCGCCGGGATTCAGGGCCCGCATCGTGTATTTGTCCGGCTCGATGCGGAACTGCTGCGAATAAACCTCATTGAAATAGGCCGGATCCTTGACCCGCTTGAGGTCCAGGGTGTGACGGCGCACCACCCGCTTGGCCGGATAAATGCCGCAGGTCGCATGCGCATAACCCGTGGAGCCCTTCCCCTCGGTGCCCTTGACCCAGTCCTTGACCGCCTCCTGATCAACCGAGGGAATTTCCTTCAGTTCCTCGACCACGATCGGCGCCTCGGCCTGGTTCAAACGGGCCAACAATGTCGAATGCTCGCCGATTTCGACGCAGAAAGCTTTCGATTTGGTCGCTAAAAACATTCGGTGCTGGGTGTGTGGTGTGCGTGAGTGGAGATCATCGGCCCTAAATCAGCCGTGATATCCCTGCAAACGACCAACTAAAAATCATTTGCAGGACAGCTTGGATAGGGCTCCCCCTGATGGCTGACAAGTCGAAAACCATTAAAGGACCATTTGGCCCCAATAGTTTCCCTACTGTTTTACAATCACGCCCAACCGTGATTTGCGACAAAAAACCCGCCGAAATCCATCGGCGGGCGCGCGCTCAGTTCCGCTGGCAGGACGCCGCGGATTATTTCTGCCACGTCCGCTTCTTGTGGCGGTTCGCCTTGAGGCGCTTGCGGCGTTTGTGTTTCGACATCTTCAGACGTCGTTTCTTCTTGAGATTTCCCATGGTGTAAAGCGGTTGATGAACGGGCAACGTGCAACTGGCCCGCCACGGTGTAAAGCGCGAATTTATGCCGGCAGCGGCACTTCGACCAGGCGGCGCGCTGCTGTCATGACCAGCGCGCATTTCACCCGGTTCGTCGCCAGTCCGGTCAAAACCCCCGCCACCCGCCGGTAAAGTTCCAGCTGGCCGGCGTGCTGCTCGCTGAGTCGCTCGACCTCGTCGCCCGCCCTCGCCCGGTCGGTCTTGAAATCAATGACCCACGCCGCGTCAGCCCGGCCCGCCGGGTCACGGGTGACAATCACCCGGTCAAACACCCCGGTATACCACACCCCTTCGAGCACGATCTCAAAGACCCGCTCCCGCCAGACTTCCGCCCGGCCGGCGGGCCGGGCCCACACCGCCGCCAAGTCCGGTGCCCGCAGGCAGGCCAGGGCTTCTTCCCCGGCCGCACCCTGGGCCGGCCAGGCCTCGGCGAATCCCACCTGTTCCTCCGGTCCGGCCCATTCCACCCCGGCGAACAATGCATGCACCGCCGAGCCAAAGGCCGCCCCGCAATTCCGTTCGAGGGCGAACATCCTCGCCGCCGGCCGCACCCCCGTCGTCTCATCCGACGGCCGCCGCGCCGGCCGCCGCAACGAGAGCCGGATCGCGGCCGGATCCAGCCGCCCCGGCTCCCCCGGCCCCGCCGGCCGCGCTGCCGGCGCCACCGCGCGCGTGTGCCAGTCGGCGTCGCCCACCGCCCAGGCCCCGCTCAGCTCCAGTTTCCCCACCCGCATGGCCGTGTCCGCCTCCCCGAGGGTCGCGGCGAGCAGCCGCGGGAAATTGTGCGAGACCGACTTGCCGGGCGGCTTGGTGATGAGATACATCGCCTGCTTCGCCCGCGTCATCGCCACATAGAGCCACGAAAGGCTTTCGTAGCAGGCGTCCGCCTCCGCGGCGCGGACGTGCGCCGCCAGCACCGGGTCCTGCGCGGCGAACAGCCGGCCGGGCAGGTCGAGCACCCATTCGACCGCGCGGTCCGCGTCCCGCTGCACTCCCAGTCCCTCGCGCCGGCTGTCGAGCTTCGTGCCTTCGAGATCGGGCAGGATCACCAGGTCAAAACCCAGCCCCTTCGCCTTGTGCACGGTCATCACCCGCACCACCGCCGCCGTGTCGGCCTCGCGCACGACGTGCCGTTCCATGAAAAGGAGGAATTCCGCGACCTCGCGGCTGCCGGTGGCATCGAACAACCCCGCCGCCGCCAGGAACTGCCGCGCCCGCTCGCGGCTGAAGCGGTCGTCCGCGGCCAGCCCCGGCTCCAACCGGCGCCACCAGGCGTCGAACATGCGCTCGAAGCCCTCCGCGTGGATCTGCCCGAGCACCTGCCTCGTCAGGGCTTCGGGCGTCCCGCACGCCGCCGCGGCCAGGATCGCCCCGAGCGGCGTCATCCGCAACTGCTCCGCCGCGAGGGTGTCGCCCGGATGCGCCGCCGCCTTGACCAGGGCCAGCAGCGCGGAACCAAGCGGGTTGTCCGTGCAGACGTGCAGGTCTGACTCCGCCAGCGCGGGCAGTCCGCCCTCGCGCCGGAGGAAATCCGCCAGCCGTGCGGCCGTGTCGTTCTTCTGCACGAGCAGCGCGCAGCTGAGCCCGCGCTCGAGCGGCCCGATCTCCTGCAGGAGCTGCAGCGCCCGCGCAAAGCGCCGCTCGTCCTTCTCCTGCGCCGGACCCGTCGCGTCCTCCGCGTGCAGCAGCGCCGCCTGCCCGCCCAACCCCGGCCAGGCCGGCTCGTGGGCGCGCCATTCGCCGTTCCACGCCTCGGCCGCCGCGCCGGGAAAAAGTTCCGCGATCGCCGGCGCGTCGCCAAACACCCGGTTGACCATCGCGATCACCGCCGGGCCCGACCGCCAGGATTTCACGAGGTGCGCCTCGGTGATGGTCCCGGGCCGGGCGTCGTTGTAGTGGTTGAAAATCTCCCGGAAGAGCCGCGGGTCGCCGCCGCGCCACGCAAAGACCGACTGCTTCACGTCGCCGACGTAGAAGAAACTCCGCGCGCCGGTCGGGTCCTGCACGACCTCGTCGATCAGGTTCCGCAACACCGCCCACTGCCCGGGGCTCGTGTCCTGGAATTCATCGAGCAACCAGTGGTCGGTTTCCAGGTCGAGCCGGTAGTCGATGAAGAGCCGGCTCTCGTCCGCCGCGGCGCGCGACAGCCGCCGCGCCCCGCCCTCGCCCGGCGTGAGCCGGCGCTGCACGTCGGCGAAGGTGAGCTTGCCGGCGCGGCGCACCTCCTCCTCGTAGACCCGGTCGTAGCCCCGCAGCACGGCGTGGATCCCCTGCGTCATCTCCAGCCGCCGGCCGAGCTCCGCGCCGACCACCGACCGCGCGAGGCTCGCGAGCGCGGCGCCGGCGGCGGCATCCAGCCGCTGTTGCTTGCGATCGAACTCCAGCACCGCGTTCCCGGCCGACAGCTCCGGCCACGCGGCAAAAACCTTTTCGAGCACATACACCAGGGCCCGCGGCGGCGTCACTCCCGGGGTCCAGGCCGCGAGCGCCGCGAGAAAATCCTCCCACCGGCCGCGCTGCCTGTCACCGGGCGCGGCGGCGGCGAGCCAGGCGCGCAGGGCCCGGACCGCCTCCCGGGGATCGGCCGCCGGCCCGAGCCACGCGCAGCCGGCCGGCCAGATGCGCCCGGCGTGGCCCCAAAGCTCGCGCGCCGGCGCCGCGAGGAAAACCTCCTGGTCCCGGTCGATGAACCGGTCGAGCTGCGCCCCGAGCCGCTTTTCCTCCGCGCCGAAGGTCGCCCGCTTGAAGGCCTCGAGGAATTCCCGCTGCGCGTCGTCCAGCCCCCCCGCCCGCGCGAACATCCGCCGCAGCACCCGGCCGCGCTCCCTCCGCGCGGCATGCTCCTGCAGGATCTCGAACTCGCCGTCCAGCCCGAGTTCGAGCGGAAAATTGCGCGCGACCCGCGCGAAGAACCCGTCGAACGTGCCCAGCCGCAGCCGGGGCATGGCGTCGATCACGGCCCGCAGGAGCCGCCGGAAATCCGCCGGGCCGGTGCCCGGCGCGCCGATCTCGCCCGCGAGCCGCGCCGCGAAATCCGGCGCGGTGGCCGCGCGCGCGAGCTTGTTGAGGATCTCGTCGAAGAATTCGCCCGCGGCCTTCCGCGTGAAGGTCAGCGCCACGATGCGCTCGGGCGGCGCCCCGGCCGCGAGCAGGCCGACGTACCGGTTGGTCAGGGCGTAGGTCTTGCCCGAGCCCGCCGAGGCGAGGATCATCTGGTGGCCGGGCGCCTTCATCGCGCGGCCTCCGCCCAGGCCACGCTCGCCGCCACCCCGTGGTGGAAGAGCGCGGCGAATTCATCCCGCCGGGGATCGACGTGCTCGTTCGGCGGCCAGAACTCCCCCGCCCGGATCGCCGCCGCCACCCCGCCGGCGCAGTGCCACGCGGCCGCGGCCACCGCGGGCGTGTACCCGGCCCACGGCACGATGCCCGTGCCGCCCACCGCCTTCGGCAGATTGAAATACGCGCCCTCCATGCCGCCCGGGAAGTCCGCCGCCAGCGCGCGCAGGTAAAGCGGCAGCTGCAGGTCGCACCACACGAGCGGTTCCCCGTCGTCGGGCGCGAAGCGCGCGAACTCCCGCGCCGGCTCGTCCCGCCGTGCCCGGCGCAGGTGCGCGGCTTCCGGCTGCACCGGCTGGTCGGAGGTCTTGTAATCCAGCACCCGGATCGCACCCGTGGCCTCGTGCCGGTCGATCCGGTCGATCTGGCCGCTGACGGCCAGTCCGGCGATCTCCAGGACGAACTTCCGCTCCACGTCTTCGATCACCCAGCCCTCGGCGCGCGTCTGCGCCTGCACCCCGGCCGCCGCGGTGAGCCGCTGCCGCGCGGACTCCAGTTGCCAGAGAAGCGGCAGGGTGAGTTCCGCACCGTAGCGGCTCCGCGCCGCCGCGTCGAGCCGCGCCAGGAGGAAATCCCGCAGCACCCCGGCGTCGGTGCAGTCGCGCAACGCGCGCTCCCGGCCCATGGCCTCGAGCGCCGCGTGGCACAGCGTGCCGAAATCCAGCGCATCGAGCTCGGTCTTTTCGGGGTCGACCGCGGCCAGGCGCCGCACCCGCGACAGATAAAACCGGAACGGACACTCGAGCCAGGCCCGCAGGGCCGTGACGGCCAGCCGGCCCGGCGCGGCGGCCGGGACCGGCCGCAACCGCCACGCGCGGCGCCACGGGGGGCTCGCCCGGTCCGCCTCCACCGCCCGGAACAGAAACCGCACCCGCTCCGGCAGGAGCGCGTCGGCGCAGTGCAGGAGCAGCCGGGACGGCCGCAGCGGATCGCCGGCCGCGGAAGTCTTGCCCAGCAGCAGGTCGAGCCGGCCGCCGCGGTCCCGGCAGGCGGCGAGCGCCTGCAGCAGGTAGGCGTCGCGGGCCAGCCGCGCGGCGTTGGTCTTCAAGTTGAGCCGGGCGCGCAACGACTCGGGCAGAAAGGGGTCGCCCGCCACCGCCTCGGGCACGACGCCGTCGTTCAGGCCCGTGACCGCCAGATGGGGTGCGTCCTCCCAGAGCAGTTCCAGCCAGCCGGGCAGCTCGACCGCGCCCGCCGGCTTGTCATCGGACACCTTCTCCCCGGCATAAAGCCGCAACGCCACCTCCCACCATTCACCCGTCGTCACCCCGGGATGGGCGGCCACCACCGGCTGCGTCTCGCGCATCACTTCCGTCCAGGCCTCGACCGCCCCGGCGGCGTGCGCCGCCGCCGGTTGCGCCAGGTCAAACTGGCGCCCGGCAAAGATCTCGCGCAGCGCCGCCGCCGCATTGGCCGGGAATTTCCCGGCGGTCAGCGTCGCGCGCAGGCGGGCGACCGCCGCCAGCTCCACGCTTTCCGGCCAGTGCGCGAGCGCCGCCCCGAGATCCGGGGGCAGGTGCCGCGCGTGCAGCTCGTCGAGCCGCTGCAAAAAACCCGCGGCCGAAAACCCGCTTTCCCGGCCGGCCGCGAGATACTCGAGAAAATCCGGGCAGCGCGCCAGCGCGGCGACCGCCGCGAACCCATCGTCGCGCACCAGGCCGGCCAGGGCGCCGAGCAGCTGGTAAAGGCCGTCACCCTGGCGCGGCCGGCCGTCGGGGTTGAACCCCTCGCGCCCGGCGTGCCGCAGCCGTGTTTCCAGCAGGGCCATGACTTCCGGGTCAGCGACGCCCACGGCCAGCACGCCCTCGGTCGGGCCGTAGGCGCCGGTCAGGGCGACCACGCGGTCCGCCTGCCCGCCCGGATCGGCGCAGAGTTGCACGTGCCGCTCAAATTCCCCCAGGATGAGTTCGCGGCCGGCCCAGGCGTCGGTCAGCGGCCGGCCCCAGGCGTCAAAGGCCGCGGCTTCCGCCTCGGGGGCGAAGACCACCACGTCGACCGGCACCGCCTGCGCCAGGACCGACACTGCCTGCAGGGCGAGCGGCAGGGGATCCGGGGTGCCGAGCAGGACGATGCGGCTGATGCCGGCCGGCCGTACCGGGGCGCGGGCGCGGGCGATCTTGGCGGCCTGTCCGTCCCGCAGTCCCCGCGCGGTGAGATTCGCCGCGTGCCGTTGCTCCAGGACGGCGATCTGTCCCCAGCGCTCCGCCTCGACGAAATCCGCTCCCGCCGCCGGCGGCACGTCCGCCAGCCGCAGGCCGGTCTCCGCGAGCGAACCCTGGAGCCGGGTGAATTCATGCGCGAGCCGCCAGGCCCAGGCAAAGTTGCGCCCCGCGGGGTCGACGGGAAACACGGCGCGAAAATCATCCAGGTCGAGCGCCCGGAACACCTCCACCCAGGCCAGCAGCGAATCGAGCCGGGAGGCCATGTCCGCCGCCGGTTCCGCCGCGATCAGCTTGTCCGGCGTGCGCACCTGCGGGGCAAAGACGGCCTGGCCCCGCGCCGCGGCGTGCTCCGCCAGCGCCTCGCGGAGCCGGCGGCCGGACTGGCTGGTCGGCACGATGATGAGCAGGGCGGAGAGATCGAGCGGCCGGTCCCCCTGCCACCCTTGGGCCAGAAAGGCCACGGCCTGCGGCAGCAACATCCCCGACCACGGCAGAAAATGGCGGCGGACAGTGGGCGCGGGCGGCATCACCCCATCAACCTCCCGCGCTCCCCGGCCGCGGGCAAGCCCAGAGCCGCGCCGCCGGTCCAAACAAAAAGCCCCGCCGCCGGTGAGGGCGCGGGGCAAGGGCAAAGGCGGCGGGCCGCTTACTTCTTCGCGGCGAACGTGTGCTTCGCGATCTGCGCCTTGTGGCGCGAGGCCGCGTTGCGGTGGATGACGTGGCTCTTCACGGCCTTGTCGAGGGCGGAGCTGTAGGCGATGGCGGCGGCGCGCGCGGCCTCGGCATCGGTGCCGGCGGCGGCCTTCTGCACGGACTTGGCCAGGGACTTCAGGCGGGTCTTGACCGCCTGGTTGCGGGCGGCATTGCGCAGGGACTTGCGGGCGGCTTTGATCGCGGACTTGGTATTGGCCATGGGTCGGGAGGAGGTTGGAAGGGGCTAAAACTCAGAGGCGGGGCGGTGAGTCAAGGGAGAATTCGATCCGCGCGCGCCCCTTGGTCCCGCCGGGCCGGAAAGTGCTTAGTTTTGGGGCCGGTAAGCCGAATTCTGTCCGCCACGGTATTAAGATGGCGTGATCTTCATTTCTCTCAGCCCGCCCGAAGGCGGCCTGTCCCTTTGTTGCCGCGCTTGCGCTTGGCACAACGGGATGCGACTAACCCGGGACTGTCCGACGGGCCGCCGAGTCCCCTATTTAGTCTTGCACCGGATTGGGTTTTTCGTGCCGCCGTCGTTGCCTCCGGCGCGGTGGGCTCTTACCCCACCTTTTCACCCTTGCCCGGCGGTTGCCCGCCGGGCGGTCTGTTCTCTGTGACACTGTCCGTCGCGGCGCCTTGAAACGCCGCGCCCCCGCTTTCGTGGGGAATCCTGCCCTGTGGTGTCCGGACTTTCCTCTCCGAACCTTCTTTAGCGGGTGCGGCGTTACCCGCACCTTGGGATCAAAGAACGCGGAGCGAAGATCTGGCCCCAAAACTAAGGCGCCCAATAGACCACGCGGCCGCACTGGTCGCAAGTGGTAACTTGCTCCAGTTTGCGCGCCTCCAGCTCGACATTGGCCGAGACCTTCAGGTGGCAACCCCCGCAACGGGCGCCGGTTACAGGCACGCAGACGGGATGGCCGGGTTTCACGGCGATCCGGTCGTAAATCTTCAGCTGCGGGGCCGGCACCTCCAGGCGGGCGGCGGCCACCGTCGACTGCGCGGCCTGCACGTCCGCCTGCAGGTTCTTCTCCCGCTCGCGCAGCGTGCGGATCTTCGCCTCGTGGCCGCTGATGTTCTTCTTCAACTCGCCCTCGGCGGCGACAAATTTCTTCCGGGCCTCGTCGATCGAGAGCATGATCGCGATCTCCTGCTCCTCCAGCGTGCCGATGGCGGCCTGCGAGGTTTCGATCTCGTGCGTCAGCGCCTGGTATTCGTCGTTCTTGCGCACCTGGCTCTGCTGGGTGCGATACTTGGCAATCTTGTCCTCGGTGCCCCCGATCTCCACCTCCAGCTGCTTCTTTTTGGATTCCAGCCCGTGCCATTCGGCCTTGGCGGCCTCGATCGCCGCCTTCTCGGCGGCGATCCGGGACTCCACCGCCGCGATCTCGCGCGGCACCGCGTGCAGTTGATGCTCGAAGGCCAGTCGCTTGCCGTCGCGTTCCTGAAGCACGAGCAATTTGTCCAGACTGATGGCTACCATGATGCGGTCACTCTGCGGCGCGCGCCAACGCGGTCAAACGAAACCATCTGACCCCGGCGGTTGGACGGAAAATCAACCCGAAAAACAGCCGGATATCCGCCCGAAAAGCACAGCCTTGGAGCCCGGCCAAGTGATGGGGTTTTTGACTGTTGTTAGTAATTGTTGTACAGTATCTTGCGGCCCGTGTTTTTACGGTGAAAATACCCCGTTTTTTACCTAGAAAAACGTTGTCGAATCCCGCGATATCCATGATGTTTTTGGGTAACTTTTCCCCTCTAAATGTCCACCTCTGAAGAAGCCACGCGCGACGCAAAAAACCAGGCCGGCGCCGACGCCTACGACGCCTCCAAACTCGGGAAACTGGAAGGGCTCGAAGCCGTCCGCAAGAAGCCCGGCATGTACATCGGCGGCACGGATGAGCGGGCGCTGCACCACTGCGTTTCCGAGGTGCTGGACAACTCCGTCGACGAACACCTGGCGGGCTTTTGCAACCGCATCGAGGTCGTCATCCATGTCGACGGCTCCATCAGCATCCGGGACAACGGCCGCGGCATCCCAGTGGACATCCACCCGCAGTATAAGATTCCCGGCGTCGAGATGGTGCTCACCACCCTGCACTCCGGCGGCAAGTACGGCCAGGGCGGCTACAAGTTCTCCGGCGGCACCCACGGCGTCGGCGCGAAGTGCGTCAATGCGGTCTCCGAGTGGTTCGAGGTCGAGGTCTCGCGCGGCGGCCTGGTCCACCACATGAAGTTCGAGCGCGGCAAGACCGTCCAGAAGCTCGAGGTCATCGGCAAGGCCAAGAGCACGGGCACATTCATCACCTTCAAGCCCGACCCCGAGATCTTCCGCGAGACCACGGTGTTCCTCTTCGACCGGATCAGCCAGCGGCTGCGCGAGCTCGCCTTCCTCAACTCCGGCCTCGAGATCGTCTTCACCGACGAACGCCCGGCCGAGCCCAAGAAGGAGACCTACTTCTACAAGGACGGCGTCGAGGAGTTCGTGAAGCAGATCAACACCGGCAAGGTCGCCCTGCACCCGAAACC
This sequence comes from uncultured Oleiharenicola sp., assembly GCA_964423065.1. Classification (GTDB taxonomy): domain Bacteria; phylum Verrucomicrobiota; class Verrucomicrobiia; order Opitutales; family Opitutaceae; genus Lacunisphaera. The sequence continues at coordinate 63,828 of CAYRDN010000005.1, read as the reverse complement.
CATCCGCATCACCAAGGAGACCACCAGCCTCCTCGACGACAAGCCGGTCGAGATCCACGTCGAGGTCGTGCTCCAGTACAACGACAGCTACAACGACCTGGTCCTCTGCTACACCAACACCATCCACAACCCCGACGGCGGCACCCACCTCTCCGGCTTCCGCAGCGCCCTGACCCGCGCCATCAACCAGCACGCCAAGGCCAACACCCTGCTCAAGGAAAAGGACCCCCAGATCACCGGCGACGACGTGCGCGAGGGCCTCGCCGCCGTCATCTCCATCAAGCACAGCGACCCGAAGTTCGAGTCCCAGACCAAGGTCAAGCTCCTCTCCCCCGAGGTCGAGGGCATCGTCAGCTCCGTCTCCTACGAGGGCCTGATGTTCTTCTTCGAGGCCAACCCCCCGGTCGCCCGGCGCATCGTCGAGAAATCCCTCACCGCCGCCCGCGCCCGCGAGGCCGCGCGCAAGGCCCGCGAGACCATCCGCAAGGGCGCCCTCTCCGGCGGCGGCCTGCCGGGCAAGCTCGCCGACTGCTCCGAGCGCGACCCCGCCCTCACCGAGCTCTACATCGTCGAGGGCGACTCCGCCGGCGGCTCCGCCAAGCAGGGCCGCGACCGCCGCTTCCAGGCCATCCTCCCCCTCCGCGGCAAGCTCATCAACTCCGAGAAGGCCCAGCTCGACAAGGTCCTCAACAACGAGGAAATCCGCACCCTCATCACCGCCATCGGCACCGGCATCGGCACCGGCGAGGACGAGTCCGCCTTCAACGTCGACAAGGCCCGCTACCACAAGGTCATCATCATGACCGACGCCGACGTCGACGGCTCCCACATCCGCACCCTCCTCCTCACCTTCCTCTACCGCCAGATGCGCGGGCTCGTCGACCGCGGCTACGTCTACATCGCCCAGCCGCCGCTCTACAAGATCAAGCGCAAGAAGCGCGAGCAGTACGTCGACAACGACGACCAGCTCAACCGCATCCTCCTCGAGCTCGGCTCCGAGGACATCGTCCTCGCCCGCACCAGCGACCGCCACGTCTTCGCCCCCGCCGCGATCGACAAGCTGGTCGAACTCCTCTCCGCCCTGGACAAGCTCGGCGCCGGCATCACCCGCTACGGCGCCACCCTCGCCGAGTACCTCGACCAGCAGGAGGCCAAAACCCACGACCTCCCGCGCTACATCGCCCGCATCCGCGAGGGCAACAAGGAGTCGCACCGCTTCCTCGCGGACGACAAGGCCCGCTCCGCCTTCATCGCCGACTCGGGCATGAACGCCGACCTCACCGACGCCGCGCCGGCCGCCGCCGGCGCCAGCACCGCGCCGATGCCCCAGCGCCGCGTGACCATCCACGAGATCTTCGAGTCGAATGAGATGACGAAGCTGCTCAAGGCCATCGACGCCGCCGGCCTCGACATCTCCTCCTTCGCCCCGTCGGCCGAGCCGCGCTACACCATGACCGAGAACGCCGGCCAGAAGACCGAGAACCAGACCGGCCTCTTCTCCTCCCTCGACATCGTGGCCCAGATCCGCGCCAACGGCCGCAAGGGCCTCTCCATCCAGCGCTACAAGGGCCTCGGCGAAATGAACCCGAAGCAGCTCTACGAGACCACCATGGACCCCGAGAAGCGCCGCCTCCTCAAGGTCAGCATCAACGACGCCGCCAAGGCCGACGCCCTCTTCACCCTCCTCATGGGCGACGAGGTCCCGCCCCGCCGCCAGTTCATCGAGGACAATGCATTAAACGTCCAGTTCCTGGACGTTTGAGTAGCGAGTAGTGAGTAGCGACTAGCGAGCATGCCCGACAAATTCCAATCCTTTCGCGATGTGCTCGTGTGGCAGAAAGCCCACGCGTTCACCCTCGCGATTTATCGCACCTCGGAAACGTTCCCGAAGCACGAGTTGTTCGCGCTCACCTCCCAGCTACGCCGCTCCGCGGCAAGCATCCCGGCGAACTTTGTCGAAGGATTTCGCAAGCGGACCATGCCCGACAAACTAAAATTCTACAACATCGCTCAAGGCTCAGCCGATGAGTGCCTCTACCACCACATTCTGGCCCACGATTTGAAATACGCTGACACGGCCACGCTTCAGACCGTCCTCGAAGAGCTATCACGCCTGCTTCAGGGCTACATCAACGGCCTCGCACGCCACGGCTCGTAACTACCCGCTACTCGCTACCCACTACCCGCTACTTTCCCCGTGTATACCGCTAACGAAAAACTGACCTCGGCCAACATCACCGACATCATGCAGACGGCCTACATCGAGTACTCGATGTCGGTCATCGTCTCGCGCGCCCTGCCCGATGCCCGCGACGGCCTCAAGCCCGTCCAGCGCCGCATCCTCTACGCCATGCTGCGCGAGGGCCTGGTCCACAACCGCCCGTTCGACAAGTGCGCCGGCGTCGTCGGCGAGGTGCTCAAGAACTACCACCCCCACGGCGACTCCTCCGTCTACGACACCCTCGTCCGCCTCGCCCAGCCCTGGGTCATGCGCTACCCGCTGATCGACCCCCAGGGCAACTTCGGCTCCGTCGACGGCGACCCGCCCGCCGCCTACCGCTACACCGAGGCCCGCCTCAACGCCATCGCCGAGGAACTGCTCAAGGACATCGAGGAGGAGACCGTCGACTTCGTCCCCAACTACAAGGAGTCCACCACCGAGCCCTCCGTCCTCCCCGCCGCCCTGCCCAACCTGCTGATGAACGGCTCGACCGGCATCGCCGTCGGCATGACCACCAACATCCCGCCGCACAACCTCGGCGAGATCATCGACGCCACCGTCGCCGTCATCGACCAGCCGGGCATCTCCGTCGAGGACCTCATCCGCTACATCCCGGGCCCGGATTTCCCGACCGGCGGCTACATCAACGGCCGCGCCGGCATCAAGTCCTACCTCACCACCGGCCGCGGCATCGTCCGCACCCGCGGCAAGGCCCACACCGAGGAGCTGAAGGGCGGCATGGAGCAGATCGTCATCACCGAGATCCCCTACAACGTCAACCGCGCCACCCTCGTCCTTCGCATCGCCGACCTCGTCCGCGACAAGGAGATCGACGGCATCCGCGACCTGCGCGACGAGTCCGACGAGAACACCCGCATCGTCATCGAGCTCAAGCGCGGCGAGCAGTCCCAGGTCGTCATCAACCAGCTCTACCAGAAGACCGCCCTCGAGTCCTCCTTCGGCGTCATCCTCCTCGCCCTCGACCAGAAGCGGCCGAAGCAGATGAACATCAAGGAGCTCATCGAGTGCTACATCGACCACCGCCGCGATGTCATCACCCGCCGCACCCAGTTCCGCCTCCGCCAGGCCGAGGAGCGCGCCCACATCCTCGAGGGCTACATCATCGCCCTCGATAACCTGGATGACTTCGTGAAGATCATCCGCGCCTCCGCCAACCGCGACGACGCCAAGGTGAAGCTGATGGCGAAGTACCCGCTCTCCGACCGCCAGACCACCGCCATCCTCGAGCTCCGCCTCTACCAGCTCACCGGCCTCGAGCGCGGCAAGATCGAGGCCGAATACCTTGAGCTCATGAAGCTCATCGAGGAGCTCCGCGGCATCCTCGGCTCCGAGGCCAGGCTCCTCGCCCTGATCAAGAAGGAGCTGCTCGAGCTGCGCGAAAAGTACGCCTCACCCCGCCGCACCGAGATCATCGACGACGCCGGCGACCTCCGCATGGAGGACGTCGTGCCCAACGTCGGCTGCGTCATCACCGTCTCCCACCTCGGCTTCATCAAGCGCACCCCCGTCGCCGACTACCGCTCCCAGAAGCGCGGCGGCAAGGGCGTCATCGGCGCCGAGACCTACGAGGAGGACTTCGCCGAGAACCTCTTCACCGCCTCGACCCACGACTTCATCCTCTACTTCACCAGCACCGGCCAGTGCCTCGTGAAGAAGGTCTACGACATCCCCGAGGGCGCCCGCACCTCCAAGGGCAAGTCCGTCTCCGGCTTCCTCCGCCTCACCCCGGGCGAGAAGATCGCCGCCATGATCTGCGTGAAGGACTTCTCCGACCAGGGCCACCTCGTCATGGCCACCAAGAACGGCGTGACCAAGAAGACCAGCCTCGCCGACTACACCAACGCCACCCGCGAGGGCGGCCTGCGCGGCATCAAGCTCGAGGAGGGCGACACCCTCGTCGGCTGCGTCTTCACCAACGGCGAGAACGAGATCGTCCTCATCTCCCACCGGGGCCAGGCCGTCCGCTTCAACGAGGCCGACCTCCGCGACCAGGGCCGCGACACCGTCGGCGTCACCGGCATGCGCTTCAAGTACGACGGCGACTACGTCAAGGCCATCGAGGTCTGCGACCCGGCCGCCCGCCTGCTCGTCGCCCGCGAGGACGGCATCGGCAAGCGCACCCCCTTCGAGGACTACCGCCTCACCAGCCGCGGCGGCACGGGCGTCATCGCCATCGACCTCCCCGAGGACGGCTCGGTCAACGTCGCCGGCGCCCTGCGCGTCCACGACACCGACGAGGTCATGCTGCTCACGGCCAAGGGCCAGAGCATCCGCACCCGGGTGAAGGAAATCCGCGAGACCGGCCGCGGCGCCAAGGGCGTCCGCCTCGTCAACCTCGAGGAGGGCGACAAGCTCCTGGCCATCGCCCGCATCGTCGAGACCGACGAGGAGCAGGCCGCCAACTCCACGCCGCCGATGGAAGTCCCGCCCCCCGCGTGACTGTAGGGTGGGATACACGCCGGTCCCGCCGCGAACAAACCAATTTGAATTGTAGGTCGGGCTTTACGGGCCCGACGTTTCCGCCCATGTCGGGGATAAACCCCGACCTACACCGAACCGTTTCTGCAGGGGAATTCAGGGAAAACCGCGCCTCCTCCCCGCCGGCGCCTTCAGCGCACCCGGCCGGCCGGTTTCTTCGCGCCCTTCCGGGCCGCGATCAGGTGCTTGATCAGCCAGTAAAGCATCTCGAGCCGCGGCACGGGCACGCCGACCGACTTGGCGCGGCGGACCGCCTCGCCCCAGATTTCCTCGACCTCGACCTCCCGGCCCTGCGCAAAATCAATCAGGCTCGACGGCCGGTAGGCGCCCATCCTGGCCGTGCGCTCGAACTGCAGGTCGACGAACGACCGGGGGATCTCGTGGCCGAATTTCGCCGCCGCCTCCACGATCTCCTCCATCAGCCGCCGCGCCAGCGCGCGCAGGCCCTCGTCCGCGAGCAGGACATCGGTCGTGATCCCGCCGGCGACGATGGCCAGGCCGTTGAACGGCACGTTCCAGACCAGCTTGTGCCAGCGCTGGCCCTCGAGATTGCTCTGGGCCTCGCACTTGACGCCCGCCCGCCGCCACAGGGCCGCCACCGCCTGGGTGCGCTCGCCGGCGGGCCGGCCGAACTTGCCAATCGTCATCAGCCCGGGAAAAGAGCAGTCCACCACGCCCGGCGCCGTGCGGGTGCAGCCGATGTAGCAGATCGCCCCGAGCACCCGGCCGATCCCGACGATGTCCGCCACGGGCTCCTCGACCCCGAGGCCGTTTTGCAGCGTCAGCACGAGGGTCTCGGGCCCCAGCAGCGGGGGCAGGAGGGTCTTCAGCACGACATTCGACGTCGCCTTGATCGCCAGGATCACCAGGTCGCACGGTCCGATCTCCGCGGGCGAGCCGTAAACCTGCACCTTGCGCAGATGGATGCGCTCGGTCGGCGTCTTGACCCGGATGCCGCGCGCGATCAGCGCGGCCCGGCCGCTGCGCACGAGAAAATGCACGTCTTCCCCGGATTTGGCGAGCCGCGCACCATAGTAACAACCGAGCGCACCGGCGCCGATGACGACAATGCGGGGTTTGGCGGGAAATGGGGTGCTCACAACACCCCAGTCGTCACAAAGTTAGCCGGGAAATACAACCCCGCAGTCTCTGCCGGGCCGGGGCCCGGCCCGTCTTTCTTCACAAACGGCATTCACCATGGTGCAACTAGGCCGGACATCGCCCCCGCACCTCACCGGGAGGGCCGCCGCGCCCACGGGCAGAACAGGGGATTTTCCCTCTGAAATCCTCCGGAACGTGCCACCCCGGCCCTACGAGCCTCATTCATGCAATTTTTAACCGCTTCCCCGCAGGCTTTTAGCTCCGGCCTGGTCAACATCAAGGGCCCTTATACTGGGATTTTTCAGGATGAGTCATGGCGAGGCCCGATCGATTCACGATCGCATCGCGCTCTGTCCACCCACTGTTCACAGCTTCACAAACCGGCCGTTTTCCGAGTGAGAATTCGTCTGGACTGACAAGTTATTCACACGGCCAGGCGGCACTCACAGCGGCATGTTGTCGGTCAGCCGGATTTCATCCACCCAGAAGGAGATCGCGAGCAGGCAGTTTCCGGGGGCGACCTCGCGCAATTGCTCCATCGTGTTCCGGTCGACGACCGCGATGTAGATCATGCGGAGCCGGCGCTTGGCGGAGATGAGATGGGTGACCTCCGCGACCAGCCGGTCGGGGCTTTTCACGCCCGCCTCGACCATTTCCTTCGCCTTGCGCAGGGCGCTGAACACCGCCAGGGCCTCTTCGCGCTGGCTCGGAGTCAGGTAGGCGTTGCGGGCGCCGATCACCAGCCCGTCGGCATCGCGCACGGTCGGGCCGGTCACGATTTCCAGCGGCAGCAGCAGATCCGCCGCCGCCTTGCGCACGACCGCCGCCTGCTGCGCGTCCTTCTCGCCCAGGACCAGGATGTCCGGCTGCACGATGTTGATCAGCTTGAGCCAGCACGTCAGCACCCCGCGGAACAGCACCGGCCGCGAGACCCCGCAGAGCGGCTTGCTGACCGCCTCCTCCTGCAGCGAGGTGGAAAAACCGCGCGGGAACATCTCCTCCGCCGTCGGGGTGAAAAGCACCTCGGCCTTTTCCTGCTCGCACAGGGCCGCGTCCGCCGAGGGCGAGCGGGGATAGCGCGAGAAATCCTCGCTCGGGCCGAATTGCAGGGGATTGACGAACGCCGAGACCACGACGGCGTCCGCCTTGGTCCGCGCCAGCCGGATCAGGCTCGCGTGCCCGGCGTGCAACGCACCCAGCGTGGGCAGGAACGCGAGGCGCCGTCCGCCCGAACGGAGCGCCGCCGCCGCCGCACGCATGGCGTCAATTTTGTCGATTTTTTGCATGGCCCGTATCGGGCTTGATCTATCCAGAAGCGCTTACCTTTATCAAGGCTTAGCCCAAATATTTACCTTTCCATGGCAATCCCATCCAATCAAACGCGACGCGCCACCTCTATCTATCGTGGAGCAAATACGGCGATTGGGCGGTTTGAAAATCCCCTCTTGAGAGGGGTGCCCGCCAGGGCGGGGTGTGGATGCAACGCCCGATACCGGTAAACGCATCCAGGCCTGCCCCCTTTCACTTTCCCTCTCACCTCTTCCCATCCCATGATCCGCATCAACGAAAACTACACGAAGCTCAAGGCTTCCTACCTCTTCGCCGACATCGCGAAGCGTGTGAACGCCTACGTCGCGGCCCATCCGCAAAAACCCGTCATCCGCCTCGGCATCGGCGACGTCACCGAGCCGCTCCCGCCCGTCTGCGTCGCGGCGCTGCACGCCGCCACCGGCGAGATGGCCGCCCGCGCCACCTTCAAGGGCTACGGGCCCGAGCAGGGCTACGCTTTCCTCCGCGAGGCCGTCGCGCAGCATGACTACGCCGCCCGCGGCTGCCCGATCGAGGCGGACGAGATCTTCATCTCCGACGGCTCCAAGTGCGACTGCGGCAACATCCAGGAAATCTTCGCGACCGACGCCCGCCTCGCCATTCCCGACCCGGTCTACCCGGTCTACGTCGACACCAACGTCATGGCCGGCCGCACCGGCGCCAACATCGACGGCCGCTACGAGGGCATCACCTATCTCGATTGCACCCCGGCCAACGGCTACGTGCCCGCCGTCCCGGCCGTAGCCACGGATCTCATCTACCTCTGCTTCCCCAACAATCCCACCGGCGCCGTCGCCACCAAGGCCCAGCTCGCCGCCTGGGTCGCCTACGCGCGGGCGAACAAGGCCGTCATCCTCTTCGACTCCGCCTACGAGGCCTACATCCGCGACCCGGCGATCCCCCATTCCATCTACGAGATCGAAGGCGCGCGCGAGGTCGCCATCGAGTTCCGCAGCTTCTCCAAGACCGCCGGGTTCACCGGCACGCGCTGCGCCTACACCGTCGTCCCGAAGACCCTCATGGCCAGCGACGCCGCCGGAAAAATGCATTCGCTGCACGCGCTCTGGAACCGCCGGCACACGACGAAGTTCAACGGCGTCGCCTACCCGATCCAGCGGGCCGCGGCCGCGATCTACACCGACGCGGGCCGGCAGCAGACGACCGCGCTCATCGACTTCTACCTCGCCAACGCCAAGCTGATCCGCGCGGCGGTGACGAAGCTCGGCTTCACCTGCATCGGCGGCGACAACGCCCCCTACATCTGGGTGAACACCGGCCGCGACTCGTGGGAGTTCTTCGACCTGCTCCTGAACCAGGCCCAGGTCGTGTGCACCCCCGGCGCCGGCTTCGGCCGCTGCGGCGAGGGCCACGTGCGCATCAGCGCCTTCAACTCCCGCGAAAATGTCGAGCAGGCCCTCGCCCGCGTCGCCGCGGCCCTCAATTGACCCGGTAGCGGCGGTCTATGACCGCCGGGCCTATATCCCCGGAATTTCCGCCGGGCTGCCGTCGTGGACCCAGAAGCGCGCGACCACCAGGTGGTCGTGCTTCAGGTCGTAGCCCCATTCCGTGTCGCTGAGCCGGATCTCCTTCACGCGCACATCCTCGTCGGGCATCGCCAGGGCCTCCTCCCATTCCTGCAGCGCCGCCGCCCGCGCCTCGTCGAACGCCGTCTCCACGCTGGCAAACTTGCCGCAATTCTTCACCCGCTGCGTCAGCCGCCCGGTCTGGTCTTTCTCAAGCCCGAAACGGAAGACGGAAAACGAGGAATTCATCGGTGGGATGTCATGTGGTCCTTCGCTCAGCTGGAACCATGCCATGAAAACGCGCCGGTGCAACCAGTTTTACGGGCCTGTGGCCAAACGCATGGGCGTTTGGGCGCACCGTCACCGCCGCCGCTACCGGGCCGCCGCCGCGATCGCGTCGCCCAGCTCGGCGGCGGCGTCATGGAGCAGGCCGACCAGCACCCCCGGATCCTTGCCGTCCCAGGTGCGCGGGGAGGACTGGAACTCGGCGCGCTGGGCGGCCGCCTTCCCGCCGCCGGCCGGCAGGATCGTGAACGCCGCGGCCAGCTGCACGCTGTTGCCCTCGTTGCGCACCAGCTCGAAGCGCGACACCTCCACCGTGACCGTCGCGCCGCCGCCCACCGATTGGAGCCGGGACCGGAGCACCCGCGTCAGGGCGCTGTCCAGCGGCTCGGTCCAGCGCACGTCGTCGAGATAAACCACCTCGTGCGCGGCCACGCGCACGGCCATCTCCCGGCCGTGCAGATGCCCGGGCACCTGCACCGGCCGCACCGTCACGCTGTCCGCCACCGGCGCGGGCCCGGCGGCGCCCTCGAGCGTGAAGTTCCGCACGTTGTCGGCCTGCGGCAGGGGCAGGAAATTGCAGGAGGTCAGGAGCAGGGAGCAGGGGGCGAGGAGCAGGAAGCAGAGCCGGCGCCGCCAGGCGGCGGGGCGGACGGGGGACGGGACCAAGGCGGACGGGTTGGCGGGGATTTTCATGGCTTGGCCGGGGAGGATTTCTGCCTGCCGACGAGGATGGAGCTGGGGTTCCGCTCCAGCGCGTCGGTCAGGCGCTCCAGCGAGGCGGCGGCGTCGGCCACCTGGTGCAAGGCCAGCGTGACCTCGTCGCCCACCTGGCCCTCGTCGCGCACGAAGTTCCGCGTCGTGACGGCGGCGGCGTCGAGCGACTTCAGCGCGGTCTGGGCGTCGGCCAGGGTCTGCTTCAGCTGGTCGCTGACGGGCCCGACGTTGCCGTCGAGCTTGGCGATGACCGCCCGCGTCTCGTCGATCGCGGTGTTGAGGTTGGCGAAGGACTTCTTCGCATCGGGCGAGCTGACAAAGGCGTCGACGGAGTCCGCCGCGTGGCCCACGCGCTCGGCCAGCGCCTTGAGGTCGAGGTCGCTGACCTTCCGGTTGGCGGTGGCGAGGAGGGTCCGGAGGTCCTTGGACAGGCCGGCGAAGTCGACCTTCTTGAGGTTGGTCACGATCTCGACGATGCTCTGCTGCACCTGGGAGATCTGCGACGGAATGGAGGGCACGACCGGGTAGAGGTCGACCACGAAGCGCGGGTTCGCGGGGTACTTGTGCACGTCGTTGAACTCGAGCTCCACGAACGACAGCCCGGTGATGCCGGTGAGGTTGAGCCCCGCGCGCAGGCCGTGGTCGATCAGGGACTGCAGCTCCGCCGGGCTGGTCAGGTCGATGGGGCGCCCCTGGTTGTCGGACAGGATGTTGCGGTCGACCTCGCAGATGACCTGCACGAGCGACTCCTTGCTGGCCGACTCGTAGTGGACGTTGATGGCCGCGACCCGGCCGACGCGCACGCCGTAGAGCTTCACCGGCGCGCCGGGGTCGAGGCCGGTCACCGACTCGTCGAAATAGACGATGAACCGCGTGGGCTTGGAGAAGATGTTCGTGCCGCCGAACGACAGGAACGCGACCACCGCGAGCAGCAGCGCACCGAGCACGAACATGCCGACCGCCACGGGACTGAGTTTGGTTTTCACAGATTGTCGGGTTCCTGTTGTCGCTGAACCGGCCCCGCACGTCTATTCAAAAACTCCAGCACCCGCTCGTCCGGGCTGTGGTCGCGCAGCTCCTTGGGCGGGCCCTCGGCGATGATCCCCCGGGCGGCGGCGTCAAGCATCACCACCCGGTCGGCAAGGTCGAAGATGCTGGCCAGCTCGTGGGAGACGATGACGATGGTCGTGCCGAGGGTGTCGCGGATGTGCTTCACCAGCAGGTCGAGCTTCAGCGAGGTGATGGGGTCGAGGCCGGCGGAGGGCTCGTCGAAGAACACGATGGCCGGATCGAGCGCCAGGGCGCGGGCGAGGCCGGCGCGCTTCCGCATGCCGCCGCTGATCTCGGCCGGATAATAGTCCTCGTAGCCGGCCAGGCCGACCTGGGCGAGCTTCAGCGCGATGATCTCCTCCCGCTCCCGGCGGCCGAGTTCGGTCAGCAGCTCGAGCGGCAGACCCACGTTCTCGCCCAGGGTCATCGAGCTCCAGAGCGCGCCGCCCTGGTAGAGCACGCCGAAGGTGCGGAGCAGCTCCTTGCGCTCGCGGGCGGTGGCGTGGGTGAAGTCGCGCCCCGAATAGCGCACGCAGCCCTGCCCCGGCTGCAGCAGGCCGATCATGTGGCGCAACAGCGTGCTCTTGCCGCAGCCGCTGCCACCGATGATGAAAAAGATCTCGGCGCGCCGCACGGCGAAGGACACGTGGTCCAGCACCACCCGGTCGCCATACGCGCAGCGCACGCCCTCGAGCTCGATGGCGGAGGGGGCGTTGTCCATGGGGGAAGAGGCGCTCACCAGCCGAGGATGTTGAAGACGACGGCGTAGACAGAGTCCGTCACGATGATGAGGAGCGTGGCCGTCACGACCGCGGACGTGGCCGCCTGGCCGACGCCGGCCGCGCTGCGGTCGGCCTGCAGGCCGCGGAGGCAGCCGGCCACCCCGATCAGGATGCCGAAGGTCGCGGCCTTGATCAGGCCGGTGCCCAGGTCGGAGAGGTCGATGATCGTCTTGGTCTCCGCCCAGTAGAGGCTGGAGGGGATGTCGAGGATGGTCCGCGAGATGACGAGCCCGCCGAACACCCCGAGGCAGTTGGAATACAGCGCCAGCAGCGGCATCATGAAGAACAGCGCCGCGATCCGCGGCATGACCAGGAAGTCCACCGGCGACACGCCGAGGGTCTCGAGCGCATCGATCTCCTCGTTGGCCTTCATGTTGCCGAGGGTGGCCGCGAACGCCGCGCCGGTGCGCCCGGCGAGCACGATGGCCGCCATCATCGGGCCCATCTCGCGGATCACCGCCAGCCCCACCATGTCGGCCACGTAGATGTCCGCGCCGAACTGCCGCAGCTGCACGGCGCCCTGGTAGGCCATGATGATGCCGACGAGGAAGCTGATGAGCCCCACGATGGGCAGCGCCATCGCCCCGCACTGCTGCATCTCGGTGAGGCAGTCGCGCCAGCGGAACTGCGCCTGTCCGCGCACGAACCGGCCCATGCTGAAGATGCATTCGCCGACCAGCGCGGATATTTCCTTGGTCTCCACCCAGAGCCGGGCCGTCGTCAGCCCCACGCCCGTCACCAGGTCGGGCAGCCCGGAGGCCTTCGCCGCGGGCGCGGGCTTGTTGACCAGCAGCGCGGCGAGCTGGCCCAGCTCGGCGGGCAGCCCGCGCTCGGCCAGCTCCACCCCGTGCTTGGCGCTCCAGACCCGCGCCGCGCTCAGGAACAGGGCCAGCGAGCTGTCCCAGGCACCGAGGCCGTCCGCCTCCAGGACCACGTTCTTCGGCCGCTCCCCGGTCACGGTGTCGGCCCAGACGGGGTGAGTCCCGGTGATGCGCCAGTCGCCGCCGAGCCGCAGCACCAGGGTCTGGCCTTCGCGCGAGGCCTCGGCCCGGGCGTTGGTGTGGGGGTCGGCGGATGGCATGGAAAGGCAGGAGTGTGAAGGGCGGCGCCCGCGGCGCCAGACTGATTTTGTCCGTGCAATCGCGCGGGCGGAAGCGGAGAACTGTCACCCGCATGCGCCTCCATACCTTCCTGTTCGACCTCGACGGCACGCTGCTCGACCACTTCAAGGCCATCCATCGCAGCCACACCCATACCATGCGCCAGCTCGGCCTGCCCCCGCCGACGATGGCCCGGGTCCACGCCGCCGTCGGCGCCGGCCTGGAGACCGCCCTCGCCCGGCTGGTCGGCCCGGAGCGGGTCGCGGAAGCCCTGCCCATCTACTGCGCCTACTGGGACGCCACCATGCTGGACGATGTCGAGCTGCTGCCCGGGGCGCGCGAGCTGATCGCCGCCCTGGGCGCCGCCGGCGGCCGCTGCGCCGTGTTCACCAACAAGCGCGGCGACTCCTCCCGCCTGCTCTGCGACCACCTCGGGCTCACCCCGCTGCTCGCCGGGATCTTCGGCGCGCACGACACCCCGTGGCTCAAGCCCGACCCGCAGTTCGCCCGCCACGTGCTTGCCCGGCTCGGGGCCGCGGCGGACACCACCTGCCTGGTCGGCGACTCCACCTATGACTGCGAGGCGGCGCGCAACGCCGGCTTCACCTTCTACGGGGTCACGACCGGCACGCACACCGCGGAACAATTGCGCGCGGCCGGCGCGGTCCACGTCTACCCGGACCTCGTGGCGCTGACGCCGGTGCTGCTGGCCTGAGTGGTGATAGGTGGGCGGTGCCTTGTGGGCGGGGTGCCCTCAACCAGGCTCAGGACCCCTTCCGCAGCACCGCGAGCTTCGTCTCCACCACCTCGAAGCGCAGGCCCTGTGCCGCGCAAAACTCCTCGAGGGCCTGCCGCGCGCCGTCGTAGACGTGCCGCTCATGGCAGTCGTCCACCACGATGACGCCGCCGGGGCTGAGCCGCGGCCAGAGTTTCTCCAGCGCCGCCTTCGTGGGCAGATACAGGTCGACATCGACCAGCCCGAAGCAGAAGCCGGCCTCCGGCGGAAAGGCGAAATCCTGCACGGCGGCGGCGCGGGCCGTGACGCGCGTGATGCCGTTGAAGGTCATCGTGCGCTCGAACCAGCCGCGCGAGTTGATCGTGAATTTATCCAGCGCCCGCCGGTCGTCGGCGCCATCCTTGCCACGCACCCGCCACTCATGCGCCACGTCGCCGGCGAGGAATCCGCCGAAGGTGTCGAGCGCGAGGTAACGCCGCTCCGGCGCGACGGCGTCGAGGTGCTTGTTCAGGAACACCGTGGTGTAGCCGCGGTAGCAGCCGATCTCACAAAAGTCCCCCGGCACCGCCACTGCCTCCGTCGCCAGCGCGGTCAGCCGCGCCAGCTGCGCCGGCGTGAAGGCGTAGCGGTATTTGTAGAGCAGGTAGGGCCGCAGCGGCGACCAGTACAGCGCCCGCTTCACCAGCCCGTCGAGGAGGATTTCCCAGCGCGAATTTGTCATCGGCCCGTTCACCCTAGGCCGCCCGGCCGGCAGGGCAATCCTGCACGCTCACCGCGCCGCGCACACCAGGGCCAGCGCGACCGCCCCGGGCACGGCCTGCACCCAGAGGATCTTCCGGCTCGCCGTCGCCGCCCCGAATATCCCGGCGATGATGACGCAGGAAAGAAAAAACACCTTCACCGTGTGGCCGTCGGGCCCCGCGAGCAGCCCCCAGCCGAGCCCCGCCGCGAGAAAGCCGTTGTACAGGCCCTGGTTCGCCGCCAGCGACCGCGTCAGCTCCGCCTTTTCGGCCGTCAGCCCGAACACCCGCCGGCCGTACGGCTTCGTCCAGAGAAACATTTCCAGCACGAGAAAATACAGGTGCAGCAGCGCGACGGCGGCGGTCGCGATCAGGGCGGCGGTGGGCATGCGCGGGGTCTTACCCCGGATGGCCCGGACAACACGAGCCAATCCCACGGGGCCCCGGCCCTCGGCCGGCCGGCGGTCGATTTTTCTTGCCCTACTGTATTAGTGAATTAATTCAGTGGCCACAACCCGCGACCATGGCCCCGCTGCTCGTCATCAATCCGCACAACGGCGTCCCCGCCTACCGGCAGATCATGGACCAGATCAAGCTCCAGATCGCCACGGGCGTCCTGCCCGCGGGCACCGAGATGACCTCCACCCGCGGACTCTCCGCCGAGCTGACGCTGAATCCGATGACCATCAGCAAGGCCTACAGCCTCCTCGAACACGAGGGCGTGCTCGAGCGCCGCCGCGGCCAGACGCTCGTCGTGCGGGAGCGGCCGGCCGGCCACGCCGAAACCAGCAGGCTCGCGCATCTGCGCCAGCACCTCACCGAGGCCGCGGCGGTGGCCAACCAGCTCGGCATCCCCCACCCGCAGGCCCTCAAACTTTTCCGCGAAACCCTCGACTCGTCCAAGCCATGTCCCCCACCCTAACCACCACCATCGCCTTCACGGCCGACCACGTCACCAAGGACTATCCCGGTCACACGGCGCTCGACGACGTGACGCTTGAGATCCCGTCCGGCCACGTCGTCGGCCTGATCGGACGCAATGGCGCCGGCAAGACCACCCTGCTGCAAATCGCCGCCGGCCTCGTGCTCCCGACCGCCGGCACCTGCCACACCCTCGGCCGGCGCTCCGACCTGCTCGACGCCCCCGAGCTCACGCGCCTCGGCCTGGTCATGCAGGAGGCCCGGTTCATCGAGTGGATGACCGTTGCCCAGCACCTGGAATTCACCGCCTCGTTCTATCCCCGGTGGGACCGCGACCTCCAGCACCGCCTGGTCGCAGAGCTGGAGGTCTCGCCCAAGCAAAAAATCGCGCAGCTCAGCACCGGCGACCGCCAGAAGGTCGCCATCCTCCTCGGCGTCTGCCACCACCCCGCGCTGCTCCTGCTCGACGAGCCGATGAGCTCCCTCGATCCCATCGTGCGCAAGCGGATGCTGGCCGTGCTGCTGGAGCGCCTGCGCGAGGACGGTTGCACCGTGGTGATCTCCTCGCACCTGCTGGATGACGTGGAGAAGATCGTCGACTGGATCGTCGCCCTGGAGGCCGGCCGGATCGTCGAGAACTCCGCCTTTGACGACCTGCAGGAAAGTTTCGCCGAATGGACCGTCACCGCGCCCGATGGCCGTCCGCTTCCCGCATTCGCCGCACCCTTCATCCTCGCCCAGCAACGCAGCGAACGCCTCGCTCGGCTGACGGTGCGGACGCGCGAGCCCGGCGCGGCGGAGAACTTCGCCGCCGCCCACGCGGTCGAGGTGCAGGCGCGCCGGCTCAACCTCGACGAGATGTTCCCGCTCCTGCTCACCCGCAACCCAGCCGCCCGATGAACCTCCTCGTCTATCTGCGCTTTCTGCGGCCGGTGCGTTCGCTCGTCGGGGTGGCGATCTACACCGCCGTGGCGGGGAACTGTGGCCGGTATGTGCTTAAGCTTGATCCCGGCACGGCGTGGTTTATCGCGCTGGCCGTGGCCCTGCCGCTTTTGCTCGGGATTCTAATCGCGGGGGCCGCCCATGAGCCGATGCACCGGCCCTTCGCGCAGATCCTGCCAAATATCCGGCAGCGGCAGCGCAACGCCGCCACCGCTTCAGTGCTCATTGGTGCTTTGGCGGCAACTTGCGCTGCGACTTGGGCCGCCCCTGCGGTCGCGCCCGTCGCCACTTTCGGCCTCGCTTGCGCCCTCATCGCCCTGCCGTGCATCGATCGGCATCAACTGCTGGGCAACCAGGCGGCGCCCATGGCCGCTTTTCTGGGCTGGCTGTTCGCCGGCAAGGCTCTCGGTCCCAATCTGGCCCGGGCCATGAATGCCACGCCCGGGCTTTTTCTGCTCGGTGGTCTGGCGGTCGGCGTGGCCAGCCTGACCCGGGGCTTCTCCCGCGCGAGCTTGCGCGCCCGGGCCCACACCTTGTTCCTCGCCTACCCGACCGGCGCATTTTCCCTCCTTTTCCATCGTGACATGATGGCGAACTGGCAGGCCGAAGTCATCGCCCACTCGCGCCGGCAGGGCAAGGGCTCCGCCGCGGTGGGGCGCGACTGGTCCGGGCGTTCCGTCGGCGCCACGTCGCTCGACTGGATGCGGGTGTTCTGGCACGCGAACTTCGGCGCGCGCCCGCGGGGGTCGTTCCTCCGCGTCCAGTCGACCTTTGTCATCATGACCCTCGCGTATGCCGTCATTATGCCGGGTGCCTTGAAGCTGATGGGCCAGGCCGAATTCTGGCCGACCCTGGCGCAGCTCAGCGGACCGGACCCGAAAAGCTTTCCCGCGGCAAAAAACAGCGCGGCGCTTTGCCTGTTGGTGCAATCATTCACGGCCGTGGCCTGTGTCTGCCTGGTTTTCCGGCCGCAGCTCGCCTATCCCGTCTCGCGCGCGCGGCTGGCGCGGGTGGTTTTCGGCCTGGCCGCCGCCCAATGGGCCGTCGCCCTGGTCCTGCCCGCCGCCACGATCTTCCTCGTCTCCCTCGCCGGCCAGGCCGTGACGGGCCGGTTTTTGCCCGGGCTGGGCGTGCCGGGTCTGCTGGCGGTCGATCTCCCGCTCGCGGTGCTGCTGCCGCTGCTGGTCGCCGCCGGCACGCTGCGCCGGCCGGTTCAGCGCATCCTCGCGGCGGTGCCCATCGGCATGGCGCTGATGTTACTGGCCTTCGCCAGGCCGCATTTCGTCCTCACGCTCCCGGGCCTGCTCGGCGGGCTCGGCGCGACGACGGCCAGTCTCTGGCTGTTGTGGCATCGCCTGCGCGGACAGTATGCCACTATCGACCTGCTCAATGTCCCCGGCTTTCCCCGCCCGATGGGCCTTGCCCCCGCGGGTCAACCTTGAAACAACGCCTGCAACCGCCCGCTGACTCTCCCATGAAAAAACTCCTCCTCCTCCTCGCGCTGCTCGCCCTCACCACGGGTGCGCTCGCCCAAGACAACCAGGCCGCCAAACTCGCCCTGGCCCACGAGACCATCGCCGCCATGCACGCGGACAAGATGTTCGACAGCATGGCCGTCCAGATGAAGCAGATGGCTTCCCAGATGTCCTCGCTGCCCCCCGGCGCCACGCCCGAGCAGAAAAAGAAGTCCGAGGAACTCCAGGGCAAGATCATGGACACGTCCATGAACGCCGCCAAGGGGCTGCTCACCCAGATGGACCAGATCTACGCCGACGTCTACAGCGACTCCGACCTGCGGGCCATGAAGGCTTTCTTCACCTCGCCGGAGGGCCAGTCCATGCTCGACAAGCAGCCGCAGATCATGGCGCACCTCATGCCGCTCATCCAGCAGATGCAGCACGACCTCATGCCGAAAATCCAGCAGCTGGTCGAACAGGCCCGGGCCGACGACGCCGCCGCGAAGGCCCCCGCGGCCCCCGCGGCAAAATAACGCCACCGGCCACTCCCGCCCGTCGCAACCGCCCGGCGCGGTCGGCGGGCTTTTTTGCGTCCCGGCATCACCTTCCGCGCTTTCCTTCCCCCCGTCCCTGCTTATCCGTCTAAGCCGTGGCCTCTGCTCCTCCCGTTTCCCTGACCGGCGTCCTCGAGCGCATCATCTTCTTCAACGAGGAAAACCACTACACCATCGCCGAGCTGCGCCCGGAGGCGGGGCGCGGGGTGCCGGCCGCGCCGGCGGAGACCGATCGCGTCACGATCGTCGGCGCCCTGCCGGGCGTGCAATGCGGCGAGACCCTCCGCCTCACCGGCGAGTGGACCCGCCACGCCCAGCACGGCGCGCAGTTCAAGATCGCCGCCTACCGGTCCGAGCTGCCCTCCTCCGTCTACGGCATCCGCAAATACCTCGGCAGCGGCCTCGTGCCGGGCATCGGCCAGGTCTACGCCAACAAGATCGTCGACACCTTCGGCACCGACACCTTCCGCATCCTCAGCGAGGAATCCGGCAAGCTCCGCCAGGTGCCGGGCATCGGCAAGATCCGCGCCACCTCCATCAAGTCCGCCTGGGAGGAGCAGAAGACCCTGCGCGAAGTGCACATCTTCCTCCAGACCTACGGCGTCACCACCTCCCAGTGCGTGAAGCTCGTGAACCAGTACGGCCCGGCCGCCCGGCAGGTCATCACCGCCGAGCCCTACCGGGTCGCCCGCGAAATCGATGGCATCGGCTTCAAGACCGCCGACCGCATCGCCATCAACCTCGGTTACGCCAACGACGCTCCGCCCCGTCTCGACGCCGGCCTGATCTACGCCCTCGAGACGCTGCAGGAGGAGGGCCACACCGCCTACCCGCGGGGCGAGCTCGTCGACTACACCGCCTCGCTGCTCGAGACCTCAGCCGAGCTGCTGCAAGTGCGCATCGACGCGCTGCTGGCCGCCAAGGCCATTGTGCAGCCCGCCGCTGTAGCCGGGGTCGCTGACCCCGGCCCGGGCTCAACGAGCCCGGCTACAAGCAACCAAGCCCTCCTCCAGCTCCCGCCGAACGACCGCGCCGAGCGCAAGATCGCCGACGCCGTCAGGCGCCTCGGCGCCGTCCCTTCCGGCCTGCCCGCCATCAAGGTCGATGCCGCGATCAGGTGGGCCCAGGAGAAATCCGGTTTCGAATTTCACCCGCTGCAGTCCGCCGCCCTCGCCCATGCCCTCACTCACAAATTCAGCATTCTGACCGGTGGGCCCGGGGTCGGCAAAACCACGATCCTGCGCGCGCTCGTGGAAATCCTGAAGGCGAAGAAAGTGCGCGTGCACCTCGCCGCCCCCACCGGCCGCGCCGCCCAGCGCCTCGCCGAGACCACCGGCGGCTTCGCCTCCACCATCCACCGGCTGCTCAAGTTCGAGGGCGTGAAGGGCGGCTTCACCGTCAACGAGTCGCACCCGCTCGCCACCGACTTCCTCATCGTCGACGAGGCCTCCATGCTCGACACGCGGCTGGCCGCGGCGCTGCTGTCAGCCGTGCCGTCCCGCGCCCACCTCCTGCTGGTCGGCGACACCGACCAGCTGCCCAGCGTCGGCGCCGGCAACGTGCTCAAGGACCTCATCGCGGTAGCCGGGGTCGCTGACCCCGGACCGGGCTCGGCGAGCCCGGCCACGATCCCCGTCACCCGCCTTTCCGTCGTCTACCGCCAGAAGGACCAGAGCCTCATCGTCACCGTCGCCCACGCCATCAACGGCGGCGAGAGCTCGCCCCCGCCGGTCGTCAGCGAGGTCGCGCAGGCCCAGGCATGGAGCGACCTCAACTTCATCGCCGCCAGTTCGCCCGAGGACTGCGTCAGGAAGGTCATCGAGCTCTGCTCGACCTTCATCCCGCAGCACTTCAAGTGGCTCCACCCGGTCAATGACGTGCAGGTGCTCGCGCCGATGCACAAGGGCGTCGCGGGCGTGGCCAACCTCAACGCGCAGCTGCAGGCCGCGCTCAATCCCTCGCGGCAGAGCCTCAAGACCGTCAGCGGCGACTACCGCCCGGGCGACAAGCTCATCCAGCTCCGCAACAACTACGACAAGGACCTTTTCAACGGGGACATCGGCGCGGTGCTCGCCATCGACGGCGTCAAGGGCACCCTCACGGCCGATTTCGACGGCGCGAAGCACACGTTCGAGCGCGGCGAGTTCGGCGACCTCGGCCTGGCCTACGCCATCAGCATCCACAAGTCGCAGGGCAGCGAGTACCCCGTCGTCATCGTCCCGCTGCTCAGGGCGCACTTCGTCATGCTGCAGCGCAACCTGATCTACACCGCGATCACGCGCGGCCGGAAGAAGGTCTTCATCGTGGGCGAGCCCGCCGCGTATGCCATGGCCGTCCGCAACGCCGAGGCGAAATTGAGATGCACCCATCTGCGGGAGAAGATTCTGGGTGGCACGGCCTAATCTGAGGCTGGTCTCCCTGTCGTCACGCAATCGCGAGGCGAAGGTGGATGCACCTTCAGGAGCAGATCCCGCTTGCCGGCCATTCCGCGGGGCGGCCTGAAGGCCGGACCCCGGGGTTGGTGAAGTGCCGGAGCGGACCCACCGCGTCAGGGGCGCAAAAAATCGCTCCACCCCTGTGATTGTGGCCCCGAAATCCGGTAGCAAGGGCTGATGGCCGCGGTCCCGGCCTCATCATCACCACCACACAACCCTGCTTCCCATGAAAACTCGCCTGCTGCCTGTGTTCGTCTCCCTCGCGGTGCTCGGCATCGCTCTTGTCGGCTCCCTGCCGGCGGCCCCCGCCTCCGCCTCCAGCCCGGCCAAGACCCACCCGGTCGGCGCCGTGGCACGTTATGGCACCATCGTCGTCCGGCCGGGTGATTCCGCGGTGCAGGTGGCGGCCTTTCTCGGCCAGCCCGACCAGAGACTGTCCGCCGACACCTGGGTCTACCGCCATTTCCAGGCCGGCCCGGGCGAGGCGACCACGGACGGCTGCTCGACGCTGCTGATCCGCTTCAGTTTGGACCGGGTGACCGAAATGCAGCAGGTCAACGAGCCGGCCGTTTGGGTGCTCGCGGCCATGCTGGCGGCCCCGGTGGACCGTCCGCGGGTCGCGGTCGCCGGGAAATAGTCCCGGCGGCTCCCATGCACCCCGGCACCACGGCTCAGGACGGGCCGTGGTGCCTTGCCTTTTCCGCCGGAGAAAATCACCCTCCTTCCACCGCCTTCATCTGACCAGCCGGCCAGCGCCGCCGGCCGTCCTTTGATCCTCTCCCACGCAGATTCCGCCCTGATCGCCCGACTGCTCGCCCTGCCGGCGGCCGAGCGGGCGGCGGCTTTGGCGCAGGCCTGCGCCGCCGACCCCGCCTTGAGTGAACGGTTGCCGGAGATCGAGCGGACACTCGCCGCCTCTGATGCCGTCGCGTCCGTCCCCGCCGCGTGGCTGGCCCCCGACGCCCTGATCCCCGTGATCGAGTCGGCCCTCCACGCCGCGAAGACGGAGACGGCCGGCACGCTGATCGGCCCCTACAAGCTGCTGCAGCCGATCGGCGAGGGCGGCTTCGGCGTGGTCTGGATGGCGGAGCAACTGGCCCCCATCCGGCGGCAGGTGGCCGTGAAGATCATCAAGCTCGGCATGGATACCGAGGAGGTGATCACGCGCTTCGAGGCGGAACGCCAGGCGCTGGCCCTGATGGAACACCCGAACATCGCGCGCGTGTTCGACGCCGGCGCGACCGACTCGGGCCGCCCGTACTTCGTGATGGAGCTCGTGCGCGGCACGGCGATCACCCGCTACTGCGACGAAAACCGGCTCCCCACCGGGGACCGTCTGCGCCTGTTCACCACCGTCTGCTCGGCCGTGCAGCACGCCCACCAGAAGGGCGTCATCCACCGCGACCTCAAGCCCTCGAACATCCTCGTCACCCTGCACGACGGCGTGCCCGGGCCCAAGATCATCGACTTCGGCATCGCCAAGGCGACCAGCGCGCGGCTGACCGAGAAGACCTTCTTCACCCAGTTCCGCGCCTTCCTCGGCACGCCGGCCTACACGAGCCCGGAGCAGATGGAGCTGAGTGGCCTCGACGTCGACACGCGCAGCGACATCTACAGCCTGGGCGTGCTCCTCTACGAGCTGCTCACGGGCCGCCCGCCCTTCGACCCGGCCGCGCTGATGCAATCGGGCCTCGAGGCGATGCGCCGCACCATCCGCGAGGTCGACCCGCCGCGGCCGTCCACCCGCCTCGACACCCTCTCCCGGGAGCAGCGCACCAGCCTGGCGCAGCAGCGCGGCACCGAGGCCGCGAAACTCTCGCTGCTCCTGCGCGGCGACCTGGACTGGATCGTGATGCGCTGCCTCGAGAAGGACCGCACCCGCCGCTATGACTCGGCCAGCAACCTCGGTGCCGACGTGCAGCGCTATCTGGCCGACGAACCCGTCGCCGCCCGCCCGCCGAGCGCGGCCTACCGGCTGCAGAAATCATTCCGCCGCCACCGGCTCGGCTTCATCGCCGGCGCGACCGTGGCCGTCGCCGTCGTCGCGGCGCTAGGCCTGACGGTGGTCCTGCTCGTGCGCGAACGCGCCGCACGCGAGCGCGAGAGCACCCTGCGCCGGGCCGCCGACGCCCAGGCGGCCCAGGCCCGCCTCGCCAGCCGGAAAAGCGCGCAGGTGGCGCAGTTCATGAAGGACATGCTGGCCGGCGTCGCCCCGAGCGTCGCACGCGGCCGCGACACCGCGATGCTGCGCGAGATCCTGGATGCGACCGCGCAGAAGCTGGACACCGAACTCGCCGATCAGCCCGAGGTGGCCGCCGACCTGCGCGACACCCTCGGCGTGGTCTATTGCGACCTCGGCCAGTATGCGCCCGCGGAAAAACTGCTGCGCGAGGCGGTGGCCGCGCGCCGAAAACTCAACGGCAACGAGAGCGCCGAGCTGGCCACCTCCCTGGACAATTACGCCACGGTGCTCGGCTGGCTCGGCAAAACGGAGAGCGAACAACCGATGTTGGAAGCACTGGCGATCCGCCGGAAACTCTTCGGCGACAAGCATCCGCTCGTCGCGACCACGCTGCACCATTTATCCCACCTGCCCGCAAAGTCGCTCGGCAAGTTCGAGGACTGGGCGGCCCTGCGCGAGAAAGTGCTGGCGCTGCGCCTGGAGATTTTCGGCCCGGAACATCCGGATGTGGCGGAGTCCCTCAACGACATGGGCATCGTCGCCTACCAGCGCAATGACCTCGCCGAGTCCGAGCGGTTGCTGCGCCAGGCCATCGCCATGCGCCGCAAGCTGGTCGGTCCGGACGATCCGTTACTCGTCGACAGCCTGATCAACCTCGGATGGACCCTGAGCGAGGACCACCGGTGGCCGGAGGCCGAGGCACTCTTTCGCGAAGGACTGGAACTCGCGATCCGGGTCAGGCCGGAACATCCGCTGGTGACGTGCGCGCTCCTGCGACTCGCCGGCGGGCAGCCCCGGGTGGTCCGCGACGATGCGCTGGTGGCGCTGGTCCGCGCGGCTGTCGCGGCGCAAAGCACCCGCCTCGGACCCCGGGCACCCTCGGTGGCGGTCTCGTCCCTCGCACTCGCTGCGCTCCTCAGCGGAAGACCCGAGACGGCCGACGAGGCCCGCACGCTGACGCTTGACGCGGAGGCGGTACTGGATTCAAACCGAAACCGTGGGAGCCGCCTGGAGTTCCAAACCATCCAGGACATGCAGGTATTTTCCAGCCAAAGGCTTTATACGGCCGCCGCACCCGAACAAGCACTGGCGGTGGCCCGACAGTTTCTGCTCAACACGCGGGTGTTCGGGTCCGCGTTCACGGCGTCACCGCTGTCGTTACTTGCCATGGCATACTTCTACACCAACCGGCCGGCCGAGGCGCGGGCGCTCTGGGCCGAAGCCGTCCCCATATTTCAAGAACAAAACGGTGCCGTCACGGTGCCCACTCTGCCCTATCTGTCCATGCTGGGCGCGGCCAATCGCGAAACGGGACGGCTGGCCGAGGCCGAGCGCGTATTGCGGGATGGACTGGCGGTGATGAAACAAAGCCTCGGTGCCGCCGGCGTGCCTGATCCCGCCGTCGCCGCGGTTTACTGCGAGCTGGGCCTGACCCTTAACGCCCAGTCCCGTTTTGCGGAAGCCGAAATCTATTTCCGGCAATCGTTGGAAAATCACGACCGGGTGGGGCGCGAAAAAGCCAGTCGGGCCCGGATGCGCCTGTGGCTCGGGTTGCGTCCCCGCGGCGAGGCGGAAAGCGGTCTCGGCGAGGCGCTCGCCGGCCAGGGAAAATTCGCCGACGCGGAGCCGCTGCTCCTGCACGGGTTCGCCGCGCTCGAAGCCCAGCGCGACAAGCTCGCGGGCAGCCGCACGAAGCTCCGGCGGGAGGCGGCCGCCCGGCTCGTCGCCTTCTACACCGCGCAGAACCAGCCCGACCGGCGGGAGAAATGGATGCAACAACTCGCGGCCCTGGCCCCGGACCCCCGGCCGGACGCCGGCTTGCCGGTCGCACCCCCCGCCGCGCCCGCCCCGGCCCCGCCATGAAAACCGACCCGACATCCCCCGCCACCGGGCCGGGCGGCGGCGCGTTTCCCACCACGCAATGGTCGATGGTGCTGCACGCGGGCGCGGACACGGACACCCGGGCGCAGGCGGCGCTCGAGCAGCTCTGCGGGCGCTACTGGTATCCGCTCTATGTCTATGTGCGGCGGCAGGGCCGGCCGCACCACGAGGCCGAGGACTGCACGCAGGAATTCCTGGCGCGCCTGCTGGCGGCCGACGGCCTCGCGCGCGCGCGCCGCGAGCACGGGCGGTTCCGCACCTACCTCCTGACCGCGCTGCAGCATTTCCTGATCAACGACTGGCAGCGCACGCAGGCGGCGAAGCGCGGCGGCGGCCGGGAGGTGCTCCCGCTCGGCGTGCCGGACGCCGACGAGCGCTTCGCCCGCGAACCCGCCGACGGCGCCCTCACGCCCGACCAGGCCTTCGACCGCAGCTGGGTGCAGGGGATGATCGCCGGGTCGGCCGCCGCGCTGCGCGCCGAATACGACCGGAGCGGCCGCGGCGCGCTGTTCGAGGCGCTCGGTCCGCTCCTGTGGAGCAACCCGCGGGCCGAGGATATCGCCGGGCCGGCCGCCCGGCTCGGCCTGACCGCGCACGCGTTCACCATGGCGCTGCACCGCCTGCGGCGCCGGCTCGGCGAACGCCTGCGGGCGGACGTCGCCGAGACCGTGGCCGACGGCGCCGACCTCGACGCCGAGTTGCGCCACCTCATCGCCGCCGTCGGCGGCCGGGCGGCGGGAGGGTGAACCGGGCTCGCCCGCGGCCGGCGCCGGGCCCACCTGCAGGCTGGCCAACGGCCCGGCGGCGCTCCATGCTGCCGCGCCAATTGCCCATGCCGACCGTCCCTCCTTCCGCCGATCCGCCGGGTGAAAGCGAACCGCGCGCGTTTGCCACGACCGACTGGAGCCTCATCGTGCGGGCGGGCGGGGCGCGCACCCCCGACGGCCTGGCCGCGCTGGAGCTGCTCTGCCGGACCTACTGGTATCCGCTCTATTGGTTTTCCCGGCGCACCGGCCTCACCCACCACAACGCCGAGGATCTCATCCAGGCCTTCTTCGGGGACCTGCTGGAGCGCGGCGCGATCGCCCGGGCCGACGCCACCCGGGGCCGCTTCCGCACCTTCCTGCTCGCCTCGCTGAAAAATTATCATTCCCACGTGCGGGCCCGCGCCGGCAGCATCAAGCGCGGCGGGGGGCGCGAGTTCGTCGCCCTCGACGCCCTCGGCACGGCGGCCGCGCGCTTCCTGAACGAGCCGGCCACGGAAATTTCCCCGGAAAAGCTCTATGACCAGAAATGGGCCCTGAGCCTGCTGGAGGTCGCGCTCGCCCGCTTGCGCCGCGAGTACACCGCCGCCGGCAAGCAGGCCTGGTTTGACGAGTTGAAGGTCGCCGTCTGGGGCGGCCGGGAAAAGGCCGGCTACGCCGAGATCGCCGGCCGGCTCGGCTCGACCGAGGGCGCGGTCAAGGTGGCCGTGCACCGCCTGCGCCAGCGTTTCCGGGAAAGCCTGCAGGAGGAGGTGGCCCGCACCGTGGTGGATCCCGCGGAGGTGGAGGACGAGATGCGGCACCTGCTCGCGGCCGTCAGCCTGTAACCCCGGCCCCCGCGTGCGTTAGGACACACGCTGCCGTCCGCCCCGCCACATGGATTCCACCGTCTCCTGCAAATACTGCGGCGTCGCGCTGTCGACCTATGCCAACGACGGCCTCTGCCCGGCCTGCCTGCTGCGCTCGGCCTTCGAGGATCCGGACCTGGACCCTCCCGCCGCCCCGGCCCGGCTGACGCTGCCCCGCGGGTTCGGTCCTTATGAACTGCTCGATGAGGTCGGCCGCGGCGGGATGGGCGTCGTCTACCGCGCCCGGCAGCCCGCGCTCGACCGCACCGTGGCGCTCAAGCTGCTGCTCGGCGGCGCCTATTCGAGCGAGGCGATGCTCCGGCGTTTCCAGATCGAGGCCGCCGCCGCCGCCGCCCTGCGGCATCCGGGCATCGTGGCCATCCACGACTACGGCGAGGTCGACGGCCAGCCTTACTACACGATGGAGCTGATCGAGGGGCGCAACCTCGCCCAGGTGGCCGACGGCCGCCCGCTGGAACCGCGCCGCGCCGCCGCCCAGCTGCGCGCCATCGCCCGCGCCGTGCAGTTTGCGCACGAGCGCGGCATCCTGCACCGCGACCTCAAGCCGTCCAACGTGCTCGTCGGTCCCGACGACCAGCCGCGCGTCGCCGATTTCGGCATGGCCAAAAGGGTCCGGTCGGATCCCGGACTGACCCTGACCGGACAGATGATCGGTTCGCCCAACTACGCCGCGCCCGAACAGGTGTCCGGCCGCGAGTCGGATCCCGGGGCGGCGACCGACGTCTATGCCCTGGGGGCGCTCCTCTACCACCTGCTCACGGGGCACCCGCCGTTCCTCGCGGCCACCCTCGAGGAGACGCTCCGGCTGCTCAACACGGCTGATCCGGTGGCGCCGCGCGAACTCAACCCCGGCGTGCCGCGCGAGCTCGAGACGATCTGCCTCAAGTGCCTCGCCAAGGAACCCGCGCACCGCTACGCCTCCGCGGCCGCCGTGGCCGAGGACCTGGACCGGTTTCTCGGCCACCGCCCGATCCTGGCGCATCCGCCGCATTTCGCCGACCGGGCGGCGAAGTACGCCCGGCGCAACCGCCCGCTGGTGGTGGCGGCCGGCGCGGTGTTCCTCGCCCTCATCGCCGGCCTCGCGGTGGCGCTGGTGGAATATCGCCAGGCCGTCGCCCAGCAGCACGCCGCCGAGGCGGCGCGCGTGCAGGCGGAAAATCTGGTCGGTTTCATCATGCGGGATTTGCAGCCGAGCCTGCTGGCCCACGCCCGGCTGCCGGTGGTGAAGAAAACCATCCTGGCGACCATCGATTATTTTGATGCCCTGCCGCCGGAGTTGCTCAATCCCGCGGCTATGCGCGGCCACGCGCAGGCGCTCGAAGCGTTGGCCGCCTTCACCGGCCGGTCGCCCATCAACCCCCTGGGCGAGCCGGACCCGAAGGTGGCCCGTGAGGCCGCCCGGCGGGCCCTGCAGCTGCGCCGCGCGATTGTCGCCGCTGATCCGGCTGACGCCGACTCGGCGGCCGCGGTGCTCGAGGACGAGATCCAGATGTTGGGCAACCAGGGCAACGACCCGGCGTTCGACTGGGACAAGCCCAACCAGGAATTCATCCGGCGCTTTCGCGAGCTCGAGGCGCGGTTCCCGGACAATTTCCGGGTGCAACGGGGTCTCGCCGACAGCCTGGCGACCCGCGGGCTGTGGTTGGACGATCTCAATGCCGCCAAAGAAGCGCTGCACCGGTGGGAACAACTGATCGCCAGCCATCCGGATGACAACGACCTGCGAGCCGAATACGTCGTGAGCCTGGGCGGCATGGCACATCATTACGATAATGAGGGCCAGGCCAGGAAATCAATGGAAGCGGGGGACCACGCGGTCGCCGCCGCCCAGGCCCTGCTCAAGACCGACCCGGCCAACCTTCGCCTTCTCAGCCTCGCGACGGCGATGGAGGGGCAAAACATCTGGTGGAGCCGACCCGCGTCACTTCCGCATGCCATCGAGGCGGCCCGGACGGCCCGCGGCCACTACCAGATGCTCAGGCTGTTGGATCCCACGAATCCCGGCTGGCGCGAGAAGGAAACGGAGATGGCCGGTTTCGAGGCCTTGTTGCTGAGCTGGGACAACCAGCCGGGGCCGGCGCTGAAAATCCTGGACGAGCTGATCGCGCAGGCCGAGACCGTGAATTCCGCGCCGGGGAGGCAGGCGTTGATGTACCTGCTGGAGTTTTCGGGTGAAATTGCCGCCGCCGCCGGCGATTTGCCCTCGGCCCGGACGCGACTGCAAGCCATCCGGGAAGGGCTGAAGGCCTACCCGCTCGACTACCCCGAGCATACCGTGGATCGCGCCGTGGCGCGTTTCACCTGGCTGCGTTCGCAAGCCCAGCTGGTCGTCGCGCTGCAGGACTGGCCGGAGCTCGCACGCCTCGGCCAGGAAATGATTGCCGAGATGGAGCACGCCTTGTCCGACCAGCCGGGCGGCGATAGCCGGCTCCGGCCGCGCCGCGCCGACGCCCAGGCATATCTCGGCCAGGCCCTGCTTCGCCAAGGCCATCCCAAGGAGGCCGTGGTCCTGCTTCAGCAAGCCGCGGTCGGCTTGCAGCCCGGGGGCGACTGGACTTTCGGCGGCGAGGCGGAGAAAGACCTGGCGCGCTTGAACCATGAGGACCTGCCGGATGCGCTGCGGCTCGCCGGCGAGACGGGCCAGGCGCGAAGCCTGCTGGAGAAGGCCCTGGCCGACGTTGAGGCCGAGCTCGTGAAGCGACCCGGTCAGTGGGCGGTTGGTCGGGCGGTCATGCGAGCGGCGATGCGACTGGCCGAGGTGTTGGATCCGGCGAACTCCGCCGAGGGCGCGCGCCGCCAGGCGCTGCTCAATCGCGCCGCGGACTTGTTCACCGCCGCCGGCGCTGACGCACAGGTGAATGCCGGCGACCGCGAACTGAAGGCGAAGCTCGAGGCGCTGCGCGTTTCTGCCGGGTTGTAGCCGGCCTCGTTGCGGCCGGTCCGGGTCACCGCCCCCGGGTCTAATAAACGGCCTTCGTTCCCTCCTCACCCGGGATCAGGCCGTTGAAACCACAGATCAACACCGATGGGCAGAGATTGAGCCAGGTGGAGCCGGGCCAGGCTCGACCCATGATACTTCACCAATCAGCGGCAGGTTCGGGTGTTCTTAAAACCTGAACCATCTGTGTTTGTATGCGTCCATCTGTGGCTGACTGAATTGGCCATTGGCTTGGCGGGAATAATTCAGTTGCCCGCCAATCACGCGGATGAACGCGAATAGAATTCCCAGGAACCCCCGTCCACGAGGCGGCGGGTTTGACCAAGCAGTCTCATTTTCTCCTGTTTCTCCTCTGTCATCCGCGTGAATTCGCGTTATTCGCGGGAAATCATCTGCTTTTGGCTCAGAACGAGATCGAATTCGTCACCGACCAGATTGTCCCCTCTGGCATCCGGCTGATGGCGGGAGTGCCGTCGGGCTCGACGCTGACCGGAATCAGGTCCTTTTTGGCAAAAGCGTTGTTCACATTCAACTGCACGCGCCAGGTGTGTTTCGGATCGATCTTCTTTTCGTATCCGATCCAGAAATCAATGTTTCTCCCGGTCGGGCCCAGGTAGGGGTGGGCGAAGTCATAGACCTGGGTCGATGTCGGGTTCGCATTTGCAAACACGGGATAGCCCAGAACCTCATGGCCCTGCCAGCGATAGGCCCCGCCGATTTTCAGATTCTTCAAGCGTCCCCGCGGGAAAGTGTAACTCGTGACCAAGTTGACCCGCCAAGGACGCAGCTCGCTCACTCCCGCGCCATCCTTCAACCGGTAGATTTGGTACTGCACCCAGAGCGGTTGATAAAGATCCAGGATGGTATAAGGGGTGGCAGCTCCGAACAGGCGCAGATCCCCGACGACGGTAGGCTGGCCCGTGAAGGGATTCGGGCCGGCGCCCGCCACGGGGGTGTTGAAGACGGCCCAGCGCTGCTCGATCCAACTGGAAACGGACCCGGCGAGATTGTGGCTTTCCGCAACATTTTTCGAGGCATTGAAGGCGATGTTCCAATTGGGCGTCGGTGCCGCCGTCAGCTCGTATTCCATTCCGCGGGAAACCGTGTCGCCGGTGATGGTAAAGCCGGGTGGGATGCGGCCCTGAATGAAACCCTGCCAGCCGGAGCGGTCGATGCGGTAGAGATCGAAAAATGAATCCGGCGGCTGGTTCTTCGGGTCGAGGAAAGCCGTGGCCATGGCAATGCCGTCCGCCTTGGCCTGCGCCGCCGTTTGCCCGGGCCCCAGGGATTGATAACCGCCGGCGTAACCGCCGTAACCATCGCCATTGTTGGCCAGCGTCTGGCGGGCGAAAATGTAACCCCACGCTTCCGCCTGCGGCAGGGCATAGATGGCGCCAAACCCCGGCAGCGCATCGTTGGTCACCGTGGTGCGATACCAGTTCACCTTGAGGTTGATCCGGTCGTCGAACAGACCGAGGCGGAAGCCGCCGTCCCGGGTCTGGCCCGACGGCGGCGACAGCGGATGGCCCAGGACATCGATCCGACCGGCGGCGGGCTGGAAGTTGTTTGACCGGTTATAAAAAAGGCTGAAATCGGCGTGCCCGGGCAGCCGGGCATTGATGAACTGCGGCGAATGCACCACCACGCTCCAGCTGGTCGAATTTCCCGAGACGTCGCTGTCCGGCGTGGACGGCAAACGGTAATCCGGGCTCGCGAAATCGACGGACGCGTCCGGATTCTGCGGGGCGTCGTTCAACGCATAGCTCCGGTCGCGATCGCGCCGGATGCCCGCCATCGGCACCACCAGTCCGTCCCAAAGAAATCCCTGCCAGACCAGCCCCGAGGACGTGAGGTCGTCCCGCGTCAAATCCGCATGGTTGCCGTTGAGATGTGATCCGTCATAATTGCTCACAACCGAAAGTGGCAGCTCGAGCCAGGCATTCGTCGGTATATCGAAGAAATTGAGCGTCCCCGGGGTGACGTGCTGCACGACCTGCAGGCCGGTGAGGTGCGCGCCGGAAGCCGATGTGCGGTCCGCGAGCGAAGGGCCGAGGTAGCTGATGTCATAGACGAGATTGCCCGTGAATGAGCTTGCTCCGGAGTGGGCGGCGAAAGCCTGGTCGCCCACTTGTGAGACCCAATCGGTCGTTTCCTTATCCGCCCGTTCATGACTCCAGAAGCCGGTGAAGACATGCCGCCCGAGCAGCCGCGTCAGCCAGGACTTCTGCATGAAATCCTCGAAGCGCAGATCGGCAAATCCCGTCAGCCGCGAGGCGTCCCGGGTTGACCCGAAGAACATATTGTTAAAACCGTCGGAGTACGTGTAGGGGCGGCCAAAATTCGGGTTGGGGCCTCCGTCGGGGAGGCGGACATTCACGTCGATCGACAGCGTGGAGGATCCGGCGGCGGCGGCGGAATAATTGCCGGCCCGCTGATGATCGTAGGCCGCCTCCACGCCGATCCGTTCGTGGAAAAACGTCTGCGCCAGGGTCGCGTTGACGATATGGTGGCGGGACCATTCGGCCTCGTTCGGGCCTTCGAGCATCCGATTGAAGTAATCGAAGATCGACCGATCCGTCAGAACAACCGGACCGTAAGACTTGTAGGACTCGGCGGGGGAGAACGGCTTGACGACATAATCCTCCGGATTCATCACGCTCGCCAGGGCGACGCCGGGCGCGCCGGCCGCGATGAAGGTATTCTTGCTCGAGTCCGGATTGGAAAAGATCGCCGCGACCGGACCGTGTCCGGCGACAGCGGTGAGCAAGGCCGCCAGGGTGGGATTGGACTGCCAGGTGGCCGGATCGACGGCGACACGGTTTAGAGTCGTGAACCACGGCGTGATATAGTCGCCGGGCGGCAAAACGTGCGGACGTTCGGCATCGATGTCGCCCTGTTCGAAATTGATCCGGAAGGACGTGTGGGCGGAAGCCTGGTTCAGAAATTTCGGATCCCAGCGCAAGGCGCCGTATCCGCGGCGGTCGTGGTTGAAGGCGGGCCGCTGCTGGTATTCGGTCCGGTCGTCGAGCAGGTCCAGGCGGATGGCCAGTTCCTGCGGGCGGAGAACCTGGTTGAAATCAAGCGTGGCCCGGTGGCTGCCATAACTCCCGAAACGGTATTCCACGTTGCCCGCCTGCTTGAAGGCGGCGCTGTTGGTGCTGGCGTTGATGATGCCCGCCGGACTGCCCAGGCCAAACAGCATGGCATTGGGGCCGCGCTGGAGGTCGATGCGCCCGGTGTTGAACGAATCCCAGGGAATGTCGGTCAGGAAAAAATCACGCGTGTTATCGGCCGCGGCCAGACCGCGGACGCGGGTGTTGGTCTGGGGCGAAAGCAGGGCCTGCGAGTCATCCAAACTGCCCGGGGCGAGGCCGGAGAAATTTCCCCGCGGGCCGCCGACCTCCGTGTTGGTCATGTAAACCAGCAGATCCTGCGAATTTCTCGCCGCGGTATCCGTGAGAAACTGCGCCGTCACCACCGAGATGGCGGAGCCGACGTCCTTCAATTCCGTGCGGATGCGGGTGGCGGCCGTGGTGGCGGTCGCCTCATAGCTGCCGCGGTCCTCCGCCGCGGAGACGACGAACGGATCGAGATAGAGAATGGGTTCTTCGAGGGGAGCGAGGCCGGCCGGGTTTTCGGCCGGGATGGCGGTCGTGGTCTGGGCCAGGGCCGCACCGGAGAGCAGGACGCAGCAGCCGGCCGCCAGGGTAAAGGCCCGGCCGGCCCGGTCGCGGGGACGTCCAGGGGCAATGCTCGCAGGAATCGGGGAGTGCATGGTCGGGCGTGGCAGGTGCGGCCGGATGAGGGCTGGCGGTGCTTCCTAACGGATTTGGGCTGGGAGGTTACGCGAGCCGAGCGAATTATTCGCATCGGCAAAAATGCAAGGGAAGCGGCTGAAACCGGGCCTCAGAACCGGTTTTGCCGATGCGAAGATCAAATAGCGCGCCCGGTAGCCGCGTTCCACCCATCCGTGCGTCTTCAGCCGTAGGGCCGGCGCTGGTCGCCGGGCCGTGGTTCGCTCGCGGCCCCGCGCGCCGACGAGCGGCGGCCCTGCATGGGATTGCATCGTGCCGGTCTAAAACAACGGGGTGTTGTTCTTGGGATCGTCCAGGATTGCCGCGAAGCGCGGGTCGCCCTGGAGCGGCCAGAGGCCGAGCTGGTGTCGCAGCACATGGACGTTGGCCTCATGGAAATTGCCCGATCCGGGAACCGTGCGCGCCAGTTCGGCCAGCGCAGCCTCCTTGTCCCCGTTCCAGGCATCGATCATCGCGAAACTCATCCAGAACGCGAGCTGGCGGGCTTTGGCTTCGGCCACCAGCGCGTCCGGCTTGTTACCCAACATGGCCTGGATCAATGCCAGATCCGCCCATTTCCGGAAGTTGTCGGGGTCGCGGGCGAGTTCAGCGGTCAATTGGCCGCGGTTTTTCTCCAGCAGCGTTCGCGCGCGGTCCCGCTCTCCCCGGATGAGCAGCGCCTGCGCAACGACGATCGTGTCGAAGCGGGCGGTTTCCGGGGCAAACCGCCAATGGGCACCGCTTTCCTCCCACAGCCGGATGATCCCGGCCGTGTCTCCCGTGATATAGGCCCAATTGGCCTGCGCCATGATTGCGCCCGGGTCCGTGCGGCGCGTTCCGGCCGGTATTTGGGCCAGGCAGGTTTCCATCGGCCCGGTCGCACCGCGCGCCAGGAACGGGATGATCGCCGCATGGGCGGCGCGCAGCGAGCTGACCGGACCGAGGGCGTTGGCCTCGGTCGCTAGCGCGAAGGCCTCGTCGTAGCGGCGGCCACCGAGCAGGAAGTCGCTCAGGCTGTCCAGCAGCTCGGGATTGCGGGGGTCGAGCCGGCGCGCGCGCTGGTAATAGTCCAGCTTCTCGTGCGGGTCGGACGCCTCCTGGGCAAGCCGCAGCAACACGGCCGGGTGGTTGGGATAGAGCCGGAGCAGGCGCTGCATCACGGCGGCATGGCCTGCTCCGTCCCCGGTCGAGCGGAGGTATGCCGCCTTGGCCAGGATAACCTGCAGGTTGTCGGGGGCCAGCCGTTCGGCCGCGCCGAACGCCGCCTCCGCCCGGGCCCGGCGCGCGTCGGTGCGGTCGAGATAGTCATGCGCCCGCCAGTGGACGTTGGCGAGTTCCAGCCAGGCGAGCGCGAACTGCGGATCGAGCTGCACCGCGCGCTCGAGCAGCGGTTGCATCCGCGCCAGCATCTCCGGCGTGCCTTCCCCTCCGCCCCACGCCGCGCGGGCCTGGAGGTAGAGATCATAGGCCTCGACGCTGTCGGTCGGCCGGGCCTCGAGCCGCCCCACGTCCTCCGGCGTCAGCACCGCGTGCAACGCCCCGGCGATGTCCTTCGCCAGCTCCGTCTGGATCGCGAAAATGTCGTCCAACTCGCGGTCATAGGTCCGCGCCCACAGGTGCTGGTCATTGGCGGCGTTGATGAGCTGGCCGGTCACGCGCACCTTGTTGCCGATCCGCCGCACGCTCCCTTCGAGGATGTAGGCGACGCCGAGCTCCCGCCCGATCTGCTGGATCGGCTTCGTGGTGTCGCGATAGCCCATCACCGAGGTGCGCGAGATGACCTGCAGGTCGCCGACCAGGGCGAGACCCGTGAGGATGTCCTCCTGGACCCCGTCGGCGAAGACCGCGTTGTGCCGGTCCTCGCTCATGTTGGTGAAGGGCAGCACCGCGATGGACTTGCTCCCGGCCGCCACCGCCGGCATGGGGGCGGGCGCGGGCGCATGCCACCGCAGCGCCAGCCAACCGCCGCCAACCGCCAGCAGCAGCCCGGCCAGCCCGAGCCACCCGCGGGCCTTCGGTCGGACCGCCGGAGGCCGGGCCGGACCGGGCCGGCCGGCGACGGTTTGACCGGCCAGCAGCCGCTGCACCTGCGCGACCAGCGCCGCGTCGGCCCGGCCCCCGGGCACGCGCAACCAATGCCGTTCCCGGAAGCGGTCCGGCACCCGCGCGGTGGCCTCGGCCGTGTCGTCGATCACCACCGGGAAGAGAAAGGGGTGGTCGTCGGACATCAGGTGCGAGCGGTCGACCGCCAGTTTCCATTCCAGGCGAAAATAGCCTTCCGGCCGGGCCTGGGTGTTGGCCGACACCACCGGGACGAACAGCGCGCACTCCTGGATTTGCCGGCGGATCTTGGCGTCCCACGCGTCGCCGCCGCGCAGCTCATCCCGGTCAAACCACACCTCGACACCGGCCGCCCGCAGCTGCACGCCGAGGTTCTGCGCCGCCGCCGCGTCTTGGGAGGCATAGGATAGAAACACCGCGGCCGGAGGTTTGCTCATGGGGAATCAGCCGGCCGGCGTGAGGCACGCCGGCCGGACATCGGGACGGTCTAACCGAAAAGCGGGCCAAGGTTACCTCCCCTGTGAAATTTTCCCCCTGGCCCCGGGCCGGCGGGCGGGGTGTAACCTGGGTGCGGCGATGCGTTAGGATCTGAGGGACGCGACCGGCCTTGCGGGGGCGCCGCCGCCGGTCGAATTGTTCGGGGTGTTAGGATCGACGCGGCCATCCTCCCTGATCGGGGATGGCCGCAGTCGTTCACCGGCTCGCGCCGGCCGGAACCGGGGCCGCGGCTAGGGCTGCAGGTATTGCGCGAGCCAGGCGAAGACCGTCTGGTGCCACCGCTCGCTGTTGGCGGGCTTGAGCACCCGGTGGCCCTCGTCGGGGAAATACAGCAGCTGCGACGGCACGCCCGCGCGCTGCAGCGCAGTGAAGGCCTGCTGGCTCTCGCCGACCGGCACCCGGTAATCGAGCCCGCCCTGGATCAGGAGCATCGGGGTCTTGAAGTTCGCGGCATACAGGTGCGGCGAGGCGGCCCGCTCCTTCTCCGCCGCCTCCCAGGGTTTGCCGTGCTCCCACTCGTCGCCCCATACCTCGTCGGTCGTGCCGTACAGCGAGTCCAGGTTGTAGGGGCCGTCGTGGTTCACCAGACAGCGGAATTTCTCCCCGTGGCCCTCGTACCAGTTCATCACGTAGCCGCCGAAACCCCCGCCCGCCGCGGCCAGGCGCCGCGGATCGATCCAAGGCTGCTGTTCCAGGTATGCGAGGCAGGCGGCCAGGTCGTCCATGACCTTGCCGTTCCAGTCGTGCGAGATCTCGTCGGTGAACTTCTGCCCGAAGCCGGTGCTCCCGCGCGGATTCGGCAGCGCGACGACATAGCCCTGGGCCGCCCAGAGCTCGGGATTCCAGCGGGTCGACCAGGCGTTGCCCCACATGCCCTGCGGCCCGTCGTGCACCCAGAAGACCAGCGGGTATTTCCTGTGCGGATCGAAGCCGGGCGGCTTGATGATCCACATCTGCACGGAGGTGCCGCCCGCGCCCGCCACGGCCACCGACTCCGGCGCGGCCGGCTCGATGTCCTTCAGCAGCGCGTCGTTCAGGTGGGTGAGCACCTGCGGCGCGCCCTGGGCCGGGCGCCAGAGCATGACCTCGGGGGGCTGGTTGAACCGGGCGTGCGTGTAGACCAGCGCACTGCCGTCGGCGGAAACGTCCGCCTCCGCGTTGGTGCCGCCGGCCAGCACCCGCACCGCCTCGCCGGCGAGCGTGATGCTCCAGAGCGTGGTGCCGCCCTGGTCTGCGGAGTTGAAATACAACCGGGAGCCGTCCGGCGACCACACGTAGCCCAGGACCGACCGGTCAAGCGACTCCGTCAGGCTGCGGCTCCGGCCGGTCGCGAGGTCGAGCACCCTGAGCTGCCACCGGTCGGCCTCACAGCCCGGCCGGGTCTGGGCGCGGTAGGCCAGCAGCTTGCCGTCGGGGGAGAACCGCGGCGAGCCGTCGGCCGCGGGGTTGGTGGTGAGCTGGCGCTTCGCGCCGGTCGCGAGGTCGACCGAGAAAAGGTCGTGGTTGGTGCTCCAGGCCTGCTCCCGCACCGGCACGGGCGGGGCGGCGAAGACCAGTGACCTGCCGTCCGGTGAAAAGGCGAACTCGTCGCCGAGGCTGAACGTCGGGGCGGTCGGCACGGCGTCGTTCTCCCCGGGCGTGACGTCGCGCGGCTCGCCGGCGGCGAGCCGGTCGAAGCCGCCGGCACTGCCGCCGCGCTGCACCGGCAGCACGAACACATGCTGGCGCCGGTCGTCCACCCAGGCCTCCCCGTGACGGTAGAGCAGCCGGTCGAAGTGGCGCGCCTGCACCTTGGCGTGCGCCCGTTCCTCCAGTTTTTCCCGGTTGAGCCGGTCGGACTCGGCGAAGGGCCGGGCGGAGAATTCGGGGAACACGGCCGAGACGAAGGCGAGCTGTTTCCCGTCGGGCGACCACACCGGCTGGCCGGCCTCGGTGGCCAGGTCCGTCAGCCGGTGCGCCTCGCCGCCGGCGGCCGGCATGATCCAGATCTGGAAGGTGCCCTCGCGGTTCGACTCGAAGGCGATCCACTGGCCGTCGGGCGACCAGCGCGGATGGCGGTCGTGCTGGGCGGAGTTGGTGAGCTTGCGCGCCTCGCCGCCGGTCGTGGCGACCAGCCAGATGTCGCTGTCGGTCCGGTTCTCGGCCTTGACCGGCTCGGTCACGACGAAGGCGACGAGCGAGCCGTCGGGCGAGATCTGCGGGTCGGACACGCGGTGGAGCCGGAAGAGGTCCTCGAGCTCCATCGGCCGCGCGGCCAGGGCGGCGGCGGCGGCCAGGACCAGCAGCAGCAGGGGCATGCGACGGGTGAAAACGGGGGTGATGCGCATGGGGGTTGGTCGCCCATTCAACCGGATTGTTCCGCGGGAGGGAAGCTTCGGTTTGGCTCCCGCGCCGCGTTTTTCCGCCCGGGCGCCGATTGTCCAGTTGGCAGCG
Organism: uncultured Oleiharenicola sp.; assembly: GCA_964423065.1. GTDB lineage: Bacteria > Verrucomicrobiota > Verrucomicrobiia > Opitutales > Opitutaceae > Lacunisphaera. The sequence continues at coordinate 26,019 of CAYRDN010000005.1, read as the reverse complement.
GCGCGGCGGTCTGGTAGGGTGGCGGCTCCATCCCCTCCATGCCCATGCTCAAACGATCCCTCGTGTTCCTCGCCCTCGGTTGCGCCGCGCTGGGCGTGCCGGCCGCGCTCCGCGCCCAGACCGGACTGCCGCCCCGGCCGCAGGCGCCGAATGACCAGTCGGAATACCGCCGCTTCGTGCTCGATAACGGTCTCAAGGTCCTCCTCCTCTCCGACCCGAAGCTCAACAAGTCCTCCGCCGCCCTCGCCGTCGGCACCGGCTCGCTCTACGATCCCCCGGGCCGGCAGGGTCTGGCGCACTTCCTGGAACACATGCTCTTCCTCGGCACGGAGAAATATCCGGGCGAGTCCGATTACGGCAACTACCTCCAGTCCAATGGCGGCTACGCCAACGCCTACACCGCCGAGGACCGCACCAACTTCCACTTTGAGATCCGCCACGAGGCCCTGGCGGGTGCGCTCGACCGCTTCGCCCAGTTCTTCATCGCGCCGCTGTTCACCCCCAGGTTCACCGAGCGGGAGATGAACGCGGTGAACTCCGAATACCAGCTGCGGGTCGAGAACGACCTCTGGCGCGGGAACCAGCTCGACCACACCCTCTCCCGCCCGGACCACCCGGCGCACCACTTCGCCATCGGCGACCGGGAGACCCTCGCCGGCACGACCCACGACGAGCTGCTCGCCTACTACCAGACCCATTACAGCGCCGCCAACATGACCCTGGCGGTCATGGGCGCGGCCTCCCTCGACCAGCTCGAGCAATGGGTCCGCGCCGACTTCTCCGCCATCCCGAACCGCCACCTGGCGCCGGTCCATTTCCCGCCCGACTTCCTGGGGCCCAAGGCCGCCCTGCGGCTCGCCCGCATGGAACCGGTCAAGGACCTGCGGCAGCTCAACCTTGAGTTTGCGCTGCCGGGCACCCGGCAGTTCTACGCGGGCAAGCCGGTGGAGCTGCTCGACTATATCTTCGGCTTCGAGGGCGAAGGCAGCCTCCTCGCCCAGCTCAAGGCCGAGGGTCTCGCCACCGGCATCAACGCCGGCGCCGAGCCCCGCGCCGCGGACTTCGGCTCGTTTGAAATCGACGTCAACCTGACCCCCGCCGGCCTGAAGCAATACCCGCGCGTCCTCGACCTGGTCTTCGCCACCGTCAACCAGCTCCGCGCCGCCGGCTACCCGGCCGCCCTCTTCCACGAACGCCAGGCCCTGGCCCGGCTCGACGAGGAGTACAAGGACAAGGGCGAGGGCGCCAATCGCGCCGCCGCGCTGGCGAACCAGCTGCAGGATTACCCGCTCGAGGTCGCGGAGCGCGTGCCCTATCTCTGGTTGCAGGAGGATCCCGCCGCCTACCGCCTCATCCTCGACCAGCTCCGCCCGGACAACCTGCTCGCCACCCTCGTGGCCAAGGGCCTGCCCACCGACCAGGTCGAGCACTACTATGGCACGAAATACAGCTACACCGAGGACGCCGGCGCCGCCTACACCGCCCTGCTTCACCCGCCCACGGTCGCGGGCATCCAGCTGCCCAAGCCCAATCCTTTCATCCCCGCGCACGCCGCCCTGCTGCCCATCGAGCCGGTGCATCTGGTCGACGAGCCCGGCCTCAGCCTCTACTATGCACAGGACGCCGAATTCCTCCGCCCGATGGTCGGCGAGGCCTACCGATTCCGCGTGCCCCGCACCCTCGCCTCGCTGCGGAACGCCGTGCTGCTGAGCTTCTACGAGGCCTGCGTCAAGGAGGCGCTCAACGAGACCGCCTACACCGCCCGCGAGGCCGGCCTGAACTTCAGCTTCATCGCCAACCTCGAGGGCGTGCAGATCGGCCTCGACGGTTACGACCAGTCCCTCACCCGCCTGCGCGACGCGGTCGCGGCCAGCCTGGTCGAATTCCCGCTCACCCCCGGGCGCTTTGCCGCGCTCAAGGACCGGCTCGTGCGCACTCTCGCCAGCTTTCCGCGCGCCGACGCCTACCTCATCCTCACCGAGACCCGCCGCGCCACCGTGCGCGAGTTTTATTACCGGCCCGACGAACAGCTGCCCGTGGCGCAGACGGTGACCCTGGATGACGTCCGGGATTTCGCCCGGCACCTCTACGCCCGCGGCAAGCTCGAGGCCCTGGTGTACGGCAACGTCAGCGGCGCGGACGCCGTCGCCGCGGCCCGGCGCTTCGGGGCGGTGCTGCATCCGGCGCCCGTGCCCGAGGCCGATCTGCTCCGCCGCCGCCTGCTCGTGGCGCCGGCGGGCTCGGAGGTGCGGACCGACGAAAAGCTCATCGGGAACAATTCCGCCTACCGCCGCGAATATATGCTCGGCGGCGACACCCCCGAGATCCGGGCGGCCACGCTCGCCCTCGCCAACTTCATCGGCGAGCCGTATTACGCCGAGCTGCGCACGCACCAGCAGCTCGGCTACGTGGTCTTCGGCGGCGCCGGCGACGAGGAACGGACCAACTTCGCCTACTTCATCATCCAGTCCGGCGAGCACCCGGCGGACGAGATCGAGGCGCGGTCCGACGAGTTCATCGCCAGGCTGCCCGGCCGGCTGGCCGCCCTGCCCGACGCCGACTGGACCACCATCATCGGCGGCGTGCGCGCAAAGCTTTTGGAAAAGGACAAGACCATCGCCGACCGCGCCGCCCGGCTCTTCGACCTTGCGTACAACCACGAGGCCGACTGGGCCCGCCGCGCCGAGACGCTCGCCGCGCTGGACCGGCTCACCCAGCAGCGCACAGGCGAGATCCTGGCCGCCGCCCTGGCCCCCGCCACCCGGCAGATGCGCACCTTCCTCGGCTTCGCCCGCCAGCACGAGCCCAAGGCCCCGCCCGCCCCCACCTTCACCGACCGCGCCGCCTGGAAGCCGACCCGGACCTTCGAGTAAGAACCGGCCGGCCGGCCGGCCCCCGCGACCCTTAGTATACTATTAGTTTACTTCAGGCGTGCCTGGGCCCCCGGCGCCGCCTCCTCCGGCGGCGGCCCCCACCTTTCCTGCCGGGAGAATTTTGGTCCCGCAAACCGGTGCAGGCTTGCCTCGCGGCCCGCGCCTTGTGTCATAAACCCATGCAAAAGCTGTTCCGCCAGTTTGGTGTCCTGCCAGGCCTCTTAGCTGCGTGTGCCGCCGGCCATGCCGGCGAGACCGTCGACCCGCTGCGGCTGACCCATGAGGTCGTGCCCGTCGCCCAGAGCGTCGAGCTGACGCTCGATCCGGCCAAGGACGACTTTTCCGGCCACACCCTCATCGACCTGCTGGCCCGGCAGCCGTTCACCAGTTTCCGGCTGCACGCCGAGGGACCGGTGATTGCGAACGCGACGCTCACCCGCGCCGACGGCGCGGTCACGCCGCTCGCCGCCGCCGTCACCAACGTCGAGCAGGGCCTCGTGACGCTCACCGCCCCGACGCAGCTGGCCGCGGGCAATTACAAGCTGGCGATCGATTTCACCGCGAAATACCGCCGCGACGGCCTCGGGCTCTACAAGACCGTGAGCCGCGGCGATCCGTATGTCTTCTCCCAGTTCGAGGACCGGCACGCCCGCAAGTGCTTTCCCTGCTGGGACGAGCCCGGCTTCAAGATCAACTGGGGCCTGACCATCACGGTGCCCGCCGCCCTCGAGGTGATCACCAACAACCCGCCGGCCTACGAGACCCGCGCCGGCGGCATGAAAACCGTTTTCTTCGGGCGCACGCCGCCCATGCCGAGCTACCTCGTGGCCATCGCCGTCGGCCCGTTTGAATACCTGCCCGTCCCCGGCCTGTCCGTGCCGGGCCGCATCATCACCCCGCGCGGCCAGGCAGCGCTCGGCGCCGAGGCCGCCCGGCTCGCCCCGCCGCTGCTGTCGCGCCTCGAGGAGTATTTCGGCATCCCGTATCCCTACGCCAAACTGGATCAGATCGCCGTGCCCGAATATGTCTACGGCGCGATGGAGAATGCCGGCTTCATCACCTACACCGACCGGGGCCTGCTGATGGATCCCGAGAAAGCCGGCTTCAGCCAGCGCCGCCGCCTGGCCAGCACCATGGCCCATGAGATGTCCCACATGTGGTTCGGCGACCTCGTCACCATGGCCTGGTGGGACGACCTGTGGCTCAACGAGTCCTTCGCCGACTGGATGAGCGCCCGCATCGTCGAGCAGCAGTTCCCCGAGTTCCGCATGCAGCTGGAGGACACCCGCGCGGTCAAGGGCGCCATGCGCAGCGATGCGCTGCCGTCCATCACCGCCATCCGCCGCAATGTCACCGCCGACAGCGACCTCGCCGAGCTGGTCGACGAACTCACCTACAACAAGGGCAAGGGTATCCTCACCATGGTGGAGAACTGGGTCGGGCCGGAGAATTTCCGCGCCACCCTGCGCGCCTATTTCCTCCAGCACCGCTGGGGCAGCACCACGTCCGCCGACCTGTGGGCGGCCTTCAGCGCCAACTCCGGCGACGACATCACCAGCATGCTGTCCGCCTTCATCAACAAGCCCGGTGTGCCGCTCGTTTCCCTCGCCCTCGAGGCGGACGGCCGGCTCCGCCTGAGCCAGCGCCGCTTCCACAACCTCGGCGACCCGCAGCTGCCCGGCACTTGGCAGATCCCGGTCGTGCTGAGCTGGGGCCGCGGCGGCGAGGTCCATCGCGAGCGCATCCTGCTCAAGGAGGATACCCAGCTGGCCGACGTGCCCGGCCTCGCCACGGCGGATTGGATCTATCCCAACGCCAATGAGGCCGGCTATTACCACTGGAGCCTGTCGCCCGCCCTCAACGCCCGACTCGTCGCCAAGGTGGCCGCACTCAGCCCCATCGAGCGTGTGGGACTGCTCGACAACACCTCCGCCCTCTTCAACGCCGGCCTGATTGACGGCACCGACTACCTCGCCTACGTCACCGCCTTCGGCCGCGACCCCGACCCCGACGTCAACACCAGTGTGATCGGCAGCGTCGGCGGGCTCCGGGACACCTTCATCACCCCCGCGTCGCGGCCGGCCTACGACGCCTACCGCCGCGCCATCCTGCGGCCGATCCTCGACCGCATCGGCCTGCAGCCGGTCGCCGGCGAACCGATGTACAGCGGGCCGCTGCGCAGCTCGCTCTACGCGGCGTTGGGCAACGAGGCCGCCGATCCGGCGGTCATCGCCGAGTGCCGCCGCCTCGCCACCCTCTTCCTGCAGGATCCCCGGCAGGTGGATCCGGCCCTCCGGGCGGTCGCCCTCTCCGTCAGCGCCTACCACGGCGACGCTGCCTTCTTCGCCACCCTGCAGGCGGTGTACGAGAAGGCGCCGACCCCCATCGTCCGCTCGGCCACCCTCGGCGCCCTCGGCGACTTCAGCGATCCCGCCCTGGCGACCAAGGCCCTCGAATACTCGCTGACCCCGGCGGTCAACTCCACCGAGTTCCTCGGCGTGCTTTTCAACGTCAGCGGCCATCCCGAACTGCGCGAACTCACGACCGCGTGGGCCATGACCCACTACGACGCCATCGCCGCCAAGGCGCCGCCGGAGTATACCGCGCGCCTGATCTCGATCGCCGCCGCCGGTGAGCCCGAGCTTTTCAACAAGCTGCGCGACTTCCTGCTCGATCCCGTCCGCAAGACCGAGTTCGGCGCGATCAACATCGCCAAGTCTTCCGACCGCCTGGCCACCCGCCTCCGCCTCCGGGAGAAGGAGCAGGCCAACATCGTGAAGTACCTCTCGTCCTACCCCGGCAACACCCCGAAGGACTGAGGTGGCCCAAAGGGAGGGCGAGTCCTACAGCCTATTTCTTAATTTCGATGCTGACGACGTGCAGCTCGCCTTGGCCGACATTTTCCAACGAATGCGGCGGCAGGGCCTGCAGCCAGGAAACCTGCGGCAGTTTGACCGGCGGCGGGCGGCCGCGCGTGTCGAGCAGCACTTTTCCGTCCGCGTCGCGGCGGACGAAGTCGCTCCAGCACATCAGGTGGTTGACCGCGGGCCAGCGGTAGGTGTGCACGGCCGTCGTCTCGCCCGCCGGGATCCGCGTGACCAGCACGCGCACCTGTTCATTCTTGAGCACGAGCTGATGGTGCCGGGGCGCGGCCTGCAGGGCGTCCAAGGTTTCTGGCCAGGGCCAGGCGCCCGTCCTGGCAGGCATGACGGCGTCGCTCATTTGGCCTTGGCTGCCGGCGCCGGCGCGGACGCCACCGCCTGCTCGATCGCCTCCGCCTCCGCGATGACCTTCGGGAATTCCGGATCGCCGCGCAGCGGATCGAACAGGGGATCGAGCCGCAGCTGGGCCGCGGTGTAATCCACGACGTGACTGGGATCTTTCAGTCCCAGTGAAAGCTGTCGGAGCACCTCGGCCTTTCGGCCGAGCTTGATGCCGGTCTCCATCAGCCAAAACGGGACCGGCTTGTTGCCGGCGGGATCGAGGCCGCGCAACTGGAGCAGGGCCGAATATTGCCGGGCCGCCTCCTCCCGTTCACCCAGATCGGCGAGCAGGATGACTCGATTAAGCAGCAGGACAAAATTGGTGCCATCGCCGGCGAGTTTCGCCTCGACCAACCTGAGCGCCGCCCGGCGCTCGATCGCCGCCGCTTCCGGTCGCCCCGCCTGCTGCAACGCATCGGCCGCCAGCCGGCCTTTCGGGCCCCGATACCAGTTGTCGTTCAACCAGTCGCGCGGGGCCGCGTGGAGCACCTCGAGGGCGGCATCGGGCTCCCGCCGGTAAAGGTGCAGCATGCAGGCAAACCAACAGGGCCGGTCCTCCTGCAAGGCCGCGGGCGGCAGGCGATCGAGAATGGACTTGGCGCGATCAAGATCGCCATGCAAGACGATCGCGTACCACAGCGACAGGCCCAACGCGGAGCTGAAAGTCCGCTGGGCCAGCGCCGCCTGCACCGCGGCCTCGGCTTCGACGGTGCGACCAAGGAAGAACAGGTTCAGGCTCTTGTTGTACAACGCCAGCGGGTCCCCGCCTGGCAGGCGCGCGGATTCGTCATACAACGCGTCGGCTTCGTCCACCCGGCCCTGCTTCTGGATGACCCGCGATAGCGCGTGCAGCACCGCCTTGTCATCGGGGCGCTCCTGGTGCAGCACGCGCAGCACCTTCTCGCTCTCCTGCAGCGCGGAATCACTGTCCCGGAGCAAGCTGACCTGCGCGAAGCGCGCGGCGAAGGACTGCGGATCCAGCCGGATCGCCCGTTGGGCTGCGGCGTTCGCCGCCTCCCGGCGTTCATTGGAAACATCGAAACCGCGGCTCGCGTAGCGCGAGTTCAATTGCGACAGCTCGGCCCAGACCTCGGCGTCGGTGCCGTCCTTCGCCAGCGCCTGCTTCAACAGGTCCTCCGCCAGGGCGAAATCCTCGCGCGTGGAATCGATCTCCGCAATCAGCCCTCGCGCCTTCGCGACCAGCTGCCGTGCCTCGGACACGGAGGGTGGTGCCGGTGCCGCCGGCGCGATCGCGGCCGGCGCCGGCTCGGCGTGACGGTCCGGCAGCAACCGGGGGACCACGGTGTAGATCAGCGCGAACAGCAGCCCGATCACGGGCCAGACATAGCGCGCCCAGACCGGTTTGGACCGGGGGTCGGATCTCCCGCGCCCGGCGGCCGGTTCCTGCCTGGCATCCCCGGCCCCGTGTCCTTGCAACAATTTACCCACGCGGGCCGCCAGCGTCTCCGGCGTGTCCTTGATGGTGAGCCGCGTCCACTGCACGTCGCGAAATTTCTCCGGCACGCGGGCGGTAGCATCGGGCGTGTCGTCGATGACGACCGGGAAGAGAAACGGCGCGTCATCCGCCATCAGGTGTGAGCGGTCGACCGCCAGCTTCCATTCCAGCCGGAAATAGCCCTCGGCCCGCGCCTGCGTTGCCGCCGAAATGACGGGTACAAACAGCGCGCACTCCTTGATTTGTTTGCGGATCTTGGCGTCCCACGAGTCGCCACCGCGCAGCTCGCTCTGGTCGAACCACACCTCGACGCCGGCGGCGCGGAGGGCGGCGCAAATCCTGGCCGCGGCCTCCTTGTCTTGAGAAGCGTAGCTGAGGAAAACGGCCTTGGGCGCGGTCTCGCTCATGATGACGGGACCGGCAACGCGTGGCCCAGTTTTTTCAAGAACTCCGGCCAGCGCGGGTCTAGGCTGATCTTCTTGTACGCGGGCGTGCCGAGGATCCAGCACAGCGCCGTGTCGCGCTGCTGGCGCGCCCGCTCCATCCATTCAAAGGCCCGGTCGTTGTCGCCGGCATAGCCGTAGACCTCGGCGATGTAGTAATCCATGGCGTCGGGGTATTTCTCGACCAGTTCGCGGATGGCGCGCTCCATGCCGGGCCGGTCCGACCGGGCCGCCAGCACAAGGCCGCGCGCGACGAGCCGGTAGCGTTCGCTCGGCTCGAGTTCGGCGACCTTCGCCGCCTCGTCCAGCCGGCCCTGCATCACGAGGATGCGGGAAAGATAGGTGTGCCATTCCACCGCCGCCGGGGAGAGGGCCATCGCCCGCTGCAGCTGGCTGGTCGCCTCGTCGAGCCGCGGCTCCCCCCAGGTGAGGAAGAGCGCATAATGCCCGCGCGCGCTGGCGTTCATGGGATCGAGCTCCAGGGCGCGGACGGCCAGCTCCCGCGCCTCGGCAAAATAGCCCTGGTTGGCGCGGATGATCGCGTAATCCCCGATCATGGTGGCGTTCCGCGGCGCCAGCTCGTAGGCGCGCCGGAAGGCCGCGTCGGCCCCCGCCCAGTCCCAGTCGGCCGTGCGCCGCACCCAGCCGACGGCGTTGTGGGCCTCGGCCAGGTTGGGATCGACCGCCAGCGCATGCTCCGCCGGGCCGCGGGCCAGCCGGTAGCCCTCTTCCGCCTTGATCCCGCCGAACCGCGCCAGCTGGATGTAGGACCGCGCCATCTCGGCCGCCGCGAGGGCGAAGTCCGGATCGAGCGCGAGGGCGGCCTGGCATTCCTGGACGCTGCGCTGCCAGCCCTCGTTGTTGTCCTGCCGGCTGTAGAAGCGCGCCTGGAAAAGATGCGGGTAGGCCTCGGCATTCACGGTGGCCGGCCGGGCCGCGGCCACGCCCATGGTGACCGAGAGATTCCGGGCGATGAGCCCGGCGATCTCGTCCTGTACGGCGAAGACGTCTTTCAGCTCGCGCGTGAAGGTGTCCGACCAGACGTGAAACCCGTCCGCCGCCTTGATGAGCTGGGCGGTGATGCGGACCTTGTCGCCCGATTTCCGCACGCTGCCCTCGACCACGTAGGCCACGCCCAGCTGCCGGGCGATCTCGGGCACCGTCACCTCCTTGCCCTTGAAATAAAAGGATGACGTGCGTGCGGTCACCTTCAGCCCCGGCACCTTGGTCAGCACGTTGAGGAGCTCCTCGCTGATGCCGTCGGAGAAATATTCGTTGGCCTTGTCGTCGGACAGGTTGGCGAAGGCGAGCACGGCGACGGATTTGTCGTCCGCCGGCGGCGCTGCCTTCTGGCCTCTGTCTTCTGTCTTCGGTTTTTCCGGCGCCTGGGCCAGCCGGACGAGTTCCTGGAAACGGGGATCCGGCCGGATCGGATCGTAGGCCGGGTCCAGTTCCAGCGTCGCCCGGGTAAGGCCAAGGCTGTCGTCGATCGCCCCCATCCGCGCCTTGATATCCGCCAGGGCGGCGTCGGTCTGGCCGACGGTGACGAGCAACGGCGCGAGGTCGGTTGACTTGGCAAAAGCGGAGAGAGAGTTTTGCCTGAGTTGCTGCACCCGGGCGGCGATGGACCGGGCCTCGGCCATCTGTCCGAGCCGGGCCAAGGCCCACGCCTTCCAATAGAGCGCCGCTTCATTCTCGGGTTCGTCGACCAGTTCGCGCTCCACCCGGTCGAGGACGATCTGCCAGTCGGCGCGGGCCGCCTCGGCGTTACCCGCCATTTCATGGGCCTGCGCCGTCAACACGGCCCGCGGACCGTAGAAGGCGAAACCCCGCACGTAATCCCGGGGCGCGCCCTGGGCCGCGCGCTGCGCCCGTTCGGGTTCCCGGCCCCACATCCCGATCTGCCAGGCCATGAAGAGGCCGCGATCCTCCTGTAGCAGCCAGGCCGGGAAGGTCGCCGTCGATTTTTTCGCCGCCGCCACATCGCCCCGCCAGCGCAGCTTGAAAAAGGCGTCGAAGACCATCAGCCGGGCGGAAGCGTGGGCGGACAGGTTGACCGCCGTCACCTCCTCCGCCTCGGGATAGAGGTGCAACCGCAAAAGCAGGTTGATCAGGTCGGCGGCCACCTCGGGATTGCCGCCGGACAACTCGAGGGCGCGCCGCATGCTGGCCAGCGATTTCTCCGGCTGGTTGAGAATCCGATAGGTGGTGGCGAGGGCGTTTTGGACGCGCCAGTTTCCGGGCTCCCGGGCGGCCAGGTCCTCGATCTCCCGCTCAAATCCTTCCGCCGCCGACTTGCGGTTGAAATTGCCCGCCAGCCGGGCGTTGATCACCGCCAGCCGGGCCGGCACCGACTGGGGCGCCAGCGCCAGGGCCCGGTCGGCCTGCTGCACCAGCAGCTCGCGCCGTTTCTCGGTGTTTTCAATGGAAAACCAGACCATCTGGTAAGAGAGTCGGGCGCCAAATTCCCAGGCCGTGGGCTCGGTCGGATCGAGCGCCTGTGCCCGCTTCACGAATTCCTCGGCAAAATACAGGTTCTCCCGGTTTAGGGCGTCGCCCCCCTCGTAAACCGATCGCGCCTGCGCAACGAGCTTCTGCGCGTCGGTGAGCGGCAAGGCGGCGGGCTTGGCGGGATCAGCCGTGATCAGGGCCTTTCCCCAGGGCCGCGCGAGCACCAGGGCCAGCAGGGCGATGACGCCGCCCGCGATCACCGGCGCGAGCCAGCGGCGGGAGGGTTGTTTGGCTGTAGGAGGGGCTTTACGCCCCGATTCTTCAGAACCATCGGGGCGCAAAGCCCCTCCTCCAGTTTCCGAAGCACTCAGCAACTTCCTTACCCTCTCCGCTAAGGCTACCGGCGTCTCGCCACCCCGCAGCCGCGTCCACTGCACTTCGGTGAACGAATCCGGCACGTGCGCGTCGGCATCGCGCGTGTCGTCGATGACCACCGGCAGCAGGAACGGCCGGCCCTTCGCCATCAGGTGCGTGCGCTGGTCCGCCAGCCGCCACTCCAGCCGGAAATAACCTTCGGTCCGCGACTGGGTGTTGGCCGAGATGATCGGGATCAGCAGCGCACATTCCTTGATCTGTTTCCGGATCTTCTGGTCCCACGCGTCCCCGCCGACGAGCTCGCTCTGGTCGAACCAGACCTCGACGCCGGCGGCGCGCAGGGCGTCGCAGATGCGCTTCGCCGCCTCGGCGTCTTGGGACGCGTAGCTCAGGAAGATGGCTTTGTTTTCCGCGGCGCTCATTACTTTGCTTCCGGCTTTTCCGGTGGGTGCGCCTTGCGCCACGCCTGCGCGCGGGCGTGGGCGTCAGTCACGCCCAGGGTTTCCAAAAACTGCCTGAAGCGCGGATCCTCGCGGACCGGATCATACCAAGGTTCAAAGAGCACGTCGTGGAGATAGGTTGATTGCATCTCATCCGGAATGAGGGCCGCGAGACCTTCTTCCGTCCGACCGAGCATGAACAAGTAATATGCCCGGTTTTGAGGTTCCGTGGCGGAAAGTATTTTCTCCGCCTCAGCCTGGGCGCCCGCCGCCGCGAACGGCCTGAATCGGAGAGCTTCAAGCGTCAGGCTGCGGGCCAGGGCCACTGCGGCCTCTTTCTGACCATGTTGGGCGAGCGCGTAAGCCTTGTGCTCGCGCGCGATCTCGGAATCGGCCAGAGCCAGCGCACGATCGTACGTGGCGATCGCCTCGGTATAGCGGCCCGCCACATGCAGCACGCGCGCAAAAGACTCGATGGAGCCCTGCGATAAGGGATCCAGTTGCACCGCCAGCCTCGTCTCGGCGATGGCGTCGTCCATCCGTCCGTCGTCCATGGCCATGAGCCCGAGTTGCCGGTGGGCGAGGACATGACTTGGATTGAGCGAGAGCGCGGTGCGCAGTTCGTTTTCGGCGCCGGCCCGATCCCACCAGGTCCACATCCCCAACGACAGGGCGACATGCGGTTCCGGTGCCGTTGGGTCGAGCGCGATCGCCTGTCGCGCCTTGGCTTCGATCCGCGCCCGCTCCGGGGAATGACGCTGGCTGAAGCGGCTGATCGGACTGGTTTGCATGCTGCCGCGCCCCGCCCAGATCTCGGCGAGCATGGCGTGGGCGCGCGCGAAATTCGGCTCGAGCGCCAACGCCCGGTTGAGCAGTTCCTCCACGCGATCGGTGTTATAGTAAATGGTGTCGCGCAAACGCATCATTTCACTGGCTTGCAGATAGAATTCCAGCGCCTGCGGATTCACACTCGCCGTCGCCGCGGCGGAACTCGCACCGAGCTTGAGCGAAAGCTGGTTCGCGATCAGCCCCGCGATCTCGTCCTGCACGGCGAAGATGTCCTTCAATTCACGATCAAAGTTGTTCGACGACCACATCTGAAATCCGTCGTTCGCCCGGATGAGTTGCGCGGTGATGCGGACCTTGCCGCCAGCCTTCCGCACGCTGCCTTCGATCACGTAGGCGACGCCGAGCTGCCTTGCAATTTCCGGAATCGGTGTGTCCTTGCCCTTGAAGTGAAACGACGACGTTCGAGCCGTGACCTTCAGTCCCGGCACCTTGGCCAGCACGTTGAGCAGCTCCTCGCTGATGCCGTCGGAGAAATACTCGTTGCCCTTGTCGTCGCTCAGGTTGGCGAACGCCAGCACCGCCACCGACTTGGCGTCCACCTTCGCCAAGGCTCCGGTGGACAAATCGGGGGGAGTGGAAGGTGAAAGTGAAAGTGGGGAGGGAGAAGGAGCCGCCGGCTTGTTACGGGCTTCCAGTTCGGTCAGCAGCGCTTCAAAAGCCGGTTCCGGGCGGAGCCGGTCAAATTGCGGGTCGAGCCGGAGCGACGCGGCCGAAAAAAAGGTCCGCTCGATGACATCTCCCCGCGGAGCGTCGGCCATCGACCGGATAAAGGCGATGGCCGCTTCGGGCGGGGCAAACCAAATCTGCAGATAGTCCGTGCCCCCGAGTTCCTTGACCAGGCGGTAGCTTTTCTCCGCCTCTTCCTTCTCGCCGAGGTAAAGCAGGGTTCGGGCCTGCAAGCCCAGCAGGGGTCCATTGTTGGGGTCATCGGCCAGCTGCTTTTCGATCAGGACCCGGGCCCGCTGAAAATCGCGTCGCGCTGCACCCGTCTGCTTGGCCATCATGCGCGCTTCGCCCAGGAGGTAAGCCTTGGGATAATCATAGAAAAAATAGTGGATCCAGTCCCGCGACACACCCTCCAGCACCTCGATCGTGCGCAACGGTTCGCGCCGCCACTGATACACCTCGCACGCAAACCCGATCCCCCAATCCTCCTGCAGGGCCGAGGCGGGCATCTGTTTCAAGGCGGATTCCGCCAGGTCCATGTCGCCATGCACGCGTTCGGCCATGGTGATCTTCAGGCCCAAATTGTTCCAATAGGGTTGGGCTGCCAGGGACTGGGCGATGGCGGCCTCCGCCTTCACCCAGTCCCCCTTAAAGTAGGCGGCCCACCCGATTTCATCCCAAGCCACGGCGGCAAAACCGGGGTTTCTGGCCAACCGCTCGAGCAAGGCGGCTCCCTCGGCCTCGGTTTCCGCGGGATAGTCCAACATATAACCAAGGGTGAAAAGGGCCCGCGGTTCGTCCGGCCTTTCCCGCAGCAGCTCGCGCAACAGGCTCTGCGCCTCTCCCAACCTCCGGCTATTGGCCTCGCCCCGCGCCCAATAGAAGGCCTGCGCCAGCCGGGCCTCGTAGGACTTGGGATCCAGCTGCATGGCCCGGGAGGCGTATTCCCGGGCGGCTTCCTGCCGCGGAGCTGAACGGTCGAGATTATGAAAACAATACCAGACATTCACGTACGCCCACGCGGCCCACACCTCGGCATCTGTCGCGTCGAGCGCCGCGGCGCGCTTGCACAGGGCGTCCGCCGCATCGAGCTCGGCGCGCGCCATCTCGGGCTTGTTCAGCAGCACCCAGGCCTTGGCCACGAGTTGCCGGGCCTCGGAGGGCCTCGCCGCCGGCACGGCGGAGGCCGGAGGCGGATTCGACTGGCTCACCGCGGGCGGGAGAACAGAGGCGGGAGGCGCCTTTTCCCAAGGGCGTGAGAAGATCAGGGCCAGCAGGGCGATGACGCCGCCCGCGATCACCGGCGCGAGCCAGCGCGGGTGTTTCCCGGATGGAGGCACGGCGACCCCGCCGTGCGTTTCGTTTCCCGGGCGGGGTCGCCCGGGCTCCAGCTCGGTTCCCCCCAACAGCGTCTTCACCCGCGCGACAAACGCCGCTGGCGTCTCGCCGCCCGGCAGCTTGGTCCATTGCACCTCGCGGAACTCATCCGGCACGTGCGCCTCGGCGTCGCGGGTGGCGTCAATCACGACGGGAAAAAGAAACGCCTTCGCCGCTGCCATCGCGTGCGTGCGGCGGGCCGCGAGCTTCCACTCGATCCGGAAATATCCCTCCAGCCGCGCCTGGGTGGCCGCCGAGATGATCGGCACGAACAGCGCGCAGGATGAAATCTGCCCGCGGATCTTGGCGTCCCACTGGTCCCCGCCCACCAGCTCGCTCTGGTCGAACCACACCTCGACGCCGGCGGCGCGGAGCGCGTCGCAGATGCGCCTGGCCGCCTCGGCATCTTGGGACGCATAGCTCAGGAAAACCGCTTGGTGCGCTTCGCTCATGGCGTCGCCGGTTTTTTCGCGACGGCTCGCGCTTGCGGAGAGAGATTGGGATCGGCCTCGGCGCGGGCGAGCAACGCAGCGAACCGCGGGTCCTTCCGCAACGGCTCATATTGCGGATCGAAGCGCAAGGCTGCGGCCGACCAGTACCAGGGCGGGTGGGCCATCACCGCCTCAATGGTCGCGAACGCGCGCTCCGGGGACCCAAGCAGCAGGGCGATGTCGAAGTTGTCCCGGTGGAAGTCCGGCCCATAAAGCCCCTGGCCGATCTTCAACAGTCGCCGGGCCTCATCACCCTCGCCCAGTTTGGCGAGCAATATTATCTTCCACGTGAGCAGGGCCCAGTCGTTCGGCAAGCCGGCCAGACGCTGCTCCACCATCTGCAATGCGGAGCGCCATTCCGACCGGGCGGCGTCGAGGCGCCCGCCCGCCGCCAGAATATCACCCATCCAGGCTGACTTCGGGCCGACATAAAACTGCGACTCCAGATAATCGTGCGGCACCTGGCGCAGGGCATTGAGCGCCTTGTCCGTCTCACCCCGCCAAAGGTAGACATAGGTCGCGGTCGAGGCCCCCTGGTCTTCCATCAGCCAGGTCAGGGGCAATCCGGCCATGGTCCGCTGCGCCTGATCAAGATCACCGTGCCACATGGACTGCAAGACCACCTGATAGCTGAGGGCTTTCCAGAAGTGCCCGCTCGCCACGGATTTCTCGAGGGCCTGCTCCGCTTCCTCATAACGCCGGGACCAGAGGAGCACGAGCGCGCGGCAATAGGCGGACTCCGCCGCATCCCCGGGTTGCTTGGCCGCGCGTTCGAACCAATCAAGGGCTTCCTCCTGCCGCCCCTGCGTGTTGGCCGCGAAGCCCAGGTTGCGCAGCACCCAGGGATCATGGGGGTCCTCCGCGAGGAGCGGGCGCAACAGCTTTTCCGACTCCGCATAGACGGCCGGACTGTAGTCACCCAGCCGGACGATCACGTATGCCTGGGCAAACCGGACGGCGCGATTGCCCGGATCGAGGCCCTGCGCCCGCGCAACATGCGCCTTCGCCGCGGCCTTGCGTGCCGGCGTGCCGTCAAACGACTCGTCGATATAACGGCAATCAAGCACGGCCCACATGGCCCAGACGGTGGCGTCATTCGGATCGAACTTCGCCGCCTGCTCGAGCAGGGAGGCGGCCGTGTCGTAATCGGCGCGCAGCACATTGAACTCGTAGACGAGAGGACGGGCCTGGGCCACGAGTTGCCGGGCGGCAGAGAGCGGAGCCGCAGGTACGGCGGAGGCAGGAGGCGGGAGACCGGAGGCAGGAGGCGCCTTTTCCCAAGGGCGTGAGAAGATCAGGGCCAGCAGAGC
>CAYRDN010000005.1:0-9925 GCA_964423065.1 uncultured Oleiharenicola sp. | reverse complement strand
CGGAGGCAGGAGGCGCCTTTTCCCAAGGGCGTGAGAAGATCAGGGCCAGCAGAGCGACGACGACGCCCGCGATCACCGGCGCGAGCCAGCGCGGGGATGGTTTGGCTGTAGCCGGCCTCGGTGAGGCCGGTTCCGCGGTCGCCATGGCTTTGGCGGACAGACCGGAGTCAGCGACCCCGGCTACAGTTCCTCCCGCCAGCAATTTTTTCACGCGCGCGGCGAATGCCGCGGAGGATTCCCCACCCGGCAGACGCGTCCACTGCACCTCGGTGAATGAGTCCGGCACGTGGGCCTCGGAGTCGCGCGTGTCGTCAATCACCACCGGCAGCAGAAACGGCCGGCCCTTCGCCATCAGGTGCGTGCGCTGGTCGGCCAGCCGCCATTCCAAGCGAAAATATCCTTCGGTCCGCGCCTGCGTCGCCGCCGAGATGATCGGGATCAGGAGCGCGCAGTCCTTGATCTGCCGCCGGATCTTCTGGTCCCACGCGTCGCCGCCGACGAGCTCGCTCTGGTCGAACCACACCTCGACGCCGGCGGCGCGGAGCGCCTCGCAAATCAGCCGCGCCGCCTCCGCGTCCTGAGACGCGTAGCTTAAAAACACCGCTTTGCCGGGGTCGCTCATGGCTTCGGGTCTTCGAGCGCTTTGGCCCCCGGGGGCAGCGTATCGCGCAGGAATTTCTCGAAGCGCGGGTCGCCGCGCAGGGGGTCGTATGCCGGATCGAAGCGCGCGAAGGTGTGGCCGAACGTATTCAACCGCTGCCGTAGCTCGACCTGCAGGCGGGCCAGGGCCTCCTCCTTCCGGCCGAGCATCACCAGATCTTGCGATTCACTGCCATAACCAAGTCCGCCATGCAATTGCCGCAAGACCTGGTACGTCCGCTCCGCCTCGTCCTGCCGGCCGAGCAGGGCCAGCAACCGGAGCCGCATCTGCAGCAGATCGGCGTCCGTGCCGGCACCCGCCAGACGCTGATCCACCTCGGCGAGGGCCGCCGCCCACTCCACCTTGGCCGCCTCGGGCCGGCCGGCGAGCAAATGGGCGTAGCCACTGACCAGCCCCTTGGGGCCGCTCAAGACGCCGTCCTGCACGAAATCGCCCGGGACGAGCCGCCACGCCGCCTGCATACGTCCGGCATCGCGCTGGTAGTAGGCGATCAACGCCAGTAAGGCCGCGGGCGTTTCGTCGGTGCGGGCGGCGGCCGGCAGCTGCTCCAGCGCCGCCCGGGCCGCGTCGAGATCCCCGCGCGCGAATTGAATCGTCGCCTGCTGCTGCAGGCCCGAGGTGCGGTCCAGCTCGGTCTGCCGCCGGGCGGCCGCGAGGGCCTCGGGAAACCTCTTGACGGAAAGATAGGTCCAGCTGGCCGCACCCATCCATCCGGCGTCCTCGCGCCCGGCCTGCTCGAGGAACGGGGCGCCCTCGTCGGCGCGTCCCTGTTTGCAGAGCGCCAGGCCGAGAACCCCGAGCACCTCGGTCGCCTCCCAGGCCTGCAGCTTATCCCCCTTGAGTTCGCGCAGGATGGCCTCGGCCTGGGGCCCGCCGTCCGGGTAGAGATCGAGCTCGGTGAGCATCTTCGCCTCCGCCATCCGGGTCCGCACGGCCCGCGGCGCCAGGCCTTTCGCGCGCAGGATCTTCGTGCGCGCCATTTCCTCCCGCTTTTCACTGCGATCGGCGGAGTGCACCCAGCAACGGATGTCCACCATGCCCGCCGTGGCCCACACCTCCCCGTCGGTGGGATCGAGCTGCGTCGCCTTTTCCGCCAGCTCGGCCACGGCGCGGAGACCGGCGGGATTGTACTTGTTCTCCTCGGAGAGCAGCCAGGCGCGTTCCACCAGCTGGCGTGCTTCGGACCGCGGCGCGATGGCGGTGGCGGGAGGGCCCGGGGACGGTGCCGGCGGCGCCGGCTGATCGGAGGATTTCCGCAAGGTGACCGCGAGCACGACGATCACGAGGGCCGCGGAGGCCAGCACGGGGCGCAGCCACCGGAGGCCATCCTTCGCTGGAGGCGCGGCGACCCCGCCGCGCGTTTCGCTTCCCGGGCGGGGTCGCCCGGGCTCCACCTCAGAACCGCCCAACAGTTTCCTCACTCTTTCGCAAAACGCCGGGCTCGTTTCTCCGCCGGGCAGCTTGGTCCATTGCACGGCGCAGAAAGAGTCCGGCACGAGCGCATCCCGGTCGTTCGTCCCGTCGATGGAGACCGGCAGCAGAAACGGCGTGCCCTTGGCCATCAGATGGGTGCGCTCGTCGGCCAGCTTCCACTCCAGCCGGAAATACGCCTCGCGCCGGCCTTGCGTCGTCTGCGAAAGGATCGGCACAAAGAGCGCGCACTCGCGGATCTGCTTCCGGATCTTCTGGTCCCAGGCGTCCCCGCCGACGAGCTCGCTCTGGTCAAACCACACCTCGACGCCGGCCGCGCGCAAAGCTTCGCAAATGCGCTTCGCGGCCTCGGCGTCCTGCGAAGCGTAGCTCAAGAAGACGGCTTGGCCGGAATCACTCATGGCTTGGGCTTGAGCCACCGGGACACGGAGGCACGAAGGGCAAACCACCGCGTACGGACCAAAGGGTCTGCTTGGTGTCTTGGTGCCTGCCGCGTCAAAGCACAGCGACGGCGGGCCTTGGTGGTGGAAAATTGGATTTCTCGTTCCGTCATTGGGCGTTCGACGTTGAAAGCCGGGCGTTGAGCGTGCTTCATGCCGCTCCTTTCAACTGCTCGTCGGCGAGTTTCATTTTCTGCAGCAAAGGCTGCCAGCGAGCGTCCGCGTGCAGGTTCTGGAGGAGTGGGTCGGACTTCACCAGCCCCATCCCGGAATCACGCTGGCGGTAGCCCGTTTCCAGCCAGGCGAAGGCCTCGTCCACTTCGCCGCGGAAAGCGTAAACCTGGGCCACTTGATAGGCGGCATGCACGCCGTGTTTCGCTTTCAGCGCCTCAAGCTCCGCCTCGGAATCAGCGGGCCGGCCCTGGGCATGTCTTGCGCAGGCCAGGGCCGTATACCGGGCCCAGCCCACCGGCATTTCCTCGGCGGCGTGCGCGGCGGCATCGGCCCGGCCCTGGAGCAGCCGGGCCATGCTCAGGAAGGACCGGCTGCGCGTCCCCATGGGGTTCAGGGCGATCACATGCTCCGCCGCCTTTTCCATCTCTGCAAAACGACGGGCATAGGACAGGCTCCGGACCACGGTATAGCCGGAGAAATAGTTGAAAGGATCAAGCTCGGCGGCCTGACGGGAAAGGGCGATCGCCCGGTCGAGCCGGCCGGTACAACCCGCCAGATGCGCCAGCAGGCTCACCGCCTCCACTTCGCCGGGCGCCAGCACGAGCGCACGTTCCAGCGTCGCCTCAGCCCTTGCCCAGTCCCAATCATAGAGCAGAAGGACAAAGGCGAGAGCCACGTGTCCTTTCGCCAGGCCCGGATCCAGCTCGATCGCCCGCTGCGCCGCTTCCCGCGCCCGCTGGTTGCCGGCATCGACTTCATTGGTGCCCGAGCCGGCGGCCAAACCGTAGGCCAGCGACAGCCACGCCCAGGTGAGCGCCGATCCCGGATCGATCGCCAATGACTCCTTGTAGCTCGCAACCGCCTTGAGCGGATCCTCCAACCCTTCGCGGTTGAATGCCGTCCGGCCCTCCAGAAACAGCCGGTAGGCGGCCGGGTTTACCTCCCGGGCGGCATGGGCGGCGGCGCTGAGTTTGAGCGAAAGATTTTCCGCCACCAGCGCGGCGATCTCGTCCTGCACGGCGAAGATGTCCTTCAGGTCGCGGGTGAAGGTGTCCGACCACACATGAAAACCGTCCGCCGCCTTGATGAGCTGCGCGGTGATGCGCACCCGCTCGCCGGCCTTGCGCACGCTGCCCTCGACCACGTAGGCCACGCCGAGCTGGCGGGCGATCTCGGCGATCGGCGTATCCTTGCGCTTGAAATGAAACGCGGAAGTCCGGGCCGTGACCTTCAGCCCCGGCACGCGCACGAGCACATTGATCAGTTCCTCGCTGATGCCGTCCGAGAAAAACTCGTTGTCCGCCTCGTTGCTCAGGTTGGCGAAGGCCAGCACGGCGACGGACTTGCCCTCGGCCGCGAGTGCGGGACCGGCGGAACGTTCCGCCGGTCCCGCCGGCCCGGGCGCCCGGGCCGGGGCCGATCCGTCGTCCGCGAGCATCCGCCGCACGTGGGCCACGAAGGCCGGCGGCGTCTCGCCGCCGCGCAGGCGCGTCCACTGCACCGCGAGAAAGGAGTCGGGCACGTCCGCCCCGGCGTCCGGGGTCTGGTCGACGCACACCGGCAGCAGGAACGCGCGGTTCCGGCCCATCAGGTGCGTGCGCTGGTCGGCGAGCCGCCACTCCAGCCGGAAGTAGCCCTCGCCCCGCGCCTGCGTCGCCGCCGAGATGACCGGCACAAACAACGCGCACTCCTTGATCTGCCGCCGGATCTTCGCATCCCAGGAATCCCCGCCGCGCAGCTCGCTCTGGTCGAACCACACCTCGACGTCGGCCTGCCTCAACGCATCACATATCCGCTTGGCCGCTTCAGCATCCTGCGAAGCATAACTCAGGAAAACGGCTTTGGTGGTATCGCTCATCCTGAATTTTTGCCACAGAGAACACCGAGCCTCACCAAGACCACGGAGGATTGCCCCGTGTCATCGGGATGGTTTCTCCGTGAACTCTGTGTCGTCATGATGGGAAAATTTCTCAGCTCAGAAAAGCGGTGCGTTGTTCTTCGGGTCGTTGAGCAGCGCCTCGAAGCGCGGGTCGCCGACCAACGGCCACAGGTAAAGGCCGTGGCGGAGCCGGTGGACTGAGAGGGGAGCAGCGGTGGTCGAGGCCCCAATCCCCGTCTCAATCGCGCGGGCGAGGGCCGACAATGCTTCGTCCTTGTTTCCCAGCCAGGCATGGAAATACGAATCGCTGAATCCGCGGCTGATCAATGGGTCCGCCATGGCCTTTTGCCGGGCGGAGAGGGCGCCCGCCCGATCGCCCAACATGGCCCGCGCATAGGCCAGCAGGGCCCAGTTGTCCGCGTTGTCCGGCTCCTTCTCCAGGAGGCCCTGCAACCGGGTGCACTCCTGCTCGAGGATCGGTCGCGCGCGATCGGTTTGACCCTTGGCCAGGCAGGCTTCGGCCAAAGCGCGCACGCCGCCCCAGGCCGGCCCGGGGTTGCCGATTTCCCCCGAGGATCGGATCACCTCGTCCGCATCGCCGCAGATCCTGGCCCAGGCACCGACGATCGCGATCGCCGTCGGGTCGTTGCGCCGGACCTCGGGAGTGAGCGAGGCCAGCAATTTCTCCACCTCCGCAGCCGAACCGGTCGCATCGAAGGCGATCAGCGCCCGGGTAAAAGCCCGGACCAAGTTGTCGGGCACCAGTTCAAGGACCTTGCGGGCGCAGGCCGCGGCCTCGTCGTATCGCCGGCCGCCCCAGAGTGAACTCTGCAGGCTTTCCCACGCCGTGGAATTCCGCGGGTCGAGTTTCACGGCTTCGCGATAGCAGGCCAGCCCCTCGGCTGGCTGCCCCAGCCGATAGGCCAGTCGCGCCCGCATACCGAAGGTCCGGGCTTGGTTCGGAAAGTCGCGTTTGAGCCGCTCGACGACCTCCGCGGCGCGCGGAAAGTCGCGCACATCGATGTAGTAGTTTCCCAGCGTAGCCACGACCGACTCGTTGTCCGGCGCCAAGGCCAGCGCCCGGTCGATCGCTTCCTTGGCTTTGGCCGCCTCGACCGTGGTGCGATCCAGGTAGTTAAAGGCTTCCAGGTGCGTGCCGGCCAGTCCCACCCAGGCGAGCGCGAAGTTCGGATCGAGCCGCACCGCGCCCTCATACAGCGGCTGCCTTTGCGATACCCGGAGCTGGCGATTGGACTCCCGTTCCCCCAGCTGACGGGCCTTCAGGAAGAGATCGTAGGCGGCGAGATTCTCGGTGGGCGGACGCTCCAGCGCGGCTTTTTCCCTGGGGGAAAGCACGGCCTGGAGTTTCTCCGCGATGTTCTTCGCCAACTCGGACTGGATGGCGAAGATGTCGGCGAGATCGCGGTCGTAGGGGTCGGGCGCGAGCACATGCTGGCCGGTGCGGCCGTCGATGAGCTGGCAGACGACGCGCACCTTGTTGCCCGCGCGCCGCACACTCCCCTCCAGCACGTAGGCGACCCCCAGCTCGCTCGCGATCTGCTGGATCTTCTTGGTCGTGCCGCGGTATTCCATCACCGAGGTCCGCGAAATGACCTTGAGCTCGGCGATCTGTCCCAGGTTCGTGAGGATGTCCTCATGCACCCCATCGGCAAAAAACGCGTTCTCCTTGTCCGCACTCATGTTCTCGAACGGCAGCACGGCGATGGACTTGTCGGCCGCCGCCGCCGGAGGGGAAAGTGAGGGTGAAAGTGAAGGTGACTTTGCAGCAGGCGCAGCAGTCGGCTCCGGCTTGCGCAGCACGACGATGCCCGCCGCCACGATGACGAGCACCGCGGCGAGCACGGCCCACATCCAGCCGGGGATGGCCAGCGTCTTTGGAGCCGCGGCGACCTCGCCGCGGGTGGCGATTGCCGGGCGGGGTCGCCCGGCCTCCAGCTCCCCGCTCCCCGCTCGCCGCTCCCTGCTCAGCAGCCGTTTCACCTGGGATACAAACGGCGGCGTCGGCAGCGCCCCGGGCAGCCGCGTCCATTGCACGCGCATGAACTCGGCGGGGACGACCGCACCGGAGTCCGGCGTGTCATCAACGACCACCGGCGCGAGAAATGGCACGCCCTCGGCCATCAGGTGCGTGCGCTCGACGGCGAGTTTCCATTCGAGCCGGAAATAGCCTTCGCCGCGCTCCTGGGTGTGCGCCGAGATCACCGGCACAAACAGCGCGCACTCCCTGATCTGCCGGCGGATCTTCGCATCCCACGCGTCGCCGCCCCGCAGTTCGCTCTGGTCGAGCCACACCTCGACGCCCTGGCTGCGCAGCGCGTCGGCGATGCGCCGGGCCGCGTCCGCGTCCTCGCGGGCGTAGCTCAGGAAAACGGCCTGGGGCGCATCGCTCACAGCGGCTGGAAGGAACGGAGGATCTCCTCGAAGCGCGGGTCGCCCTTCAGCCGCGACCAGATCGGATCCTCGCGGATCACGTTGCGGGAAACAACCACCGCGGGGCTCGCGGCCATGAGCCTCAGTTCCGCGAGGGCGTCCTCCGGCCGGTGGGCGAGAATCAGCATCCGGCCGTATTCGAAACGCATGGCGAGGCTCGAGAAACCGTCGCGCTCCAGCTCGGCGGACATGGCGGCGCGGCCGGCGCGCAGACCCTCTTCGACCCGGCCCGCGTAGACGTCGGCCCGGGCGAGACCCAACTGGACCCAGGGTTCCTGCCGGTAGACCCAGTGCCCCTGGTGATAGGCGGTGATCGCCTCGTCGGCCCACCGGCGGGCTTCCTCCGGCCGGTCCCGCAGGCAGGCCAGCATGGCCCGGTGCAGCGCCATCGGGTCCAGGATGGAACCGTCCAGATTCAGCACCCGGTCCTGGTGGGCATCCACCAGAATTTGTTCCGCGCCGGCCAGGTCCCCGGCGACCAGGGCATCCTGGTAGGCCATGCTCCGGCTGGTGACGGGGTCCTTCGCGGCCGGGAGAGTGTGCAAGTCGCGGAGGAAGGCGGACCGGTCGCCATCGCTTTCGTAGCGGGCAAAGACGCGGAAACGCTGCAGCTTGACGTCATCGGGAAAAAGCCGGAGGTAGCGCTCGCACAGTTCCAGCACCCGGGGAAACCGGCGCAGGCTGTAGTTGGTTTCCACGAGGGTGGTGTCGGTGTTGTTGTCCCCGGGGTTCAGGGCCACCGACTGTTCGAACTGCTGCAGGGCGTCGGTCAGCCGGCCCAGCCGGCGGTAGGTCAGGCCCAGATGGAAGTGCAGCAGGGCGTCGTTGGGCAGGTCGACGGCCGCCGCGAGGAAGTGCTCCAGGGCGCGGTTCCAGTCGTTGTTGCAGGTGTATTCGTACGTGCCCTCCGCCATGCGGGTCTCCGGCGCTCCGGGCGCGAGGCGCCGGGCTGCCTCCAGTTCGGCCAGCGCCTTCGCCTTCCGTTCCGGCGTGGCGTCGATCGCCGCGAACCAGTACATCGTGCCGTGCAGGATCGACGCGCGCACATGCGGCAGCACGAACGACGGATCCTTCGCCGCGGCCTGCTCGTAGAGGCCGAGGGTGGCCTCATAGTCCGCCCGCTTGTTGAAGATGGCCAGGTTCTGGTCCATGATCAGGGCCCGCAGGTACAGCTCGTAGGCCTCCGGGTTCTGCGTCGGGCGACGGGCGATCAGGTCGCGTTCGCCGTCGGTGAGGTTGGCCTTCAGGGCGCCCGCGATCTCGCGGGCCAGCGTGCCCTCCAGGACAAAGATGTCGGTCAGCTCCTTGGTGTAGGTGTTGGCCCAGAGATGGTCGTCCGTGCGCGCGTCGATCAGCTGCACGTTGAGGTGGATCTGGTTGCCCGCCCGCTGCACGCTGCCCTCGAGGATGGCCGTGACGCCGAGGTCGGCCGCGATCTTCCGCAGGTTCCGGCCCTCCGGATTCCGGTAGGCCATGACCGAGGTGCGGGAAATCACCTTGAGATCGTGGATCTTGGCGAGGGCCGTGATCACCTCGTCCTGCAGGCCGTCGGCGAAGAACTCGTTGTCCTTTTCCAGGCTGAAGTTGGCGAAGGGCAACACGGCGACGGATCTGCCCGCCGGCGGCGCCGGGGATGGCGCAGACGCAGGCGCGGGCGGCTGGGCGGCAACCGGGGCGGCCGGCGGCGGCGCGGCCGGGGCCGGCGGGCGGAGATACAGGTAGGCGCCGGCGGCGCCGGCCAGGAGGATGACGGCGGCCAGGGCGCCCCAGATCCAGCCGGGAACGCCGGATTTTTTCGTCTCCGCCACGGCCGCCGCGGCGGCCCGTTCCAGGGCGGCCTGCTTGAGCATCGGCGGCAGGGTCGGCGGCCGGGGCAGATCGGGCTTCAGCGTCGGCTTGCGGGGCGCCAGGAGCAGGCGTTTCACCTGGGCGACGAACTCCGGCGTCGGCGCGCCGTCCGTCAGCCGCGTCCACTGGAAGCGCATGAACTCCTCCGGCACCTCCGCCTCGGCCTCGGTCGTCGCATCGATCACCACCGGCACCACAAAGGCCCGGCCGGCCGCCATGTCGTGCGTCCGCTCGACGGCAAGTTTCCATTCTCTACGGAAATACCCCTCGCTGCGCGCCTGCGTCTGCGCCGACACCAGCGGCAGGAACAGGGCGCACTCGCGGATCTGTTTCTTGATCTTGGCATCCCACTGGTCCCCGCCCCGCAGCTCGCTCTGGTCGAACCACACCTCGACGCCGAACCCCCGCAACGCGTCGGCGATGCCCCGCGCGGCGTCCGTGTCCTCGCGGGCGTAGCTCAGGAAAACGGCCTTGGGGGCGTCGCTCATGTTTGACAGTAGGCAGCGAGCTTGCTCGCGCTGATTGTTCCTGCGCGAGCAAGCTCGCTGCCTACCAAATAATCCATGGATGAACCGGTATACATCAGAACAGCGGGGCGTTGTTGGCCGGGTCGTTCAGCAGGGCCTCGAAGCGCGGATCGCCGTGCAGCGTGCTGTATTGCCGCTTCATTTCATGGACATTGATCAGGTAGGGCTGTGGCACCCGCAGCAGCCGGGCATATTCGGCCAGCGCCCGCTCCTTGTCCCCGGTCCAGTCGTAAAGCAGGGCCCGCCAGCCGGCGAAAAGCGTCCCGTCGAGGGCGTCGCGTGATTCGGGCAGCTGCTCCGCTGCCCGGTCGATGCAGCGCATGGCCTCCGGCGGGTCGCCCAGAATAAATTCCATCGCCGCCAGCTGCCCCTCAACCTGCACATTTTTCGGCTCCCGCTCCAATTGCCGGCGCAGTTCCGCGGGAAAATCGCCCAGCCGGGCCCTGGCCGCGGCCTGGTCGCCCTGGGCATAAAGGGCCAGGGCGGCGAAGAGCGCCTGCTGCCAGTGGGGATC
>CAYRDN010000004.1:0-116907 GCA_964423065.1 uncultured Oleiharenicola sp. | reverse complement strand
GTTGCACCTTCCTTGGTGCAGCCGCCCGCCCACTTTGACGCCTTCGCGGCTGAACACCCTACGAAGACCCAGCAAACGGCTCCCATGGAGGCGGGACCACTGGTCCCGCAGGTTGCCGGCCGCGCGGCCTGTTGCCACCGGAGGCCACGGCCCCTGCTGCTCGCGCTAAAAGACTCGGCAACCATGCCGCAAGTGCTACGCTGGTGCCGGGCCGCTTCTCCAACTGAACCACGCACCGCCATGAAAAAGCTGTTCCTGTTGCTGCCGCTCGCCGCCGGCATACTTGCCCTGGCCTCCCCCAGCAGTCCGGCCCCGTCACCATCGGGTGGCGCCTCCCTCCCGACCGGCCACCGGGACCCGCCCGAACTTTCATTCTACAATGACGGCACCTTGCTGCTGTTCCAGGAACAATGGGCCGCCGCGCAAAAGCAGCTGGAGGCCGCGGTGGCGATCAACCCCAAGATGGCCGAGGCGCACAACAATCTCGCCTACGTCCTCCGCAAGCAGGGCGCGGCCAACCAGGCCGCGGCCCTGGAGCACTACAACCGCGCCATCGAGCTCAAGCCCAAGATGGCCGAGGCCTACATGTACCGGGGCGCGCTCTACGCCCTCACCGGCCAGGCCGACCTGGCCAAGGCGGACCACGCCATGCTCGTCAAACTCAAGTCCAAGCTCGCGCCGCCGCTGAAGAAGATCATCGACACCGGCAAGGAAGAGGAACCCGAGCAGTTTTACGGGGTGAACAAGAAAATCAAGTAGCCCATGCCGCGTCCGGTCCTGGGCCGGCTGCTCCCGGCGCTGGCGGCCGGGCTGCTGCTGCTTGGGCTGGTGCCTGCCGCCCCGGCCGCGACCCGGAAGGTGCCGTTCCGGCTCCGCGAATTCGCCGGCCGCGTCATCCGGGTCAAGGACGGCGACTCGCTCGAGGTGCAGAAGGACGGCGAGGTCTACGAGGTGCGGCTGGCCCGCCTCGACGCCCCCGAGCTGCACCAGCCGCGCGGCGCCGAGGCGAAGGACTTCACCCGCCGGAAAATCGAGGGCCACGCCGTCATCGTGCGCGCCCGGACCATCGACCGGTACGGCCGCTTCATCGGCGAGGTCGTCTACGCCGGCGGCCGGTCGCTCAACGAGGACATCGTCGCGGCCGGCTGGGCCTGGTGGTACCGGCGGCTGTATCCGCGCGACACGGTGATCGCGGCGCTGGAAACCCGCGCCCGGGCGCAGGGGCTCGGCCTCTGGCAGGACCGGGACCCCGTCCCGCCGTGGCAATTCCGGGCGGCGAATAAACGCTAGCCGCCGGCCCAACGGCTGCTTAGCTCGGCCTTACCGATGAGCCACCAACCGCACCTGCATTCCCACTGGACGGACCGCATCCCGGGTCTCCGGCCGGAAAAGCATTTCCACTGGCGCGGCCGCGAGGTCTCGCGGCTGGAGGGCTTCGCGGACGCCGTGTTCGCCTTCGCCGTCACCCTCCTGATCGTGGCGCTGGAGGTGCCGCGGACATTCAACGGGCTGATGGAGGCGCTGCGCGGCTTCCCCGCCTTCATGGCCTGTTTCGCCATGCTCATGCTGTTCTGGAACGCCCACTATCGCTTCTTCCGCCGCTACGGGCTGGAGGACCGCTTCACCCGCTTCCTCAGCCTGGCGATCCTGCTGCTCGTGCTGTTCTCGGTCTACCCGCTGAAGTTCCTCTTCGGCGCCATGCTGTCGTTCGGCAGCGAGCATGCGCCGCACATCGAGACGTGGGCCCAGCTGCAGGTCATCTATCTCGTCTACGGCCTGGGGCTCGCCGGCATCTGGGCGCTCTACGCCGTGCTCTACGGGCATGCGTTGCGCCTGCGGCACGAACTCCAGCTCACGGCCGCCGAGGTGCTGCAGACGCGGGAGCCGATGATGGGCTTCATCATCAACATTGCGGTCTGCCTGCTCTCCATCACGGTGTCGCGCCTGGTCGTTTCGGCCGGGCTCCCGGGCATGGTCTACTTCCTGCTCGGTCCCGCGCTCACCCTCAACGGCTTCTGGTTCGGCCGGCAGGTGCGCGCCCTGCAGGCGCCGGGGCGGTGATGACCGGGCGCCGTCGCTAGACCTTCACCGGCTTCAGCGACCAGATGTCCTTGGCGTATTCGCGGATCGTGCGGTCGCTCGAGAACTTGCCCATGCGCGCGGTGTTGAGGATGGCCATCTTCGCCCATTTCGCCGGGTCGCGGTAGACGGCGTCGACGCGGGCGTGCGCGTCGCTGTAGCCGCGGAAATCGGCCAGCACCATGTACGGGTCGCCGCCGCCGAGCAGGCTGTCGTGCACCAGCGAGAAGACCCCGTGCTCGCCGGGCGTGAAATAATCGCTGCCGAGCCAGTCCACCACGGCCCGCAGTTCCTCGTCGGCGGCATAATAGGCCCGCGGGTCATAACCCCTGGACCGCAGGGCGCCGACCTCGTCGACGTTCAGGCCGAAGATGAAGATGTTGTCGTCGCCGACCTCCTCCTTGATCTCGACGTTGGCGCCGTCGAGCGTGCCGATGGTCAGCGCGCCGTTGAGCGAGAGCTTCATGTTGCCCGTGCCCGAGGCCTCCTTGCCGGCGGTGGAGATCTGTTCGGAGAGGTCGGCCGCCGGGATGATCTTCTCGGCGAGCGACACCCGGTAGTTCGGCAGGAAGGCGACCTTGAGCTTCCCGTCGGTGCGCGGGTCGGCGTTGATGTGGGCGCCGATGACGTTGATCGCGCGGATGATGTTTTTGGCCAGGTCGTAACCGGGCGCGGCCTTGGCGCCGAAGATGAAGACGCGCGGCACGACGTCCAGGGCCGGGTGCTGGATGAGCCGGCGGTAGAGCGCGATGATGTGCAGCAGGTTCAGGTGCTGGCGCTTGTACTCGTGCAGGCGCTTGATCTGCACGTCGAAGAGCGCGTCGGGCGAGACCTCGACGCCGCACTCGGTGTGGATGACCGCGGCGAGGTCGACCTTGTTGGCGCGCTTGATGGCCATGAACTCGCGCTGGAACGCCGCGTCGCCGGCCCACTTCTCGAGCCGGCGCAGCTGGTCGAGGTCGCGGGCCCAGCCGCCGCCGATCTTCCGCGTGATGAGCGCCGACAGCCGCGGGTTGCTCTTCAGCAGCCAGCGGCGGGGCGTGATGCCGTTGGTCTTGTTCTGGAATTTGCCGGGATAGAGCGCGTCGAACTCGGGGAAGAGGTCCTTCTTCAGCAGCGCGGTGTGCAGCGCGGCGACGCCGTTGACGGCGTGCGAGCCGACGACGGAGAGGTTGGCCATCCGGACCTGCTTGTGGCCGTTCTCCTCGATGAGGGAGCAGACGGTCTTCTTCCAGTCGTCGCCCGGCCACTGCTTTTCCACAGCCAGCATGAGGCGCTCGTTGATCGCATAGATGATCTGGAGGTGGCGCGGCAGCACATGCTCGAAGAGCCCGACGCTCCACTTCTCGAGCGCCTCGGGGAGGAGGGTGTGGTTGGTGTACGCGAAGGTGCGGCTGGTGATGGCCCAGGCGGCGTCCCATTCCATGTTTTCCTCGTCGAGCAGGATGCGCAGCAGCTCGACGATGGCGATCGCGGGATGGGTGTCGTTGAGCTGGACCGCGACCTTGTCGGCGAAATTGGCCCAGGCGTTGGCCGGGTTGCGCAGGTGGCGGCGGATGATGTCGCGCAGCGAGCAGGCGACGAAGAAATACTGCTGCATGAGCCGGAGCTCCTTGCCGTTCTCCGTCTTGTCATTCGGGTAAAGCACCTTCGAGACGGTCTCGCCGACGGCCTTTTCGCGGACGGCCTCGACGTAGCCGCCACGGTTGAAGGCCGCGAGATCGAAGTCCTCGGTGGACTTTGAGGCCCAGAGCCGGAGGAGGTTGACGGTCCCGGTGCCGTAGCCGGCGATCGGGATGTCGTGCGGCACGCCGAGAATGGTCTTGGTGTCGACCCAGCGGGGGCGGTAGTTGCCGCGGTCGTCGAACACGTTCTCGACCCGGCCGAAGAGGCGGACCTGCTGGATGTACTCGGGGCGCATGACCTCCCACGGGCTGCCGAAGATGATCCAGTTGTCGGGCCGCTCGACCTGCTGGCCGTTCAGAAAGGCCTGCTTGAAGAGGCCGTATTCGTAATAGATCCCGTAACCGAGCGCCGGGTAGTCGAGCGTGGCGAGCGAGTCCAGGAAGCATGCGGCCAGCCGGCCGAGGCCGCCGTTGCCGAGGCCCATGTCCGTCTCGGCCTCGCGGATCTGCTCGAAATCCTGGCCGAGCGACTCGAGTGCGGTCCGCGCGGTGGCGAGCAGGCCGGTGGCGAGCAGGTTGTTGCCGAACAGCCGGCCCATGAGGTACTCGAGCGAGAAATAATAGAGGCGGCGGACATTGCCGTCGTTGTGCACGCCCTGCGTGGCGATCATGCGCTCGTGGATGGTGTCGCGCACGGCCAGGGCGGTGGCCACCCACCAGTCGCGCGGCGTGGCCGAACCGGGGTTGCGGGCCAGGGTCGAGATCAGGTGCCGCTCGATGAGCGAACGGAGGATCACCTCGGGCGAGTCGTTGTGCGGGCGGTGCGGCAGCGCGGCGGGCTTGGCAGGCTTGGCAACTTTCGCCGGTTTGGCGGCTTTGGCTTTCGAGGGCATAGGAGGACTCGTATCACATGCCGTGCCAACCTGACAGGCAAGGCGGTATTCGGCGGGCGGGTGACGGACGGGTAAACTCGCGTGCGGGATCACCCGCGCTCTCCCCGTTCTGGAGCCCCGGCGACTCCGCCGGGGAATGGATCTCACCGCTGGAACCGCCGCGCCAGTTCCCCGCGGCTGAGCTCAAAATGCGTCGGCCGGCCGGTGGGGCTGGCGTGGGGCTGGGCGCAGGCCAGCAGCTGCGCCAGCAGCGCGAGCGCATCGGCCTCGTTGACCGCCGCGGGGAGCCGCACGGCCTTCTGGGCCGCCAGCCGCGCCAGCTCCTCGTCCGCCAGTTCGGCCTTCCTTTCATCCAGCCGGCCCTCGCGCATCAGCCCGATCACATCGCGCAGGAAAGCTTCCGCATCCGCCGGCTCCAGCCAGACCGGCACGGACTCGATCCGGAAAAAATTCCGGCCGAACTCCCCCACTTCCAGCCCGTGCCGGCGGAGAAACTTCAACCGGTCGGTGAGCAGCGCGCTGGCGATGGCGTCCAGTTCCACCGGCAGGGCGAAAAGCAGCCGCTGGCTCGCCACCTCGCCGCGGGCGAACTGCCCCTGGAGCCGCTCAAACCACACCCGCTCGTGCGCCGCCCGCCGGTCGAGCACGACCACCCCGCCCGGCGCCTCGAACAACGCGTAGTCCCCGAGTGCCGTGCCAAGAAACCGCCAGCCCGGAGGGGCTGCAGCGTGGAGCCCTTCAACTCCGCTCCGGGCCGGCGGAGAACCCGGTCCCAGGGAGGCGGGACCACTGGTCCCGCGGGATATGGTCGCCGCGGCCGGACGCACCGGCAACGACTCAAAGTGCCGGAACGGCTGCGCCATGATGCCCGGGCGCGGCGGGTAGGGCGCGGACTCCGTCCGCGCCGCCGCGGCCGGCGTCACCGGATCACCGGGCATGATCTCCGCCGGGACGGACCGCGCCGGCGCCCCGCCGGCCCGGAGCGGAACCGAAGGGATCCCGCCCTCCCGCAACCGTTGCAGCACCGCGCGGATGACGAAGCCGCGCACGGCGCCCTCGCTGCGCAAGCGCACCTCGCGCTTCGCCGGGTGCACGTTCACGTCGACCGCGGCGGGATCGAGGTCGAGGAACAGCACCGCCACCGGATAGCGGCCCTTGGGGAGCAGCGTGGCGTACGACTCGATCACGGCGTAGTTGAGCGTGCGGCTGTCGACCGGCCGGCGGTTGACGAACATCAGCATCTCGTGCCGGGTCGAGCGGTTGACCCCGGGCCGGCCGATCAGGCCGGTGAGCATCAGCCCGGCCTCGACCAGGTCCACGGCCAGCAGGTCCGCCGCCAGCTGCCGGCCGAAGATCTCCCCCACCCGTTCCGCCAGCGTCGCGCACACCGGCGACTGGAACAGCACGCGGCCCTCCTCGATCAGGGTGAACGCCGTCGCCGGGCACGCCAGCGCGTAGAGCCGGACCGTCTGGATGATGTGCGCCGACTCGGTGGCGTCGGTCTTGAGGAACTTGCGCCGCGCCGGCACCGAGTTGAACAGGTGCGAGACGGTGATGCGCGTGCCCGGGGCGAGGCCGCACGCGCGCACGTGGACGAGCTTGCCGCCGTTGACCACGATCTCGGTGCCCGCGGGGGCGTCCGCCCGGCGGGTCTGCAGCTCGAAATGCGACACGCTCGCGATCGACGGCACCGCCTCGCCGCGGAAGCCGAAGGTGCCAAGCCGGTCGAGGTCGGCGGTCTCGACCAGCTTGCTGGTGGCATGCCGCTCGAGCGAGAGCAGCGCGTCGTCCCGGGTCATGCCGCCGCCGTTGTCCCCGACGCGGATCAGGGCGCGGCCGCCGCTGCGGAACTCCACCTCGATGCGGGTGGCGCCGGCATCGAGGCTGTTCTCGACCAGCTCCTTCACGACCGCGGCCGGACGCTCGATCACCTCGCCCGCGGCGATCTGGTTGGCGACCCGGTCGGAGAGGATGCGGATGGCGGACATGGCGGGTCAGCGGGGAATCACAGAAACGCGGAGGGGCGGAAACACCCGATAATTGAGGCAGAACAATCGGAGTGATGTCGAGCGCAGGCCGCTCCCCCGCGTCCGGGTGTCACCCCCTCATTCCGGCTCTCCGCCCTTGCGCGTTTCCGCGCTGGGTTTGGATTCACCCGGCCGGGCGGGCTCGGCGAGCTTGATGAGCGAGCCCACCACCCGGAACGGCCGGAACAGCCAGTCGCCTTCGAGCAGCGGATCGATGTGGCCGGCGGTTTCCTCCTGCCGGTTGACCAGGCCGACCAGCGCGAGCGAGCCGGCCAGGGTGAAGACGAAAAACCAGCGGAACGCCGCGAGGTTCACGGAGGGGACCTGGCCGCCGCCTTTCAACACCAGGCCCCAGGCCACTGGGGCGAGTCCGCCGAGGAAAGAAGTCATCGCCCCGTGGAGCGCGACCGGCAGGGCGCGTTCCGCCAGCGGCAGGATCTTGGTCAGGTAGCTGACGTTGGCCGCGGTGAAGATGCCCGTGCCGGCGCCGAGCAGCAGGTAGAGGAAAGGCATCAGCCATGCTGTGGCGGCCGGCCAGCGGAGGCAGGCCAGCCAGCCGGCGGCCACCAGCGCAAACAGGCCGAAGGCGAACCGGAAAAACGGCTTGGCCCCGGTGCGGTCCAGCCGCGAGCGCATGAACCAGTTGCCGCCGATCAGCCCGGCATACTGGATGATGGTGTAGCCCATGATGCTCGCGCCCGAAATGCCCGCCACGGCCTTCAGGTAATAGGCGCCGAACGGGATCAGCGGCGTGGTGACGATGAAAAAAAGCACCGCGAGCCACAGGTACGGTCGGAACAGACCGGGCGCGAACAGGTGCCGCGGCGTGTCCGCGCAGATCTTGGCGAGGCTCATCACCGTGGGCCGCTCGATGTCGGGCAGGGCGCGCAGGCAGCGCAGGGCCAGCCACGCCCCGAGGATGCTGACGGCATAGAGCACGCCAAAGGCCCATGGCAGCGGCAGCCAGGCGAAACAGGCCGCGCAGAGGCCGAGGGTGCCGGCCGACGCCACGCCGCCCATGATCTGGTCGGTGGACCAGTAGCGCCCGCGGACCTTTGCCGGGATCAGCCCCTGGACCCAGGTGGTGATGGCCGCCGCGCCCACCGATCGGCTCAGCCCGTAAAAGAACATGGCCGCCACCATCGCGCGGATCATCCACGGCGCCGGGCCGTGGCGCGACAGCAGGGCGAGGCCCAGCGGCACCAGCAGGAACCAGCTGCGCGCACCCCACCCCGCCATCGTCAGGCGCTTGAAACCCAGCCGCGGCAGCAGCAGCGTCGCCAGCACCTGCACCGGCGTGAGCAGCAGCGTCCAGCCGTACACCAGCCCGGTCTGGAACGAATCCGCGCCGAGGTAGGCCATGAACAGCACGGTCGGCGTCGCCGTGGCGACCTGCCAGTTCAGTGCGTTGAAGAACGCGAAATACAGCCCCTGCCGGTAGGGATACAGGCCGGGGTCATGCTTTTGCGTCGGGAGAAACATGAAACTGGGAAAATGCGGAAGCGGACTGCGTCCGCGTGGCCGCGATATCCCGGCTAGGCCAGGAGCTTCGTCCACCGCCGGAGCTGCCGCGCCACCTGTGCGGGGCCGGGCATGCCCGTGCCGGTGCGGCGGGCCATGGCCTTCGTGAGGTTGAATGCCTCCACCCAGTCGGCCCGGAAGGCCGGATGCACCTGCCTCACGTCCGCCAGGGCCAGCCGGTCGAGGGCCACGCCCTTTTGCTCGGCGAGTTTCACCACGGCGCCGACGGCATGGTGCGCCGTGCGGAACGGGACGCCGCGCCGCACCAGGTAGTCCGCGAGGTCCGTCGCCAGCAGCGCGGGATCGGCCACGGCGGCGGCGCATGGCCGCCTGTTCACCGTCAGCCCGGCCACCGTGCCCGCGAGCACCGCGAGACAGAGCACGGTCTGGTCGTGGCTGTCGAACACCGGGGGCTTGTCCTCCTGCAGGTCGCGGTTGTAGGTGAGCGGCAGACCCTTCACCAGCACGAGCAGCGTGAGCAGGTTGCCCTGCAGCCGCGCCGCCTTGCCCCGCAGCAGCTCGAGCGCGTCGGGATTTTTTTTCTGCGGCATCAGGCTCGAGCCGGTGCAGAAGGCGTCGGGCAGGCCGACGAACCGGAACTCATGGCTGGCCCAGAGGATCAGGTCCTCCGCCAGGCGCGAGAAATGCACGCCGGCCAGCGCGCACGCCGCGGCGAACTCGATATGCAGGTCGCGGTCGCTGACCGCGTCCATGCTGTTCGCTGTGACCCGCGGCCGGCCCGCCGCGTCGGTGAAGCCCAGGGCCCGCGCGGTGAACTCGCGGTCGATCGGCAGGGTCGTGCCGGCGAGCGCGCCGGAGCCCAGCGGACACCAGTTGGCGTGGTCGGCCACGGTGGCGAACCGCGCCGCGTCGCGCTGCAGCATCTCGAGGTAGGCGAGCAGGTGGTGCGCCAGGAACACCGGCTGGGCCCGCTGCAGGTGCGTGTAGCCGGGGATGAGGACGGTGGAATTTTTGGCCGCGACCTTGAGGAGGGCGCGCTGCGCGGCCACGAGGCCGGCGCCGATCTCGGCGCAGGCAGCCTTGAGGTAGAGCCGCATGTCGGTCGCGACCTGGTCGTTGCGGCTGCGCGCGGTGTGCAGCCTGGCGGCGGCGGGCACGCGCTCGGTCAGCGCCTGCTCGATGTTCATGTGCACGTCCTCGAACTGCGTCCGCCACTTGAACCGGCCGGCCGCGATCTCGCGGCCCACGGCGTCGAGGCCCCGGTGGATCGCCGCGCATTCCTTTCGGCTGATGAGGCCGACCCTGGCCAGCATCGCCGCGTGGGCCCGGCTGCCGGCGAGATCAAAGGGCGCCAGCCGGCGGTCGACGGACACCGATTCGCTGAAACGCAGCATCAGCCCGGCGGGACCCGCCGAGAAACGTCCACCCCAGGTGGCTTGGGCCTTTTTTGCCATAGCGGCCAAGCAACGGCCCGCCGCCGTTCTTGGCAACGCGGAAATGGGCGGACACTTCCCGTTTGCCTGCAACCCGGACCCTTCCATGGTGACTTACCCATGATGTCGCGATTGAATCTGTGCCTGTTGCTGGTGCTGGGTGCTGTGGCGGGCCTGCGCGCGGAGCCGGCGTCCATCGTCACGGGCTGGGATCACGTCTGCGTCGCCCCGATGAAGACCTCCATCTACATCGGCAGCGTGACCCTCACCACCGGGGTGTTCGAGCGGGCCGGCTCGTCGCTGACGACCACCTACCAGGCCCGGGTCTTCCCCTGGGTTTTCTGGAGCGAGAGCGGCCGGATCACCATCGGGCTGACCGATGCCGGCCTGGCGGCCATGGCCAAGGGCGAGAAGGCCGAGTTCAGCGGCGTCGCGGCCAACCAGAAAAGCAAGCCGCGCAAGGTGACGGGCTATGCGGTGCCGGCCGACGCCTCCTCGGGCATGATCAAGGTCCGCATCCTGGCGGACGGCTACACGCTGGTCTTCAACGGCAGCTACCTTTTCGGCACCGGCAAGTAGGCGATGCGTCACCGCCGAGCCGCCCTGCCCTTTCACTCCTGCCAGTGAAACACGACCGGGTGGTCGATGTAGGGGTTCAGGCTGTGGTGGACCGGGCAGTTGAGCGCCGCCTTTTCGAGCACGCCCTCCGGGTCGATGGAGCGCGGGAACGGCACCCAGATTTCCGTGGCGAGGCGCACGATCCGGCGCGGCAGGTCGGACGACATCTCCTTTGTCACCTCCCAGCGCACGCCGGGGATGTCGAAGCCCAGCTTCGTCCGCGCGGCGATGGCCATCGTCGTCACGAGGCAGGACGCGAACGAGGCCGCCGTCAGGTCGGTCGGCG
Source organism: uncultured Oleiharenicola sp. (assembly GCA_964423065.1). GTDB lineage: Bacteria > Verrucomicrobiota > Verrucomicrobiia > Opitutales > Opitutaceae > Lacunisphaera. The sequence continues at coordinate 106,464 of CAYRDN010000004.1, read as the reverse complement.
AAAACGCCTGGCCGCGGCCGTGGTTGTCCTTCGGCGCGTCGGTCTCGATGACCTGCCCCGACGGGGTGTGGGCGAGGCGGCAGTTCAGGTCGCCCTGGTAGGTTCCGGTGCTTTTGACCATGGTCCGAGTTGGCCACAAAGAGTCACAAAAAGACACAAAAAATCAGCGCGTCTCTGTCATCAGGTATTTTTCACCGCTAGCACTGGGGCGCCAAAATTGCTCAGCAGACCGGTTTCAATCCGTGCTGAGTGCAAGCAGCCGAGAATCTGGGCAACATGCTCGTCCCCCATCGCCCGCACGGCCTTCAGTTCCACCGCCCGCATTTCCTCGATTAATAGATCGGCATGGCATTCGCCCAGGACCGGACCATCCTCGTCGAACCCCTTCAGGGGATACTGTTGCTCCCCCTTGATACCAACCTATCGCAACCGGTGGGCCAGTGCGTTTTCATACACCTTCTCATTGTGTCCGTGCCGGTGGCAGCGATGGATGGCGAATGACGTCCCTCGCACCGCATCGCACAATCGATTGATGTGCTCGAATTTCATGGGCTATCCTATTTGTGTCTCTTGGTGGCTTTTGGTGGCCCATTGGTTGGATTCAGATGAATTTTCTTAGTCTGGCCTCCATGTCCGCGCGCAGGCGGTCGATGTGGCCGAGTGTGTAGGCCTCCACGGACAGCTTCGTGTCCTGCACGAGCGGCGTGAGGTCCATCGCCCAGGTGACCGCCGCGGCCTGGTCGGTGGCGTGCGCGGCGTGGAAGGTGGCGTTGGCGAGGCGGCGACCGGCAATCGCGCGGTCGTAACGCTTGCCCCCGGCGATCTGCGACTGGAAGGCGCCGATCAGCCTCGCGGCCAGGGCGGGCCGGGCGGAGTCGTCGAGCAACACCTTGTCCGGGTCCACCAGCCAGTCGAGACTGCGCCAGACCTCGCAGCCGTAGACCTGATGCGGACGCTTCGCCCTGGGCAACGCCCGCAGGGCCGCCAGGCCCCGCAGGAAGACGGCGACGTGGGTGTCGTGCTTGTCGGCGGGATTGTGGAGATAGACGACCTGGGCCGGGCACGCCGCGAGGATGCCGGCGAGGTCGCGGCGCACGGCGGCCGGCCTGGTGCCCTTCACCACCTGGCTCGGGTGGGCCAGCTGGATGACGGCGGAGTAACGGCCCAGCCTCGCCGCCTGGCGCTGCTCATCCCGGCGGACAGCCTGCATCTGCCCGTCGGTGTGGCGGGCGAACTTTCCCGCGCGCGGGCTGCCGCTGCCATCCGTCAGCACGACCCCGGTGAACCAGCGGTCCTCGCGGCCATGGCATGCCGCGATGCCGTGGTAGGCCATGATCTCGATGTCGTCCTGGTGCGCGGCGATGCAGAGGTGGGTGGTCCGCGCCAGCGCCGCGGGCAGCGGGGTGCCGTCGGGCACGAATACGTCAGCAGCGGGCGAGGAAAATTTCATGCAGCGGATTTAGCCACGAAAAGTCACAAAAAGACACGAAAGAAAATCCTGCGGCGGCGCCAGCCGGGCCTGCCGGCCGTGGTGCCGGGCGCAGGCTGGTGGCCATCAATGCCTCAGGCCCAGCCACTCGATTTTTTCGGCCCGGCCGTCCGCGGCGAACTCCACCAGCGCGGCGGAGAGGCGGTTGTCGCCGGTGGCGACCTCGAAGCGGCGCGGCCGGCCGTCGAGAAACCGGCCGATGACCGGCGCAATCTCGCGGCCGAGCACGGACTCGTGCGGGCCGGTCATCCCGACATCGCACATGAAGGCCGTCTGCTTTCGCAGCAGCGAGGCGTCGGCCGTGGCGACATGCGTGTGCGTGCCGAGCACGGCGGTGACGCGGCCGTCGAGGTGCCAGCCCAGCGCCTGTTTCTCGGAGGTGGCCTCGGCGTGGATCTCGACCAGCACGCCGTCGAATCTGCCGGCGTGCCGCGCCAGCAGCGCATCGGCGCAAAGGAACGGGCACTCGGCCTTCGCGCCCATGAAGCTCCGGCCGAGCACCGTGAACACGAGCAGCCGGAAACCGTTTTTCTCCAGGAGGAGGTGGTCGCGGCCGGGGTTCGCGGCGGGCAGGTTGGCCGGGCGGCACACGCGGTCGAGCGCGGCGATCTCGGTCTCGAAACCCTTCTGGTCCCAGACGTGGTCACCCAGCGTGAGGGCGTCGACCCCCGCCACGAGCAGCGTCTGGCAAAGGCTGCCGGTGATGCCGGCGCCGGCGGCGGCGTTCTCCCCGTTGGCGATGACGAAGTCGATGCCCCGCGCGGCGCGCAGCGGCGGCACGAGGGCGGCGACGAGCTCGCGCCCGGGTTTGCCGACGATGTCGCCGATGAAGAGGAGCTTCATCTTAACCAGACCTGGACCCAGAGGACACGGAGCAGGGATTCCGAGCCCACCGAGAAAAATGATGGATGGATATCAAAAAATCCCCGTGTCATCCGGTTGCCCCAGTGTGCTCTGGGACAAATTTCTGGAGCTCAATCACGGCGCGAGGTAGCTGGCGCTCGCGGCGTTGCCGAGGGCGAGCGGGCTGAGACGGGTGGCCTTGCCGGACTCGGTGTCGAGCAGGTAGATGCTGCTCGTGTGGGCGGCGCGGAAGGTGCAGATCACGTGGCGGCCGTCGGCCAGCCACATCGGCTCGATGGCGTCGGTCGGGGCGTGGGAGACGATCTTCGCGGGCGCGCCCGTCTTCAGGTCGTAGACGGCGGTCTGGTAGCCGTGACCCACCTTGGCGGTGAACACGATCTTGCTCGGGTCGGCGAGGCTCCAGTCGGGCTCGGCGCAGTAGCCGGAGACCTGGGTGTTGATCCGGGACATGCCGCCGCCGCCGGCGGACATCATGTACAGCTGCGGCCCGCCGGCCTGGTCGGACACGACGATGAGCCGCGAACCGTCGGGCGACCACGTGGGCGAGGCCTCGACGGACTGGTTGTTGGTCAGACGGTGGATCTGGCGGCCCTCGGCGTTGCCGACGTAGACCTCGGGATTGCCCTCGCCCGAGAGCACCATGGCGACGCGGCCGCCGTCGGGGCTGAAGCGGCCGCCGCTGTTCGTGCCCTTGAAGCTCGCGAACAGCGAAATGCGGCGGTTGCGCAGCTCAAGCACGTAGATGTCGGGGAAGCTCGTGCGGTAGCTGGTGAAGATGATCTTCGCGCCGTCGGGCGACCAGCGCGGGCTGACGATCTGCTTGCCCTCGGCGGTCCATTTCAGCATGTCGCCGAAGAAGAGGTCGGAGGTGTAGATCTCGGACATGCCGCTCCGCTCGCCGACGAAGGCGAGACGGCCGGCGAAGAACCCGCGCAGGCCGCTGGTCTTCGTCACCGCGACGTCCGCCGCGCGCAGCAGCGCGTTGCGCAGGCTGGTGCCCGTGACGGTCTCGGTGGCCACGGGCGTGATGCCGAGGCCCTTGCTGATACTGACCGTGACCTGGTTCGAGCCGGCCGGGGTGAAAGTGAAGGCGTAGGCCCCGCCGCTGGCCACGAGCCGGTAGCGGCCGTGGGCCTCGAAAGCCTTCAGGGCGAGATTCTGCAGCTCCGGCGAGGAGGAGCTGACCGTGACCGGGATGACGCTGGTGTCGCCCAGGACGTTGACGGTGCCGATTTCTCGATCGGCGAAAAGCGGCGCCACCAGGGCCACGCCAAGAAGGAAACGAAAGGCATTCTGCATGAGAGTGAGTCTGTTATTGATGGCAAAAGTTCGGTCCGGTTTTTGTTTTACTCCCGGCAGCCTACTCACAAGGTCAAAGCGCCCCGTTTTCCAAGCCATTTTCTCACCCGCATGACCGCCGAGTCCATCAAGGAAGCCCTGAAGCAGGTAAAGTATCCCGGATTCAGCCGCGATATCGTCTCCTTCGGCCTCGTCCGCTCGGCGGCGTTCGCCGACGGCACGGCCCGCGTGTCGGTCGCCATCACCACCGCGGACCCGAAGGTGCCGCTGCAGCTCAAGACCGAGATCGAAGCCTGCCTGCGCGCGCAGCCCGGCGTGAAGGACGTCATCATCGAACTCGCCGTCGCCGCCGCCAAGACCCCGCCCGCGGCCGGCGTGGCCGGCACCGGCGGCGGAAACGCGCCCGGCGGGCTGAAACACTCCGTCGCCATCGCCTCCGGCAAGGGCGGCGTGGGCAAGTCGACCTTCGCGGTCAACCTCGCCTGCGCGCTCGCCCAGATACTTGAGTCGCGCGGCCGGCCCGGCCGGGTCGGGCTCATGGATTGTGACATCTACGGTCCGTCCGTCCCGCTCATGATGGGCCTCAGCGGCCGCCCCGGGCTCGACGGCGAGTCGCTGGTGCCGCTCGAGCGCCACGGGGTGAAGGTCATGTCGATGGGTTTCCTCGTGGACGACAACACCCCGGTCGTCTGGCGCGGGCCGATGATCATGAAAACCATCCAGCAGTTCGTCCAGAACGTGAAATGGGGCGAGCTCGACGTCCTGCTGGTCGACCTGCCGCCCGGCACGGGCGACGCCCAGCTCTCGCTGGTGCAGACGCTGCCGCTCGACGGCGCGCTGCTGGTCACCACGCCGCAGACCGCCGCCACCAACGTGGCGCGCAAGGGCGGCCTGATGTTCCAGAAGGTCAACGTGCCCCTCCTGGGCGTGGCCGAGAACATGAGCTGGTTCGAGGACGCCGCCGGGCACCGGCTGCCGCTCTTCGGCGAGGGTGGCGGCGCCCTGACCGCCGCGGCGCTCGGCACCACCCTGCTCGGCCAGGTGCCCCTCTTTCCCGAGATCCGCGCCGGCGGCGACTGCGGCATGCCGGTCGTGGTCAACGCGCCGGACAGCAAGCCCGCCCGGGTTTTCCGCGAAATCGCCGATACCTTGCTGCTGAAACTAAAGCTCTGAGCGGCGATTGACACGGGCGCCGCGGAACATCTAGCTTGATTGACGCATGATACTGCAGCCGGGCCAATTTCTGCCGACGACCATCGTCGGAATCACTTCCGCTTGTCGCTAAAACAGCCTCCGCGACTGCCATGACGACCATCACCCAGGAACCCAACGGCGGCAGTCGCGAGTTCGTCAAGCAGTCCAGCCTCTACCAGGAATTCCTGGCCGAGCGGGAGGAAATCCTGAAGCACAAGTGGATCGAGTCGGAGCGGCTCGGCTACGACATCGGTTTCGAACGCGCCCTGCTCGACTGGATCCGCAAGCACCGCGACAGCTGGCGCGCCGCGCGCCGGGCGAACCTGGCCACCGGCCTGACCCCGCCGCTGCCGGTCGAGCCGGAGAAGAAGTAAGGCCGTTTTTCGAGCGGAGGGGCGCAGTCATCGCGTTCCCCCAAGCAAAAGGCCGGTCCTGTGAGGAACCGGCCGGTAAATCTGTCGCAGCGGTCCATGACCGCCGCCCGATTGTCTTACTTGATCTCCTTGTGGAGCGTGTGGCGCTTGAGGAAGGGGTTGTACTTCTTCTTCTCGATGCGCTCGGTCACGGTCTTCTTGTTCCGCTTGGTGAGATAGCGGGAGGGCGGCTTGCCCTCTTTGCGGGCTTCGGTGCATTCCAAGGTGACGGTTTCTTGCATGGCTTTAAATGGGTTGTAGGGGTCGAGAGCAAAGCCGCCGCCCGACGGCGTGCAACCTTAATCTGAAAGCCCCGGCCGATCTGCCCTCCCGGCCGCCTCAAGGTCGCGCAGGACGGGCGTAAAGGCTGGCCGGCAAGGAGTTTCTCCGGCCCGATGCCCTCACGCCGGCAAAGAATTTTGGCTTCCCTATCCGGCGCAATCCCCCCAAAGCAAGGACATGATCAGTCAAACCGCGCGCCGGCAATATGGCTGGGCCGTAGGGCTGCTGGGGGCCGTGGCCGTGGCGGTGTTCATTCCGACGATCAGCTACGATTTCCTGCCGCTGGATGACGACGTCAACATCGTCTTCAACCCCCACCACGGGCCGCCCGGCCTGGGACGGCTGGCCTGGGAGTTCGGCGACCTGGCCTACGTGCGGCGGTATCTGCCGCTGGGCTGGCTGGCGTTTTCGACCGTCTCGACCTTCAGCCAGCTGGCGCCCTGGGGCTATCATGCGGCGAACATCCTCCTGCATGCGACGAATGCCATGCTGCTGGCCTGGTTGCTCCGGCGGCTGCTCGCCGGCTGGCGGCCGGCCGTGGCGGCCGCACATCCGGGCTGGGTGGACCTCGCCGCGCTTTTCGCCGCCGCGTGGTGGGCGCTGCATCCGCTCCGGGTCGAACAGGTGGCCTGGTGCTCGGCCCTGCCCTCGCACCTGGCCATGACCTTTCTCCTCGGTGCCCTGCTGGCCCACACCAGTGCGCGGCCGGCCGGCCGGCGCGCGGCGATCGGGCTTTTTGCCGGGGCGCTGCTGAGCTATCCGGTCACGTTGGGCGCCGTGATTTTCTTCCCCGCCCTCGACCGGGCGCGGAGCGGAAAGAAGATTTTCCGCCGCGCCCTTCCGTTCCTCGTGCTGACCCTCCTGGCCGGAGCCGTCAACCTGTATGCCCGGATGGTGGCGTCCGGCGAGCAGGCGGCGCCGGCGACCCTCGTGGAATTCCCGCCCGCGCAGCGGCTGGCCCAGGCGGTCTGCGTCTGGGCCCATTACCTCTGGAGACCCTGGTGGCCCTTCGGGCTCTCGCCGGTCTATCGCGATTTTTTGCACCTTGATCCGGCCGGCTTCCGGGTCATCGGGAGTGCCGCCTTGCTGGTCGCGGCCGTTTTCCTGGCGGGGCGCTCGACCGGTCGCTGGCTGCTGCTGACCAGTTATGCCGTGGTGGTGTTTCCGTTCACCGGCTTCACCGAGTCACCCCACTTCCCGCATGACCGCTATGCCGCCCTGCCCGGACTCGTCATGGCGGCCGCGCTGGGCCTGGGGATGTTGCGGCTGCTCTCACGATCCGGGCTGCTGGCGGGAACAGGACTGCTGGCCGGGCTCGCGGTGCTTTCCCTCCGCCAGCTGCCAATCTGGCAGAACCAGGCCACGATCCTGCAGGAGATCCGCTCCCGGCTGGACCCGGGCGACGTCCCGGCCATCCGCGACCTGCGACCCGCCCTCTGGCTGTACCGGTCCGGCGATTACACGGGCGCCTTCAAGCTGCTCGATCATGAAATCAAGGCCCGGGGCCGGGTACCGGCGCTGACCGGGTTGCGGCAGGAGCTGGCCGCGGAGTTTGTCCGCCATCGCCGGCTGGCGGAGTCACTCGGCCTGACGGTCCAGGACCTGCCGCCCGTCGCCCTCATGCACCAGGATCTGGCCCGGGAATATCTGCGCGCCGGTGAGCCGGAGCCCGCCGCGTGGCACCTGGCGGAAATCAGGCGGCTGGCCCCGGCGTATTACGCCCGGCTCACCACGCCGGCCGCGGGTCCGCCCGCCGACCGCATCAGGCGCTGACCTTCTTTTCGGTCAGCGACATCATCACGCCGCGGCGGAAAAGCGTCACCTGGCCCGAGCTGGACGAGACCACCAGGGCGATGCAGTCGGTGGCCACCGAGATGGCCGCCGCCGCCGCGTGCCGCGTGCCCAGCCCGCTGGGCAGGGCGTGGTTGTAGTCCGCGGTCTGGATGAGCGAGCCGGCCGACTCGACGACCCCGTCGCCGCGGATGACGAACGCGCCGTCGATGGAGGAGAACTCCTTGATGGTTTCATCCATGAAGGGATTGAGGATGTTCCGGTCCTCCTCCTTGTAGCCGTAAAACGGATTGAGCACGAGCGGCTTGGTCAGCTTCTCGACCTGGCCGCTGTCGCCGACGACGAAGAGGCAGCCCACCGGCCGGCCCTCGCGGCCCTCGACCGCCAGCTCCGTGGCCACGGCGATCACGCGCTCGAGCACCTCGGGTTTCACGTCCGGGGGCAGCAGGTCGGCATGGCCGGTGAGCAGGGTCTGGAATTCCTTCTCCACGTCCACGACCACGATGGTGTCGAACTGGTTGCTGCCCGCCAGGCCGCCCACGCAGCAGACCCGGTCGCTGAAGTGGATGAGCCCGCGGGTCAGGCCGACGAGCACCGCGCTGCGCAGCTGCGCCAGGCGCTGGCTGGAGAAGGAGCGGACCTGGATCGTCTCCCCGAAGCCCGCCGGGTGGGCCTCGGCGTCGGTCAGGTTGCGGGTGACGAGGATGGTCTTGATCGCCGCCTTCCACTGGGGCGACTCGAAGCCGCCGGCGAAGGTGTCGCCGAAGACCATCAGGGCGGTGCAACCGCTGCCGGTCGCGACCTTCTCGGCCTCGCGCAGCACCACCCGGTTGATGCGGCTCGGCGCCGTCGGCACGGGCTTGGCCGCGATGCCGCCGAAGCCGGCGAAGAGCCGGTCGAAGAGTGTGTCAAGGTCGGGGGCCTGCACGAGGCTGTCGATGAAGTCCTGCTCCTTGAGCAGCCGCGCCAGCGCCGCCAGCACCTGCAGGTAGTCGCGCGCACGCTCGTCGGCGATGAGCATGAAGACAAGCCGCACGGGCTCGTTCTCCATCGCGCCGTCGTAGCGGATGCCGTAATGGCTGCGGCCGACGGCGAGGAGGTAGCGCCGGCCCATCTTCACGCGCACGTGGGGCATCGCCACCCCGAGGCCCAGGTAGGTGGTCATCGTGCTCTCGCGGTGCAGCAGGCCCTTTAGCAGCGCCTCGCGGTTGAGGTCGGGGAAGCGCTCGACCGTCTGGTTGAGCAGTTCCGCCAGCGCGCCCTCGATGTTGGCGCTGCCCAGGTCGAGGATGCGGCTGCGGGAGATGTATTTGTCGAGACGCACGGGCTAGGAGCGAAAGTGAGGGCGGGAGGGCAAGGGGGATGGGGCTTCAGGGGCGCGTCATCGGTCTGTCCAGGGCACCCTCGCCTTCACTTCGGCCTATTTCTCCCACTCCAGCGCGCCCTTCTTCACCTCGTAGAAGAGGCCGAGCACCAGCACGCCGAGGAAGAACAGCATGGGCGAGAGGATGGCGATGTGGTGGGCGAGAAAATCACGGTAGACGAAGGTCCACGGGATGAGGAAGACCACCTCGATGTCGAAGAGGATGAAGAGCATCGCGGTGACGTAGAACTTGACCGAGAACCGCGTGTGAGTGCGGCCGTCGCCCGGCACGCCGCACTCGTAGGCGGTGTCCTTGATCGCATTCCGCCGGAAGCGCTGGCCGGCCAGCGTGCTCGCGGCGATGACCCCGAGGGTGATCGCGCCGGCGAGCACGGCCTGGACGAAGATGGGCAGATAGGCGGTGTAAGGCATCGGCCCCACCATGCCCGCAAGTCCCGCCGCGCTTCAAGTGGAAATTTCGGGGGCGGGCCCGTGCGGCGGCCCGGGGACCGCGCGGGCGCCGCCCGGCCTCAGGGCTGGCCGGAATGGTGCCAGGCCACGTGCGCGGTGTCGAGCGAGCCGACGCCGAGCTGGTGCGCGAAGTCGAGCATGCGGGCGTCGTCGTCGGAGATCGGTTCGAAGCCGGTCTTCTTGCGCGCGGCGTTCAGCTTTTCCAGCATGAGCGCGTCCAGCATGACCGGGTCGGGGCTCATCCAGAGCTTCGGCTCCGACATGGTGTAGAGGGAGTTGAAATACGGGCCGCCGATGAACTGGTAGAGCTGCAGGCTCACAATGTTCAGCACCCAGCCCTCGCGCAGCTCCGGGATGGCGGCCATCTCGGCGACGGCGGCGGGCGCGGTGGCGGGGCTCTTGAAGAAGCGGAAGGTGTTGCTGGCGTTCCACAGCGTGGCGTTGACCAGCGCGCCGTTGATGCCAAGCACGGGGTGGTCGGTGTAGACCGGGAGGTTGATCCAGAAGTCCGCGTCGAGGAACAGCGGGGTGGCGAGGAAGCTCTTGCGGTCCTCCTCGGTGGTGGTGGTGGACTTGCCGTTGGCGGCCTGCTCGACGGCGCGGTCGTTGGTGATCGGGTCGAAGCGCGAGGGCAGCGGGCTGTCATAGAACCAGGTCGGATCGTAGAACTTGCCCGACTCGAGCACGTAGACGGGGTGGCCGGGGAACGGCACCGTGCCGCTGGAGAACGACGGCAGGTAGCCGGTCAGGCGCAGGCGCAGCGGGTTGAGGCCGACGAGGAAGATGTTCTCGCTGGTGAAGCCGCGCTTCTCCAGCGCGGCGATGAGGCCGCGCACCAGCCCGAACGGCGTGGCGAGCCCCGGGCCCGAGTCGGAGTAGATCTTCAGGCCGACCTTCTTCTTGGCCCCCGGCACCAGCTTGTGGCCCGTGGTCGCCTCGAAATCCTGCAGCAGCTGCTCGACGGCGTAGCGGTAGTCGGCGTCGCTGAAGTCCACCAGCCGGTGCTCCCACACGGGGGCGGACGGTCCGGCGGGCGCGGCCGCGGCGGCGGTGCCGCCGGCCAGGGCGAGGAGGACGAGGCTGGACAGGAGGAATGAACGCATGAGAGGGGCGCGCGGGATCCGGGTTGGAGGGAGCGCAACCTGACAGACCGCACCGGCGGATAAAAGTTTATTCTGATTCGGAACATTTTCGTCCACCCGCGGCGGGCCCTCCCCGGCGCGGCCGGCGGACCGGTGCCGCCCCCCGCGGCCCCCGATCACCAGGCCTGGTCCCGGCCCCCCATTTTGTGCTGGGCGGCGCGGCCCCCCCGGGGCTACAGCTTGACCCCGTGCCAGTCATCAAAGCCACCAGCCTCCGCGACCTCAAGGCCCGCGTGAACATCCACGACGTCGTGGTGCGCGTGGTGGCGCTGAAGCCGGCCGGCGGCGGCCGGTTCAAGGGCCTCTGCCCCTTCCACGCCGAGAAGACGCCGTCGTTCAATGTCTCGGCGGACAAGGGCTTTTTCAAGTGCTTCGGCTGCGGCAAGGCCGGCGATGTCATCAACTTCGTCATGGAGACCGAGGGCCTGCAGTTCACCGAGGCGGTCGAGGCCATCGCCCAGCGCTTCGGCGTGGCGCTCGAGTACGAGGCGGGCTCCGGCGGCCCGTCGCCGGAGACGCGCTCGCTGCGGCAGGAGATCTTCGACCTCCACGATCTCGCCGCGGACTACTACCGGCGGGCCTTCCTGGCCGCGACGCCGCACGGTGCCTTCATCCGCCATTACTGGACGCAGCAACGGCGCTTCACCCCGGAGCTCGGCGAGGAGTTCAAGATCGGCTTCGCCCCGCCGGAGGACAGCGGGCTCGCCGCGGCGCTGCTGCAGCGGAAACCCTCCGAGGACGCCCTGCGCCAGTGCGGACTGTTCTTCCTCCGCGACGGCGCCGTGCCCACGCTCCACACGCTGCGGCCGCGCTTCCGCGGCCGGCTGATGATCCCCATCCGCGACCACCAGGGCCGGGTCGTGGCGTTCACCGCGCGGCAGCTCGAGCTGACCCCGGCCGACGACCCGGCCCATGAGGCGAAGTATGTCAACTCGCCCGAGACGCCGATCTTCACCAAGAGCCACCTGCTGTTCAACCTCGACCGCGCGCGCAGCCACGCCGGCGCGGGCCACCCGTTCGTGCTCGTCGAGGGCCAGCTCGACGCGCTGCGCTGCTGGAGCGTGGGGCTCCGGACCGCCGTCGCGCCGCAGGGCACGTCGATCACCGAGGGCCAGCTCGCGCTGCTGCGCCGTTACCACCCGCAGGTGGAATGCTTCTTCGACAGCGACGCCGCCGGCCAGAAGGCCGCGCTGCGGTTCCTGCCGCTGGCGCTGAAGGCCGGGCTCGAGGTGCGCTTCCTCATGCTCGCCGGCGCGGAGAAGCTCGACCCCGACCTGCTGTTCCTCGAACGCGGGCTCGCGGCCTACGAGGAGGTGAAGGCCCAATCGCTCTCGGCCATGCAGTTCATCGGGCAGTTCATCCTGCCCAATTCCGCGGCCGCCTCGGCCGAGGAAATCTCCCGGGCCACCCAACAGGTTTATGAGGTGGTCGCCGCCGCCGATTCCGGCCTGCTCCGGTCGCAGCTGCTGTCGGAGATCGCGCCGGCCTTCGGCCGGCTGCGGATCACGCCCAATATTTTTGAGCAGGATTTCGCGGCGTTCCTCTCCCGGTCCGGCGGCGCGCGCTTCGCGCCGGCCCGCGCCGCCCCGGCCCCGCCGCCCGGGACGGAGGCCGGCGCGGACGGCAGGTCGACGGAGGCCCACCTGCTCTTTCTCTGCCTGCATCACGAGTCGCTGCTGCACGCGCTCGCGACCCAGCTGCCGCATGAATGGATCGACCAGACGCATGCCGCCGGCCGGCTCCTGGACCGCCTCCTCGGCGAGGCGGCGCACAACGGCTGGGCGGGGCGCGAACAGCTCGACCAACTCCTTGAGACGCAGGAGGAAAAGTCCCTGGCGGCCACCCTGCTGTTCGAGGCACCCGGCGACGACGACCTGGCCAAGCTGGCCAACGAGGGATTGCGCTCGCTGCAGCGCCGTTTCCTCGAGCCGCGGCGGCGTCAAATAGAACTTGAAATAGCCTCGAAAGGGACGAATGGTGACGCTGAGTTACTTTCATTGTTGAAACAGCGCGCCGAAATCACCCGACAGCTCCAGCATCCGCCGAAGCTTTCGCCCGATAGCTGACGCCGCCGTCACCTCCGGCTGATCAACGGGAACCCGCCCAGGGACTCATCATTTACGTTATGCCGAGCCATTCCAAGCCAGCCAAGCCCGCCGCCAAACCCGCCCTCGAAAAGGCGGCCGTTAAACCGCATGCCCCCGCCCCGGCGGCGGCGAAGCCCGCCGAACCCGCCAAGCCCGCGGCCAACGGCAAGCATCCCGAGCCCACGAAGAACAGCGCCCCGCTCGCCGCCACCGCCGACGCCGCCAAGGAATTCAAGGAGAAGGCGCTCGAGAACCTCTCCGGCGACCTCAACGAGAAGATCCGCTACCTCATCCGCCTCTCGAAGGAGCAGGGCTACCTCACCTACGCCGACATCAACGAGGCCCTGCCCGAGTCCGTCGACAATCCCGAGGACATCGAGAACGTCATTTCCATCCTGCAGAACCTCGAGATCGACATCCTCGATCCCGACGAGGTCGACAATTACAAGCAGCGCCAGGAGGAGGCCGAGGAGGAGGAGTCGCGCACGTCGAACAACGACATCCTCGACGACCCGGTCCGCATGTACCTCAAGCAGATGGGCCAGGTCCCGCTGCTGACCCGCGAGCAGGAGGTCGAGATCTCCAAGCGCATCGAGACGGCCGAGATCAACGCACTCGCCGCCCTCTTCGCCCTCGGGCCCGTCGGCAAGCACCTCGCCGACCTCGGCGAGAAGCTGCTCCTGCGCACCGAGCGCTTCGACCGCCTCGTCATCGACAAGAAGATCGAGAGCCGCGAGGCCTACTTCAAGAACCTGCAGAAGCTGGTCGAGGTCACCCGCAGCAACGACGCCATCGCCACCGAGGCGTGGGGCGACGCGCTCAAGGCGCGCGACGAGAAGGCGCGCAAGAACGCGATGATCCGCTTCAAGAAGCGCGACAACGTCCTCCGCGCGAGCTACGTGAAGTATTTCTTCAAGCTGAAGGTCTACGAGGACTTCCTCCTCGAGCTCCGCCCGAAGATCCACGAGGTCGAGAAGTGCTTCCACGACCTCCACCGGGCCAAGCACCCGAAGTCCAAGAAGGATGTCGCCATCGACGTCCGCGCCATCAACTCCCGGCTGAAGGCCCTCGAGCTCGAGATGCGCATCACGCCGCCGGCGCTGATGGAGACCCTGAAGACCGCCCGCGGCTTCATCCGCGAAGCCCACAAGGCCAAGACCGAGATGGTCGAGGCCAACCTGCGCCTCGTCATCTCCATCGCCAAGAAATACACCAACCGCGGCCTCTCCTTCCTCGACCTCATCCAGGAGGGCAACATGGGCCTGATGAAGGCGGTCGAGAAGTTCGAGTACCGCCGCGGCTACAAGTTCTCCACCTACGCCACCTGGTGGATCCGCCAGGCCATCACCCGCTCCATCGCCGACCAGGCCCGCACCATCCGCATCCCGGTCCACATGATCGAGACGCTGAACAAGGTCATGCAGGTCCAGAAGCAGCTGCTCCAGGAATTCGGCCACGAGCCGACCCCCGAGGAGGTCGCCGAGGAGATGAACCTGCCCGTCGAGCGCGTGCAGCAGATCATGAAGATGGCGCAGCAGCCCATCTCGCTCCAGTCGCCCGTCGGCGACGGCGACGACACCAGCTTCGGCGACTTCATCGAGGACAAGTCCGCGGACAATCCCTACGACATGACCGCCTTCTCGCTCCTCCGCGAAAAGATCATGGACGTCCTCGACTCGCTCACCGAGCGCGAGCGCCGCGTGCTCACGCTGCGCTTCGGCCTGGTCGACGGCTACAGCCGCACGCTCGAGGAGGTCGGCAAGCAGTTCAAGGTCACCCGCGAGCGCATCCGCCAGATCGAGGCCAAGGCGCTCCGCAAGATGCGCCACCCGACCCGCATCCGCCAGCTGCACGGCTTCTTCGACGCCGAGCAGATCGACAACCCGCAGAACCTGCTCAAGAAGCCGCCGCTGATCCCGCCGCAGTTCATCAAGCAGGGCGGCCCGCTCGGCAAGCTGGGCTTCCCCTCGGACTGAGCCGCTTTCGCCCTTTACTCACCCCCCGGTCAATCTAACCTTCCCTCATGTCCCCCACCCTGCTCCCCCTCTTCGCGGTCTTCGGCCTCGGCGGCCCGGAACTGATGATCATCCTGGTCATCATCCTCCTCCTCTTCGGCGGCGCCAAGCTGCCCGCCCTCGCCAAGGGCCTGGGCCAGTCCGTGAAGGAATTCAAGAAGGCGGCCAAGGAGAACGACGAGGAGGAGACCAAGGCGGAGAAGAAGAAAGACGACGGCAACGACGCCAGCAAACTCCACAACAACTGAGCCGGGTTCGGTCGTTCGAATTTCCCAGGCGCATCCGCTGAGGCTGCGCCTTTTTTATTGCGCCCGGCGACCTGCCGACCGCTGCGCTCTGCCGCCATACGCGGCCGCCGTCGTCGGACGGCCGCCCGGGCGGAACCTGGCACAGGCTGGACCTTCGTGCCTAAGGCGAAGTCACCCCGGTTGGAGCGTTTCTCCAGCCTCCTGACGGCTCGCCGAAAGACCGTCTGTTCAACGAGTTTGCTTTTGACAATTTCCCCGCCGGGCCGCTTGTATTGCCCAACCCCCGCCACCGCCACCAATGTTCAACCAACTGCTGGGACTTTTTTCCAACGACATCGGGATCGACCTGGGCACGGCCAACACTCTCGTCTACGTCAAGGACAAGGGCATCGTGCTCCGTGAACCCAGCGTCGTGGCGGTGTACACCAACTCCCGCCGCGTGCGCGCCGTGGGCGACGAGGCCAAGGTCATGCTGGGCCGCACCCCCGGCAGCATCACCGCCATCCGCCCGATGAAGGACGGCGTCATCGCCGACTTCGACATCACCGAGGCGATGCTCCGCTACTTCATCCGCAAGGCCAATGGCGGCAAAACCTTTCCCCAACCGAGCGTCTGCATCGCCATCCCCAGCGGCATCACCGAGGTCGAGAAGCGCGCCGTGATGGAGTCCGCCACCCACGCCGGCGCCCGCGAGGTGCACACCATCCCCGAGCCCTTCGCCGCCGCCCTCGGTGTCGGCCTGCCCGTCGACGAGCCCGCCGGCAACATGATCGTCGACATCGGCGGCGGCACCACGGAGATCGCGATCATCTCGCTCAATGGCATCGTGTTTTCCAAGTCCATCCGCGTCGCCGGCGACGAGATCGACCTCGCCATCATCAACTACATGAAGCGCGCCTACAACCTGCTCATCGGCGAGCGCACGGCGGAGGAGATCAAGTTCACCATCGGCTCCGCCTACCCGCTCGAGACCGAGCTGGCCATGGAGGTCAAGGGCCGCGACTCCGTCGCCGGCCTGCCCAAGACCATCCACATCACCTCCCAGGAAATCCGCGAGGCCATGGGCGACACCGTCGGCGCCATCGTCGAGGCCGTCCGCGCCTCCCTCGAGCGCTGCCCGCCCGAGCTCTCCGCCGACCTCGTCGACCGCGGCTTCGTCATGGCCGGCGGCGGCTCGCTCATCCGCGGCATCGACAAGCTCCTCTCCGAAAAGACCGGCCTGGCCGTCACCGTGGCCGACGACCCCCTTTCCGCCGTGGCCAACGGCACCGGCGTCTTCATCAACAACATCGAGGACTACCGCCGGATCGCCGCCGACCTGTGAGCGGTCGCCCGGTCGCGCCCCACCCGCCGGGTTGAACCGCCGACCTCCCCGTGCTGCCGAAACGCTACGACCAGGCCCGCCCCTTTCTCACGCTGGGCATCATCCTCCTGCTCTGGGCCTTCGTCCCGCTCGCGGTCAAGACCTTCACCCGCGTGAGCTTCTTCGAGCTGCAGGCCCCGCTGACGGTGGCGGATTCCTACGTGCATGACCTGCAGGGCTATTTCGCCAGCCAGCTGCACTCCAAGGACGAGCTGCTCGACGCCGGCCGGCAGGTCGCCGGGCTGATCGACAAGTACGAGTTCAGCGTGCAGCAGAACCAGGAGCTGCAGGCGGACATCCTGCGCCTCGAGAACCTGCTCAGTCTCCCGCCGATGCCGGCGTTCCGCTTCGAGCCGGCCCGGGTCGCGCAGCGCGACTTTTCCGGCTGGTGGTCGCGCCTGGTCATCCGCAAGGGCAGCAACTACGGCATCCTCGTCGGCTCCCCCGTGGTGTTCTCCGGCGGCGTCGTCGGCCGGGTCACCGAGGTCCACCGCTACACCGCCATCGTCGACCTCGTCACCAGCCCGACCTTCCGCCTCGCCGCGTCCGTCGCCGGCGACAACCGCCCCATCAGTTACCAGGGCGGGGTGAACGACCCCTTCAAGTCCCCGCGCGGCACCGTGGAATTCGTGCCGCTCGACATCGGCGCCGCGCCCACCGTGCCGCGGCGCCTCGTCACCTCGGGCCTCGGCGGCGTCTTCCCCCCGGGGCTCAACATCGGCGAGATCGACAACCTCGAATCGAGCCCCGACGGCCTCTTCAAGACCGGCGAGGTCCGCCTCGACGAGCGGCTGACCTCGCTGTCCGAGGTCACCGTGCTCGTGCCGCTCAACCCGGAGGAGCTGTGAGATGACCGCGTCCACCCGTCCGGCGGTGGCGGCGCCCGGCGAGCGCCGCGACATTGATTGACGCCATGCGCCGCTACGATCCCCGCTGGCTCATCGTCTTTGCCGCCAACCTGCTGCTCTGGTGGCTGACGGGCATGCTCAACGACCGCCTGGCCGGCGGGGCCGTGCATGTCTACGCCGGCGGGCTGTTCGTCGCCTACGCCGCGCTCCGGCTCGACCGGCGGCACGGCCTCGCCGCCATCGTGCTGACGGGCCTCGTGCTCGACGCCGCCGAGCCGGTGCCCTTCGGGACCAGCGTCGTGCTGTTCGGCCTCATCCACGCGACGATCCTGTACGGCCGCCAGCAGCTGCCGCGCGAGGGCGCGGTCTTCGGCGTGGTGGTCGCGCTGCTGGCCAACCTCTTCCTCTTCATCGCGCTGTCCTTCCTGCTGGTCGGGGCCAATCCCCGGCCGGCCGGGGCCTGGCTGCGCATCTTTGCCGACCTGCTCGCCTCCCAGTGTTTCATCCTGCTGGTCGCCCCGTGGTTCCTGGCCCTGCAGGACCGGGCCATGGCGCTGGTGCAGATCCACCCCGAGACCGGACGGCACGTGGTGCTTTGATTTTTCGTCCCGGCTGCATCCCTTGCTGTTGTGAGAAAGCTCATCGAATCCCGCACCGCCAGCAAGCCGCGCTTGCTCTTCTTCTATGCGGTCTTCGCCGCCCTGGTGGTGGTGCTGGTCAGCGGCCTGGCCTACCGGCAGCTGTTCCGGACCCGGCTGTACAGCGACCGCGAGCGCCTGCAGAACCTGCGCCGCGTCGTCGTGCCCGGCCCGCGCGGCACCATCTACGACCGGAACGGCCGCGTGCTCGTCGGCAACCGCCCGCGCTTCTCCGTCGTGCTCGACCTCGCCGCGCTGCGCGGGGAGTTCCGCGATGAATACAAGAAGGTGAAGAACAACTACCATGCGCTCGAGCCGGGGGAGCGCCCCAACGCCGAGCAGGTGGAGCGCATCGCCCGCGCCAGCGTGGCCCAGCACTACCTCGACAAGGTCAACTTCATCCTCAACCGCAACGATGCCGTGCGCACCGGCGAGCTGAGCCGGCACATCAACCAGAACCTGCTGCTGCCCTATGTGCTGCTCGACGACCTCAGCCCCGAGGAATACGCCCGGCTGATCGAGCGGCTGCCGGTCGACTCCCCCCTGCAGGTCTACACCTCCAGCACCCGCTACTACCCGTTCGGCTCCGCCGCGGCGCACACCCTGGGCTACACCGGCCTCAACAACGAACCCGAGGCGGACGAGATCGAGGGCGGCGACCTGCTTACCTTCCGGACGAAGAGCTCCGCCGGCCGGACGGGCCTCGAAAAGCTCTTCGACGAACAGCTGCAGGGCGAGACCGGCAGCGCGATCTACCTCGTCGACCCCGCCGGCTACAAGGTCAACTCCCCCGACCAGCCCCACCGCCTCCCCGTGCAGGGCCACAATCTCACCACCAGCCTCGACCTCGACCTCCAGCTGGCGGCCGAGGAGGCCATTGGCGACCGCACCGGCGCGGCCGTGGCCCTGGATGTCCACACCGGCGAGGTGCTCGTGCTCGTCAGCAAGCCGGACTACGATCTCAACGCCTTCATGCCCCGGCTCTCCAGCGAGGCCGCCCTCAAGATCGAGAGCGACGGCGCCTGGCTCAACCAGGCCATCAGCGGCGCCTACCCGCCCGGCTCCACCTTCAAGCTCATCACGGCCATCGCCGGCCTGCGCAGCGGCGCGCTCGTGCCCGACCAGATCATCGCCAACTGCACCGGGCGCGTGATGATCGGCAACCGGGTCTTCACCTGCGACAACGGCCTCGGCCATCACGGGGAACAGGATCTCGCCCACGCCATCGGCGACAGCTGCGACATCTATTTCTACGAGGCCGGGCGCCTGATCGGCCCCGAGCTGATCGCGGCGGAGGCGCGCCGCTTCCACCTCGACCAGCGCGCGGGCATCGAGCTCGCGGGCGAGACCACGCGCATGGTCATCCCCGACCCGGCGTGGAAGCTGCGCACCGAGCATGAACGCTGGTTCCCCGGCGATACCGCGAACATGGCCATCGGCCAGGGCTTCGTCCTGGTCACACCCCTGCAGATGGCGTGTTTCGCCGCCTCCCTCGCGCGCAATGAAACCACCACGAAGCCGACGCTCCTGCATGACCCGCATGCCCCCGTCCAGCACACCGAGCCGATCGGGCTCACGCCCGACCAGCGGGCCTGCGTGATCGAGGGCATGGAGGGATGCACGACCTACGGCACCGCCGACGTCCTCAATTCCATCGCCGCCCTGCGGATCCCGGGCGTAAAGATCGCCGGCAAGACCGGCACGGCCCAGAAGCGCGTCCGGCAGGGCGACAAGGTCGGCACGATCAACTGCGCCTGGTTCATCTGCTTCGCCCCGGCGGAGAATCCCGAGATCGCCGTCGCAATCATGCTCGAGGGCGACACGATCGGCGAGAGCTACGGCGGCGGCCGGAACGCCGCCCCGGTGGCGGACCTCATCCTGAAGAAATACTTCGAGAAAAAATCCGCGCCCGCGGTGCCGCCGGTGAGTTTCAAGGTGAATTGAGCGCGGCCAGAAGACCACACCCCGCCCTTCGGGCCCCCCTCTCCAGAGGGGAATCAAAAAAGCCGTGGCCGAAGTCCCCTCTGGAGAGGGGTGGCCGTCAGGCCGGGGTGTGGTGGTCGCAACCCCTTATCCTTACCTCCCCGCCCTTCGCGCCCGCTTCGCCCGCTTGAACACCCCGCGCGGCTCCGGCCAGGTTTCGCGCCGGCCGTAGCGCAGCCGCTGCAGGTCGGGGATGATTTCACTTTCCTCTGATCTCTGACCCCTGATCTCTGATGCCTGGCCCAGCCGGCCGAGCAGCCGGCCCGCCTCGCGCCGGACCGGGTCGAAAGCGTGCGGCCGCCGCCACGCCTGCCAGCGCCCCCAGCCCCAGTATCCCAACCGCGCCAGCCCCCAGAGCAGGGCCGTGACCGCCACCGCCGCGGCGGCCAGCCGGCCGGCCCGCGCGGCGTTCCACGGCCGGTGCACCCACGCCTTGAACCGCTGCGTGAATTCGTCGAACCGCAGGCGCAGCGCCGCGCCCGAGTCCGTGGTGAACAGCTTCACCTGCTCGATCATCTGCACCTGCGTGCGCGAATCGAAATTGACGATGCGCCGGTACCACAGCACCCGCAGGCTGTCGAAGCGCGCCGACCAGCTGCTGTCCTGCGCCTGCCGGCCCTCCGCCACCGCGCCCTCCTGGCTGACGGTGACCGCGCCGGGGGTCGGATCCACGCGCAGCCACCCGGTCCGGCCGTCGTAGATCTCGGCCCAGGCGTGCGCATCGGAATTTCTCACCATGAAATAGTTCTCAAACCCGTTCAGCACGCCGCCGTGGAAGCCGGCGACCACCCGCGCCGGATGGCCGGCCTCGCGCGCCAGCACGGCCAAGGCGGCCGCGAAATACTCGCAGAACCCGGGCTCGTTGGAATCCAGCCACCGCACGATGTCATCCTTGCCCTCGCCCGCCGGCAGCTTCACCGCCAGGGCGTAGGCGTGCCGGGTCTGCAGCCACGCCGTCGCCCGGCGCGCAAACTCCTCCGCCGGGAGTTCCGCCCCGCCGGTGATCTCGCGGACCACCCGCCCCAGCACCGCCTGGTTCGCCGGCCCCTCCGGCCCGCGGAGGGTGACCGTGGGGTCGAAGCGGAACTGCTCCCCGGCGCGCCCGGGATGCTCCCGGGCCGCCTGCAACAGATGCGGAAAATTCGCGTCGGCGAGCACCGGTGCGAGGTCGACGTCATCGAGCTGGAAGGCCGTCATCGTCATCCCCTCGCTGCGCAGCGCGACCAGCCGGTGGCTGGCGCTGGTCTGCACCGGCACCGGGTCGCGCAGCCGCAGCAGCCCATAGCTGCCGGGCAGCGGCAGGAAACGGCTGACCCCCGGCTCGACGTAAAAGGTCCAGGTCCCGCCGACCGGCCGGACCGACCGGCCCAGCGAGCGGCCGCGCAGCATCTGGGCCACCCGTTGCCCGCGCAGCAGCTCGCCCTTGAGCCCCGCCGAGATCCGGAAGCCCACCGGCGTGTACTCGTCCAGCACCACCAGCCGCCAGTAGGGCGCCTCCCGCACGCCGCGGGAGTCGGTGAGGTCCACGCGCATGGCGACGCTTTCGTCCCGGATGAGCTCGCTGACGTCGCCGAACTTGACCGTGTCGGTGAAACCCGTGCGGCTCTTGCGCGTGATGTACTTGTCGAGGAAGAACCCGCTCGCCACCTCGAAGCGCGGGATGACAACGAACAGCACCGCCGAGAACACCACCACGACGCCAAAGAGCCCGCCGGCGAAGCCGAGCAGCCGCCAGTCGGCCACCTGCCGCAGCCGGCCGAGAAAGGGCCGCCAGCCGCCGCGCGCCCACGGCGGGCACTGGCTCATTTCCTGGTAGGTCAGCGCCGTGCGCACGTTCTCGGTCAGGTCGATCAGCGTCACCACGAACAGGAACCCGAGGGCGCAGGCGGTGAACAGCAGCAGCAGCGCGGCGAAACCCAGCGACACCGTCAGCACGCCGGCGACCACGATCAGGAAGAGCCCGAGCACGATCAGCTGCAGATCTTCGCGCTGGCGCCGGTACGAAACGGCCCGGTACAGCACGAGGAGGATGCCGAGCCGGATCAGCACCGGCAGGGTGTCCGGGCTGTGATAAAAATCCCACCCCATCGCGGCGATGATCGCCGGCACGGCCAGGCGCCAGACCAGCGGCGGCACACGCGCGGGCAAACGCGGCCACGCCAGCGTCGCGAGAATGAGCGCGCTGGCCACACCCACCAGGCCCAGGGCCTCGATATCGAGGAAGAAGACGGTCCACACCGAGACGAGCGCCAGCGCGCCGCCCAGCAGCCACTTCAGGCGGCGCAGCTCGTCGAGGTCAAGCTGCGGCGGTCTGGTGTCCGTCGACATAGGCGGCGACCCCCCGCACGCCGTCAGGCGCGAAGGTGATGACGTTTTTCTGGGCTCCGAGCTCCCCGCTTCCCGCACCCCGCTCCGGCCCCGGCTGCAGCACGGCCAGCTGGTCCAGCAGGGCCTCGAGGTCGCGCAGCCGCCGGGTGGCGAGCAGCGGCCCGCCGTTCAGGCAGGCGCCATACAGCCGCCCGGCGGCGAAGAGGTCTTCCGCCATCGTCGCGGCGAAGCTGCAGAGCAGCTCGAACTGCTCCGGGTGCGGCCACACGCCGGCCGGGGTGTCGAGGCGCAGCACGAAGCCGTCGTGGCTTTCCGCGGCGAACTGCCGGATCATCAGCTGCCCGAGCCGCGCGCTGGCCTTCCAGTGGATCAGCCGGTGCGAGTCGCCCTGGGCGTACTTGCGCAGGGCGAGCAGGTCCTCGCCCGTCCCGGCCCGCGCCGTGCGCCGGCCCTGCGCGCCCGCGTGCGCCGCCGTGCCGCCGGTCCACTGGTAGTCCACCTGCGCCGGCCAGACCAGCACGGGCTGCCGGAGCGCCACGCCGATGCTCTTCCTGAGAAAGCCGAACGGAAACAGCGAACCCACCGCGCTCAGCTCGACGAGGGCCTCCCCGCGCTGCCGGGGCTTCACCACCCAGTCGAGCCCCGCCTCGCCGCCCGCCTCGAGCCGCTCGCGCAGGGCCACCTGGCCCCGGGTCACGAGCTTGTCGGCGGCGGCGAGGATCTCGCGCACCTTCAGGTCCTTCTCCGGCCGGTCCGGCGCCGGCGCCCGCCGGGGCTGCGTCAGCAGCTCGAACCACAGCCCGTAGGTCGGCAGCCACTGCTTGCGGTTCCGCACCTCGACCGAGACCAGCGTCTCGTGCCCCGCCCGCCACGGCCCCGGCGGGCGCACGCGCCAGCACACGCCGGCGAAATTGAACCAGGACATCAGGCCGCTGAGCAACAGGCACGCGAGCAGCAGCGACAGGGTGATGAACAGGATGTTGCTCGCGGTGTTGTAGGCCGCCGTGCCGATGCCCATGGCCAGGGCCATGAGGAACAGGCCGGTCACGGTCGGCGCGATGCGGTGCCGCTGGGGGGGGAAGACCAGCGACCAGAGCAGCGTGCGCCAGGAAAACACCCGCCGGTGCCGGTCCGGCGCGCCGGGACCGTGCCAGTCGGCGCTCGGGGAGGTGACAGTCGCAGCAGGGTTCATGACTCTCGGCGACAAATCCCAAAGCCCAATGGCCCTACGCCAAATAAATCCAATCCACCCTTCGCGATTTTCAGCATGAGGTTTTCCTTGGCGTTTGGACGTATGGCGTTTGGAATTTCCCGGAGTCCTACTCCGGGTTCGGCACCGCCGCGATGATGCGGCGCAGCGCGGCGAGCACCGTGCGGCGCTCCTCCAGCGCGTCGGAGGTCGGCCGCGCCAGCGACAGGCGGTGGGCCAGCACCGCGCCGGCGATCGCCGGCACGTCCTCGGGGATCACGAAGTCCCGCCCGAGCACCAGCGCCCGGGCCTGCGCCGCGACGCGCAGCGACAGGCCGCCGCGCACGCTGACGCCGGCCTTGAACTCCGCCTCCGTGCGCGTGGCGGTGATGATCTTCAGGATATAGTCCAGCACGCTGTCCTCGACGAACACCTTGCCGGCCAGCGCCTGCATCTTCAGGATGTCGGAACGCGTCACCACCGGGTTGAGCACGATGGCATCGTAGCCGAGGCGGGGCGTGCGCAGGATCTCCAGTTCGTCGCCCGGCTGGGGGTAGCCCATCGCCAGCCGCATGAGGAAGCGGTCCATCTGGCTCTCCGGCAGCGGGAACGTGCCCTCGTAGTCCACCGGGTTCTGCGTGGCCACGACCATGAACGGCGCGCCGACCGCGTGCGCCTCGCCGTCGACCGTCACCTTGCTGCGGTCCATGACCTCGAGCAGCGCCGACTGCGTCTTGGGCGTGGCGCGGTTGATCTCGTCGGCCAGGACGATGTTGGCGAAGACCGGGCCGGGCTTGAAGATGAACTCCTTCACGTTCTCGTCGTAGATTGAGACCCCGGTGACATCGGTCGGCAGCAGGTCGCTGGTGAACTGGATGCGCGAAAAGGCGCAGTCCATCGAGCGGGCCAGGGAATAGGCCAGCGTGGTCTTGCCGACCCCGGGCAGGTCCTCGATCAGCAGGTGGCCGCCGGCCAGCAGGCAGACGAGCGTCTGCTCGATGACATCATCCTTGCCCTTGATGGTCAGGCGCATGTTGGCCTTCAGCCGCTCGATGGCGGCGCGCGTGGTCGCGACTTCGGCGGCGGGAGCAAAATCACTCATGGTTTGAGCCTATGAATACGCCCCGGCGGCGCAAACGGATTCCCCCGCGGGGATAGTTTTTAAGCGGGATTTGAGAAATCCCTGGAGCCATGGCGGGGTCGCCGTGGCTCCATCTCACCCCACCCACGAAATGCCTTGGATTTTATTGGCCAGCGCGACGTCCTTGGCGGTCACCTTGCCGCCCGCGTCGTGGGTGTTGAGCCGGACGGCGACCCGGTTGTAGACATTGGTCCAGTCCGGGTGGTGGTCCACTGCCTCGGCCTCGAAGGCGACGCGGGTCATGAAGGAAAACGCCTCGCGAAAGCTGCCGAACTTGAAATCCTTGGCCAGGGCGTCGGCTGCAAAGGCCCAGCCGGGCAGACCAGTGAGCGCGGCGTCGATCTCGGGCTTGGTCAGTGGTTGCGCCATGCCCAAAGGGAGCGTCGGAATCGCCCCTTGTCAAACTTGCCGGCGCTGACCTATATCGCCGTCACTCCTGCATGACGCCTCCCGGCCCCGACCCCCTCCCGCAGCACATCGCCATCATCATGGACGGCAACGGCCGCTGGGCGAAACAGCGCGGGCTGCCCCGCCTCGAGGGCCACCGTCGGGGGGTGGAGACCGTGCGCACCGTCGTCGATGCCGCCCGGGAGCTCGGCATCCGCTACCTCACCCTCTATGCCTTCTCGGTCGAGAACTGGAAGCGCCCGGCCGACGAGGTCACGGGCCTGATGGGCCTGCTCGATTATTTCCTCCGGCGCGAGCTGGACAACCTGATCAAGAACCGCGTCCGCCTGCTCACCATCGGCCGCACCGACGCCCTCCCGGCCAACGTCCGGCGCGAGCTCGACCGCGTGATCGAGGCGACCCAGGGCTTCACCGACTGGACCCTCGTCCTCGCCCTCAACTACGGCTCGCGCACCGAGGTGGCCGACGCCGCCCGGGACTACGCCGCCGCCGTCGTGGCCGGCACGGAAAAGCTGGCGGACGCCTCGTGGGAGCATTTCAGCCGCTACCTTTACACGGCGCACATCCCCGAGCCCGACCTGCTCATCCGCACGTCCGGCGAGCAGCGGGTCAGCAATTTCATGCTGCTGCAGTGCGCCTATGCCGAGATGGTCTTCACCCCGGTCCTCTGGCCCGACTTCGGCCGGGCCGACCTGCAGGCCGCCATCGAAGAGTTCCGCAAACGCGAACGCCGCTACGGCCTGACCACCGAGCAGGTCAAGGCCGGGGGCAGCTGAGCCATCCACCCGCCCCTCTGTGTTATCCCGCATCCTCAGCACCCTCGTCCTCTGGACGGTCATCCTCGGCAGCCTCTGGTTTTTCGGCACCCACGCCGCCGTCGTCCTCATCACGCTCCTCTCCGCGCTGACCCTCCATGAATTCTACGGCCTGACGGAGAGGATGGGCCACCGCCCCTTCCATGGGATGGGCCTCGTCCTCAGCGTCCTCATCACCGCGGGACCCTATTGCACCGGCCTCTATTTCGACGAGCCCGACGTGGTCCAGGGCCTGGCCACCAACCTCATCGTGCTGGCGATGCTGGTCTCGTGCATCCGGGTGCTCCGGGAGCGCGACACCGCCAGCCGCATGGAGACGATCGGCACGACGGTCGCCGGGCTGCTCTACGTGCCCTTCATGCTGCAGTTCCTCGTCCGCATCCTCATGCGCGACTCCGACAGCGGCGACAACCTCGCCGTCTGCCTCTGGGTCATCGCGGTCTCGAAGTTCTGCGATGTCGGCGCCCTGCTGACCGGCCTCGCCATCGGCCGGCACAAGATGGCGCCGGTGATCAGCCCGAAGAAGACCTGGGAGGGCGCCGTCGGCGGCGTGCTGGTCTCCATGGGCGTCGGCGCGGCCATCGCCTATTTCGCCGCCAGCCGGCTGCCCGACGGCCTGACCCCGCTGGTGGCGGCGGCCGTCGCGCTGCCCCTGGCCCTCATCACCATCGTGTCCGACCTGATGGAATCCGCGCTCAAGCGCCGCGCCGACCTCAAGGACACCGGCAAGCTCATCCCCGGCATCGGCGGCGCGTTCGACCTGACGGACAGCCTGCTCCTGACGGCGCCGCTGGCGTATTTCATCTTTCTGTTCGTGGAGTGATGAAGACCAGATCATGGATCGCTCGATTTTGTGGGCGGGGTGCCCCCATCCCGCGAGGCATGTGTGGCGCGGCCTTCAACCCGCGGGGTGAGGGCACCCCGCCCACAGCAAACCTGAAAGGGTCGTGCCAGTGACCGCGCTCCCGCCCAAACGGCGCGTCGTCCTCCTCGGAGCCACCGGCTCCATCGGGGAAAGCACGCTGCGTGTAATTGCCGCGCACCGCGACCGGCTCGAACTCGTCGGCATCGCCGCCCACGGCCGGCATGGGCGGCTGGCGGAGATCGCCCGGCAGTTCGGCGTGCGGCACATCGGCCTATATGCGCCCGCGGCGCTCGCGGCCGCCCGCGCCGATCCCGCGTTCCCCGCCGGCACGCGCTTCTTCGGCGGGGCGGACGGGCTGCGTGAGCTGGCCGCCCTGCCGGAGGCCGACATCGTGCTGATCGCCGTCGTTGGCACCGCCGGGTTGCAGCCTGCGCTGGCCGCCATCGCGGCGCGGAAGACCATCGCCCTCGCCTCGAAGGAGATTCTCGTGCTCGCCGGCAAGTTCGTGATGGCAGCCGCCCGCGCGAGCGGCAGCCGGCTGCTGCCGGTCGATAGCGAGCACAACGCCGTTTTCCAGTGTCTCGAGGGCCACCGCACCGCGGATGTCCGCCGGCTCGTGCTCACGGCCTCGGGCGGGGCGTTCCGCGACTGGCCGCTGGACCGACTTTCCGCCGTCACCCCGGCCGACGCGCTGAAGCACCCGAACTGGGCCATGGGCCCGAAGATCACGGTGGATTCCGCCACCCTGGCCAACAAGGGCCTCGAGCTGATCGAGGCGCAGTGGCTCTTCGGCCTGCGCCCGGAGCAATGCCAGGCGGTGCTGCACGCGCAGAGCATCGTGCACTGCCTCGTCGAGTTCACCGACGGCTCGATGCTGGCCCAGCTCTGCCCGCCGTCGATGACCTTTCCCATCCAGCACGCCCTGCTCCACCCCGACCGCGCCCCGGCCGGCCCGGATCCGGCGCTGCCGCTCGACCGGATCTTCGCCCTCGACTTCCGGCCCGCCGACGAGACCCGCTACCCCTGCCTCGGGCTGGCCCGCGGGGCCATGGCGGCGGGCGGCACGGCCCCGGCCGTCTTTAATGCGGCTAACGAGGTGGCAGTCGCGGCTTTCCTGCAGAACCGGGTGCCGTTTCTTGCGATTCCACGGATTATTGCACACACTCTGGCCACGGTCCCCCTGTTCGACCCCACCACGCTCGATCAGGTGCTCGCCGTCGACACCGAGGCCCGGCGCACGGCCCAACTCTTCACCCACCAATCCCAGTAACCAGTCCGGCCGCACCCGGCCCGGCCCGTCTCGCAAATGGAATTTCTTTCCGGTCTCTTCAGCAACGTCTGGTCGGTCTTCCTGATCCTCCTGTTCTTCGGCGGCTCGATCTTCGTGCACGAGCTCGGCCATTTCCTCGCCGCGCGACGGCGGGGCGTGAAGGTCACGCGCTTTTCCATCGGCTTCGGCCCGGCCCTCTGGAAAAGGCTGGGGCGGGACGGCGTCGAATACCGCGTGGGCTGCCTCCCCCTCGGCGGCTACGTGGCCCTGCCCCAGCTCGCCGACATGCCCGTCCTCGAGGGCGAGTCCGAAATCACCGAACCGCTCCCGCCGGTCGGCTACACGTCGCGCATGATCGTGTTCGTGGCGGGCGCGGCCTGCAACATCCTCTTCGCCTTCTTCCTCGCCTGCATCCTGTGGTGGGCCGGCCAGCCGACCAGCGAGGACCTCTCCACCACCCGCATCGGCTACATCACGAAGACCATCACCCTGGTCGACAACACCACCGTGCCCAGCCCCGCGCTCGAAGCCGGCCTGCGGGTGGGCGACACCATCCGCGCCATCGACGGCACGCCGGTGGAGGACTGGTCGGACCTGCTCCAGAACCTTGTCACCAGCTCGGGCGTGACCGACGACGGCCGGCGCCGGGCCGTCTTCACCATCGAACGCGACGGCCGGCGGCTCGACCTGCCGGTGTATCCGCGGCTTTCCGGCGAGGAGAAAAACCGCAAGGTCGGCATCCTGCCCGCCTACACGCCCATCGTGGGCAGCGTGCCCGACAAGTCCTTCGCCCAGACGCTCGGGCTGCAGCCTGACGACCAGCTGCAGACCCTGAACGGGGCCCCGCTGCTGAATCTTGTCACCCTGATGGACGTGATGCAGGCCAAGGTCCCGGAGGCCTTCACCCTCGGCGTGCTGCGCGCCGGCCAGCCCGTCACGATCCCGGTGCCCGCCACCCGGTCCAGGGACGTCTCGCCCTTCCTCGGCGCGGGGTATCGCACCAACTACGGCCTCATCCACACCAACCCCTTCGAGCAGGTCTATACCCAGATCCGGATGACCGTGCGGATGTTTGTCAGCCTCGTGCAGCCGAACTCCGACATGGGCCTCTCCAAGCTCAGCGGCCCGGTCGGCATCGGCCGGATCTATTGGGACGCCTCGAAGGCCGGCTTTCGCTATGTCCTCTGGATCGCCATCCTGGTGAACGTGAACCTGGCCATCTTCAACCTGCTGCCCATCCCCGTGCTCGACGGCGGCCACATGCTCTTCGCCACCATCGGCAAGCTCCGCGGCCGGGCGCTGCCCTTCAACTTCGTGGCCGCCCTGCAAAGCATCTTTGTCGTGCTCATCCTCTCGATGATGGCCTACGTGACCGTCTTCGGCGACCTCCGCCGCCTCATGCGCGACAACCGCGCCGACGCCGCGGCCCGGGAAGCGGCCAAGCCGGCGGAAGCCGGCGGCAAGTAACAAGGATCAGGTATCAAGTAACCAGCGGAGGCCCGCCTTCCGGTTCTTGCCACTTGTCCCTTGTTGCCTGTTACTTCTCTTCAGCCCATGCCCTACTGCGCGTCCCGCTTCCAGACGATCCGCCGCCGCACCCTTGAGGTGAGGGTCGGGGGCGTCGGCGTCGGCGGCGACCATCCGGTCCGCATCCAGTCGATGACCACCAGCGACACCCAGGACGTCGCCGCGACCGTGAAACAGTCGATCGCCCTCGCCGAGGCGGGCTGCGAGATCGTCCGCATCACCGCGCCCAATGTCGCCGCGGCAAAATGCCTGCGGGAGATCCGCGAGCAATTCTCCGCCGCCGGCTTCGCCCAGATCCCGCTGGTCGCCGACATCCATTTCCTGCCCTCGGCCGCCATGGAGGCGGTCGAGCACGTCGAGAAGGTCCGCGTCAATCCCGGCAATTATGCCGACAAGAAGAAATTCGCCGTCAAGGAATATACCGACGCCGACTACGACCGCGAGCTGGCGCGGCTGCACGACGCCTTCTCGCCGCTGGTGCGGCGCTGCAAGGAGCTCGGCCGGGCCATGCGCATCGGCACCAACCACGGCTCCCTCTCCGACCGCATCATGAACCGCTACGGCGACACGCCGCTCGGCATGGTCGAGAGCGCCCTGGAGTTCCTCCGCATCGCGCGCGCCCACGACTACCACGCCCTCATGCTGTCGATGAAGGCCAGCAACCCCAAGGTCATGATCCAGGCCTACCGCCTGCTGGTCGAGCGGATGGACCGGGAGGACATGCACTACCCGCTGCACCTGGGCGTCACCGAGGCGGGCGACGGCGAGGACGGCCGCATCAAGAGCGCCATCGGCATCGGCAGCCTGCTGCTCGACGGCCTCGGCGACACCATCCGCGTCTCCCTCACCGAGGATTCCGTCTACGAAATCCCCGTTGCCCGGGCCATCGCCCAAAAAGTGATGTCACTTTGGAAAACGCCAAACGCCAAAGGCCAAACGCCAAACTCGGGCGAGGCTGACAGTGTCGATCCTTACCACTTCACTCGCCGGGAGACGACCGCGCGGTCGCTTTCCGTAAAATGCCTCGTCGGCCCCGAACAGCCGCCGCGCGTCATCGTGCGCACCACGCTGGCCGGCCTCGCCGAGGCGGCGCAGGCCCTCGCGGCCCCGCGGATGCAGGACACCCCCGCCGAGGGCCTGCTGGTGCCGGTCAATTCGACCGCCGATTTGGACACTCTCTGTAGGTCGGGCTTTATGCCCGACTCGGTCGCCTTCCTCGCCCTCGAGCTCGCCCCCGCGCTCACGCCCGCCGACCTCAATCCTCTGCTCTCAACCCTCAACCCCCGGCTCCTCCTCGTCCGCCGCTTCGGCGCCGCCGACGCCGGATTGCTCGCGGCATTCGCCGCCGCCGTCCGGTCCAAGGGCCATTTCCTCGCCGTCGACGCCCCCGCGGACGCACTCGCGGCCCTGGCGCCCATCCTGCGCCAGCTGGGTGACGCGAACCTGCTCTTCACCCTCTCTGACGCCACCGGCGCCGGCCACGCCACCGGCGCCTACCGCCGCCTCGTGGAAAACCTCCGCGCCGCGGGCTCCCTCGCCCCCGTCTGGATCCGCAACACGGCCGCCACGGCGGTGCGCGGTGACAACAGCTTTCTCTCCAAGCTGCTCGAGGCCAGCTTCCTGACCGGCGGGCTGCTTTGCGACGGCCTCGGCGACCTCGTGAGCATCGAGACCGAGCCGGACGCCACCCGCGCGGCCAAGCTGGCCTACAACGTCCTGCAGGGCGCCGGCGCCCGCATTTCCAAGACCGAGTTTGTCGCCTGCCCCAGCTGCGGCCGCACGCTGTTCGACCTGCAGAGCACGACCCAGCGGATCCGGGCGCAGACCGGCCACCTCAAGGGCGTGAAGCTCGCCATCATGGGCTGCATCGTGAACGGCCCCGGCGAGATGGCCGACGCGGATTTCGGCTATGTGGGCGGCGCCCCGGGCAAGATCAACCTCTACGTCGGCAAGAAGTGCGTGCAGTACAACATCCCGGAAGCCGAGGCCGACGCCCGGCTGGTCGCCCTGATCCGCGAGCACGGCAAATGGGCCGATCCGGAGCCGCATCAGGTCGCGAGCGCGTGACGCTGCGGGATGGGTCGCCGGTCCCGCCGCGCTTCTCCTTGGAGGCGGGACCACTGGTCCCGCTTGGCATGGCTGCCGCTGCTGGCAACCCGCGGGACTGGTAGTCCCGCCTCCACCGGCCGGCTGGCGAACGCGTCGGGCACGGCAAGCCTGCGCCCCCTGCAAAAATATTTACCCCGCGTTCATCCGTGAAATCCGTGGTAAAACCGAGCGACCCCGCGCCCCGCCGGTGGAACGGTCGGGTCCCGGAACGCCGCCTCCGAGGAGAAATCCAACCCCGCGCCCGTGCTTTTTTTCGCAACAACAAAATGCGGAAAGTTATGGCCCGCTTCGTGTGAACAAGATGTCGGAAAGTTGCGCTTGAAACGCATTTTTTGATTCACGTTATTCGCAAAGTATATTTTAACGAGCTTCCTCCCGATTGTTCTTTGCCCTCTTCCGCTACGCAGTCCGTGCCCAGGCACCCCAAGGTTCTCCCCAGACACTGGTCAATCCCCCCCGGCTCCGCCGTCCACGCGGCCGGCCCCGTGATGATCTGAATCCCTTTTCCCTTGCGAGTGACCGGCCCGGGGAACGCAGCGGCGGTGGCAGCAAATGCAGTTGCTGAGGGGCGAATTATCCGTCACCACTCCGACCTCCCATGCCCCACTCCGTGCTCCAGACCAGTCTCTGGGAAACCGTCAAATGCGACCTCAAGGGACTCTTCCCGGATGACGTTTTCCAGATGTGGTTCGAGCCGATGCGCTGCGTGGAGACGACCGAGGACGCCATCACCCTGGGCGTGCAGAATGATTTCGCCGCGATCTGGATCCATGACAACTACCTCGACCTGATCTCCCAGCGCCTCCGGCTCGCCGCCGGCCGCATGGTGCACGTCACCCTCCGCAAGACCGAGCCCGGGCCCGCCCCCGCCGTCCCGGCGCCCGAGCCCAAGGCCCGCCCCGCCGCCAAGCGCACCCTCCGCTACGACGAGCGCACCGCCGCCGCCGGCTCGCTCAACCCGCGCAACAGCTTCGAGTCCTTCGTGGTCGGCCCGAACAACCAGCTCGCCCACGCCGCCGCCCTCGCCGTCGCCCAGGCACCCGCCCAGGCCTACAACCCGCTCTTCATCCACGGCGCCACCGGCCTCGGCAAGACCCACCTGATGCACGCCATCGGGCACAGCATCCTCGCGCGCAACCCCGAGGCCAAGGTCGCCTACCTCTCCACGGAGAAATTCACCAACGAGTACATCCACGCCATCCAGGAGAACGCCCTGACCAAGTTCCGCCAGCGCTACCGCAGCGTCGACGTGCTGCTGGTCGACGACGTCCAGTTCCTCGCCGGCAAGGAGCGCATCCAGGAGGAGTTCTTCCACACCTTCAACGACCTCTTCGAGTCCCAGCGGCAGATCGTCATCTCCAGCGACCGCCCCGTGACCGAGATCGCCACCCTCGAGGCCCGCCTCGTCTCCCGCTTCCAGTGGGGCCTCTCCGCCGACATCTCCTCGCCCGACTTCGAGACCCGCGTCGCCATCCTCAAGACCAAGGCCGCCACGCTGAAGGTCGACCTGCCGATGCCCGTGATCGAGTTCATGGCGCAGCACATCTCGAAGAACATCCGCCGGCTCGAGGGCGCGCTGATCAAGATCTCCAGCTACGCCGCCCTCACCGGCAAGCAGCTCGACCTCGCCAGCGCCGAGCACCTCCTCCGCGACGTGCTGATGGAGGAGGCCCTGAACCGCCTCAACATCGAGGGCATCCAGAAGCGCGTCGCCGACCACTACCAGATCCGCCACTCGGACATGACGAGCAAGCGCCGGCCCAACGCCATCGCCTTCCCCCGCCAGATCGCCATGTACCTCTGCCGCCAGCTCACCCGCCACTCCCTGCAGGAGATCGGCGAGGCCTTCGGCGGCCGCGACCACGGCACCGTCATTCACGCGGTCAAGACCGTCGAGAACATGATGGAGCAGGACGACTCCGTCCGCGGCAGCGTGGACTTCCTGAAGACGCAGCTGTCGAAGTGACGGCGCGCCGCGCGCCGCCAGTTGAGAGATGAGAGTTGAGGGTTGAGAGTAATGGCACAGGTTGTATCCTGCATCAGGCGCGTTGCTTGAATTGACCTCCCAATTCTCAACCATTAACCCTCAACTCTCCTCCATGCCCCTCACCCCCGAACAAAAACAGTCCGTCGCCACCTGGGTCGCCGCCGGCGACAACCTCTCCGTCGTCCAGAAGAAGCTCGCCGAGCAATTCAAGCTGTCGATGACCTACATGGATGTCCGCTTCCTGGTGGACGACCTCGGCCTCGAGCTGAAGAACCCCGCGCCGAAGGCCGACGCCTCCGACGTGACCAAGGCCGCCGCCACGGGAGGCGGGGCGACCCCGCCCCGCGCCCCTGAAAAGAAGGGCTTTGTCGACAAGCTGAAGGAAAAGGTCGGCCTCGGCGCGGCCGGGGAGGAGGAACTGCCCGGCCAGGACTTCCCCGAAGACGCGGCCGAGGACTTCCCCGCCCCGCCGGCGGGCCCGGGCGGCGTGGTCCTGGACCTGGACCGCATCGTGCGCCCCGGGGCCGTGGTGAGCGGCAACGTGACCTTCAGCGACGGCGTCGCCGGCAAGTGGGCGCTCGACCAGCAGGGGCGCCTGATGCTCGAGACGCCCCAGAAAGGCTACCAGCCCAGCCCGGCGGACGTGCAGTCCTTCCAGCGCCAGCTCCAGGAACAGCTCCAGCGGCACGGGTTCTGAGCTGCCGCCGGCCCCGCCGGCCCGCGCCCTCAGGCCGGCTTCCGGCGCTCGGCGCTTTCCTTCAGCGCTGCAAAATCCCCCAGCTCGCAGTGGCGGACAAAACCCTCGGTCACCGACTTGAGGTCCTCCCAGCGGCGGCGGATGGCCTTCGCCTCCTCCTTGGTGATGGCGCTGTCCGACGCGGCGATGGCAATGACGCCCAGCATGTCGGCAAACTCCTGCACGATGTTGTTGGTGGAGGGGATCAGCTGCTGCGCATCGGGCCGCACCTTGGGGTTGGTGATGAAAAAACCCCCGGCCAGCTCGCACACCCATTGCGCGATGCGCGGGTCGTTCGTGATGCGGACCAGCTGCTCGATGCGGTCGAGGGGGTTGTTCGCCCCGCTGCCGGCCCCGTCGACGGGCGGCTCGGCCCATTTGTAGATGAGCGAGAGGGACAGGCCCATCTCGGACGCGATTTGTTTCGCGCTGGTCTTCTTCAGCACCTCCTTGAGCAATTCGTGCGACTGCATGGGGCGGTATCCTGCTCCGGGCCGGGCCAAAGGCAATCCCGCCTTATCCTGGGTCCGGCGCCGGCTCCGGCCGGCTGAGGATGGGGCCAACCCGCCGGGTGCATGTGCTTTTTTGTGTCTTTTTGGGGATCTTTGTGGCTAAAACTACCCCCCTCTCTTTCCCATGAACATTCACGAGTATCAGGCCAAGGCCCTCTTTGAGAAATTCGGCGTCGCCGTGCCCCGCGGCGTGGCCGCCCGCACCCCGGCCGAGTTCGAGTCCGCCCTCGCCACGCTGGCCCACGACGGCCCGCTCATCGTGAAGGCCCAGATCCACGCCGGCGGCCGCGGCAAGGGCACTTTCACCGACGGCTTCAAGGGCGGCGTCAAGTTTGCCAAGACCAAGGCCGAGGCGCTCGAGTTCGCCAACAAGATGTTCAACAACACCCTCGTCACCGCGCAGACCGGTCCCGCCGGCCGCAAGGTGCAGACGGTCTATTTCACCGTCGCCTGCGACATCAAGAAGGAGTACTACCTCGCCATCCTCCTCGACCGCGTCACCTCGCGCCCGGTCATCGTCGCCTCCACCGAGGGCGGCGTCGAGATCGAGAAGGTCGCCCACGAGACGCCGGACAAGATCTTCAAGATCGTCGTCGACCCGGCCGTCGGCCTGATGGGTTACCAGGCCCGCGAACTCGCCTTCAAGCTCGGCTTCGCCGGCGAGGTGTTCAAGCACGCCGTCAAGCTGATCAACGCGCTCTACCGCATGTACTGGGAGACCGACGCCGCCATGGTCGAGGTCAACCCGCTCATCACCACGGGGGACAACAAGGTCCTCGCCCTCGACGCCAAGGTCTCGTTCGACGACAACTCCCTTTTCCGCCACCCCGACATCGTCGCCCTCCGCGACCTGAACGAGGAGGACTCCAAGGAGATCGAGGCCTCGAAATTCAACCTCTCCTACATCGCGCTCGACGGCAACATCGCCTGCCTGGTCAACGGCGCCGGGCTCGCCATGAGCACAATGGACATCATCAAGCATTACGGCGGCAGCCCGGCCAACTTCCTCGACGTCGGCGGCGGCGCCTCCAAGGACCAGGTGCAGGCCGCCTTCAAGATCATCCTCACCGACCCCAACGTGAAGGGCATCCTGGTGAATATTTTCGGCGGCATCATGGACTGCAACACCATCGCCACCGGCGTCGTCGCCGCCGCCCGCGACCTCGGCCTCAAGATCCCCCTCGTCGTCCGCCTCGAGGGCAACAACGTCGCCGCCGGCAAGCGGACCCTCGCCGAGTCCGGCCTCAAGATCGAGTCCGCCACCACCATGGCCGACGCCGCGCAACGGATCGTGAAGCTGGTGGCGTGACCGCGACAGTAGCGAGCATCGAGTAGCGTCTAGAGAGTAGACCAAACCACTCCCACCTTCGCCCTTCATCGCTCGCTCTGCCAATACTACTCGCTACCCGCTACTCACTACTTCCCTCCCTCATGAGCATCCAGGTCAAGGAAATCGCCTTCGTCTTCCACGCCGCCACCGACATCCCGCGCGCCCGCCTGTTCTACGAGGGCCTCCTCGGGCTCAAGCCGGGCATCCAGATCGAGTTCGCCCCCGGCCAGTGGTGGATCGAATACGACGTCGCAGGCCAGGCGCTCGCCGTCTCCAACGCCATGCCGGGCAAACCCGCCTCCGCCCTCGCCCTCGAGGTCGCCGACCTTGACGCC
The DNA here is from genome assembly GCA_964423065.1 of uncultured Oleiharenicola sp. Classification (GTDB taxonomy): domain Bacteria; phylum Verrucomicrobiota; class Verrucomicrobiia; order Opitutales; family Opitutaceae; genus Lacunisphaera. The sequence goes on along the minus strand of CAYRDN010000004.1, from coordinate 70,422 downwards.
GCCCTCGCCGCCGCGCAGGCCGCGGGCGCCCTGCTGACGGGCGATGTCCTCGAATTTCCTCCCTGCCGCATGTTCATGATCAAGGACCCCGACGGCAACGAAATCACCCTGCACCAGCGCAAGGCGCAATAGCAGCAACATCGAGTAGCGGGCGGCGAGCAAATCAAACCACCCACTTCCCACCCGTTCCGCTGCTGCCAAGATCTACTTACTACCCACTACTTCCTCTCCCATGTCCATCATCGTCACTCCCGAAACCAAGGTCGTCGTCCAGGGCATCACCGGCGAATTCGGCGGCCGCCACACCAAGCTCTCGCTCGACTACGGCACAAAGATCGTCGCCGGCGTCACCCCGGGCAAGGGCGGCCAGTTCTTCGAGCATGGCGCCCACCGGATCCCGATCTTCAACACCGCCGCCGAGGCGGTCGCCGCCACCGGCGCCACCGCCTCCGCGGTGTTTGTGCCGCCGCCCTTCGCCGCCGACGCCATCCTCGAGGGCGTCGACGCCGGTCTCGCGCTCATCGTCGCCATCACCGAGGGCATCCCGATCCGCGACATGGTCGAGGTCAAGCGCGCCATGATCGGCCGCCGGACCCGCCTCATCGGGCCGAACTGCCCCGGTCTCGTCACCCCCGGCACCGGTCCGGACTCCTTTGGCGGCTGCCGCATCGGCATCGCGCCCGGTTACATTCACAAGAAGGGCCACGTCGGCGTCGTCTCCCGCTCCGGCACTCTGACCTACGAGGCCGTCTTCCAGCTCACGTCGAATAACCTTGGCCAGACCACCTCCGTCGGCATCGGCGGCGACCCGGTCAACGGCACGTCGCACCTCGATGTCATCAAGCTGTTCAACGACGACCCCGAGACCTGGGGCATGATCCTGATCGGCGAGATCGGCGGCAACGCCGAGGTCGAGGCCGCCCGCTGGATCAAGGCCCATTGCCAGAAGCCGGTCGCCGGCTTCATCGCCGGGGCCACCGCACCCGCCGGCCGCCGCATGGGCCACGCCGGCGCCGTCGTCGGCGGGGCCGAGGACACCGCCGCCGCCAAGATCGCCGTCTTCAAGGAATGCGGCATCGAGTGTGCCGTGACGCCCTCCGACATGGCCGACGCCCTCATCCGCGCCGCCCAGGCCCGCGGCGCGAAGCTGGCCTGACCCGGCCCTGCCGGCTGGCACCGCGGGCAGTGATCGTCCGGCAACGGGATGGGCAACGGCGGCAAGACCCGGCAAGATTCCGGTCTGCCTTGCCGGGCGGATCGAAGCCGGCGGGTGCGACGGACATTCCGCGGCCCCGCGCCTGCCGTCAGATCTTGCCGCCTGCGGCAGGCATGACAGCAGCCTTGGGACCAAAATTTTCCTTTTGCCCCGCCCCGGGGCATATCTCATGATCCCGCCATGCTTTTACCCCAGCGGGTGATCTGCACCGCAGTCGCCTTGCTTGCCCTCCAGCTCACCACCCGGGCTGATCCGCTGCGCGTGGGCCTGGATATCAACGGCGAACCGATGACCCTCGTCGATGCGAAGGGCGTGCCCACCGGCTTCGCCGTCGAGATCTTGACCGCCATCGCCGACGAGATGCATTTCAAGGTGGTCTTCGTCGCCAAGCCCTGGTCCGCCATGTTCGAAGATTTCCGGGCCGGCCGCGTCGACGCCCTGGCCAACATCACCTACACGGCGGAACGCGCCACCTTCATCGACTTCGCCACCCCCCACGTGGTGATGAAGGGCGCCATCTTCATCCGCAAAGACCTCCCCCCGCCCCACTCGCCGGCGGACCTGCGCCGGCTCCGCGTAGCCCTCAAGGAAACCGGCTCGGGCTACGCCTATTTGCACGACCACGGCTGGCTGGGGCCGTTCATCCCCGCGGACAGCCTGCGCGCCGCCCTCCACGAGGTCGCCGAGGGCCGGGCGGACGCCACCCTGGACGCACGCATCATCGGGCTGAACAACATCCGCGAAGATCACCTCGACAACGTCGTGGCCGCCGACATCGCGGTGCCCGAATTTGCCCAGCGTCTCCATATCGGGCTGCAGCGCGGGGACACGGTATGGCTCGCGCTCATCAACGAGGGCCTGGCCCGGCTGCACACGAACGGCACCTACGACCGCATCTACGAGAAATGGATCGGACCGCTTGATCCGCATCCCCCCCGGCTGCGGGACTTGCAGCCCTATCTGCTGCCCGCCTTCCTGGTGCTCCTGGCGACCATCGGCGCCCTCTTCTGGCAACGGCGGCTGCTCCTGCGGCTCGAGCGGCAGACGGCCGCGCTCCATCTCAGCGAGGAGCGGCTCACGCTCGTGCTGGAGGGCAACGAGGACGGCTTTTGGGACTGGGATCTGCGCACCGGCCGCATCGCCCGCAGCGAGCGGTGGGCGGCCATGCTCGGCTACACCCTGGCGGAGATCGCCCCGACCTTCGAGGGCGGCCTCAACCTCGTCCACCCCGACGACCGGCCGCTCTACGAACGGCTGCTCAACTGGCCCACCCCCGGGCAGGCGCAGCGATACGACGTGGAGATGCGCATGCGGACGAAATCCGGCGAGTGGCGCTGGATCCTCAAACGCGGCAAGATCGTCTCCCGCGCACCCGACGGCACGCCGGTGCGCATGGCCGGCACCCAAACCGACATCACCGTCCTCAAGCATGCACGGGAGGAGCTGGCGCGGCAGGAGACCCAGTTCCGCTTCATCCACAAGCACGCCCCGGTGGGCCTGTCCTGGGTCCGGGGCCAGCGGCCCGAAACCCGGCTGGTCAACCCGGCGCACGAACGCATCACCGGCGTGCCGGTGGCGCGCTCGCTGGATGACGCCAGCTATGTCGCCGCCACCCACCCCGAGGACCGCGAGCGGCAGCGCCTCCTCGCCGAGCGGATGAAACGCGGCGAGATCCCGCATTTCTCGCTCGAGAAACGCTACGTCCATCCCGACGGGCGCGTCGTCTGGGCCATGCTCACGATGCACCTCTTCCGCGACCCGGTGATGCACGAATGGCAGGAGCTGACCACCCTGGTCGACATCACCGAGGTCAAGCTGGCCGAGGAGGAGCGCGAGAAGCTGCGGTTGAAGATGATCGACTCGCAGAAGCTCGAGAGTCTCGGCGTCCTCGCCGGCGGCATCGCCCACGATTTCAACAACCTCCTGACCGTCGTCCTCGCCAACGCCACCCTCATGCGCACCGAAGCGGGCGACCCGCGCAGCCGGGACGAGCATCTCGCCCACATCGAGAACGCGGCGCGCCGCGCCGCCGACCTCTGCCGCCAGATGCTGGCCTATGCCGGCGGGGGCAATTTCGTGCTGGAGCGCGCGGATCTCACCGCCCTGGTGCGCGACACCGCCCAGCTGCTGCAGGTCTCCATCAGCAAGAAAGCCCGGCTGGTTCTGGACCTTGCGCCCGAGCTGCCCCCGGTCGAGGCCGACACGACGCAGCTCCAGCAGGTCATCATGAACCTGGTGATCAATGCCTCCGACGCCCTCGGCGACGCCCCGGGCGAGATCGTGCTGACCACCCGCCGGGGCCGGCCCCGGCCCGCGACCGGCATCCTGATTCATTCCTTCGAGCTGCCCGCGGGCGACTGCGTCTGCCTGGAGGTCCGGGACAACGGCCAGGGCATGACCCCCGCCACGCTTGGCCGGGTTTTCGATCCGTTCTTCACCACGAAGTTCGCCGGCCGCGGACTCGGGCTCGCCGCCGTGCTTGGCATCGTGCGCGCCCACCATGGCGCTCTGACCGTGACCAGCACCCCTGGCCTCGGCTCCTGCTTCAGCCTTTTCCTGCCCGCGGAGATCCGCGCCGCGCCCCCCGCCACCCCGGCGACCAATCCGCCGCTGCCCGCGCCCGTCCCCAACGCGACCATCCTGCTTGCCGACGACGAGCCGGTGGTGCTCGCCACCGCCGACCAGCTGCTGCGCCGGGGGGGCTACCAGACCGTGCTGGCGGCCGACGGCCATGAAGCCGTCCGGCATTTCCGCGCCAACCCCGGACGCTTCGCCGCCGTCCTGCTCGATCTCACCATGCCCGGCCTCGACGGCGCCGAGGCCCTCCGGATCATCCGCACCATCGACCCCGGGGTGCCCGTCCTGCTGATGAGCGGCTACAGCGAGCGCGATGTGCTCGAGCGCGTCCGGGACCAGGGGCCGGTGCCCGTGCTGCGCAAGCCCTTCAGCTACGAATCGCTGCTCGCCCGCATGGCCGCCGTCATCGCCGGCCGGACGGAGAAAAAATAAATCCGGCCCCGCGGTGTCGTAACTGGGCAAAATACAGCGCTTTGCCCGCCGGGCCGACCGCCGGGGCGAAGTTAATTGAAAAATTTTCTGGCCTAACGCGCCGGAGTTTGCACGCTTCGCCTCGCATCAGGAAAGGATTGGCTGACAGCAGCCCGTTCTGCCAACCGGGTCTAGGAGTGATCACGGTGGTTTCGAGTGACGCAAGTCACCCGGATGTGAGAGGGGTCAAACCCTCTAACAAAAAACTCCTCCCAAAAGCGAAAAAGCCGCCTGATGCCCTCAGGCGGCTTTTCGTTTTCCGGAAAACCCCTGGTGCGCGAACGATTAATTAAAACTCAACCGCTCACGCATCATGTCCAACCTCATCACCCTCGCCTCCCTTCGCATCAGCGAAGCGAATCCCAACCACCATCTCTGGAACAACAATGGGACGTGGTTTTTGCACTATACCGTCTATCCGACGCCTTTCACCAAGGAACGGGTCCGCCGTTCCCTCGGCACCAAGGACCTCACCGTCGCCCGGGAGCGCCGCGACCAGTTCTTCAGCAACCTGGCCAAGCAGTCCGCCACGTCCGCGCTGGCCGGCGCGATCGCCGTGGCCTGAGGAATTTCAGCCATGGCCAACAACCGGGGCGCACCGCCGGCGCCCCCCTTTTTTTCGGATTGGAAGCGGGACCGGCCGTCCCGCCTCCGGCGCGGCTACGGGATCCGCAGCTGCATGCCAACCCGGAGGGCGCTCGAGCCCTGCAGCACATCGCGGTTGGCCGCGAAGATTTCCTGCCACCGGCCCGGCGTGCCGTAATAGCGCAGGCTGATGCGCGAAAGTGAATCGCCCTCCGCCACCGTGTGGAAACGCAGCTCGGTCAGCGGCGCGGCCGGGGCGGCCGCCGGCCGCACCGGCACCGTCCCGCCCGCGGCGATCGCCGCCGCCGGCGTGCCGAGCCGGGCCGCCGAGGCAATCTGGTCGAGCGTGCCCTGCGCCTGCGTCAGCCGGGCGACCAGGGCGCCATTCTCCGTCCGCAGCTGGGTGATGACCGCGATCCGGTCGCGGTCCTGCGCGGCGGCGGCCTCGGCCATCCGCGCCTGCGCGGCGCGGGTGCCGTCCAGGTCCCGGCGCAACTGGGCCAGCTGGGCGGTCACCGCATCGATGTTCTGCTGGGCGCCGCGCTCGGCCTCGGTCCGCTGCTGCTCGACGCTGCGCACATTCTGCGTCAGCCGGGTGATGTCCGCCCGGTAGGATTCCACCAGCCGGCGCATGTCCTCGCGCTCCAGCTCAAGCTTGCTGTTGGCCTGCGTCAGCTCGGCCACGGTGGCGTTGTGCGACTCCGCGGCCTTCTCCGCGTCCGTGGCGCGGACCTGCATGGCGGCGAGGTCGGCCTGCGCCTTGTCGGCCGCCTGTTTGCTGGCCGCGGCGAGCGCCGTCACGTCGGCATTGTCCTTCTGCATCGCATCCATCTCCTGCTGGGTCTTCACCAGCTGCGCGCCGACCGCCTCCAGCCGTTCCTGCAGGGCGGACTTTTCCGCGGCGAGGCCGGCCGGCACGGTCGCGGCCTGGCGCGCCTCGTCCAGCTGCTGCCTGAGGGCCGCCCGTTCGTCGGCCACGGCCTGGCTGTCGGCTGCCAGCTTCTCGTTCTGCCGCTTCAGCTCTTCCCCGGCGGCGGTGACGTCCCGCACCTGGGCCTGCAATTTGTCGAACTCTTCCTGACCGACCGTGGGTTGCTCCGATTGCTTGGCGCTCAGGAGCGCACGATTGGCCTCGGTGAGGGCCTTGTTCGTCTCGCGGGTCCGTTGCAGCTGGGACGCGAGCGTCGCGACCTCCTTCGCCGTGTTGCCGCGCTCCTCCTCCATCTGGCCCTCCAGCTCCTTCACGTGCGCCTGGAGCGTGCTGATCTCCAGCTTGTAGGCGTCGGGCTGGGCGGCATTCACCGCCTGGGCCTGGGCGGCGAGCGCCGCGGCGGTGGATTTCCGGGCGCTGTCCAGATCCTTCTCCAGCCGGTCGTTGGTGCCGGTCAGTTCCGCCACGGTGGCGTTGAGCTTCTCGATGCTCTGGTTGGCCTCGGCGAGGTCGCCGGTCAGCTTCTTCGTGTCATCCCCCTCGTGGGTGCGGATGGTCCGGGCCTCCTCCAGCTGCTTTTCCAGCTCGCCCGTGCGGACGGACGCCGCGTCGAGTTCGCGGCGGTTGTTCGCCAGGATGCCCGCAAGCTTCTCACCGTCCTCGGCCAGCTGCCCGTTCTTCGAGCGCAAGGCGGCGGCGGCGTCCGCCTCCGGGCGCAGCCGGTCGATCTCCCCGCGCAAGGCCGCCACTCCGCCCGCCTCGGGGCGCAGCCGGGCCAGCTCTTCGCGCAGCGCATGGGTGTCGCCGGCCGCCTCCTTCGCGGCGGCCAGGTCCTTCTCGAGCCGGTCGTTGGCCGCCGTCAGCTCGGCCACCGCGGCCCCGTTTTTCTCCAGCGCCTGGTTGGCCTCGGCCAGCTGCTTTTTCAAATCGTCGGGCCCGGCCCCGCTGCCGGCCGCCTTGCTCTGCGCGTCCCGCAGGTCGCTTTCGAGTGCCGCGACCCGCGCCTGCGCCTGCGCCAGCCCGTCGTGGTCGGCCGCCGCCCTGGCCGCCAGAACCTGTTGCTCCTCGCGCAGCGCGACCAGGTCCGCGGCCGCCTGTTTCGTCCCGGCCAGGTCCTTTTCCAGATTGGCTTTTTCCGTCCGGAGCGCGGCGAGCTCGCCCTGCAGCCGGCTGGTCTCTTCCCCGCCGCCGGTGGCCGCGGCGCGGGCGTCGGCCAGCTGCTTTTCCAGCCCGGCCACCCGACCTTGGGACTGCTCGAGTTCCTGCCGGACACCGGCCTGCTGGGCGGCGGCCAGCTCCTGCTGGAGGGCCGCAACCTGCGATTTCGCCTGGGCGAGCGACAGGCTGGTCTCGGCCTGCTGCTGCTTCAACTCGTCGCGCCCCGCGATGCTGTCGGCCGATTCCTTCCGCGCCGCCGCCAGATCGTCGGCCAACGCCGCGACCCGGGCCTGCGCCTGGGTGAAATTGTCATGCTCGGCCGCCAGCTTCGCCGTCAGACCGGCCGCCTCCTGGCGCAGCGTTTCCCCCTCGTCATGGCCGGACCCGGCGGCGGAAGCGGCTTGCCGGGCCGCCGCCAGGTCCTTCTGCAGCCGGTCGTTCGCGGCGGTCAGTTCCGCCACCGACGCGTCGTTCTTCTCCCGCGCCTGGGTGGTGGCGGCCAGTTGCTGCCGTAAATTTTCCATCCCGCCGGCGGCCTGGTCGGCGAGGACCTTTTTCTCCTGGGCCAGTTGCTCCCCGCGCGCCTGCGCCGCGGCCAGCTGTTGCTGTCCTTGGGCGAGTTTCTGCCGCAGATCGGCCGCTACCTCCCCCGTGGCCTGTGCCTGGGCCTGGGATGATTTCTCCAGCCCGGCCTTTTCCGCCTGCAAGGCCTGCAACTGCTGCTGCAGCTGGCTGAGACTCGCCTGGGCCTGGGCCAGACGGGGGGCGAGGTCCTCGCCGGCAGCCGGCCGGGGCTGCTTCTCCAGCTCGGCGACGCGCGCCAGGAGCCGGCTGTTCTCAGTCTGGAACCGGAGGGTGTCCGCCGCGGCCGCGGCGGCCTTGCTCGTCAGCTGGCCGACGAGGTCGCTGGCCGCGTCCGAGGACTCGCGGGTGGAGCGCAGCTGCTGGATCAGTTCGTTCAGGCGCGCGATCTCGCTCCGGGCGTCGCGCAATTGACCCAGCAGGTTTTCCGCGTCGCTGACCGCCGAGTCGCGCTGGCCCTGCAGCCGCGTGTTGTTGCTGTCGATGCGCTGGTTTTCCGAGCGCATCGCGGCGCTCGCGGCGTTGTCGCCGGCCACGGGGGCGGCGGGGCTGGCCGCCGTCTGGTTCTGCAGCCCGCGGAGCTGCTGGTTGAGGGAGAGCAGCTCCAGGGTCGAGCGTTTCACCTCATCGTCCAGGCGCGCATTGTCGCGTTTCAGGTTGGCGATGATGAACTCCTTGTCCGAATCCTGCACCGGATATTTGCCGGCGTCCGGCGGCGCGGCGCCGGGCTGGCCCGTGTTCTGCGCCCGCGCCTCCTTTTCCTTTTGCAACTGGGCGCTGGCGGCGGCGAGCTGCTGGTTGGCCTGCTGCAGTTGGGAGAGTGAACCGGCCGCCTGCTCCAGCCTGCCGGTGAGGGTCGCGATCTGGCTCTCATAGTTGGCGACATCCACGGCTGGTGCGGCCGGGGCGGGGGCGCTGGCCGCGGCCGCCTTCTGCCGCGCCAGTTCCTGCTGCAGGTCCTTGACCTGCGCGGAAAACACGGCGGTGTCGCGCAGGGCGGTCTCCTTGTCCACGGTCAGGCCCTGCACCTGCTCCGCCAGCCGGCGGCTCTGGTCGCGCAGCTGTTCGATCAGCTTGCCTGCGTCGCCGTCCGGGGCGGCGTTCGAGCCCGCCGCGGTGCGGGCGGTTTTTTCCTGCTGCAGGCGCGTGTTCGCCTCCGTGAGCTGCTGGTTGGCCTGCTGCAACTGGCTGAGCAGGCCGGTGGTCTGTTCCAGATTGGCGGTCAGGGTCGCAATCTGGCCCTCGAATTTGGCGGCGTTCACCGCCGGCGCGGCCGGCTTCGGCAGTGCCAGCTGCTGCTGCGCGGCCTTGACCTGGGCGGCGAGGGTTTCGGCGTCCCGCCGGGCGGCATCCTTGTCGGCCGTGAGGGCCTGCACCTGCGCGGACAGCCGGCCGACCTGCTCGCGCAGCTGCGCGGCCTCCTTTGCGGGATCCGCGCTGCGGGCGAGTTCGTGTTCCAGCCGGGCCTTGGCGAACTCGAGCTTCTGGTTGATCTCGGCAAATTGGTTGTTGGCCTCCCGGGCCTTGGCCAGCGCGTCGGTCAGCTCGGCCACGCGGGCGGCGGTCGGCGGATTGGCCGCCGCGACCGCGGGCGCCGGCGCAGCCGCCGAGACCGGGGACGGTGCGGGTGCGGACCCGGCCGCAGCCGGCGGGCCCGCCCTGCGCGCACTGAGCTGGCCGTTGGCGGCGGCAAGCTGGTCGGGGGTGAGCGACTGGGCGACAAAATCGCGCGCGGCGGGGTTGGCGCCGTTGGCCGCCGCCTGGCTGAGCCAGACAAAGGCCTGCACGGGATCCTTGGCCAGTCCGCCGCGGCCCTCGGAGAGCATGAGACCGAGATTATTCTGTGCGAGGGCAAAGCCCTGGTCGGCGGCCGCGCGATAGTAGCCGGCGGCCGTGGCGTCGTTCTTCGGCACGCCGCGGCCATCCTCGAACAGCAGGCCCAGGTTGAACTGCGCGCGGGCGAAGCCGTGGTCGGCCGCCTGCTTGTACCAACGGGCGGCCAGCTCCTCGTCCTTCTTGACGCCGCGGCCGGCCTCGTAGGCAAGGCCCAGGTTGAACTGCGCCTCGATGACGCCCTTTTCCGCCGCCTGCTTGTACCAGAGGTTGGCCTCGAACAAGTCCTGACCGACGCCGCGGCCGGCCGAGTACATGTTGCCGACATTGAACTGCGCCGAGGCAAAACCCTGTTCCGCCGCCATCAGATAATATTTGAATGCCTGGCGGTCGTCCGCGGCCAGGCCGCGGCCCAGTTCGCTGGCGAGACCGAGGTTGAACTGTGCGGGGGCAAAGCCCTTCTCCGCCGCCAGCTGGTACCATTTGAGAGCCTCGGCGAAATCCTGTTTCACCCCCAGCAGGCCGTTGGTGTAGATGTTGCCCAGGGCATTCTCGGCCTCGGGATCGGATTTGTCCGCCCGGGCCCGGATCTCGTTCAAGTCGCCCGGCGGCGGGGTTTGCGCCCGGCCGGGCGGGAGACCGGCGGCCGCGACCAGAAACAAGGCCAGCAGCCAGCACCTCGCGCCGGCTGGCCCCCTGATTCCGGTGAAAGCGGCGGTGTTACGCACAGCCTAAGTTAAGGGTAAAACCCTACACGGGAGCAAGGCCGCATCGACCATCCCGTGGATAATCTTTTTGTCCGGCGGGCAAAATGTCGCCAACGCCCCGGACAGCCGCGCCTGGCCGTCCACCACAAAATAATATGGGCACAGACGCAGGCGGCCATCCCTCGCCGTGGCGACGGAGGAGGAGCCGGCATGGCCCGGTTCAAACAGCGGATGGGAGACCCGTTTCGGCTTCTTGTATTCCTGCAGGATGTGCAGGTTGGCCGGCGCGAGCCGGAGCGCCTGCTCGACACCCTGCTGCCACTCCTCCCGCGAGCAGTCGCTGCCGAGGATGACGCTGCGCGCGCCCCAGGCGGTCTCATGGAAGCCGGAAATCTTGATGATCAGGTCGCGCTCCTTCTGCGAGGCCGCGCCGAGGTCGCGCCAGTCGTTGAGCATCCGGCCACCGACCCGGGGGCTGTCGAGCACGGCGCCGGGCGGCAGCGGCACCGGGTCCATCACCCACGAGGGCGGGATCAGCGCCCGCAGCAGCTGCAGGCTGCGGCGGCCGATGGTCTCCGCCCAGAACTCCGGGAGCAGGTGATGGTGGAACAGCGCCAGCGCCAGCTTCTCCTCCTGGAAGGGCCGCATCGGCGGCGCGATGGTCACCGCGCCGCTCGCCCACGACTCCAGGATCTCGGCCGCGATCCGCACGTTGGCCCAGTCGAAGAGCTCGAAGAAGCGGTAGATGAGGTCGATCTTCTCGGGCGTGCCCTCGACGTCGAAGAACAGTTCGCCGCCGAGCGGGAAGACCTCCTCCGGCCGCAGGCAGAAAACCCGGCGGCCGAGCCGCTGCTGCTGCTCCGCCAGCCAGCGCATCTCGGGCCGGTAGGTGGCCGCCTCGTCGCTGACCAGGATGGCGATGAGCGGATTGCGCGTCCCGGGCCGCAGGGTGGCGAGCGACTGGTAGAAATTCTCCACCATGGCGTGGCCGTGGCCCAGCACCGCAGGGTCGGTGTCGCCGCCGTAGAGCTGGTTCAGGAACCCGGTCAGCCCGATGCCGCCGGGCACCGGGTCCAGTTCGGTGAGCGCGAAGCCGTCGTCGGTGAGCAGCAGGTCGGGCCGGAGCACGGTCGGGAACCGGCCGCGGTTCAGCGGGTCGCGGGCGTGCCGGACCAGGCCGGCGGGCTTGCCGCGGTCGAGGTAGTCGGCCACCCAGGGCGCGAGCAGCGGCTTGTTGCGGAGGAGATTCTTCCCCGCCGCCGAGCGGAGGTAGAGGGTCTCGAGCGCCGCGTGGAATTCCAGGCACGCCGCGCCGATCTGCTCCAGCTGCGCCACCTGCGCGGGGGTCAGCGGCCACGCCTGCGGCGAGAGCCGCCAGGTCTTGTCCTCGAACAGCGACTGGCCGGCGAAGGCCGCGCGCAGGTTATCGTAGGACAGGTCGATTGGCTGGGCACTCATGCTCGTTCTCCTACTCTTTCTCATTCTCCCGCCCTGTCGAGAACGAGAACGAAGAACGAGAAAGCGGACGATTCCTAGTCATCCATCTGGATGTCCTTGTTGCGGTGCCGCGGGCAACCGGCGCGGAGCCAGCCGTAGATGAAGCGGTCGAGGTCGCCGTCGAGCACCCCCTGGGTGTCGCTCGTGCTCACGCCGGTGCGCAGGTCCTTCACCATCTGGTAGGGCTGGAGGACATAGCTGCGGATCTGGCTGCCGAAGCCGATCTCGCCCTTCTCGCCGTAGAATTTCTCCATCTCGCTGCGCTTGTCGTCCAGGCGTTTCTCGTAGAGGCGCGCCTTGAGAACGTTCATCGCGGCGGCCTTGTTCTTGATCTGCGAGCGCTCGTTCTGGCAGACGACCACGATGCCGGTGGGGATATGCGTGAGCCGCACCGCCGAGTCCGTGGTGTTGACGCCCTGGCCGCCCTTGCCGGAGGAGCGGTAGACATCCGTGCGGATCTCGTCCTCGGGGATGTCGATGACGATCTCCTCGGTGATCTCGGCCACGACGTCGACGGCGCAGAACGAGGTGTGGCGGCGCTTGTTGGAGTCGAAGGGGCTGATGCGGACGAGGCGGTGGACGCCGCGCTCAGCCTTGGCGTAGCCGTAGGCGTTCTCGCCCCGGATGAGGATGGTGGCCTTGGAGATGCCGGCCGTGTCGCCGGGCTGCACGTCCATCAGCTCGGTGGTGAAGCCGCGCCGCTCGGCCCAGCGGGTGTACATGCGGAAGAGGATGTCGGCCCAGTCGTTCGACTCCGTGCCGCCCGCGCCGGCCTGGATGCTGAAGATGGCGTTGTTGCGGTCGAACTGGCCGGTGAGGAAGGAGGCGATCTCGAGCTTGTCGAGATCCTCGACCATGGCGGGCACCGAGGTGTTGAGCTCCTTCGCGTATTCCTCCTGCTCCGCCGGGGTCGACGCCTCGATCAGCTCGACCATGACATTCACGTCATCCAGGCGCCGGTTGAACGCGACCAGGCCGGCGATCAGGCGCTTCAGGCCGTTGACCTTGGCGATGTGCCGCTGGGCGCGCTCCGGGTTGTGCCAGAACTCCGGGGCGCCCATCTCCGCCTCCATCGCCTCGATCTCGCGCTGCTTTTGCTCGACGTCAAAGAAACCTCCATAAGTAGCCGGCGCGCTTCTTTATGTTGTCGAGGTGGGAAAAGGTCTCGGGTGCGATCATGGGAGCCTTCCACCGTTGGCAGGAGCGCCGGTCGCGCAAGCGGAATCGGTCCCCCGGCGGCCCGGGCCGGCCGTCACGCCCCGGCCGCGGCGGCGGCCCGGCGTTTTTTCCGCTCCCAATACCAGGCGATCCAGATGCAGGTTTCGTAAAGCAGGTAGAGGGGGATGGCCATGGCGACCTGGGTGATGACCTCGGGCGTGGTCATGACCGCGCCCAGGATGAAGGAGAGCACGAAGACATGGCGCCGGTATTTCGCCAGCTGGGCGTGGGTGATCATGCCGAGCTTCACCAGGAACAGCACCACGATCGGGAACTGGAAGCCCAGGCCCATGCCGAAGACAAAATGGGTCACGAAGCTGATGTAGTCGTCCGCCCGCCAGTCGAGGCCCTCGAAGCCGAGCAGGTCGGAGTAAGCCACCGACGCGCGCAGGGCCACCGGCAGCAGCACGAAATAGGTCGACAGCACCCCGGCGAGAAAGAGGAACACGCTCCAGGCAAGCCACGGGAAGACCGCCTCGCGCTCGCGCTGCTTGAGCGCGGGCAGGATGAAGCTCACGATGAAATACATCCAGAAAGGGGCCGACAGGATCAGCGCGCTGTAGAAGGCGACATGGAACGCGACAAAGAAGCCCTCCGCCGGGCCGAAGTTGTGCAGGCGCACGCGCAGGGGGCTGATTTCGGTCCCGGTGGCATCCGGCACCAGCCGGAGCGCGGCCACCTGCTGCGGGCCGATCCGGGCCGCCTGCACCTGGAAGACCACGTGCGGCGCCGGGCCGGGCGGCAGGCCGGCAAACTGCTGGCGCGTGACGGCGTACGGCCCGAAGCGGGTCTCGCCGATCTCGAAGCTGACCGTGGGCCGCGGCTTCTCAAACATGTCGATGTTGCGCAGCGGATACTCGACGATGGCGACCAGCCGGTCGACAAACGTCAGGCAGAGCAGCAGGGCCACGCCCACCGCGAGCAGGGAGCGCAGCAGGACCTTGCGCAGGTCCTCCAGGTGAGACCAGAAGGACTTGTGCGCCCCGCCGGCGGCGGGTTCGATCTCGATGGTTTCGTCAGCCATGCGGTGGGGGGGGTCGGGCGGCGCGGGCCGCCCGGAAGGGGCTTATCCGCGCAGCGCGCCCGCGGCCAGCTCCGCGAGGTAGCTGGCGTAGGTTTTGCCGACGCCCTCGCGCAGGCCGATCCGGGCCCGCCAGCCGAGGGCGGTCAGCCGCGAGACGTCCATGAGCTTGCGCGGCGTGCCGTCGGGTTTGGTCGCGTCCCAGGTGATCCGCCCCGGGAAGCCGGTGACCTGCGCGACCAGCTCCGTCAGCTCGCGGATGGTCACGTCGGTGCCCGTGCCGACGTTGATCAGGTCGGGCGGGTCGCCCAGGTTCAGCAGGAAGGAGCAGGCGTCGGCCAGCTCGTCCACGTGGAGGAATTCGCGCCGGGGCGAACCCGTGCCCCACGCGACCACCTCGGTCCGGCCGGCCACCTGTGCCTCGTGAAATTTCCGGATCAGGGCCGGCAGCACGTGGGAGTTCTGCGGGTGGTAGTTGTCGCCGGGGCCGTAGAGGTTGGTCGGCATGGCGGAGTGATAAAGCACGCCAAACTGCCGGCGGTAATACTCGCAGAGCTTCAGCCCGGCGATCTTGGCGATGGCATAGGCCTCGTTGGTTGGCTCGAGCGGGCCGGTCAGCAGGCAGCTCTCGGGCATCGGCTGCGGGGCCAGTTTCGGGTAGATGCAGGAGCTGCCGAGGAACAGCAGCCGCGGCACGCCGGCGCGGTAGGCGCCGTGGATCGTGTTGGCCGCGATGGCGAGGTTGTCGAAGAGGAATTCCGCCGGATAGGTGCTGTTGGCGTGGATGCCGCCGACCCTCGCCGCGGCGATGATGGCCGCGTCGGGCTTTTCCGCGGCGAGGAACGCCGCGACCGCCGCCTGGTCCGTCAAATCGAGCTCCCGCCGGGTCCGCAGCAGCAGGGTGACGCCCGGCTCGCGGCGGAACCGGCGCACGAGCGCGCCGCCGACCATCCCGTTGTGTCCGGCGATGAATAGCTTCATGCAAACGGCGACTTGGTCGGCTGCGGCAGCTTGGCGATCTGCGCCTCGCGCTTGGCCATCTCCAGGTCGTGCTCGACCATGATCTTCACCAGGTCCTTGAACAGGACCCTGGGCTTCCAGCCGAGCTGCTTCTCCGCCTTGGCGGGGTTGCCGATGAGCAGCTCGACCTCCGCCGGGCGCTCGTAGCGGGCGTCGTGTTTCACGTACTTCTGCCAGTCGAGCCCGAGCAGGCCGAAGGCGACCTCGCAGAACTCCTGCACGCTGTGGGTCTCGTTGGTCGCGACGACGTAGTCGTCCGGCCTGTCCTGCTGCAGCATGAGCCACATCATTTCGACGTACTCCTTGGCGTAGCCCCAGTCGCGCTTGGCGTCGATGTTGCCGAGGTAGACGGAGTCCTGGAGGCCCAGCTTGATGCGGGTGGCGGCGCGGGTGATCTTGCGGGTGACAAAGGTCTCGCCGCGGCGGGGCGACTCGTGGTTGAACAGGATGCCGTTGCTCGCGTGGAGATTGTAGCTCTCGCGGAAGTTCACCGTCAGCCAGTAGGCGTAGACCTTGGCGCAGCCGTAGGGTGAGCGCGGCCAGAACGGGGTGGTCTCCGTCTGCGGCACCTCCTGGACCTTGCCGAACATCTCGGAGGACGAGGCCTGGTAGAACCGGGTCTTCTTGACCAGCCCGGCCTCGCGGATGGCCTCGAGGATGCGGAGCGCGCCCTGGCCGTCGATGTCGCCGGTGTATTCGGGGATGTCGAACGACACCCGCACGTGGGACTGGGCGGCGAGGTTGTAGATCTCGTCGGGTTGGAGCTCGTAGAGCAGCTTCACCATCTGCACGGCGTCGGCGAGGTCGCCATAATGCAGGGTGAGCTTCGCGCCGTTGGCGTGGCGGTCGAAGTTCAGGTGGTCGATGCGGCTGGTGTTGAAGGTCGAGGCGCGGCGGATGATGCCGTGCACCTCATACCCCTTGTCGAGCAGCAGCTCGGCGAGGTAGGAGCCGTCCTGGCCAGTGATGCCGGTGATCAGGGCTTTTTTCATGAAGGGTGCTAACTAGACGGAAGTTGCCGCCGCAAGCAAGCCGGGGATGGCCCGCGGGCGAGCTCACCCGCGTTCTCGGTGATGAACTGCCGCCAGCCGGTCTCAGCCGAGCGCGGCCAGCAGGCGCTGCAGCTCGGCCTGCTTCGCCTTCTGGTCGGCGAGCTGTTTCTTCGCGCCCTCGAGCACGGCCGGCGGGGCCTTGCTCACGAACGCGTCGTTCGCGAGCCGCGCCTCGGTGCCGGCGATATGCCTGGCGATGGTCTCCCGTTCCTTGATCAGGCGGGCCTTTTCGGCCGCCGGGTCGCCTTTCAGCTGCCGGATCAGGTTCCAGGTGCCGAAGGGGGTGACGGTCGCGGGGGCGTCGGGCGACATTGGGCCGCGCACGATCGAGGCGGCGCCGGTCAGGCGCCTGAGCTTGGCCAGGTTCGCCTCGAGCACCGCCCAGTGGGCAGCGGAGGCCTCGACCACGAACTCCGAGGCCTTGCTGGCCGCCTCGCCCTGCTCCGCCTTGAAGGCGCGGACCTGGGAGACGACAGCCTTGAGGTGGCCGACCTGGGCCGCCGCGGCCTGGTCGAGCTGCAGGCCGCGGCCGGCGAGCTGCGAGGGGGTGTCGAGCTGGGTGTCGCGCATCAAAAACGTGCCCTCGGCCCCGTAGCCGAGCAGGTGCCAGAGCTCCTCCGTGATGAAGGGCGTGAACGGGTGCAGCAGCAGCAGCGTCTGGCGCAGCACGAGGTCCTGGATGGCCAGGCAGTTCGCCTTGGTCGCGGGGTCCTGCAGCTTCGACTTGGAGACCTCGACGTACCAGTCGCAGAAATCGTTCCAGAAAAAACCGTAGATCGCCTGCACCGCGGCGCTGAACTCGAACTCCGTGAAGCAGCGGTTGACCTCGCGGGTCGTGGCGAACAGCCGGTCGAGGATGGCGTGGTCGTCGGCGTCGAAGCGCGGCGGCTCCAGCCGCGCGAGGATCGCGCCGAGCGTGGAGTTGTCGGCCATCTCCCCGCTCAGCTGGCGGAAGCGGCCGGCGTTCCAGAGCTTGTTGCAGAAATTCTTCCCGCCCTCGATGCGCTCCTCCTGGAAGCGGATGTCCTGGCCCTGCGGCGCGAGCGAGATGATGCCGAAGCGCAGGCCGTCCGCGCCGTATTTCGCGATCAGGTCGAGCGGGTCGGGCGAGTTGCCGAGGGACTTCGACATCTTGCGGCCGGCCGCGTCGCGGATGATGCCGGTGAAATAGACGTGCCGGAACGGGATCCGCCGCTCCAGCGGCTCGCCGGGACGGACGAATTCCAGCCCGGCCATGATCATGCGCGCCACCCAGAAGAAGATGATGTCCGGCCCGGTCACGAGGGTCGTGGTCGGGTAGAAAAAATCGAAGCCGGCCGCCTTCATGGCCGCGGGGTCGGGCCAGCCGAGGGTGGCGAACGGCCAGAGCCAGGAGCTGAACCAGGTGTCGAGGACGTCGTCCTCCTGCACCCAACCGGACTTGTCGGCCGGGCCGTCGAGGGAGACGTGCACCTTTTTCGGGTCGGCCAGGTCGGCCTCGGTGAGCCTCTCTTTGTCGACGCCCTTGGCATACCATACCGGGATGCGGTGGCCCCACCACAGCTGGCGGCTGATGCACCAGTCCTGGATGTTCTCCAGCCAGTGCAGATAGACCTTCGACCAGCGGTCGGGATAAAAACGGATGTGGCCGTCGCGCACCGCGATCTTCGCCTCCTCGACCTTCGGGTAGCGCAGCCACCACTGCCAGGTCAGCCGCGGCTCGATCGGCACCCCCGCCCGCTCGGAATAACCCACGTTGTTCTCGTAGGGTTCCTCCTTCACCAGCGCGCCCGACTCCTTCAGCAGTTCGACGGCCTTCTTGCGCGCGGCGAAACGCGGCAGGCCCATGAGTTCCGGACCCGCCGCGCCGCTCAATTCCCCGTTGGGCTCCAGGACATCAATCACGGGCAGGTCATGTCTCAGGCCGATTTCGTAATCCACCTTGTCGTGTGCCGGCGTGATCTTGAGCGCCCCGGTCCCGAACTCCTTGTCAACCGCCCGATCAGCAATGATCTTTATCTTGGCGAAAGGACCGAGCGGGCGTCGCACTTCCTTTCCCACCAAGGCGGCATAGCGCGGGTCGTCGGGATGCACCGCGATGGCCACATCGCCGGGGATCGTCTCGGGCCGCGTGGTCTTCACCTCGATGTATTTGCCCGGCTGGTCCACCAGTTCGTAGCGCACCTGGTAGAGGAAGCCCTGCTCCGGCTTCATGATCACTTCCTCGTCCGAGAGCGCGGTCAGGCTGGCCGGGCACCAGTTCACCATGCGTTTGCCGCGGTAGATGTATCCCTTGCGGCAGAGCTCGACGAAAACCCCGAGCACCGCCTGCGAGTAGTGCGGGTCCATCGTGAACTGCGTGCGGCTCCAGTCGGCCGAGGCGCCGAGGGCCTGCAGCTGCTGGAGGATGATGCCGCCCTTCTCCTCGCGCCAGGACCAGACCTTGGCCAAAAACTTTTCCCGGCCGAGGTGGTGGCGGGTCTGCTTTTCCTTGCGCAGCTCGCGCTCCACCACGGTCTGGGTGGCGATGCCGGCGTGGTCCATGCCGGGCTGCCAGAGAGTCGCGCTGCCCTCGAGCCGGGCCCGGCGGATGAGGATGTCCTGGATGGTGTTGTTCAGCACGTGGCCCATGGTCAGCACCCCGGTGACGTTGGGCGGCGGGATCATGATGCAGTAGGGCGGCCGGACCGGGTCGACGCCGCCCGCGAAGCAGCCGGCCCGCAGCCAGGCGGCATACCACTTCTTTTCGACTTCGTGGGGTTCGTAGCTCTTGGTGATGGCGGCCATGGTGCGGGGGGAGCGGGAGAGTGAAAGCCGCCGGGCGGGGAGTGACAAGCCGGTATGCGGCCGGACGCCCGCCGGCGCCGGGGGGCGAGGGCCGGGCTAGGCCGGCTGGTCCGGGCCCCGTTTCTCCCGCATCTCCAGGCGGTCGGGGGCGCGTTTGCCATCCGGGCCGCCCCGGGGAGCGGGGCCGGCGGCCGCGCCTTCGTGGGAGTAGTAGGAGTAATTGTTGGTGTAGTAACTGTAGTCCTCACCCGTGCCGGTGGGCACCTGGTTGAGGACGACGCCGATGACCGGCACCTTCAGGCCCTCGATGATCTGGCGGGCGCGGAGCACCATGCTCTCGGGGTTGCGCCGGTGCTGGATGAGCAGCACGACGCCGTCCGAGATGCTGGCGAGCACCGACGCGTCGCTCACGCCGATGATCGGCGGGGAGTCGAAGAGCACCTTGTCGTAACGCTGCTTGAACCCCGCCACGAGCTCGCGGAGCCGGTTCACGTAAAGCAGGCTGAGGGTGATGTGGTGGGTCGCCGCGCCGGCGGGGAGGAAGTCGAGCAGGCCGGACTTGTCGCGCTGCACCGCCTCGGCCACCGTGGCGTGGTTGAGCAGGATGTCGGTCAGGCCCGGCGCGCGCGGGAGGCCGGCCAGCTTGTGCTGCGTGGGCCGGCGGACGTCGGAGTCGATCAGCAGCACCTTTTCCCCGGCGGCGGCCATACAGAGCGCGAGCTGGCGGAGCGTGGTGGACTTGCCCTCGCCGGGGCCGGAGGACATGATGACGAGCGCCGCGGGCCGGCCGGCGGGGAGCGCGAGGTTGAGGTTGGTCTGCAGCACGCGGTAGGGCTCGCCCTCGGGGGAGCTGGGATTGTGCTGCTCGCCCGGCGCGCCCATGACGGGGATGACGCCGAGCACGGGCAGGTTGAGCTTGCGCTCCACGTCGGCGACGTTGCGGAAGCTGGTGTCGAGGAACTCGAGCAGCACGGTGGCGCCGATGCCGAGGATGACGCCGAAGACGACGGCGAAGACGGTGTTGAGGATCCAGTTGGGCTTGCTCGCGTAGCTGGCCCGCTCGGCGGTGTTCAGGATCTCGATGGTCTTCTTGGGGACCTGGAAGTCGATCTCGCGCTGGCGGAGCGTGAGCTTGAGCGTGGTGAGCAGCCGCTGCTCGTCGTCGAGCTTGGTCGTGGCCTCCTCGAAGGGCCGCATGCGTTCACGGGCGGAAAGGATCTGGTCGACCTTGGCCTGGGCGAGCTGGCGCTCCAGCTCGGTGACGCGAGAGTCGGCCTCCTTGTAGGCCATCTCGAGGGAGCTTTCGTAGCCGCGCAGCTGGTTGTCGAGCTGCGACTGGATCTTGGCGCTGTTCTCAATGGCGGCGATCAGGTCGGGGTGCGCCGAGCCGAGCCGGGCCCGGAGCCGCGTGACGTTCTGGTCGGACACGAGGTAGGCCTGGAGCAGGTTCTGGATGTTGGTGTCCTGGATGAGCTCGGAGTTGACGAGGTTGCGGCGCTCGGCGGTGGGGATGCCGCGGAAGCGCTCCCAGCGCGTCTTGCGGCCGATGGCGTCGACGCGGAGGGCGATGAGGGAGTTCTGCATCTGGCGCAGGGTCTCCACGTCCATGTCGGTGTAGTGCTGGCTGAGATCCACACCGGCGATGTCGAGCTCCTTGCGGACCTTCTCGACGCGGTCGCGCTGCGCCACGACGGCCTGCTCCTGCTTCTCGAGCTCCTTGCGCAGCTGGGCGAGCCCCTCGCGCTGGTCGGCGGTGGCGAGGCTGATGCGGTCCTCCGCATAGACGCGCGCGATGTCGTTGGCGATGGCGGCCGCGAGGTCGGCGTCGCGGGCGTAGACGTTGATCTCGATGATGGAGGTGCTCCGGCGCGACTCGACCCGGAGCATTTTCCGGATCAGGTACTGGTAGGTGTCGGCGGCCGACATCGGGTGGCCGTCATTGACCTGCTTGCTGAGGATCGCCCCGAGCCCGAGATCCGTGCTCACCTGGTAGAGGATCTTCTCGGCCTGGATGATCTCCACCTGCTGCTGGACGAAGTACGGGTCGTAGTAGGCGTTGTTCTGCGCCTGGAACAGCTTCACCTCGCTCTCGGGCTTCTGCACGCTGATCTTGGCGGTCGAGAGGTACCACTTGGGCAGGAGCGCGGTCACGCCGAGCGTCGTGAGGACGACGATGGCGAGGACGAGAAAGACCAGGGACTGGCGCAGGCGCAGCAAGCCCACGAAGTCGCCGAGCGTGGCGCTGTCCTTGCTCACCGGAAGGGAAACCATGTCGCTGCGCGCAGCCGCTTAGAAGGTGAGCCGCGCGGAGACGCCGTAACGGTCGCGGTTCTGGCCGCGGCTGGGATCGTCGGAATTCACCTCGTCATGGTCAAAAGTGCCGGTCACCGTCCAGTTCTTCGTGGGCTGCCAGCTCAGGCCGAGGCCGAAGCGGGTCGTGGTCTCATCGATGTCGACCTGGACGCCGGGGCGGCCCTGCAGCCGGGAAGGTTCATAGGTCAGCGAGCCGGAGGCGGTGAAGGTGCCGCTGAGCCGGTGCTGGAGGTTGACAAAAAAACGGTTCACCTGGCTGTCCGTGAAGCGGGTGACATCCGAGGGCTCCTCGAAGGTGTAGGTGTAGCCGGCGGCGAGGAAGGAGCCCTCGGCGTAGGAGTAGCGGGAGCTCAGCTCGACATAGGGGGCGACGGTATTGGACGCGGAATCGCGGTGGCGGTCCTCGAAGCCGGCGCGGCCCGAGACCAGCAGGGATTCGCCGGGATTGTAGTCGACCCCGCCCATGAAGAAGTTGGACGTCTTGTCCTTGAGCGAGCCGCCCGTGTTGTAGTCGATGATCTGGTAGCGGTACTCGGCCACGAGCTTGGTCTGGGGGAGCACGGCGAAGTTGGCCTCGAGCCCGAACAGGTCCTCCGCATGGTCGAGGTTGGCCGCCAGGCTCGCGTTGTCGTAGCGGGAATCGAGGTAGCGGTACTTCGCGACGAGGCCGGTCTTTTCCCCGGCCGTGGTGGTGAACTTGCCGTCGAACTCGAGCTGCTTGACCGACTGGTCGGTGTTGAGGGGCACGCCGGCCAGCAGCGACTGCGGATTGCGCGAAATGTTATAGAGGGCGTTCAGGTCGATATTGGTCGCGGAGGAGAATGCGTGTGCCAGCCGGGCGCTCAGGTTGTGGCTGGTCAGATTTTTTTCGCCCGGCCGGTCGACCACGTAATCGTTGCTCAGTTCGTACGAGGCGGAGGCGAACGTTTCCTGATCGACGGAGCCGTTGTAGGAAATCGCGCCGGTGAAATTATAGACCATGCTGCTGATCGCACCGGTGGCGCCGCCAAAGATGTTGCTGTCATGATAGGCGGAAGCGCCGACGCGGAACGTCAGGGGCTTGCCTTGTTCCTGCTCGGGAATGGGGGCGTAGACGGCAAACGCCAGTGTGGGCATGAACATCACGGGCAGGAAAAAGCGTGGAAGTATTTTCATGGTGAAGGCCAAGGCGTTTACGGGGCCGGACTTAGCCCAAGATTCCAATCCCTTGCAATCAATTTCACCGCTGAATCACGGTTTGTGGATTCACCAGCAGGACCATGTTTTCCGTGAGTTTTTGCGGCGGCATGTTCAGGGGAAAATTTTCCGGCATGCGCCGCGTGACCAGACCGGCGTAAACCCCACCCCACCCGCCCGTGTCGGTCAGGTTGATATTGTCCCCGGTGCGTGCCGCCAGTTCGGTAAAAAAGGGCCGGTCCAGTGTCACCGGCGTCAGCAGCAGCGCGCCGATGTTCTGCTCCACGATGATCTGTGAAAAATCCCGCAGACGCTCCGGCTTGGCCCAGACCCGCATCTGCCCGTACCAAGCCGTGCCGGCCGGAACATCGGTGGCAACTCCCGTCCCGGAGACAAACCGGGTTTGCATGTCACGACGCAACTCCATGAACAGGTTGGGGTAATACGGCGGGTAGTAGAAATGAATCTTCCGCGGCTCCAGGCAGTCCCGCACCAGCGGCAACCCCTGGAGCAGCAGCAATCCTGCCACCACCCAGCGCCAATGCACGGTCAGGTGTGTCTGGCTGTCGACCAGCACGAAGAAAAAACCCGCCCCGAAAACAATGATCAACGGCGCCAGGTAATAGGCCGGCAGCCGCGGGCTTTCGCCCGAGTTGAAAAACGGCTGGGCGGCCAGCAGCACCAGCAGCACCGCCCCGAAGCCCCACCGCAGGCGGTTCACGGGGCCATGCCGGAATTGATAGGCCAGGCCCGCGACGAAGAACGCCGTCAGCATCAGGCCGCCGCCCGACCAGATGCGTTCCCTCAGGTTGAGCTCCATGCCGGTCAGGCCCTTGTTCCCAAGCTTGTTCAGATCCAGCCCCGGCGGCTCCAGGGTCGCGAGATTGCGCTGCGCCGCCGGTTCCGCCGTGGTGTCACCGGCTTTCAGGGCCAGGTTTTGCCACGCCAGCCCGAGCGGATGACCCGAAACCAGCGCGTTGCGCCCGAGCCAGGGGGCCGTGAGCAGCACGAACGCCGCGGCGAAGACCCCGAGCACCGGCCAGCGCGCCGATCCGCCGATCCGCAACGCGAGGTAGCCGGCGAGCGTCAACGCCACCAGCCCGCCGGAATATTCCGTCAGGAAAAGCAGCGCGCCCAGCCCGCCGAGCGCCCCCACCCGCAGCAGCAGACGACGCGTCAGGGCGGGGGCGTCCGTCCACCCCTCCTCCACCCCGAGCAGAACATTGAAGGCCGCCAGCACGAGCACCATGAATAGGGGCAAACCCGTCAGTGCCACCGTCTGTTGCCAGAGCGTGACCGACAAAGCCGTGGCCATCGCCGCCAGCCAGGCGGCACGACCGTCAAACAACCTGTTCGCCAGCCGCCAGACCAGCCACCCGGCCAGCCAGAACAGACCGGCGTTCACGAGCAGCATCACGTAATCGGGCGCCCAGCCGTCGGGCGGGACCGGCCGGTGGGCCCAGAGGGAATCCGGTAGCACCTTGAACACCAGGGCCAGCGTCAGCGCGTACAGGGGGGCATGGTACAGTTCCGGATAGGCCTTGAGTTCACTGAACATCAGCCCCCGCTGGTGCATCACCGCGTACGTCTGCGGATAATTCACAAGCGTGGTGAACCCCTGCCCGTGCGCCAGCTGCCGGCCCAGCACCGCCTGCTGCATCACGAACTCCGTCGGTATGCCGTGAAACTGCTTCCAACCATATATCGTGGTCAGCAGCAGCGCGGCCAGGACCACGGCGAACCGCCGCAGCCACGCCGCGCCCCGGCCCTGTTCCAGCCAGTGGATGATTTCCTGGCCGGAGCTCATGAGGGGAAATGGCGGCGGGGAGCCTGCCGCCTGCGGGATCGGTCAGGGGAGGCGGGACTACCGGTCCCGCGGGTTGCGCCTCGCGGGACCGGTAGTCCCGTCCCCAAAAGGCAAATTCTTCCCTTCATCCGCGATCGAGCACGTCGAGTTCGGGCCATTGGGCGATCTTGCGGTGGAGCGTCCGGCGGCTGATGCCGAGCAGCACGGCCGCCTTCGTCCGGTTGCCGCGGGACTTCATCAGGGCCTCGCGCAGCAGCCGCTTTTCATTGTCCCCAACCGAATACGGATTGGGCGGCGTCGCCGTCAGCATCGAGGGCGGCGGCGGCGACTCGCCGCGGAACTTCGGCTCGAGGTCGAACTCGGTGACCTTGCCGCCGCGGCGCAGCACCACGGTGTTCTCGGCGAAATTGCGCAGCTCGCGGATGTTGCCCGGCCACGGATAGGTTTGCAGGTGCTTCAGGGCGCCCGGCTCGATCGTGACCGGCTCATAGGCGTTCTCCTTGGAAAAGACGCTGATGAAGTGCTCCAGCAGCATCGGGATGTCCTCCGGCCGCTCGCGCAGCGGCGGCGTGGTGATGCGCACGACGTTCAGCCGGAAAAACAGGTCCTCGCGGAACTTGCCGTCCTTCACCATCTGCTCGAGGTTCCGGTTCGTGGCGGCGACGAGGCGCACATCCACCGTGATCGTCTTGGTGCTGCCGATGCGCTCGAAGCTCTTGGTCTCGATGAAGCGCAGCAGCTTCACCTGGATCTCCGGGCCGATCTCGCCGATCTCATCCAGGAAGATCGTGCCGCCGTCCGCGATCTCGAACCGGCCCTCGCGCCGCTCCGTCGCCCCGGTGAAGGAACCCTTCTCGTGCCCGAACAGCTCGCTTTCCAGCAGCGCCGGCGGCAGGGCCGCACAATGCACCGTCACGAAGGGCGCCTGCGCCCGCGGGCTGGCCTGGTGGATGGCCTGCGCGATCAGTTCCTTGCCCGTGCCGGTCTCGCCCTCGATCAGGATCGTCGCCTTGGACGGCGCCACCAGCTTCACCCGCTCGATCACCGCGGCCAGCTTCGCCGAATGGCCGACGATGCCCTCCATGCTGAACTTCTCGTCGAGCCGCTCGTGCAGCTGCTTCACCTCCACCTCGAGGGTCTTGGTCTTGAGGGCCCGCTGGATGAGGATCTCCAGCCGCTCGATCTGCACCGGCTTCGTGAGAAAATCCACGGCGCCCCGCTTCATCGCCTCGACCGCCGACTCGACGCTGCCATAGGCGGTCATCATCAGCACCGCCGGCTTGTTGGGCAGCGTCAGGGCCTTGTCGATGACCTTCAGTCCGCTTTTGCCCGGCATCCGCAGGTCGGTGATGATCACCTCGAACTCCTGCGCCTCCATGAGGTTGAACGCCTCGTCGGCGTTCCCCGCCACCGTGACGTCATAGTGTTCCTGCAACGCCTGCTGCAAACCCTCGCGGGTGTGCTTCTCGTCATCGACGATGAGTACGCTGGGGATCATGTCCGCATGAAGCCCGCACTCCCAGCCGCGGTCAACGGGAAATGAGACGAGGTGGCACAACCCCGGGGCGGTGGCCGCCCTTCCATCAGCCGGTTCCCCCCGTTTCCAGCAGGCAGCGAGCTTGCTCGCTGACCTACACCAGGTGCATCGGCCGGTCTCAGGCCAGGAAGATCCGCTCTACCGTTTGCGCTGCGTCCTGCTCGTCATCGCCGGCCACCTCCACCTCGAGGGTCATGCCCATGGTGGCGCAAAGCGTGAGTATGCTCAGGATGCTGCGGAGATCGGCGACCTTCCCGCCGCATTTCAGGCGGATGGTGGAATGAAAACCCTGGGCGATCCGCGCCAGTTTCACCGCATGGCGAAGGTGCAGGCCCTCGCTCCATGGCACGGTGACTTTCGCGAGATGCATGGGACCTTTGACCGCGCCCGTTCTGCTTCGTTCTTATATTTTTCATCCCGGACGTTGAATTTTTTGATTCGCCGCCACCGGCGCGCCCCCTAGCGTCCGGCCCAGTCCAAATGACACGCCTCCTCCAGCTCCTGCTCCTCGTTTCCTGCTCCACCCTCGCCGGCCTGGCCTCCGAAAAATCGAACACGGTGCTGATTCATCCCGGGGAGGTCATCTACGCCCGCTTCACCCAGTCGGGTGCCAAGCTCAGGCTCGTCAAGGCTTCGCCCGCGAAGGACGACAACGCCCAGCTCGTCCTGACGCTCGATCCCGTGATCAAGGGCAAGAAGGATTATCTCATCAACCTGAAGGTGGAGAACCGGTTCAAGAACGACATCCATTATGAGGCCCAGATGCGGTCGCTGGCGCTCAACAAGCACATGTCGGCCACGGTTTTTCCCGTCGTGGCCGGCAAGATCTCCCTGGTGCCCTTCCTGCCGGTGGTGGATGAGGTGGCCCTCTGGGGGTTCGAGTTGGAGCTTTGAGGCGCGCGTTTGCCTGATTTTGCCGGGGTGGCGGACGGCTTTCGCCTCGCCCGCCGGCGCCCGCCTGCTAGACCTTGGCCATGTCCCGGGAACCGCGCATTGATGCCTACATCCTCCAGGCGGCGGCTTTCGCGCGCCCGATCCTGGCCCGCCTGCGCCGGCTCGTGCATGCTTCCTGCCCGGACGTGGAGGAGACCATCAAATGGGGCCACCCCAGTTTTTCCTATCGCGGCAAAGTGTTCTGCAGTTTCGCCGCCTTCAAGGCGCACGCCACCTTCGGCTTCTGGCACCAGGACATGCAGAAACTGGTGCGGAAGGATCTCGGCCCGACCGAGGCTGCCATGGGCCTGCTCGGCCGGCTCACCCGGCTCGAGGATTTGCCGGACACCCGGACGTTGGCCGGATATTTCAAGGCGGCAAAGCGGTTGCACGACTCCGGCGGACCCGCCCGGCCCAAGCCAACACCCCGGCCCGCGTTGCCGGTGCCGGCCGACCTGGCGGCCGCCCTGAAACAAGACAAACGGGCCGCGGCCACCTGGGCCGGTTTCTCCCCCGGCCACCGTCGCGAATACATCGCGTGGATCACGGAGGCCAAGCGTGAGGCCAGCCGCGCCGCCCGCGTCGCCACCTCGCTCCAATGGCTCGCCACCGGCAAGCCCCGGAACTGGAAATAACTCGGATGCTGATCCCCGCCTCGCCATGCCCGCCTCCCAATCGCACGATCCCCTGCACGGAGTCACCCTCGAGCTGATCCTGACCCGGCTCGTCACGCACTACGGCTGGGCGGAACTGGGCCGGCGGATCCAAATCCGCTGTTTCAAATTTGATCCCAGTGTCAAATCCAGCCTGCATTTCCTCCGGCGCACGCCCTGGGCCCGCGCGCAGGTCGAGGATCTCTACCGGCTCTATCATGCCGCTGCCCACGCGCCCGCCGCGGCACCCGGGCCCGCCCCGGAAGCCTGAAACCGCCCTCGCCCGCCTTCCCTCCCCGCAAAATCGCACCAACCCCGCGCGGCCGTGTCAGACGGTTTACCCGCCCACCTTCCACCGATGAAAAAATCACTCCTCCAGCTCCCTTGCCTCGCCCTCCTGGCCGTCACGGGCTTCGCCGAAAAAATCGACCTGGGCGCCGGCAAGGCCGTGCTCCTCACCGTGCCCGCGGCCTGGGTCAGCGCCGAGCTGCCGCCGGCGCCGCCGGACATGCCGGCGCTGGGCCGGAACGTGCGCTACGTGACCAAGAACGGCAGCAACGACGCCATGCTCATCACCGTCCTCCCCGTCCCCGACGACCGGCTGAACGATCCGGAAAACCTCAAGGCCATGGTCGGGATGGCCACGCAGCAGTTTGTCGCCGGCTCCGTCGAGGGCCGCGCCGACATCAAGGAGGCGAAATTCGCCGGCGTGAGCGGCTTCAGCGCCACTTTCACCGACGCGAACCTCGTGGGAAAGCCGAGCGTCAAGGAAGACTACAAGGCGATGACCTCGTTTTTTTTCTACCTGGGTGATCACGTCCTGGTGACCGCCACCCTGTTCACCGACGAACTCGGCGGCCCGGCCTACGCCGAGGGCCTGCGCATCCTGAAATCCATCTCGCTCCAGCTGCCGAAGGACAACATCTGAGGCCGGTCAGGGCGCCGGCGCCACCGCCGGCGGCTTGGGCGCGGACAGGTAGCGATGGATGCCCTGCGCCGCCTTGCGGGCGTCGCGCACCGCGTGCACGACCAGGCTCGGCCCGCGCACGGAATCACCGCCGGCGAACACGCCGGCCAGGCTGGTCATCTGGTTCGCATCGATCTTCAGGCCGCCCCATTTGTCCGTGGCGATCGGGGCAAAATCACTTTCCGGCGGGAACGGCACCGGGTCGAACCCGTAGGCCACCAGCACCAGGTCCGCGGGCACGTCGAACTCCGAGCCCGGCACGGCCTTGGGCGAGCGCCGGCCGGAGGCGTCGGGCGCCCCGAGTTCCATGCGCACGCAGCGCACGCCGATGACCTGCCCGGCCGCCCCGCCGAGCAGGCAGACCGGGTTGGTGAGAAAACGGAACTGCGCGCCCTCCTCGAGCGCGTTGGCGTACTCCTTCCGGCTGCCCGGCATATTGACGAGGTCGCGGCGGTAAAGGCACACCGCCTCGCGCGCGCCGCTGCGCAGCGCCGTGCGCAGGCAGTCCATCGCGGTGTCGCCGCCGCCCAGGACCACCACGCGCCGGCCCTGGACGTCGATGGGCTCGCCGCCGACCAGCGGCGAATCGACGTTCTTCTGGGTGAGAAAAGGCAGCGCGTCCGCGATGCCGCGCAATTCCACGCCGGGGATGCCCAGCGGCTTCGGCTGCTGGGCGCCGACACCGAGGAAGACCGCGTCGAACTTGGCCCGCAGCCCCGCCAATGACACGTCCCAGCCCACGCGCACGCCGAGCCGGAACTCCACCCCGTGCCGCGCCAGCAGGTCGATCCGGCGCTCGACGATGTGCTTCTCCAGCTTGAACGCCGGAATGCCGTTCACCAGCAGGCCGCCGGGGATGAGCTGCGACTCGAACAGGGTGACGCCGTAGCCGAGCTTCACCAGTTCGTCGGCGCAGGCCAGGCCGCCGGGGCCGGAGCCGATGACGGCCACCTTCCGGCCGAGCGGCGGCGCCTGCACGACCTCCACGCCGCCGTGGTGGAAGGCATATTCGTTGATGAAGCGCTCGACCGCGCCGATGGCGACGGGGTCGGTCCGGGCGTTGAGGATGCAGGCGCCCTCGCAGAGCTTTTCCTGCGGGCAGACCCGCGAGCAGATCTCGGGCAGGTTGCTGGTCGAGCGCGAGAGCGCCGCCGCCTCGAGGAACAGGCCCTGGGCCGTGAGCGCCATCCACTCCGGGATGCGGTTGGCCAACGGGCAGCCGGTCATGCAGAGCGGATTCGGGCACTGGATGCAGCGGGCCGCCTGCGCGCGCACCGTCTCCTCGTCAAACTCGCTGTAAATCTCGCGAAAATCGCCCACGCGCTCGTTCGCGGCGCGTTTCGGCGGCGCCTCGCGGCCGATGAGGGACCAGGCGTATTTGGATTGTCGTTGGGCGGATGTAAAGGGCATGCGTGAAGGATTGCCGGCGCCACACCCCGACCCCGGGGCACGGCCCCACGCTTTTATCATAGCCCGGGCCGGGAGGATGCGCTCGGCAGTTCTTGGCCAAATTCACGCACCCGTTGCCCCCGCCGGGCGGCCTCAGCTCTTCAACATCCGCACCCGGCGGTGCTTCTGGGGGAACTGCAGCGTCACCACCGTGCCCGTGCCCTCCTTGCTCTCGATGCCAACCTGGCCGCCGTGCTCGCGCATGATGCGCTGCACGATCATGAGCCCGAGCCCGTGCCCGCCGGCCTTGGTCGTGTGGTAGGGCGAGAACAGCTTCGGGAGGTCCTCGTGCCGGATGCCCGCGCCGGTGTCGGCGAACAGGATGAACACGGAATCGTCGTCCGCCCGGACGCGGATGCCAAGCTTGCCGCCCGGCCCCATCGCCTCCATCGCGTTTTTCACCAGGTTGAAGAACACCTGCTTGAGCTGGTTGCGGTCGGCCATGATGACCGGCGTGCTCGCGGGCAGCTCGCCCTCGACGTTGATCCCGCGGTCGTCGAGCTCCTTCGCCTGGAAGCGCAGCACGTCGTCGATCACCTCGACCACGTTCACCTCGGCCAGGTCGGGCGGGCGCGGCCGGATGGCCTCGAGGAAATTCCGGACGATGCCGTCGAGCCGCGTCACCTCCTCCTGGCAGATCTGGATGGATTCCGCCAGCGAGTCCGATTCCTTCGAGTCGCGGAGCTTCCGCAGCTTCCGCTCGATGAGCTGCAGGTGGATGGTCAGGGAATTGAGCGGATTGCCCAGCTCGTGCGCCACGCCGGCGGCCAGCAGCAGGATGGACGAGGTCTTCTCGTGCTCGATCAGCTTCGCGGTGGACTGCTTCTCGGTGGTGATGTCGGCGAGGATGATGGCAAAGCGCGAGTCGCCGTTCTCCCCCTCGTGGAAGGGCACCATGTAGAGCCGCACGACCCGGTGCGCCGGGTAGGCCAGCTCGAACTCGCGCGTGACGACGGGCCGCCCGTCGGGGCTGCCGTGCAGGCCCTCGCCTTCGAGGGAGCCGCGCAGGCCGGGCACCAGCCGCCACAGGGTCGTGGCCCCGCCCGCCGGGCCCTTGTACCCGATCATGCGCGCCGCGGCGTCGTTGGCGTAGTCGATCTCGCCGTCGGCCGTGATCACCAGCACCCCTTCCTGCAGCGTGTTGAACACGGTTTCGAGCAGCGCCCGCTCCCGCGCCAGCCGTTGCACCAGCGTCTGCAGGGCCGCCGCGTCGAGCCGGTCGATGCGGCCGAGGAGCTTGTCGAGCGGGTTGGGTTTTTGGCCGGCCATGGGAGGAGAGCAATAGCCGCCGCTCCGGTTCAATCAAACAGTATCATCTGCCCCTCGAGGTCCCGCGGCCGGGCGAAAAGCTTGCGCAGGAAGCTGTCCCGGTGCACGGCGCTGCGCCCCATCCGCCGGATGGCGTCGCGGTGCTCCTCCGTGCCGTAGCCCTTGTGCTGGGCGAACCCGTACCCGGGATGCACCCGGTCCAGCTCGTCCATCAGCCGGTCGCGCGTCACCTTCGCGATGATCGAGGCCATCGCGATGCAGAGCGAGCGGGCGTCGCCGCTCACGATGCCCTGGTGCGGGTACGGGAAATGCCGCAGCGGGAGCCCGTCGATCAGGATCCGGCAGGAGACCGTCGGCGTGAACGCGGCCTGCTCGGCCGCGCTGGCGAAGAGATCGGGCTCGACCTTCCGCTCGAACGCGTCCGGCGGATAGATGCCCTCGAGCGCGCGGCGCATCGCGAGCTTGGTCGCGCCGAGGATGTTGACCGTCTCGATCTCCGCCACGCTCGCGGTGCCGTAGTGGGCGTGGATCTGCCCCGCGGCGACCAGCTCCTCGAACTCGGCCCACAGGGCGCCGCGCTCGGCGGCGGTGAGCTGCTTCGAGTCGTTGACCCGGCCGGACCGGCCCACCGCCCAGCGGCCCTCGAGGAATTCCTGCGTCACCAGCACGGCCGCCGCCACCACCGGCCCGGCCAGCGCCCCGCGCCCGGCCTCGTCCACGCCGACCAGGCTGCTGAAGCCGAGGATCTGTTTGAGATCGAATCCGCGCAGCTGCCGTCGCTTGGCCATGGTTTTCTGTGGGTCGGGGTTTATCCCCGACGGGTCGGGCACAAAGATCCTCGGGGTAAACCCCGGGGCATGCGCCAAGTGGAGGCGGGACTATCCGTCCCGCGGGCTTTCGGCCCCGCCGCGCATGCCTCGCGGGACTGATAGTCCCGCCTCCAACCAAGCCGGAGCCGGTGTCGGGGTATTGGACCCACGGTACGCCAAGCCCGGCCTGCCGGATCGGTGCCCAGGGCCCTCACCGCTTCCACTCCGTCTTTTCCTTGGGTACGGGCAACGGCAGCTCGTCGAGCTTGCCCGCGGCCGCGACCACCTCGTAGCAGGTGCGGAAGTGCAGCTTGGCGAAATGGCCGAGCGCCCGGGCGCCGAACTGTTCGATCAGGCGCGCCGCCTGCGCCTTGGCCGCCGCGCCGGCGCCCTTCTGCAGCTTGTCGCCAAACTCGCGGGACAGCGCGTGCATCAGGCGCACGAACTCGGCGCGCGCCACGATGGAGGCGGCCGCGACCACGGGGTCCTCCTCCGCCTTGGTGCGCATCTGCAGGTCGAAGCGCTCGAGGCCCTTCTTCTTCATGGCGCGCTGCACGAGCGGCTCCTTGGAAAACTGGTCGAGCAGGCCGCGCGGCACCCATTTCTTCTGCAGCGCCGCGTCGAGCGCGTCGGCATGGTGCTGGGCCAGCAACCGGTTCAGGCTGGCGAACGGCCGCAGCATCGTCCGGTTGTACTCGCCCATGGCCATGTGGCGCACCTCGACCATGACGCCCGGCGTGTGGCGGATGAGGTCGTCCAGCTTCAAAATCTGCGCGTCGACGATGGTCTTGCTGTCGCGCACCCCGGCCGCGAGCCAGATCCGCACCGCGTCGCCGTCCGCGATCACCGTCGCGGCCACCACCGGCCCGAAGAGGTCGCCCTTGCCGCTCTCGTCCAGCCCGGCGTGCGGCTCGTACCAGTCGGGATGCAGCACCTCGTCGTAGCCGAGCTTGGGCGCGCCGGTCACCTCGGCCTCGATGACGTGCTGCACGAATTCCTCGGTGTCCTTGCCGGCCACCACCACCTTGCCACTGGTGTACGCGGTCACGTTGACCCGGGGCCCCTTGAAGGCGAACCGCGCGTACGGCACCTCGACCTGCTCCCAGTGTTTCAGAGCCGTCGCCGCGCGCAGCTTGGCCATCTGTGCGTCGTCGAGCTTGATGGTGTAGGTGGTGATCGCCTTGGGCTTCTCCTCCTCGGCGTCGTCGGACCGTTTGGGCATGAAGCTAAATGGCCACAAAAAGTCACAAAAACACACAAAAAATGACGTCGGACTTCAGTTGTCCGGCTTTTTGTGCCTTTTTGTGACTCTTCGTGGCCAAGCTTCCCCACCTTGTTTCCAGTCGTCCAGATTTCCAGGCCGCCCTCCACGCCTGGTATCGCGTCCATCAGCGGAAGCTCCCCTGGCGCAACGCCCCGTCGCTCTACAAGACCGTCGTCTCGGAGTTCATGCTGCAGCAGACGCAGGTGAAGACCGTCCTGCCCTACTTCGACCGCTGGCTGCGCGCCCTGCCGGATTTCGCCGCGCTGGCCGCGGCGCCCGGGGCGAAGGTCATGAAACTCTGGGAAGGCCTCGGCTACTACTCGCGGGCCCGTAACCTGCACCAGCTCGCCCGGGTCATCGCCGG
This sequence comes from uncultured Oleiharenicola sp., assembly GCA_964423065.1. Lineage (GTDB taxonomy): Bacteria > Verrucomicrobiota > Verrucomicrobiia > Opitutales > Opitutaceae > Lacunisphaera. Next base: position 37,247 of record CAYRDN010000004.1, on the reverse strand, counting down.
CCGCCCCGGTCCGCCGCGCACCCCGGCCGGGTGGCGCGAGCTCCCCGGCATCGGCCCCTACACCGCGGCCGCCGTCACGAGCATCGCCTTCGGCGAGCCCGCGGCGGTCGTGGACGGCAATGTCGTCCGCATCCTCGCCCGGCTGACCGGCGAGGGCCGGCTCTTCCGCGACGGCACGGAGGCCGTGAAGCATTTCACCCCGCTGGCCGGCGCCCTGGTCGTCGGCAGCAACCCGGGCGAACACAACCAGGCGATGATGGAACTCGGCGCCACGCTCTGCGGGCGGCAGAACCCGCGGTGCCCCGTCTGCCCCGTGGCGGGCTTCTGCGTGGCCCGCCAGCGCGGCGCGCCGGAGGATTTTCCTCGGTTCAAGCCAAAGCGGATCGAGCGGCGCCGCGTGACCCGTGTCTGGTGCGAGCACCGGGGCAAACTGCTGCTCCGCCGCGGCCCCGCCGACGCGAAGCGGCTCGCCGGCCTGCATGAGCTGCCCGAGGCGGGCGGCCTCGGGCTGAAGCCCGCGGCCAAATCGCTGCTGACGGTGAAGCGCCGGACCATCACCCGGTTCCAGATCACCGAGTCGATTTACGCCGCGAAGCCCACGGCGGCGCAGCGCCGGCGCATTGCACGGGATCCCGCATTGGTTTGGGTGCCGCTTAAGCAGACCGGCCATATCACGCTCTCGGGCCCGCACCGGCGCTGGATCGGGGAAATTCTCACCGGGCCGGCGATTTCGCAATGGAAATGAGGCGGCGCAAGTGTCAGCCTTCGCATCCATCAATCCATCCCACCGGCCTCGCCCGGCGGCCTTCCCTTCCCCTCATGAATAATCTTCAATTCCGGCTCCTCGTCGCCTTCCTGCTCCCTGCCTCCCTGGTGGTGCCCGCCCTCGCCCACGCGGCGGCGCTGCCGGCTGTGGCCACGATGGAAAAGCCCGTCGTCGACGAATATCACGGCGTCAAGGTCGTCGATCCCTACCGCTGGCTGGAAGATTCGGCGGATCCGGCGGTCAAGGCCTGGAGCAACGCCCAGAACGCCCGCACCCGCGCCTACCTCGACTCCCTGCCCCGCCGGGCCGAGGTCCAGCAACGGGTGGACCAGCTGATCCGGTCCAATTCCATCTCCTACACCATCCAGGAAAAGCGCGGCGGCCTGCTCTTCGCCTTCAAAAGCGACCCGAAAAAACAGCAACCTTTGTTCGTGACCCTGGCCTCGGCCCAGGACCTGGCCTCGGAGCATGTCATCATCGACCCCAACGCCCTGGACGCCAAGGGCTCCATCTCGATGGACTGGTGCATCGTCTCCCACGATGGCCGCACCGTCGGCGTCTCCCTCTCCCGCGGCGGCAGCGAGGCCGGCGAGCTGCACCTCTATGACGTCGCCACAGCCAAGGAGACCGGCGAAGTCATCCCCCGGGTCCAGAACGGGACCGCCGGCGGCAGCATGGCTTTCGCCCCCGACGGCTCCGGTTTCTGGTACACCCGCTATCCCCACGAGGGCGAGCGTCCGGCCGCGGACCTGGCCTTCTACCAGCAGGTCTGGTTTCACGTGATCGGGACCAAACCCGAGACCGACCGCTACGAACTGGGCCGGGAACTGCCCAAGATCGCCGAGATCGCCCTCGTCGCCAAGGCCGACGGGAAGTGGATCCTGGCCGAGGTGAAGAACGGCGACGGCGGAGAGGCCGCCTTCTACCTCCGCCCCGCCGCCGCCGGCGGCGCCTGGCAGCAGCTGTCCACGTTCGCGGACAAGATCGTCGGCGCCGCCTTCGGCGTCGATGACGCGGTTTATCTCCTGTCCCGGGCCGGGGCGCCCAAGGGCAAGATCCTCCGGCTGCCGCTCGACGGCGCCCCGGCGCTCGCGCAGGCCGCCGTCCTCGTCCCGGAATCCGATGGCGCCATCCAGGGCTTCACGCCCACGCGGTCGCGGCTCTATGTCAACGACCTGCTCGGCGGGCCGTCCCGCGTCCGGGCCTTCGCCCTCAGCGGCCAGCGCCTCGCCGACCTGCCGCTCTTGCCGGTGTCCGCCGCCGGCGGACTGGTGCGCCTCGAGGGGGACGACATCCTGTTCGAGAACACCAGCTACCTGCTGCCGCCCGCCTGGTACCTCTACTCCGCGGCGGACGGCTCGGTGGCGAAGACCGCCCTGGCCATGACCTCGGTTGCGGACTATGCCGACTGCGAGGTTGTGCGCGATTTTGCCCGGTCGAAGGACGGCACCATGGTCCCGCTCAACATCATCAAGCAAAAGTCCGCCAAACGGGATGGCACGAACCCGACCATCCTGTATGCCTACGGCGGCTACGGCGTGAGCGAGACCCCGGGCTTTTCCGCCTCGCGCCGGTTCTGGCTGGAGCAGGGCGGGATCTTCGTCATCGCCAACATCCGCGGCGGCGGCGAGTATGGCGACCAGTGGCACCTCGACGGCAACCTGCTGAAGAAGCAGAATGACTATGACGATTTCTACGCCTGCGCCCGCTGGCTGATCGACCAGCAATACACCTCGGCCGAAAAGCTGGGCATCTGGGGCGGCAGCAACGGCGGCCTGCTCATGGGCGCGGTGCTGACCCAGCACCCCGAGACCTACCGCGCGGTCGTCAGCAACGTCGGCATCTACGACATGCTGCGCGTCGAGCTGACCTCCAATGGCGCGTTCAACATCACCGAGTATGGCACGGTCAAGGACCCCGCGCAGTTTCAGGCGCTGTACGGCTACTCGCCCTACCATCACGTGGTCGATGGGACCAAGTATCCCTCCCTCCTGCTCACCACCGGCGCCAATGATCCGCGCGTCGATCCCTGGCACTCGCGGAAATTCGCCGCCCGCCTGCAGAAAGCCAGCGCCTCGGATCATCCCATCCTCCTGCGCACGTCGGACTCGGCCGGCCATGGCATCGGGAGCTCGCTCGACGAAGTCATCGCCGAACGGTCGGACATTTATCTTTTCTTCCTCAACGAGCTGGGCGTAGCCCGGTAGCGATCAAACCATGGCGCCCCCCCGCTCACGTCCCCGGACCGTGGCCGAGTACATCCAGGCGGCTCCGCCGGAGTCGCGGGGGAGATTGCGCGAGATGCGCGCCTGCATCCGCGCGGCGGCGCCCGGCGCGAAGGAGGAGATGAAATGGGGCATGCCGGCTTACTCCCTCCGGCGGATTCTGGTCATCTTTGGCGGGTTCAAGCGCCATGTCGGCTTTTATCCGACGACCTCCGCGGTGCGCGCCTTCGCCCAGCAGCTCGCGAAATACGATTTCGCCAAGGGCTCGATCCGGTTCCCGCTGGACCGGCCGCTGCCCCGCGCGCTGATTCGCCGGATGGTCATCTTCCGGGTCAGGGAGAGCCTGGCGATCGACCGGAAATGGCGGACGGCCCGGCGCTGAATCCGCTTACGGCCCGAACCGCGCCGCCACCAGCTCCGCGACCCGCTGCCGGGACGCCAGCATCTCCTCGACGGTGAGCCGCGGGCTGAGCTCGATGACGAGCGTGTGTTCGGGCCGCCAGAAGCTGCTCACCATCCCGAAATCAATCGTGCCCGAACCGATGGCCTGGTGGTCGCGGCCGTCGGCGCTGACATCATGCAGGTGGAAGCCGATGGCATTGGGCGCGTTTTTTTCCAGATGCTCGCGGTGGTTGAGCAGGCCCATGTGCTGCTTGATCTGGGCGTGGCCGACGTCGTGCCAGTAGCCGCAGGCCGCGGGCCGGGCCATCGCCGCGATCAGCGCCGGATGATCCGCATCCAGCGGCAGCTCCTCGAATCCCTCGCGGTTTTCGAACCCGAGCTTGATGCCCTGCGACGCGGCGTAAGGCAGCAGGCCGGCAAGACCCTCCAGCGTGTTCGCCCAGTAGGGCGGCATCCGCCGCTTCAGCCGGACCAGGGCCCGGGCGAGGATCTTCCCGTAGCGGGCGTCGCCGGCGAGGTCGGCGCCCGCATGGGCCTCGAGATAGGCCTCGACCCGGCGGGCCGGGTTGAACCAGAGGAATTCCACGGCGCCCAGGTGCATCACCACCTTCTGCGCCCCCACCTGGCGCGCGAAGTCGATCGTGCGCTTGCTGTGCCGCAGCCACATGTCGCGTTCCCGGTCGTCGGCGGACGACGGCATGTAAAGGTTGGGCGCGGCGTGCGTGACCCCCGTCGGCAGCGGGCAGAAATTGTGGCAGGAGGCGACCTTGATGACGCCTTCCTCCACCGCACGCAGGATGCCCGGCACCAGGGTGATCCTGATCCCGTGGCTCAACTCCACCCACTCGAAGCCGTGGCCCGCAATCTCCCGCAGCATCTCGTAGCCATCCTGGTGCCGGTGCGAACACCAGCAGGTGGAGAGGGCGACGATGGGCTTCATGGGCAGGGGCTGACTAGGACATGGCCGGCGGTGAAAATCAAGCCGGGCTGAATATCCATGCCCGCCTGTTTGCCTGCAGGTAGGCCAGCGAGCTTGCTCGTGCTCCGCAGCGAACGGCGCGAGCAAGCTCGCTGACCCACGCTCCATGCCCGTCCGGGCCAAAAAAAAACCGGCCGTGCATCCGAGGATGCACGGCCGATGGCGCAAAAACCTGCCAAGAAATTATTCGGCGTAACGGCGGCGGAGCATGCAGGTGAAGGCCATGACCTTCTCCTTGCGACGGCGGCGTTCCGACGGCTTCTCCGCATAACGCTTCATGCGCACATCCTTGATGATGTTCTCGCGCTCGAGCTTCTTCTTCATGCGGCGCAGCGCACGATCGATGGGCTCATTCTTACGCATCTTGATCTCAATAGACATGGAAAATGGACAGGTTGGTGTTGGCGAAAACGAGCAACAAGCCAGCCGCTTTCCCCACCGTCAACCCCAATTTTGGGTCCCGCCCGACCGGGCCCGGCTCCTCGCGACGAAGCCTGGGTGAAGGCGGATTGGACGGCGCCGTCCAATCTGGCTAAACTCCGCGGGTGAATAACTTTACGCTTTCACGCTTGCGGGCCTGTGCCGGCGGCTTTCCCATGACGCTCCGTGGGTGCCCCTGACCAGAATTTCGTCCATCTGCATGTCCACAGCGACTACAGCCTCCTCGACGGCGCCTGCCGCATCGACCGCCTGATCGACCGCGTGGCGGAGCTGGGCCAGACCTCCGTGGCCCTGACCGACCATGGGGTGCTTTTTGGCGCCATCGATTTCTACAACCAGGCCAAGGCCCGGGGCATCAAGCCGCTCGTCGGCTGCGAACTCTACCTGGCCGCCGGTTCGCGGCTGGAACGCCTCGGCCGCTCCGACGAGGGCAAGAGCATCTTCCACCTCGGCCTGCTGGCGCGCAACCTGACCGGCTATCAGAATCTCCTCAAGCTCGTCTCCGACGCGCACCTCAAGGGTTTCTATTACCGGCCGCGCACGGATCTGGACACCCTCGCCCGCCACGCCGACGGACTCATCGGCTTCACCGGCTGCCTCGCTTCGCTCGTCCCGCAGCACCTGCTTCACGATCGTTTCGAGGAGGCCCGGCTGGCCTGCGGCCGCTTCGTGGAGATCTTCGGCCGCGAGAATTATTTCGTCGAGATCCAGGACCACGGCATCCCCGAGCAGCGCAAGATCATCCCGGGCCTGCTCAAACTGGGCGCGGAATTCGGCCTGAAGGTCATCTGCACGAACGACGTCCATTACGTCAACCACCGCGACGCCGGTCCGCACGACGCCCTGCTCTGCATCCAGACCGGCGCCAAGATCGCCGAACCGGACCGCATGCGGTTCAGCGGCACCCAGTTCTACCTCAAGTCGCGGGACGAGATGGAAAAAATCTTCGCCGAGGTGCCCGGGGCGGTTTTGAACACCCAGCTCGTGGCCGAGATGTGCGATCTCGCCATCCCGTTCCCCAAGGGCTCCGAGCGCTACCCGAAGTATCCGCTCCCGCCCGAGGTGAAGACCGACCGCGCCGGCTTCCTCAAGGCTCTTTGCGTCACCGGCCTGCTCCGGCGCTACGGCGTCGACTACAGCCGGCCGGCCCAGGCCGCCGACCCCGCCCTGGCCCGGATCCTGGTCGAGCGGGTCGACTTCGAACTCGCGACCATCGGCCAGACGGGGTTCATCGACTATTTCCTCGTCGTCTGGGATTTCATCGACTGGGCCCGGAACCAGGGCATCCCCGTCGGCCCGGGCCGCGGCTCCGGCGCCGGCTGCCTCGTCGCCTACCTCCTCGGCATCACCAACCTCGACCCGCTCCGCTTCAAGCTGCTTTTCGAGCGCTTCCTGAATCCCGAGCGCGTGTCGCCGCCGGACTTCGACATCGACTTCTGCATGCGCCGCCGCGGCGAGGTCATCGACTACGTCCGCCAGAAATACGGCAACGACTGCGTCGCCAACATCATCACCTACGGCACCCTCGGCGCCAAGATGGTCATCCGCGACGTCTCCCGCGTGCACGACCTCCCCTACGCGGAGGCCGACCGCCTGGCCAAGATGATCCCCGACGAGCTCAACATCGAGCTCCGGGTCGCGATCGAGAAATCCGCCGAGCTGCGCAACGAGTTCACCGGCAACCCCACCGCCAAAAAGATCATCGACCAGGCCCTGGTCCTCGAGGGCATGGTCCGCAACACCGGCAAGCACGCCGCCGGCATCATCATCACCGACCGGCCGCTCGAGGAGTTCGTCCCCCTCACCCTGCAGGAGGGCGATGTCACCGTGCAGTACGACATGAACGCCGTCGGCAAGCTCGGCCTGCTGAAGATGGACTTCCTCGGCCTGAAGACCCTCACCGTCCTGGCCGACGCGGTCGACAACGTCCGCCGGACCGGTGACCCGAAATTCGACCTCGAGGCCGTCGGCTTCGAGGATCCCAAGACCTACGCCCTGCTCAACTCCGGCCGCACCACCGGCGTCTTCCAGCTCGAGTCCGGCGGCATGCAGAACCTCTGCCGGCAGATCGGCCTGTCGTCGATCGACGAGATCGTCGCCCTCATCGCCCTCTACCGCCCGGGCCCGATGGACTGGATCCCCGACTACGTCCGCGGCAAGAAGGACCCGGCCTCCGTCACCTTCCCCCACCCGCTGCTCGAGGAGGTCTGCCGCGAGACCTACGGCGTCATGGTCTATCAGGAGCAGGTCATGGAGGCCGCCAAGATCATCGCCGGCTACACCCTCGGCGGCGCCGACATGCTCCGCCGCGCCATGGGCAAGAAGGACGCCGACGCCATGGCGAAGGAGCGCGCCAAGTTCGTCGCCGGCGCCCGGCGCGTGAACAACATCGACGAGCGCACCGCGGACTCGATCTTCGACATCCTCAACAAGTTCGCCGGCTATGGCTTCAACAAGTCCCACTCCGCCGCCTACGCCGTGCTCAGCTACCAGACGGGCTACCTGAAGGCCAACCACCCGGTCGAGTTCATGGCCGCCATGCTCAGCTCCGAACTCGGCAACGCGGAAAAGGTCGCCCACTTCGTCGCCGAGTGCGAGGCGATGGGCCTGCAGGTGCTCGGCCCCGACGTGAACGAGTCCCGCGAGATGTTCACGCCGGTGGCGAGAAAAGTTGAAAGTAACGGGTTGAAGGTTGAATGCCCGCGAACTGCCGGTGATTCAGGTCCTTCAACTTTCAACCTTCAACCTTCAACTACCCCAACCGGCGCCATCCGGTTTGGGCTGGCCGGCATCAAGGGCGTCGGCGAGCAGGCCGCGCAGAAGATCATCGCCGAGCGCGAGGCGTCCGGCCCCTACCGCGACTTCGCCGACTTCATCCTCCGGTCCGACGCCCGCGCCATCAACAAGCGCGTGCTCGAGAACCTCACCGCGACCGGCGCCTTCGACTTCAGCGGCGCCCCGCGCGAGGAGCTGTTCGGCCAGATCGACGACGTGCTCGCGGCGCTCGGCGAGCTCCAGCGCAAGTACCCCGCGCTGCGCAAGGACCCGCCCGGCGCCACCAAGCCGGAGGCGCCGGCCGAGACGATGCTCTTCGACCTCGGCGCCGCGGCGGGTGGCATGCCGCTGCCGGAGCGCCCGGTCCTCGCCCGGGAATTCGCCGAGCTGCTCCGCCACACCCGCCGCGCCCCGGCGTACGCCGCGGCCGCCGCCAACGGCCACGACGCCCACGGCATGTTCGACCTCGGCCAAGCGAAGGCCGAAAACCCCAAGGCGAAAACCCCGGCGGCCGCCGCCGAGCGCCGGCTCACCGCCGCCAACCGCCTCCAGTTTGAGAAGGAACTGCTCGGCTTCTACATCTCCGGCCACCCGATGAACGCCTACCTCGGCCTCGCCGAGGCGCTGTCGACGCACACCGAGGCGCAGGTGCTGGCCGAGGGCGACCGCGTGGAGTTCCGCCTGTGCGGCATCGCCTCGGGCATCACCAAGAAACTTTCGCGCAAGGACAACCGGCCGTGGGCCTTTTTCAACCTGGCCACCAAGCGGGCCACCCTCGCCGTCAACATGTACGCCGAGGCCTACGAGAACTACGGCCGGGCCCTGGCGGAGAACCAGCCGGTCGTCATCCTCGGCAACGTCATGCGCGGCGACGACGGCGCCCGGCTGAACGTGAAGGAATGCTACGCGCTCGACGCCCACCTGCCGGGCGCCATCCGCAAGATCACCTGGGCGCTCCACCCCGAGCACCCGCAGCTGCCCGACTTCCTGCAGAAGCTGCGCGCCGCCATCAACGCCGCCGGCGGCGACACCCGCATCGAGCTGGCCTTCCTCTTCGAGGGCCGCGCCGCCCCGGTCGCCGAGATCGCCTCCGCGCTCAACTGGCGCGTGTCGCCCGCCGCCTTCCAGGAACTGCGGCAGCACCCGGCCGTGGCCGGCACCGTCATCGAGGCCCGCCGCCCCGAGATCAAGGAGACGCGCCGCTGGGCCAAGCGCGGATAGCTCATGGCCGAATCCAGCATCCGCAACCACGCCGCCCGCGTCCTGCGCCTCGTCGCCGCCGGCACGCCGGCCGACCAGGCGCTCCGCGACTCGCTGACGCAGGACCGCCATTTCACCGCCCCGGCCGAGCGCCGCGGCATCAGCCGGGCGGTCTTCACCTACTACCGCTGGTGGCGCTGGCTGCCCGAGGGCGACTCGCTGCAAAAACAGCTCGCCGCCGCCCTCGAGTTGCAGGAGCGGTTCAACCGGAACCCGGCCGCCTTCAAACCCGAGACCCTCGCCGCCCGTGCCGTGCCCGACTGGCTCAAGACCGAGATGGACGCGCTGCCGCCGGCCACGCTCACCCAGTGGCAGCACGAACCGGTCCTCTGGATCCGCGCCAAGGCCGGCACCGGCGTCGGCCTGGCCAAAAAGCTCAGCCATTTCACCCCGGCCCCGCAGTCGGCCGACGCGTTGCGCTACTCCGGCCTGACCGACCTCTACCGCACGAAGGAATTCCAGGCGGGCGAGTTCGAGATCCAGGACCTCGCCTCGCAGCTGGTCGGCCTCGCGGCCGCGCCGCAGCCGGGCGAGACCTGGTGGGACGCCTGCGCCGGCGAGGGTGGCAAGACCATGCATCTCTCCGACCTGATGCAGAACAAGGGCCTCATCTGGGCCAGCGACCGCTCGCTGCGCCGGCTCGCCAAGCTCAAGGAGCGCGCCGCCCGGGCGAAGGTCTTCAACTTCCGCGCCGCCCCGTGGGAGGGCGGCGCCAAGCCGCCAACGCGGACCAAGTTCGACGGGATCCTGATTGACGCCCCCTGCAGCGGCGTCGGCACCTGGCAGCGCAACCCGCACGCCCGCTGGACCACGCAGCCCGCCGACGTGCACGAGCTCGCCGCCGTCCAGGCGAACCTGCTCGACCATGTCGCCGGCTCGCTCAAGCCCGGCGGCCGGCTCGTTTACGCCGTCTGCACGCTGACCCGCGCGGAGACCACCGGCGTCGCCGCCGCCTTCACCGCCGCCCACCCGGAACTCACGCCTGATGCGGTGCGTGTAGCCGGGCTCGGTGAGCCCGGTCCGGGGTCAGCGACCCCGGCTACCAGGTTTCTCTGGCCGCAGGATCTCAACGCCAACGGCATGTTCATCGCCGCGTGGAAGAAAAGGTAGGCCGCGGACTCCGTTCCGCGCCGCTCCCGGCGGTGAAGGGACTCGCCGCCCCACCATCCATCCATGGATCGCGCTCCCAGCCCAAAAATCACCGGCGACACCGTCCGCGCCGACTTCAACGCGATCAACACCGTGCTGCACTACACGCGGGCCGCGCACTTCATCGGCCTGTGGAAATCGGAGCTGGCGCTGATCAGCCATTATTTTCCCGACCGTTCGGCGCGGCTCCTCGAGGCCGGCTGCGGCGCCGGCCGCGTGGCCGTGGGGCTTTGGCACCAGGGCTACCGGCACGTCACCGCCTTCGACTTCGCCTCCGAGCTGGTCGAGCAGGCGGAAAACCTCGCCCGGGAGCAGGGCATCGCCGGCCTCACCTTCCTCCAGGCCGACGCGACACAGCTGCGCGCTTGTCACCCATTGGGTGACAATTACGATGGCGCGCTCTTCCTGTTCAACGGGCTGATGCAGATCCCCGGGCGCGAGCAGCGGCGGACGGCGATGCGCGAGCTGCACCGGGTGTGCCGGCCGGGGGCGCATTTCATCTTCACGACGCACGACCGCGAGGATCCGAAGGATCTGAAGGAATGGGCGGCCGAGGCCGAGCGCTGGGCCCGCGGCGAGCAGAACCCGCGCCTGCTGGAGTTCGGCGACCGCTACTTCACGGACGAGACCGGCAACACCTTCATGCACCTGCCCGACCGCCGCGAGGTGCTTGGGGACCTCGCCGCCACCGGCTGGACCCATGCGCACGACCGGACGCGCAACGAGCTCGCCAGCGAGACGCCGAAGGTCCGGAATTTCTCCGACAACTGCCGGTTCTGGGTCGCAAAAAAGAATTAGCCGAACCGGCCGGAATGGCTACAGTGCGGCCATGAAGTTCCTGACGACCCTGGTCCTCCTGAGCGCCGTGACCGCGCTGCGCGCCGAGCCGGAATACCCCAAGCAGGGCCCCGACATCTACGACCGCGAGGCCGACGGCACCGCCGTGATCGCCGCCGCGCTCACGCAGGCGCGGGCGGAGCACAAGCACGTGCTGGTCGACCTCGGCGCCAACTGGTGCGTCTGGTGCCACCGGCTGCATCACACCCTGCAGACCGACGCCGCCGTCGCCAAGGTCCTGAATGACAATTTCGTCCTCGTGCTCGTCGACGTGAACCACCGGGACGGCAAGAAACGCAACGACGCCGTGAACGAGCAATATGGCAACCCGATCAAGGAAGGCCTGCCGGTGCTGGTCGTGCTCGATGCCGGCGGCCGGCAGCTCCTGACACAGGAGTCCGGCGCGCTCGAGGACGGCAAGGACGGGCACGACCCGGCGAAGATCATCGCCTTCCTGCAGAAGTGGGCGCCGAAAGCGTGATCCCGCGTCCGCTTTGAATGGACTTTGTCGGGCGCGACCTTGGTCGCGCCGCGGCCGCACCAAGGTGCAGCCCGGCTACGATCCTTCGGTCGTACCGACAAAGTAACCTACCGCGCCAGCATGCCTTCCAGCCGCGCCTTCACGGTGGGCCATTCGTCGGACGTGATGCTGAACATCGCGGTGTTGCGCACGTAGCCGTTGAAACGCGCCTGGTATTTGCGCAGGATCCCCTCGAACGTGGCTCCGAGCCGCGCGATGGCGGTGCGCGACCTGAGGTTGCGCTCGTCGGTCTTGAGCTGCACGCGGATCGCGCCCAGGTCCTCGAAGGCGTGGCGCAGCATCAAAAACTTCGCCTCGGTGTTGACGCCGGTGCGCTGGGCCTGCGGATCGATCCAGGTCCAGCCGATCTCCAGCCCGCGGTTCGGCCGGCGGAGATCGAGAAAACGCGTCGAACCGACCACGCGGCCGTCGGCCTGCCGCACGGTCGCCCAGGCCACCTCCGACCCGGCGACCGCGGCTGCGATCGCGGCTTCAATCCACTTTTCCGCCTCGGCCTCGGTTTTGAGCTGTTCGATGAGCATCCAGCGCCAGATCTCAGGGTCGCGGCTGGCCGCGAAGATCCCGGCGGCGTGGCTGGGCTGCAGCGGCTCAAGGCGCACGGTGCGGCCGGTGAGCAGGACTGGCTTCGGATCAAACAGGAGAATCACGGCGCCCAGCATGCCGGTCCACCGCCACCCGCCAAGGCCCAAACGACTGTAGCGGCGCATTATGAGCGCCGTTGTTTTCCGGCCAACCAGCGCCCCATCCCCCAAAGATGCCCTTCCGATGTCCCCGCCTTGTCCTAATTGTTTTGTCACCGCGCTTGCGGGAATGCCGGGGCCCGGCCAAGTTGGGGCCATGTCCTCGTTGCTCTCCGACCGGTCCCTCCTGTGGCTCGGCGCCCTGCTCTACCTGGCCGGCTTCCTGACCGGCCTGGTCGGGCTCACCCGGCGCCGGTCCCCCGCCGGCCTCCGCACCATCCTCAATGCGCTGCTGGTCGGCGGCTGGCTGTTCCAGTGGCTGGGCCTCTACCAGCGCGGCATGGTCGCCCGGGGCTGCCCGCTGGGCAACACCTTCGAAATCGTCCAGTTCGTCGCCTGGTCCGCGATGCTGCTGTATTTCTTCGTCGGCACCGCCTTCCGCGTCAGCCTGCTCGGCCTCTTTACCGCCGGCTACGCGGCGACCCTGGCCCTGCTTTCGCTGCTCATCCCGCAATGGGACCTGGTCCGCGGCCAGAAGCTTTTCGGCGACAACCCCTGGATCGAGATCCATGCCGCGCTGGCCGTGTTCAGCTACGGCGTGTTCGGCCTGCTCGCGCTGACCTCGCTCATGCAGCTGCTCCAGAACTGGAGCCTGAAAAACAAGCGGCTCAACGGCCTGTTCTGGTTCCTGCCCTCGGTGGTGCAGCTCGAGCAGATCAACTACCGGCTGGTCATGCTCGGCGTCATGCTGCTGACCTTCTCCCTCAGCGTCGGCGCCTCCTGGTGGGTGCGCAACACCGACTCGGTCCACTGGCCCAAGCTCCTCGTCACCCTCACCGTGTGGTTGTCCTACCTCGCCATCCTGCTGCTGCGCTGGCGCGGCCGGCTCGTCTCGGTCCGCTTCGCCTGGGTCTGCCTCGTGATGTTCTGTCTGGCCCTGCTGTCGCTCGGGCCGGTCAACTCCAACCGCCACGGCTACCGGCCGGTCACCCTCTCGCGCTGACCGATGGAAACGACCACGCCCGTCCTCTTCCTCCTCGGCGCCAGCCACCACACCGCCCCGCTGGCCGTGCGGGAAAAAATCGCGCTGGACGACGCCCGCGCCGCCGACCTCGCCACCCGCCTGCGCGCGACGGACGGCGTCCGCGAGTTCGCCCTGCTCAACACCTGCAACCGCGTCGAGCTCTATGGCGTCGCCCGCAGCCCCGAGACCTTCGCCGTCCTGCGCGCGACGCTGTGCGCCGTCACCGGCTGCACGCCGGCGGAGTTGGATTCCGCCGTGGCCCTGCGCCAGAACCACGAGGCCATCGCGCACCTCTTCGCCGTGGCCTCGGGGCTGGACTCCCAGATCGTCGGCGAGACGGAGATCCTCGGCCAGGTGAAGCAGGCCTACGACGGCGCGCTTGAGCAGCGCTGGACCGGGCCGGTGCTCAACCGGGTTTTCCAGAAGACCTTCCAGGCGGCGAAGCACATCCGCACCCACACGGCCATCGGCGCGGGGCAGATCAGCATCGCGACGGTAGCGGTCGACCTCGCCGGCCGGATATTCGGCGAGCTGGCCGGCACCCGGATCCTGGTCGTCGGCGCCGGCGAGATCGGGCTCAAGACCGTGCAGGCCTTCCAGAGCCGCGGCGCCACCTCGATCACGGTTGCCAGCCGCACCCTCGCCCGCGCCGAGGAGGCGGCGGCCTTCGCCGGCGGCTGGGCCCTGAGCCTGGCCGAACTGCCCGAGGCCGTGGCCGGGGCCGACATCATCGCCAGCTCGACATCCTCGCCCGATTTTATCCTCACCCGCGAGATGGTCGCCGCCGGCATCCGGCGCCGCCCGGCCCGGCCGCTGTTCCTCATCGACCTCGCCCTGCCGCGCGACGTCGACCCGGCCACGGCCCAGATCGCGAACGTCTTCCTCTACAACCTCGACGACCTGGCGAAGATCGCCGAGGGCAACCTGGCCCAGCGCGAGGCGGAGGTGGCCAAGTGCCGCGCGATCCTCGCCGAGCGCACCGCGGCGTTGTGGCCGGCGGTGGCGCACTCATTGAACGCACACCCACGATAGAAATTTCACCCCCGCAGCGACCGCGCCTGGCCGCGTTCCAGGGCGGCGCGCAGTTCGGGAGGCTTGATGGGCTTGCTGATGTAGTCGTCCATGCCGGCGGCCAGGCAGGTCTCGCGGTCGCCCTGCATGGCGTTGGCCGTGAGGGCGATGATCCACGGGCGTTCCCGGGGGTCGGGCCGGAGCTCGCGGAGCCGCCGGGCGGCCTCGAGCCCGTCCATCTCCGGCATCTGCACGTCGAGGAGGATGAGGTCGTAGGTCTGGCGTTGCACCGCCGCGAGCACCTCCAGCCCGTTGGCCGCAAGGTCGGCGCGGTAGCCGAGGTTGGCCAGCATGTGGAGCGCGACCTTCTGGTTCACGGTGTTGTCCTCGGCCAGGAGGATGCGCTCGGGGCGCGGCGCCGCCTGCGCGCCGAATGGATGCACCGAGCCGGTCACGCGCTTGACCGCCCCCTCACGGCCCGACCAGAAGAGCTGGGCGAGCACGTCGAGCAGCTGGGAGGGTTTGATGGGCTTTGTCAGGTTGGCCGCAAAGTGCCCGGCCGGATCGTGCTGCTGGCCGATCGAGGACAGCAGCACGAGGGGCAGCTCCGTCGCCGGGCGCAGCCGGCGGATTTCCGCGGCCAGCATCAACCCGTCCATGCCCGGCATCTGCATGTCGAGGACGGCGGCGTCGAACTCCGCACCGGCGCGCAGCAGCGCCAGGGCCTCGGCCGGCGTCTCGACCGCCTGCGGGATCATCCCCCAATTGCGGGCCAGGTCGCAGAGGATGCGGCGGCTGGTCGCGTTGTCATCCACCGCCAGCAGGCGGCGGCCCTCGACCCCGGCCTTCGGGCCGCCGGCGTAGAGACGCGGCTTGCCCGCCACCGGCGCGGCCCGGAGGGTGAAGCTGAAGGTGGAGCCGCGGCCCGGCTCGCTCTCGACCCACATGCGGCCGCCCATCATCTCCGCCAGCCGCCGGCTAATCACCAGGCCGAGGCCGGTGCCGCCGAATCGGCGCGTCGTGGTGGCGTCCACCTGGGTGAAGGACTGGAACAGCCGGTCCAGCGCCTCGACCGGAATGCCAATGCCGGTGTCCTTGACGCTGAAGACCAGCTCGACCGCGTCGGCGGTCGCGGCCCCGGCCCGCAGCGAGAGCAGCACCTCGCCCGCGCTGGTGAACTTGATGGCGTTGCCCAGCAGGTTGACCAGGATCTGGCGCAGCCGGGTCGGGTCGCCCCGGATGGCACCGGGCGTGCCGTCGGCGATCTCATAGAGCAGGTCGAGGTGCTTCTCCGCCGCCCGGCCGGCCAGCAGGTCGAGCGTGCCCTCGAGGCACTCGGGCAGGGAGAATTCGGTCTGCTCCAGCTCGAGCCGGCCCGACTCGATCTTGGAGAAATCGAGGATGTCGTTGATGATGGTGAGCAGGGCGTCGCCGCTCACCCGGATGGTCTCGGCGTATTCCTGCTGCGGCGGGGTGAGCTTCGAGTCGAGCAGCAGGCTGGTCATGCCGATGACGCCGTTCATGGGCGTGCGGATCTCGTGGCTCATCATGGCGAGGAACTGGCTCTTGGCCAGGCTGGCCTGCTCGGCCGCCACCTTCGCGGCGTGCAGCTCCTGCTGCACCTGCTTCAGCTCCGTGATGTCGACGACGGTGGACAGGTGCTCCTCGCTGCCGTCGGGGTTGACGCGGCGCTGGTTCGTGAAGGCCACCCAGACCAGGCGGCCGTCGGGGCGCCGGTAGCGCTTGTCGAGGGTGAACTCGCCGATCTCCCCCGCCATCATCCGCGCGTGGAGCTCCGCCTGGTGCTGCAGGTCGTCGGGATGCGTCAGGTTGCGGAAGGCCAGCGGGTCCTCCGCCTGGGCGCGGGTGAGGCCGGCGATGCGCAGGTGCGCGTCGTTGATCAGGCGGACGACCGTGCCGTCGGCCCGGAGGTGGGTCCAGACGATGCCGGTCTTGACCGCCTCGAAGATGAAGCGGAACTGCGCCTCCTTGATCGCCAGTTCCTCCTGCGCGTGCTTGCGCTCCGTGATGTCGGTGAGGCAGGCGACCTGCTGGAGCCCGCCGCTGCCGGGTTCGCGGAAGTGATGGACGGTGAGGACGCACCACACCACCCGGCCGTCGGGATGCACGTAGCGCTTCTCCATCGAGAAGTGGTCGATCTCGCCGCGATACAGCCGGTCGGTGAGCGCCTGCTGCCGCGCCGTGTCCGCCGGGTGCGTGGCCCGGTCGTAGGCGCCCTTGACCGATGATTGTGCGACCGGCACGCCGGTGATGCCCGCATGGGCCGAGTTGACGAGGTGGTTTTCATGGTGATGCCCGACGCGGAACCAGGACAGTCCGACCGGCACGTGCTCGAAGATGAAACGAAACCGCGCCTCGTTGCGCACCCGGTCCGCCGCACCTTCCGCGGCCAGGGCCACGGCCCGCTGGCGGGAGGCATACAACAACCAGAGAAAGGCCGCCGCAAGCAGGGCCGTCAGCAGGGCTCCCGCAGCAAAAGACCAGAGCTCGCGCCCCCCCGGGACCAGGTGGCCCGCCCGCAGCCCGCCCGCGGTGAGCAAAACCCCGGCGCCTGCGAGCAGGAGGGGAAAGAGGAATCGCCGGTGCCTCGGGGGCAGGGCACGGGCGGCAGAGGGCGCGTGGGGCATAACCGGGGGTATGAGGCTACATCAACATACCGGCCCGGTTAGCCAATGCAAAAGCCGGGGCGGAACGCGGATTCGGCACTGCAAATCGACGGCAGGAACGCCGCTCATGTCACCGGCCCGCGCACCGGCCGGCCGCGGCGCCCGGGTCAGCCCGGGGCGGCCAGCTGCCGCTGCAGCCACTCCGCCGCGGAGCCGTTCGTCGGCTGGGCCAGGAGCGCGTGCAGTTTCTCCGCCTCGGCCCGCGTCCGTTCCCGTCGGGCGGGATCGGTCAGACAGGCGCGCAGCTGCGCGGCCAGGGCCGCCGGCGTCGCCGCGCGCTGGATGAACTCGGGATACATCGGTTCCCGGAGCAGGAGATTGGCGATGCCGATGAACTTCACCTGCACCAGCAGCCGGCCGAGGAGGTACGTCAGCCAATCCGTGCGGTAGGTGATCGCGCCGGGGATGCCGGCGAGCGCGCAATGCATCGACATGGTGCCGCTGGCGGTCAGCACGGCCGCGGCGGCGACGGGACCGGGGGCCGCGCCGGTCGGCTGCAGCCAGACATCGGCCGGCGGATGCGCCGCCTGGAGCACCGCGAGGATTTCCGGGCTCGGATAAAGCACCACGGCCTTCCGCCCGGCGCCGGCCTGACGGAAGGCCTCCAGCAGCACGGGGAAAATGCGCGCGACGACCTGCCGCCGGCTGCCCGGCAGCAGCAGCACCGGGCCGGCCGGGTCAAAGGCCACCGGGGCGGCGTAGTCCGCGCCCACAAACGGATGTCCCACAAATTCCACCGGCAGGCGCGTGCCCGCATAGCACGCGGGCTCAAACGGAAAGATCGCCGCGAGCCCGTCGAGGTGCCGGGCCATCGCAAACCGCCGGCCGGCGCGTGAGGCCCAGATCTGCGGGCTGATGTAATAAACGGCCCGGGTCGGCCCGCCCGCCTTGGCGGAAAAGCCCCGGTCAAACAGGCCCCGGGCGATGCGCAGGTTCAGGGCGGACGAGTCGACAAAGCACACCACCCGCGGCCGGTGCACCCCGACCCATTGGACCACCTCCGCGATCAGCGCGTGGTAGTGGGAGATTTTTCCCAGCACGGCGAAACCCATGGTGGATGACACGGTGAGGTCGCGCAGCAGCTGCGCCCCGGCGGCCGCCAGCCGCGGCCCGCCGAGCGCGCAGACCTTCCAGCCGGGGTGCGCCGCGAGCAGCCCGCGCAGCATCCGGGCCGCGTGCTCGTCGCCCGAATGCTCGCCGGCGACGATCAGCAGGTCGACGGCGCCGCCGGCGGGCGGCGGGAGGGCGGCAGCCAAGGCCAGATCAGCCATGGTCGTGCGATCCGGACTCTGCCGTGGCGGGCGGTGTGTTCTCCGCGCTCACTTCCGCCCCTTCCGGATCTGGTCCGTGATCGTGATCGCCACCTCGAGCGCCGACTTGCCGAGCGCGCCGCCGACCTTGGGCTGCTTCGCGTCGCGCACGCTCTCGAGGAAATGCGCCAGCTCGATCGCCAGCGGCTCGCCCTTCTCGATCGGGATCTCGTGCACCGGAATGGAGCTGGCGTCGCCGGCCTTCGCCAGGCCGATCTTCAGCTTCACCCCGTAGGCGATGATGTCGCTCTTCTTCACCAGGTGCCCTTTCTGGTTCATGAAATCGAGCGACAGGTAGGCGTTGTCCTGGAAGACCCGGATCTCGCGGTTCTTCTTCAGGCTCATGCGCGAGGCGCTGAGGTTGGCCACGCAGCCGTTCTCGAACTCGATCCGGGCGTTGGCGATGTCCTCCGTCTTCGAGAGCACCGTGACGCCGACGCTGTCGATCTTGCGGATCGGCGACTTCACCAGCGCGAGCACGATGCCGATGTCGTGGATCATGAGGTCGAGCACGACGCCCACCTCGGTGCCGCGCGTCTGGTAGGGGGCGAGCCGCTCGGTGGTGATGTACTGCGGCCGGCCGGTGTGCTTCTCCAGGTAGCCCATCACCGGGTTGAAATGCTCGATGTGGCCGACCTGCACCAGGCAGTGATGGGTCCGGGCCGCGGCGAGCACCTGCTCGGCCTCCGCGAGGTTCGCGCACAGCGGTTTCTCGATCAGGAGGTGGCAGCCCTGGGCCAGCAGCGGCAGCGCGACCTCGGCGTGCCGGTCCGTCGGCACCACGACGCTGATGGCGTCGCAAGCCCCGCCCAGCTCCGCGAGCGTGGCGAAGCGCCGGCAGGCGTGCCGGGCGCAGATCTCGGCCGCCCGGGCGTCGCTGGACTCAAAGATGCCGGCCAGTTCCGCCCCGGGCAGCCCGGCGTAGATGCGGGCGTGATGCTGGCCGAGCGAGCCGACGCCGGCGACGCCGCACTTGATCTTGGGGTTAGCCATGCCCCATTTGTCCGTTTTTCAGGGCGAGTTGGCGATTCGTTTTTTTGGCGTGCGCGGGATTGTGCGTCACCAGCACCAGCGCGGCGTTCTCGTCGGCGCAGACGCCGAGCAGCAGGTCGATGATGCTGTCGCCCGTGCGCTCGTCGAGGTTGCCGGTCGGCTCGTCGGCGAGGATGACCGCCGGGCGGTTCATCAGGGCCCGGGCCACGGCGACGCGCTGGCGCTCGCCGCCGGACAACTCGGAGGGCAGATGATGACCGCGCTCCCCCAGCCCGACCCGCTTGAGCAACGCGGTGGCGCGCGCGCGTGCCGGGGGTCCGATCCCGCCAAGCATGCGCGCGGCCATCAGCACATTGGCGCAGGCGTCGAGTTCCGGAATGAGGTAATACGACTGGAAAACCATGCCCAGGAACCGGCCGCGGCGGGCCGTGAGCTCGCCGAGGCTGAGCTTGTGCGCCGCCTCGGGACCCCAGAAAAGTTCGCCCGCATCGGGCCGGTCGAGTCCGGCGAGGATGTTGAGCAGCGTGCTCTTGCCGGAACCGGACTCGCCGCGGACACCGACGGTCTCGCCTGCGCGGACGGAGAAATCCACGCCCCGCAGCACCTCGAGCGTGCGGTCGCCGCTCGGGTAATTCTTGCGCAGGCCGGCGGCGCTAATCACGGCATCAGCCACGGTCGGTACCTCCCATCAGAACGGCCACGAGAAACACCATGAGGCACGAAAAGGACCTGATCATAATTGCGTTTTTTGTGGCCATTGGACTCATTCGCTCCTCAAGGCCTCCACGGGCTTGAGCCGGGCCGCGCGCCAGGCGGGGATCAGCCCGGCGAGGGTCGAGGCCAGCACGGAGAAGACGATGATGATGACGACATCCTTCGTCTCGGTGTGCGCCGGCAGGTTGCTGAACTGGTAGAATTTCACGAACACCTCCCTCCCCATGGTGAGACCGGCGATGAGCGACACGATCGCGTTGCGGTAATGCAGCAGCCCGAAACCGAGCGCGAGTCCCGCGAGCGTGCCGCCGGCGCCGATCAGCAGGCCCTGCACGCAGAAACAGGCCGCGACCTGCCGGGCCTTCCCACCCATGGCGCCCAGCAGGCCGATCTCGCGGGTCTTGCGGACGACCGTGACGAGCAGCGAGCTGGTGATGGAGAACGCGGCGACGACGATGATGAACGTCAGGAGGAAGAAGATCATGTTCCGCTCGAAGCTGAGCACGGCCTGGAAGTCGGCGTTGGCCTCGAACCAGGTGAGCGCCGAGACCCCGGGCGGCAGCACGGCGTTGAGCGCGGCGGCCGCGGCGTCGGGGTCGGCGCCGGGCTGGAGCCGGACGTTGTAGCCGTGGACCAGGTGGTCGAGGCCGTAGAGGTCCTGCATCAGGCGCAGCGAGCAGAGGACGGTGGAGCTGTCGAGCTGCTGGTGCCCGATCTGGAAGATGCCCGCGACCCGCACGTCGCGCGGCAGGAGCACCTCGTTGCGCTTCATCCGCTCGAGCATGAGCGGCGAGTAGATGCTGACCTTGTCACCGACATGGGCGCCCAGCGCGCCGGCGAGCAGCGAGCTGAGGATGACCGAGTCGTCGTCGAGGTCGTCGAGCGAGCCGGCGATGAGGTAGCGCTCGAGCGGGATCACGGCCCGGATGCGGGCGAGGTCGAAGCCCTGGACGGTGGGAAACGCCGGCCGGTGGTCGAACTCGAGCATGACGAACCCCTGCGCGTAGGGCGCGGCCGCGGCCACGGCCGGCACGCGGGCGATGGCCTGCTCGATGGCGGCGGTGGCCGCGATCGGCCCGCGGCCGCGGATCTGCACCTCCCCCTGGGTGTCGATGATCATCCGTTTGATCTGGTAGCCGAAGCCGCCCATGACGCTCGTCGACACCAGCATCAGCGCCACGCCCAGGCCCACGCCGAGGACCGAGATCAGGGTGAAGAACGGCAGCCGCCGCCCGGACGGGAAGAGCTGCTTGAAAGCTAGGTAGATCGGCCACGACATAAGACTGAATTAGCCACAAAAAACACAAAAGGACACAAAAAGCCGGAATGTTAGTTTTGCGCTTTTGGTGCTTCTTGTGGCCATTCCCTTACTTGGCTTCAGCGGGCCGCAGCGACGGGAACAGGATCACGTCGCGGATGCTCTCCGCGCCGGTGAGGAGGATGCAGAGCCGGTCGATCCCCACGCCCATGCCGCCGGCGGGCGGCATGCCGTGCTCGAGCGCGAGCAGGAAGTCCGTGTCCAGCTTCTGCTGGTCCTCGCCCACCTGCGCCTCGAACATCGCGCGCTGCACGAACGGGTCGTTCTGCTCCGAGTAGGCCGGCGCGACCTCCATGCCGCCGATGCACAGCTCGAACACGTCGATCAGGCCGGGGTCCGCCAGGTTGAGCTTGGCCAGCGGGCAGAGTTCCTTCGGCAAATGGGTGACGAAGGTCGGCTGGATGAGCGTCGGCTCGATCTTCTTGGAGAAAATCTCGTTCACGATCTCAAAGGCCTCCCCGCCGGGATGGACCTCAAGGCCGAGCTGCGACGCGGCGGCGGTGGCGGCGGCCTGGTAGTCGTCGGTGCCGCGGAGGGCGCTGAGCCGGGAACCGACGGCCGCGTCGATCAGGTCGAAATAGCGGACCTCGCGCCACTCGCCGGCGAAGTTGATCAGCTGCCCGCTGGCGGCGTGCCTGATCTCGGACGTGCCGAGCACGTCGCGGCACACGTCGTCGAAGATCGCGCGGATGAGCGCCATCATGCCGCGGAAGTCGGAATAGGCCTGGTAGACCTCGAGCATGGTGAACTCCGGGTTGTGCTTCCGGGAGACGCCCTCGTTGCGGAAGATGCGGCCGAGCTCGAACACGCGGTCGTAGCCGCCGACGAGCAGGCGCTTGAGCCGCAGCTCGAGCGCGATGCGCAGGAAGAAATCCACGCCGAGCGCGTTGTGGTGGGTGACGAACGGCCGCGCCGCCGCGCCGCCGGCCACGGCCTCGAGCACCGGCGTCTCCACCTCGATGAACGACCGCCGCGCCAGCGTCGCCCGGATGCTGGCGACGATCCGGCTGCGCAGCATGAGGCGGGCGCGCGACTCCGGGTTGACGATCAGGTCGAGGTAGCGCTGGCGGTAGACGGCCTCGGCGTCGGTCAGCCCGTGCCACTTCTCGGGCAGCGGACGCAGGGCCTTGGCCAGCAGGATGAAGCTCTCGGCCCGCACGGTGATCTCGCCGGTCTTGGTCTTGAAGAGCGTGCCGGCCGCGCCGATGATGTCGCCGAGGTCGAGCTTCCTGAACGCCGCGTAGGCCACCTCGCCCACGACGTCCTTCTTCACGTACAGCTGGATCTGGCCCTGCTGGTCCAGGAGCTTCACGAACTGGCTCTTGCCCATGTCGCGGATGACCACGAGCCGGCCGGCGACCTTGACCGGCACCGTGTTGTCCTGCCCCTCGACATGGAGCCGCATGGCGTCGGCCGAGAAGTGCGTCTGTTCGCAGCTGGCGCGGAACGGGTCGAAGCCGGCCGCGCGCATGTCCTGCAGCTTCTTGAGCCGCACGGCATACTGGTCGTGGGAAATATCCTCGGGAACGTCGCTCATGGAACGGCGCAGGCTTGGTCGCCCGGGCGGCGGGGGCAAATGGAAAGTAAGCGGCACTGGCCGTCCGCCCCGGATGAAAACGTTGCACCCCGGGCGATTGTGGGCGACAGTCTGCCATCCATGATCCCCTCCGACACGCACTTGGACGCCCGCACCCTTGACTGGGGCCGCACCGACTACGCCGCGGCGTGGCGGCGGCAGGAAATCCTGGTCACGCAGCGCATCGACGGCGAGATCGGCGACACGCTCGTGCTGACCGAGCACGACCCGGTCTTCACCCGGGGGGTGCGGCGCGACGCCGAGGCCAACCTGCTCTGGGACCCGGCCGAGCTGCAGCGGCGCGGCATCACCGTGGTGGCGACGAACCGCGGCGGCGACATCACCTACCACGGCCCCGGGCAGATCGTGGGCTACCCGGTCATCAGCCTCGCGCCGCGCAAGGACCTGCACGCCTACCTGCGCCTGCTCGAGCAGGTCCTGATCGACACCGTCGGCCATTTCGGCCTCGCGGCCGGCCGCAATCCCGGCAAGACCGGCATCTGGATCGGCCCGCGAAAGATCGCCGCCATCGGCGTGGCGGTGAAGCGCTGGACGACCTACCACGGTTTCGCCCTGAACGTGAACAACGACCTGACGCCGTTCACCGGCATCATCCCGTGCGGCATCACCGCCGCCGAGGGCTCGGTCACCTCCCTCGCGCACGAGCTCGGCCGCGAAGCCGACCTGGCCGAGGTGAAGCGTGTGCTCGCCGCCGAATTCTGGCCGCGGTGCGCGGAGTTCCTCGGCGCCTCCGGTTATCGATGAATCCCCCCTCGGCCAGCAGCCCGGCGCAACCGGACCGGCTCCCGTCCCCGCCCCGTCCCGTCTGGCTCGGCGCCGCCCTGATCATCCTCGCCCTCGGCGTGGCTTACGCGAATTCCTTCCGCGGCGTGCTCGTGCTCGACGACCTGCAGGCCATCCGGGACAATCCCACCCTCCGCCACCTGGCAGTCGCCCTCTCGCCGCCGGCCGGCGGCGGCACCGTGAGCGGCCGGCCGCTGCTCAATCTCACCTTCGCCCTCAATTACGCCCTCAGCGGCACGGCGCTCTGGAGCTACCACGCGGGCAACCTCCTGATCCACGCGCTCGCCGCCCTCACCCTTTTCGGGCTGGTCCGGCGGACCCTGCGTTCGCCCCGGCTTGCCGCCCGTTTCGGCCCGGCGGCGGACCGGCTCGCCGGCGCCATCGCGCTGCTGTGGGCGCTGCACCCGCTGCAGACCGAGTCGGTCACCTACGTCGTGCAGCGCGCCGAGTCGCTCGGGGGGCTCTGGACCCTGCTGACCGTCTATTGCTTCGCCCGCAGTGGTGATGCGCCAGCCCGGACGCGCTGGCTGGTGGCGAGCGCCGCCGCCTGCCTGCTCGGCGTCGCCACCAAGGAGACCGTCGCCACCGCGCCGCTGCTCGTGCTGCTGTATGACCGGACCTTCGTCAGCGGGAGCTTCCGTGCCGCCCTCGAGCGGAATTACCTCCTCTATCACGCCTTCATCGTCTGCTGGTTTTTGATCGGCTGGCAGCTGATCGGGAACGATGTCCGCGGCCAGACCGTGGGTTTCGGCTCGTCGGTGTCCTGGACGCTGTATGCGCTGGAGCAGGTCCAGGCCGTGGCCCATTACCTGTGGCTCACGGTGCTGCCCTCGCCGCAGGTGCTGGATTACGGGGCGGTTATCGCCTTCGATCCGGTCCTGTTCACCGTGGGCCTGGTCCTCGGCGGGGCCGTCGTGGCCGGCACGGTGCTGGCCCTGTGGCGGTGGCCGGCACTCGGCTTCGCCGGCGCCTGGTTCATCGTCATTCTCGCCCCGACCACCAGCATCATCCCGGTCGCCACGCAGGCCATGGCGGAACACCGGATGTACCTGCCGCTCGCCGCAGTGATGACCCTGTTGGTCCTCGGCCTCTACACGCGCTGCGGCCGGGCCGCCGTCTGGATCTGGCTGGCGCTGGTCCTCGCCGCCTCCGGCCTGACCATCCGGAGGAACCAGGACTATGCCTCGCCCGTGGCCTTGTGGACCTCGTGCGTCGAGCATTCCGACAACGCCCGCGCCCGGCTCAACCTCGGCCTCGCCCTCGCCCGGGCCGGCCGGCCGGCGGAAGCCATGGACCAGTTCGCCGCCGGCCAGAAACTCGCCCCCCTCAACGCCGAGTTCGACGTGCGCTGGGGCGAAATCCTGGCCGGCCTCGGCCGGATGGATGAGGCCCAGATCCACTATGCCGCCGCCTTGCGGCTCCGGCCGGGTTATGCCGACGCCTACCTCGGCCTCGGCCGGGCCCTGGAGCAGCTGGGGCGGAAGGACGAGGCACTCCGGGCATACGCGGCCGGCGCGCGGGGTTCCCCCCTCCATATCCAGGCGCATTACCAGTTCGGCTGCGCCCTGCTCCGGGCCGGCCAGCCGGAGCAGGCGGCGCGGGAGTTCGCCACCGTGCTCCGCCTCGACCCGCAAAACCCCGACGCCGCCCGCGAACTGGCGCGGGCCCGCCGGACCCCGGCCCCGCCGCCATGAAAACCCGCTTGTCCTTCGCGTTCATTCGTGTCCATTCGTGGCGTCCGCCTGCATGACACCTCCCTCGCGCAAACCCGACTGGCTCCGCGCCAAGCTCCCCGCCGGCCCGGCCTACCAGGCCACGCGCCGCCTGGTGGATGACAACAAGCTCCACACCGTCTGCACGAGCGCCCAGTGCCCGAACATCGGCGAATGCTGGTCGCGCGGCACGGCGACGGTGATGATCCTGGGCAACATCTGCACGCGCTCCTGCAATTTCTGTGCGATCCAGACCGGCCGGCCGACGGAGTTCGACCTCGGCGAACCCGCCCGCGTGGCCGACGCCGTGCAGAAGATGGGCCTGCGCCACTGCGTCATCACCTCCGTCGCCCGCGACGACCTGAAGGACGGCGGCGCCAGCGTCTGGGCCGCGACCATCCGCGCCACCAAGTACAAGAACCCGGCGTGCGCGATCGAGGTCCTCGTGCCGGACTTCAAGGGCCACCTCGACCAGGTGGACACCGTCCTCGACGCCCGGCCCGACATCTTCAACCACAACGTCGAGACCGTCGAGCGGCTGCAGCGCCCGGTCCGCGTCCAGGCCCGCTACGACCGCAGCCGCGGCGTGCTGCGCCACGCCAAGGGCCGCGGCTTCACCACCAAGACCGGCATCATGCTCGGCCTCGGCGAGACGGCGGACGAGATCGCGCGGTGCCTGCGCGACATCGCGAGCGACGGGACGGACATCCTGACGATCGGCCAGTACCTGCAGCCGACGCCGCAGCACTGGAAGATCGACCGCTGGGTGCCGCCGGAGGAGTTCGCCCGCTGGAAGCAATTCGCGCTCGAGGCCGGCCTCGGCACTGTGGAGTCCGGCCCGCTCGTCCGTTCCAGCTACCACGCCGACGAGCAGTCGCAGAAGTACACCGGGGCCGAGCACCTGAACACGACCAACACGCTGGCGCACGGCTGAGGTTTCCGCGGCGGCTGCCGGGTTGCGTTCGCCGCGGGAAACACCATTTTCCCCCCATGCATCCGTCGCTCCGTGCCACCGCGTGCCTGTTGTTCTCCGTCCTCGGCCTGCTGGCCTCCGCGCCCGCCGGGACACTCGTCTCCGGTCCGATGCTCGGTTACCAGGCGAAGCGCGAGGCGCTCATCTGGGTGGAGACGAAGGAGGCGAAGTCGGTGACGCTCGACTACTGGCCCGCGGGCCGGCCCGCCGCGAAACTGACCCTCACGAACACGGACCTGCCCGTCACGCCCGCCGGCGGCCAGATCACGCACTTCCGGCCCGGTCTGCTCGAGCCCGGCGCGAAATACGAGTACGCCCTGAGCATCGACGGCGAGCCACAGCACTTCCCCTTCCCGCTGGCCTTCAAGACCAGCCCCCTGTGGGAATGGCGCGGCCCGCCGCCGGACCTCAAGTTCATCTTCGGCACCTGCGCCTACCTCAACGAGCCCGTCTACGACCGGCCGGGCCCGGCCTATGGCAAGACCCTGGAGACGTTCAAGCTCATGGGCGAGAGCGGCGCCGACTTCATGGTGTGGGGCGGTGACAACTGGTATTTCCGCGAGGCTGACTACGATTCCGTGAGCGGCCTGTGGTACCGCGCCCAGCACGACCGCGCCACGCCGGAGCTGCAGCGGCTGTTCGCGGCCATGCCCCACTACGCCACCTGGGACGACCACGACTTCGGCTCGAACGACTCGAACAAGAGCTTCGAGTTCAAGGACGAGACGCTGCGCATCTTCCAGGCCTACTGGGGCAACCCGACGTACGGCGAGGCGGACAATCCCGGCGTCTACTTCAAGTTCTTCCAGGGCGACGCCGCGTTCTTCGTGACCGACGACCGCTGGTACCGTGACGACGACCATCTCGACCCCGCCGCCGCAACCGGCCTGAAGACCCAGTACGGCGCCCGGCAGCGCGACTGGCTGAAGCAATCGCTCCTGCATGCGCAGATGCTCCCGGAGGCCGGCGGACACGGTCCGAAGCGCTATCCGTTCAAGTTCATCGTCACCGGGGGACAGTTCCTCACCGATTTCGGCGGCTCCAGCGAGACCTTCGCCTATTACCAGGCCGAACGCGCGGATCTCCTCAAGTTCATCCAGGAAAACGGCATCACCGGGGTCATCTTCCTCACCGGCGACATCCATTTTACCGAACTGGCGCGGGAAAAGGTCAGCGCCACGCAATGGGTGTACGAGCTCACCTCGTCCCCGTTCTCCTCCGGGGTCAACAGCATCGCCCTGACCGAGCGGAAGACCGATCCCCACCGCGTCGAGGGCACGCAGGTGGTGGACCAGAATTTCTGCACCCTCGCGCTCCACGGCCCGCCGGACGCCCGCGTGTGCACCATCGCCTGCATCGACAAGCAGGGCGTCACGCGCTGGACGCACGACATCCTGGCGAGCGAGCTGAAATAGGCCGGCGCGGCCGTTTTGTCGGCGGGGTGCCCCCACCCACGCGGAACATTCGCCCATTTTGGGGTTCCTCTTCTGCGTTCCCGCGCAGATAAAAGCCTGCCATGTCCCGCCACTTAGTCCTCTCCGTCCTCGGCCTGTTTGCCCTGACCCGCGCACTGTCGCCCCCGGCTTCCGCCGCCGACATTGTGGAGCTGCCGGCGGTGGCGGTGACGGACAGTTTTCCCGCCGCCACCAACCAGGCCTCGGTCATCGCCGCCGGGCCCGGCCCGGGGACGGACGAAAGCTTCGGCAACCTCGCGCGCCAGACCGCGGGCTTCGCGGTCAACGACGCCGGCGCCCGCGGCTTCGGGACGACCACGACCCTGCGCGGGCTGGGCAACACGCCTTTTTTCAGCGATGCCTCCGCGCCGGTTTACCTCGACGACATTCCCCTCGCCACCGCCTTCACCTTTCCCACCGAGCTCTACGATTTCAGCCAGATGATCATTTACCGCGGGCCGCAGGCCGCGGCGCGGTTCGGCCGCGCGGGCGACGCGGGGGTCATCCAGTTCAGCTCGACCGCGCCCGGGGACACCGCCGACGCCCACCTCGGCGCCGCAGCCGGTTCGCATGGCATGAATTCGTTCGCGGCCTCGGCGGAGACCGCGCGCAGCCCGGAATTCGACGCGGCGGTCAATGTCGGCTCCAGCCAGCGCGACGGTTTCATCTACAACACGCAGCTCAGGCAGTTCGTCGACGACCACCGGGCCGTCTTCGGCCGGGTCCAGCTGCACTACCGGCCCGAAAAAGACCTCGAGGTCTCGCTCCATCTGCTCGCCCAGCGGACCCGCGACGGCGCGGATGCGCTGGTGCCGCTCGGCGGACCGTATTACACCGTCAGCCGCAGCCGGGAGGGAGAGTCCGACACCGATTTCGCCGCGGTCGCCCTCGGTCTCACCCGGCATCTCGCCGGTGCGACCCTCACCGCGACCACCAGCTACACGGATTGGCGCCTGTCGCCCTACGCCAACCGGCTGGTCGTGTTCGGCGGCTTCAATCTCGACTCGATGCTGAACCAGGCCCAGCGCACCTTCAACGAGGAGATCCGTTATGCCGGCGAACGGCTGACCGGCGGCGTGTTTTATTCCCATGCGCACACCACGGGCGAGGCGGACCGCACCTTCGCCGGTTTTCCTTACGAGAATTCCAGCTTCACCCTGGACGGCGACACCCTCGCGGCCTTCGGCCAGGCGAATTTCCGGCCCGCCGCCGGCTGGCTCATCACCCCCGGGGTGCGGCTGGAGCATGACGCCAAGGATTTCACCCGCACGGAGGTGGTGCCCGCCCATGCCCTCATCCGGCGGGATGATGCCTGGACCGCATTTCTGCCGAGCGTCGCCGCGACCCGTGAACTCGGCCCCGGCACCCAGGCCGTCTTCACGCTCGCCCGCGGCTACAAGCCCGGCGGGTATTCGGCCTACACGGGCCGCGCCGACCTGGCGGGCTTCGACCCGCAGAGCACCTGGGGCCTCGAGGCGGCCCTCGCCACCTCCGACCCGCCGGCCGGCTGGGCCGTCACCGCGCGCGCCTATGCCTACCGCGTGCGCGGCTACCAGATCGAGCGCTCCTTCGCCGTGCCGAACACGGGGGCCGACGAGTACCTGGTGGTGAACGCCGGCCGCGCCCGCTCGCTCGGGCTGGAGCTGGAAGCGACCTGGCGCGCCGCCCGTGACGTCACGCTGCGCGCCGTCGCCGGCCTGTCCGAGGTGACGCTCACTGATTTCACCGATCCGTTCACCGGCGTGAACTACTCCGGCGACCGCGCGCCCTATGCGCCCGGCGGCAACGCCGCGCTGCGGCTCGACTACGCGCCCGCCCGCGGCTGCTTCGCCGGCGCCGGCCTGACGTGGACCGGCCGGACCTTCTACGACGAGCACGAGACCGCGGCGCTCTCGCAGCCGGCGTATGCGCTGCTGGACGCCCACGCCGGCTACGCCTTCGCCCGCGGCGACGTGCGGCTCTTCGGCCGCAACCTGACGGACAGGCCCTACTACAGCTCGATCACCCCGGGCGTCGCCCACGCCACGCCCGGCGCCCCGGCCACGTGGGGCGCGGAGCTCAACTGCCGCTGGTGAGCGGGCTCCCCCCGCGCCGCGCCGCGGGTTTTCCCGGCGGTTTCATGGTCGTGTGGAACCCCATCGA
This sequence comes from uncultured Oleiharenicola sp., assembly GCA_964423065.1. GTDB lineage: Bacteria > Verrucomicrobiota > Verrucomicrobiia > Opitutales > Opitutaceae > Lacunisphaera. The sequence goes on along the minus strand of CAYRDN010000004.1, from coordinate 7,474 downwards.
CTTCCGCGGCACCGGCGGCGCGGGCGGCGGATCGAGCAGGGTCATGAGGCGGCGCAGCACATCCACGATGGCGATCTCATGGAGGTCGAGCCGGGCGGTGAGCCGGGCGTCGAGCTTCCCGAGCTCGGCGGCGAGCTCGCGGGAGCCGGAGAGCAGCTCGCGCATCCGCACGAAGGCGCGCACGACAAAGACGCTCATCCGGACCGCGGCCGGGCTGTTGAGGACGTTCGCCGCCATGACGGCCCCGTTCTCGGTGAAGGCGAAAGGGAGATACTTGATGTTCTGTCCCCGTTTCAAGGTCGCAAATTGCGACCTTGAACGCAGGGCGGACTCCGCCTCGTCGCGGGTCAGGATGAACAGGAAGTCCGGCGGGAACCGCCGGGCGTTGCGCCGGACCTGCTCGTTGAGCCGCTTGGTGGTGACGCCGTAGACGGCGGCGAGGTCGGCGTCGAGGATGACGCGCTGCCCGCGCAGGGTGCGGATGCGGGTGTCGATGCTTGCGGCGGGGAGTCGGAGGGCGCGCGGCTTCATGATGAAAGGTGGCGGCCCGGGCGAAAGGGTTGGGCGGCGGGAGAGAAATGGCAATCCTCCAGCGTCCGCCGCGCGCGATGCCGGCCGGCGGCCCAAATTGCCTCGCCAACCCCGCCGGCGGGGCTAATTTTTTCCGGGCCAAGCAAACTGACATGGAAACCAAAGCAAAGATCGTCGCCAACTGGCTGCCGCGTTACACCGGCGTGCCGCTCAAGAACTTCGGCCGGTACATCCTGCTGACCAACTTCGACCGCTACGTCGAGCAGTTCGCCCACTGGCACCGCGTGCCGGTGCACGGCCGGAACAAGCCCATGACGAGCGCCACCGCCGGCGGCATCACCATCATCAACTTCGGCATGGGCAGTGCCACCGCCGCGACGGTCATGGACCTGCTCAGCGCGATCAAGCCCGAGGCGGTGCTCTTTCTCGGCAAGTGCGGCGGGCTCAAGCACCGCGCCAAGCTCGGCAGCCTGATCCTCCCCATCGCCGCCATCCGCGGCGAGGGCACGAGCAACGACTATTTCCCGCCCGAAGTCCCCGCCCTGCCGGCCTTCGCGCTGCAGAAGGCCATCTCCACCACCATCCGCGAGCACAAGCGCGACTACTGGACCGGCACCATCTACACCACCAACCGCCGCGTCTGGGAGCACGACACCGACTTCAAACGCTACCTGAAGAAGGTCCGCGCCATCGCCGTCGACATGGAGACCGCCACCATCTTCATCACCGGCTTCGCCAACGAGATTTCCACCGGCGCCCTCCTGCTCGTGTCCGACGAGCCGATGACGCCCGAGGGCGTGAAGACCGCCGCGAGCGACGAGACCGTGGACCACAAGCACGTCTCGATGCATCTGCGCATCGGGATCGATTCGCTGAAGCAGCTCATCAACAAGGGCGTCACGGTGAAGCACCTGAAGTTCTGATTTCGATCCATCGTACCACTTAATCACCCTAATCCCTCACTAATCATCTATTAGTGTCAAATTAGTGGAGATTCGTGGGTAAAGATTAACCCGATGCTGATCCGCATCAAAGGCGCCATTTCCAACTGCTACCTGCTGCTGGGCGAGAAACCCCTGCTCGTCGACACCGGCGCACCGGGCGACCTCAAGCGCATCCTCGCCGCCTTGAAGGCGCAGGGCATCGCGCCGGCGCAGCTCGGGCTCATCCTGCTCACCCACGGCCACAGCGACCACGCCGGCTGCGCCGCGGAACTCCGGCGCCGCAGCGGGGCCCGGATCGCCCTGCATTCCGGCGACGCGGCCCTGGTCCGCGACGGCGAGAACGGGGTGCTGGCCGCCCAGGACACCCTGGGCCGGGTCGTGCGGCCCTTCGTCGACGAGCAGTTCGAGGCCTTCGAGCCGGACCTGCTCTTCCGCGACGGCTTTTCCCTCGAACCGCACGGCGTCAAGGGCCGCGTGATCGCCACCCCCGGCCACACGCCCGGCTCGGCCTCCGTCGTGCTCGGCTCGGGCGAGGCCCTCATCGGCGACGTCCTGCGCGGCAGCATGCTGTGGCCCAACAAGGCCGCGCCACATTTCTTCTGCAACGACCCGGAGCTAAACACGCGCAGCATCGTGCGGCTGGCCCGCGAGGGGCTGCTGCGCTGCCACCCGGGAAACTTCGGCAGCTTCCCCGGCGCCGAGCTGCACCGCTTCCTCACGACCGTGTCCGGCGAAGTCATGGAGCTGTCCGGCGAGCCGGTGTAATCCGGCCGGACGTACCGAGCGCAGCGACGGCTTGACATCCCCGGATGAGCCGGCGGGCCCGCGGCTCGCGGACCAACACGCCCCACGCACCCCTTGGGCATATAAAATAATCGTGCAGCCGATTGTCGTAGGGCCGCACCTTGTGGTGCAGCCGCCGCTTCGCGGCGTTATGCCAGTGCGCGGCTGGACAAGGTCCAGCCCTACCGCGGACCGCAGAACGGCCAGAGTATTTATGCCATGCGCCCTACGGCTGCACTTCCACCCAGAACGGCACGAAAACCTCGTTCCCGCCGAGATTCACCTGCGCCCAGATGACGTAGCGGCCGGGCGTCGGAATCGTCACCTTGAAGTGCAGCTCTGGCCGCCGCGCATCGGGCGGATGGGCGAGATCGGTCTCGGTCGGGTGGAGGTGGGCAAAGCCGCTGCGGGCCTCGTCGAAGGCGACGAGGTGCGCGAAGGCCCCCATCACGGGCTGCAGCGGCACCGGCTCCTTCACCGCGCCCTGGCTCTCGACGTGAAACACCAGGTCGGCCGGCTGCCGCGCCCGGAGGACCGGCGGCAGGACCAGCTCGAACTTGAAGCCCAGCACCTCCCACGTGGTGTTCGGCGTCTGGATGACGGTGGGGACGATGCCCGGCACGGTGAATTCCGCCGACGCGTACAGCCCGCGCGCCGTGGCCACGGGCGTGAAGTCGGCGAACACCCGGTACAATCCCGTGGCATGGGGCGTCAGCGTGAAGGTCCATTCGCCCGCCCGCCGGCCGGGCTCGGGGTGGATGTGCTGGTAGTCGGACAGCGTGGGATCGATGACCATCAGGTGCAGCTTGCGGGTGTGCGCGACGAGCAGGTCCTCGGGCGCGATGGGCTTGCCGCTGGCCGTCTGCATTGTGAGCACGAAATGCAGCGCCTGGTTCAGCGCCGGGTCGCGGTCCGGCTTGAGCGTCAGCACCACGGGCGAGCGCACCTGCACGACGGGGATGAACTGCGGATTGGCCGGGTCACAGAACTCCAGCACCCCCTTGCCCGTCACCCGGAAATCCATGTGGTTGAGATTCGTGCCCGTGGGCAGGAAACGGACCAGCACGAACAGGGCGAGCGCCGTCGCGGTGATCAGGGTCACGGAACGGCGCTGGGCCGGGTCCAGCCATGCCAGCGGGCCGGACGGCGGCTTCTCCGGGACGCCGGTGATGATGTCGTCGAAATTTCTCATCCCTTGCGCAGGTGCGACAGGAAGTCGTCCACCAGCCAGACGCTGCCGTCCGCCCGGTAGCTGATCCGGCCCTCCTCGTTGATGAGCAGGGTCGACAGGGTGTGCTTGATGGTGGGGCCGTCGAACTCGCGGATGACGCCCAGCTGGGCGAGCAGCTGGCGCACAGAGGCATCGGGCCCGGTGAGGAACGACCAGTTGGAGGTATCGAGCCCACGGAGCTGGGCGTATTCCTTGAGGACACCGGGGGTGTCGTGCGCCGGATCGAATGAGATGGAAACGAGCTCGAAATTTTTCACCCCGGCCGCCTGCGCCGCCTTCTGCAGCGCCGCCATCCGCGCAGTGGCGGCCGGGCACATGTTGGCCAGCGGACAGCGGGTGTAGATGAAGTTGAGCACGACCTGCTTGCCGCGGAAACGGTTGCCGGTGACCGCCCGGCCCTCCTGGTCGAGCAGGGTGAACTCCGGCAGGTTCTCGCCGATCTCGCGGTAGGCCTCCCGGCCCCGCATCGCCGTGTCCTGTGCGAGGGCCTTGGCCGAGGCGTCGAGCGCGGTCCGGGTCGCCGTGTCGTCCGGCCAGATGTTTTCGAGGGAAGTCGTGGCGCCGTCCACCACCAGCTCGGCGCGGATGTGCTGGCCGGGCTTCGCGATCGCGAGGTCGCCCTGCGACACCTTGAATTCCATGGTCATGGCCATCATGAAGCCCTTGATCTCGTCATGGGAGACGATGAGCGCGCTGCGCTCGGGGACGACCTGCACGATCTCGCCCGTCAGGGGAAAGCGTTGCTCGCCCGGGTTGGCGGCCGGGGCGGCCGCGGCCGGCTCTTTTTTGGCGCAACCGGGGGCAAGCAGCCCGACTACGGCCAGGATCATAAGCAAACATGCGGCCCGGCGGGGCGTGGGCGAATAACAGGGCTTCATCCTCCACACACATTTGCCAGCGAGGCGAATTGTCAAAAGGTTTGCGCTGCGCCCGCCCAGCCTGTCTGTTCCGTTTTCCCGTCCATTTCTCCACGCCATGCACCGCACCTCCACCTACCAACCCGGCCTCGCCTGGTTCGCCGCGCTCGGCAGCGCGTGGGTTTTCGTGCTGGTGGCGCTCGGCGCCTTCACGACCACCATCGGCGCCGGCATGGCGTTTCCTGACTGGCCGCTGTCCAACGGCTCGGTCAACCCGCACGGCTGGCTGACCGAGGTCGACAAGTTTGCGGAGCATTCCCACCGCCTCTCGGGCACGATGATGGGCCTGCTCACGATCGTGCTCGCGGTCTGGCTGCACCGGGGCGAGGCCCGCGCCTGGCTGCGCCGGCTCGGCTGGTGGGCGCTGGGCATCGTCCTCGTCCAGGGTGTGCTCGGCGGCACCCGCGTGCTGCTCGACCCGGTGCCTGTCCCGGGCTTCGACATGACCCTCGGCCAGATGCTGCGGATCCCGCACGGCGTCCTCGCCCAGGTTTATGTTTGCGTGCTCTTCGCCATCGCCGCCGGGCTCTCGCGGCCGTGGGTGGAGAACACCCTCGGCACGGCCGGCCCGCGCGTCCGCCGGCTGGGCGGGTGGTGTGTCGCGCTGGTGTTCGTCCAGCTGACCATTGCCGCCACCATGCGGCACAACTACGCCGGCCTGGCCATTCCGACCTTCCCCGCTTCCACCCCGGAGGGCGCGCTCCTCCCCGCGACCTGGGATTACCGCGTGGCGCTGCAGTTTGCGCACCGGGTCATGGCGGCCGTCATCGGCGGGGCCATCCTCGTCTACGGCCACTTCCTCTGGCGGGAAAAGTCCCTACCGCCGCTGCTGCGCGGCGCGAGCTTCCTGCTCGTGGGTCTGGTCGCGCTGCAGATCTCCCTCGGCGCGCAGATCATCTGGACCGGCCGCAGTGTGCTGATGACCACCGGGCACGTCCTGGTCGGGGCCCTGACGCTGGCGACGACGTTCGTGGTGGCTTTTTTCACGCAGCGCGGCTCGATTGAGCGGACGCCCACATGATACCGACCCATGAAACGCTCCCCGCCGGGTCCCTGGCCGGCCCGCTGACGCCCGCGGCCACGTGGCGGCACTATCTCGAGCTGACCAAGCCGCGGCTGAGCATGCTGTCGGTCAGCACGGCCATGGTCGGCTACCTGGCGGCCGTGCCGTATTCCTACTGGGACTGGCAGCGCACGCTCTTTGTCGTGCTCGGCACGGGCCTGTGCGCCGGCGGGGTCGCGGCGCTGAACATGTGGATGGAGAGCGACACCGACGCGCTGATGCAGCGCACGGCGGACCGGCCGATCCCGACGGGGATCGTGGCACCCGGTTCGGCGTTCGTGCTCGGCTGGGCACTGACGCTCGCCGGCCTGATCTTCCTCTTCAAGTTCGTGAACGGCCTCTCCGCCTTCCTCGCACTGGCCACCGTCGTCGCCTACCTGGCCATCTATACCCCGGCGAAGAAATGGTCGCGCTGGTCCACCGAGCTCGGCGCCATCAGCGGCGCGCTGCCGCCGATGATCGGCTGGGCGGCGTCGGGCCGCTCCAACTCCGCCCTGGGCTGGACGCTTTTCGCCATCCTCTACACCTGGCAGATGCCGCATTTCTTCTCGCTGGCCTGGACCTACCGGAAGGATTACGCGGCGGCGCACATGCCGATGCTGTCGGTCGTCGACCCGACGGGCACGAAGGTGTCGCGGCGGACCTTTGTCTGGACGGTGCTGCTGGTGGCCGCGAGCGGGCTGCCGACGCTGCTGGGTTTTTGCTCGTGGTATTATTTCGCGTGCGCCGCGGTCCTGGGACTCTGGATCCTGCAATCCGCCTTTGTCTTCCTGAATCCCGCCCGGCGGGAAAAGGAAGCCCGCCGGCTGTTCTTCATCTCCATCGGCTACCTGCCGCTGCTGCTCGGGCTGCTGGTGGCCGACCGGTTCATTTTCAAACTGTAGGAGCCACATGACCGTCCACGAGATCCCGACCCTCAATGCCGCGCTCAACGCCACCGCGACGGTGCTGATCACGGCCGGCTTCGTCCTGATCAAGCTCGGCCGGCGCGAGGCGCACCGGGCGGTGATGCTGACGGCGGGCGTGGTTTCGGCGTTGTTTCTGGCGGGCTATGTGACCTACCACTACCTGCAGCATGGATTGCACACCCCGTTCGGCGGGGAAAACCCGGCGCTGCGGGCGCTATATCTGACGATTCTCTGGACGCACATCCCTCTGGCGGCCTCCATCGCCTACCTGGTGCCGCGCACGTTCCTGTTCGCAATCCGGGGCGACTATGTCTCGCACCGGCGCTGGGCGCGGTTCACCTTTCCCATCTGGTATTATGTGTCGGTGACCGGGGTGCTGGTCTATTTCTTCCTCTACGTCTGGTGGCCGGCGACGCCGGGGGTTTGATTCATTGCTGGAGGTGGGGCGGTCAATCCCGCCGGGCTTGCTCATCGATGGCGCTATCCCGCGGGGCTGGTAGCCCCGCCTCCAAGCCAGACAATAAGCCGGGTGACCCGCCCGGCTTGGTTGATTTCATGAGCAAGCTCGCTCCCGCCGGGCAACTCACTTCACCACCATCACCCCGTGCATGCCGGTCAGGAAGTGCGCCGGGAAGCTGCAGAAGAAGGGATATTCGCCGGGCTCGGTCGGGGCCTTGAACTTGATCTCGTCGCTCTGCTTGGGCCCGAGCAGCTTGGTGTGGGCGATGATCTGGCCGGCCAGGGCGGCCGGGATGTAGTCGGTCGCCGCGGCGCCGGTGGCGGCATCCACGAAGGCCTTGGGGTCGGAGCCCTTTTGCAGGAGGATCCAGTTGTGCGCCATGGCCGCCTTCGGCATGGCGCCCATGTTGGTCAGGCTGACCGTGACCTCCTGCCCTGCCTTCACCTCAAAGGTGGTAATATTGTACTTCATCGTGTCGTTGGCCGTGAACTCAATCACCGCGCCGGCGGCAGCCGCCGGGGCGGCCGCGGACGAGTCATTTTTCTGGCCGCAGCCCGTAAAAAACAGGCTGCCGGCGATCACAGGGAGAAGGAGGAATTTTTTCATGCGGCGCCGACTATCGCACAAGCCGGGCGCG